>CATLOT010000031.1 GCA_950054155.1 uncultured Bacteriovoracaceae bacterium
GCTTGCTTTCACCAACATGATAACAAATCTCCTTCCTGGATTTTTGGAAAATAATTTAGCTTTGAATTAGCGAGAAAAGATCAAAATTCAAAACTTTCGTTCCCTCTGATGAATACGTAATTTCATCAGCTGAAGCCCTCTTTATTATTAAGGATAAGGGACGAAAGAGAAAGGGAAAATGGAAAACAATCCAATCCTTTTCTGTGAGTAATGAACTTTTTTGCTCGGCCGTTGACTCGCATGCCACAAGGTCTTTATTGAGGTAAAAAACTTGGTGATTTCCAAGCTGTGAAAATGATTCATTGGGGATGAGAAAGCTCTCCATTGTACCTGACAATTTCAGTGTCTTTTTATTATCAAGGGGCACCAGCACGCCTGCGTTCTCACTGTTCTTGAGGTGACAAGTAAACTTTATTGAAAAGCTCCCCTCCTCATTTGTCTCAAAGACTTTAAAGGTGAAGAGCATATTCTTTTTAAAGAATTTTCGTGTCAATTTATAGGACTCTTCTCTCAACTCCTCAAAGTTAAGGTCATGAGGAATTTCTCCTGTTACAGAAAAACAATCATTATAAAGCCAAATTTTAATCGTCTTTTGAAATTGAAAGAGCTTCGTCGCCTCACAGAGTAAGGGAAAGGTTTCGACGATATCATCTAATTGATCGAGGCTCGCATCATCTAAGCCATTAATCAGGTTAACCTGACAGCCAGCTCCTGCATTTCGAAAGAAATCCTTCACCTGATTCTTAAGCTCATTTTCAAAGAGACGAGTGAGATGACGAAAATCCTTCTTATCTAAAGAAGGCTGATTTCTATTATTTTCAATTTCGTGGAAATGATAGTGAAGTCTTTCAATTAAAGGATAGAGGGAGGCATCTCCTAAACTATAGAGGTCCTCAAGAGTACTAAGCCCTTGTTCTATGTTCGTCCTAAACAGAGAATCTCCCACCAAAAATCCTTTAGTTTATTTAGCTTGCGAGGTCTTCAGGTGCCTCAAAAGCCGTTCTAAGCTTAGTTTTAAGTTTAATAATTGCCTGTGTATGAAGCTGAGAAACCCTAGACTCAGTAACATCGAGAACTGAGCCAATCTCTTTAAGGTTAAGGTCTTCATAGTAATAAAGGGAAAGCACAAGTCTTTGCTTCTCTGGAAGTGACTTAATCCCCTCTTTAATTTTATCTCTAACATTCTTATAGCTTACTGCAGTGAATGGGTTCGCAGAGCGGCTGTCTTCCATAAGACCGGCCATAAGCTTCTTATCACCCCTATTAAAAGAGGCTGAATCATCAATATTAAGAAGAGAAACAGACTTTGATTTGTTAAGAAGATCATGGAATTCCTCTTGAGTGCACTCAAGAGCTTTACACATTTCCTCATCTGTCGCTGGACGACCCAGATCAGATTCAAGCTTGGCATAAGTCCTCTCAACGAGTTTTGCCTTTTCTCTTACAGAGCGTGGAACCCAGTCTTGAGCACGAAGCTCATCGAGGATAGCCCCTCTTACTCTGAATTCTGCGTATGTCTTAAATTTGTTATCTCTCGTAGGGTCATATTTATCAATCGCATCCATAAGGCCAATAACGCCACATGAAATGAGATCATCTAGTTCAATATTAGAAGGAAGTCTTGCCGCGATCTTTTGGGCAATAAACTTAACAAGGGGTGCATACTCAATAATAATTTCGTCTTTCGTCTTGGGATCAATATCAGTTTTGTAATCTTTAAGATTTTTAAGTTTCTTAGAGAGAGAAGACATCGACATACTCCTTGTCTGTTAAATTGATTGAACTTCATGTTCTTGACTAAAACCTTGGATCCCATTGAGGAGAAAACCAAACTCGTCGCCCGTACCAATGTCTTTCTCGGTAAATTTATTAAGGACATTATTAAATGCGTTATTTATTTTCGAATCGGCAACTTTGAACAGTTCCCGATCAAATTGATCGATATTTTGATTATAAAAAGGTATTGCGCCCAATACTTCTAAGCGGCAATCAAGATACCTTTCGGCAGTTTCTAAGAAGGTTTTAGTTAAACGTTCAGTTTGTTTATCACCAGACACTTTATTAAAAATGAGATGGTGGTCACGCACTCCAAACTTATGACTAAGAACCTTAATTAAGGAGTAGCTGTCAGTGATGGATGATTTATCAGGAGTAATGATGACAAAGCGATGATCACAGAAATTTGTTAAAGCACAAACCTCTTTTGTGAGTCCAGCAGGGCAATCGAGGACAACACTATCGTACTCAGCACCATGAGCAGTAATGACATCAATAACAAGTCTCTCTATCGCACAGTTTGAATCGAAGAGATCAAAATTTCCATTACAGGCACTTAAGAGATGAAAATCGCCATCTTTATCGAGAGCTTCATCAAAAGATATCTTGCTTTGTAGGAGATCCCAGAACTTATCGGCGACAGGGAATCCCAGCTTCACTGCAGTGTTGGCAAGGTTATAGTCGCAATCGATAAGTAAAACCCGCTCCCCTCTAGCAACAAGGGTTTTTGCAAGTTTAATAGCAACAGAGGTCTTTCCAACTCCGCCCTTTCCACTTGCGACAGCGATTGTTTTTGTTCTTCTCTTGGGTGTGCGAAGGGCGAGAGTCCCTTCAAAATTCGAATTGTGGGAAAGTAACCACTCCCGGGGTGTCTTCCTTGACATGCCTTCTCCTAAAATCTCCATCCTAGAGATTCTGGTTAAGTTAAAAACTTAGTTTAAATTAAACATTCCAGCTAAAATTCTTTCACCTGTCGCTGACTCAATATCCTCTGGAATCACTTCACCAGTTCCAAAGAACTTAAGGGGAAGGTTTGGAAATTCTTCACAGATATTAAAGAGAGCGCCATAGTTTAAACATAAATCAATATTCGTAATAATGAGACCGTCAGAAAGGTTCTGATAGGTCGAAACCACTCTTCTATTATAGATTTCAGAATGAATTGCCGAAAGGCAGACCATAACTTCCACGTTGCCAAATGATCGTCTTACACCATCGATGAACTTCTTTGTGTCATTCAATTCAGTTTGGTTATTGCGATAGTCAACAATCACACTTTGACCCGCTTCTACTGACTTTCTAATAGCAGAAACGACCTCCGGAATTGTGGTCACTTTCTGCACTTGGAGGTCAAACATATTTTCCGTGAAGGACTTATCCTTTCCTGGCTGATACTGAATGAGAACACTGTCCTTTTTGAGAGCACCAAGTTTATAGAGCATTGAGGTTTGCCCACAACTGCTATCAGAGACAAGGACCGTCAGAAAAGGTGTCTCACTCCCCTCTAAGTTTGAAAACTGAGGCATTGCCGTGGGAATGCGCTCTAGCATTTCCCTTAGGGCAAATTCAAAGACCACATCAATATCTTGAAGTTCTGATTCATTGAGTTCAAAGCTAGCTTTTTTAATGATTTCATTAACCGTAGTTTCTGCGATTGAGAGGCTTCTGAGCGTCGTTCTCAATTGAAATAACCCATGAGGCTCACGCTTATCAAGTCTTTCCACATTCTTCGTGAGTTCGTAGAGACGCTTTTCAAGCTCATCAATTTTCTTTCTTTGATCTTCAATCACTCTAGTATTCTCGTGAGAGCGTTCAGAGTTCTTTTCAATTTTAGGTTCAGCAATTTCTTCGAAGTGAAACTCTTCTTCCTCTTGATGTACTCTTGATACTGGCTCATGCTGTGCAGGTTTCATTTCTTGGCGACTAGGAATCTCAACTTGAGAGGGACGGTGTCCTAGGGCCTGATCAGAAGCTCCACCAGAGAGAAAATCATCGAGACTATTTCTGACCTTGCCACCAAATTCTTTTACAGATTGCACCTGCTTATTAAGGCCCATATTGGCATATCCTTGTCCTTGCGTTGGCTCAGTATTATGGCCTTGCGAAGAGCGGTTATCAATATGCCCATCAATCATCTGACTAATATAATTGGAATTTCCCTCGTAGAATTTTTCTCTAGAGTCATCATCAAGAGACCGATCGACACGAGACTTACGAGTATAGTTCTTCTCGGAAATAGCAGCCGTAATTTCGACTCTATTCTTTTTGAAGGCGCCTTTTAGCCCTTTATTTGTCACTGTTTTGAGAATGATGGCGTCTGGGCCTAATTCTCTTTTAATTGATTTGAGCGCTTCGTCCAATGAATCGGCTTCAAATTTTCTCACATACATACTACAACCTCACCGTCCCTAGTGATCTAATGTTAGCTTCTGGACTTAATTCGTTGTGGCTAACAACGACTAAGTTTGGAATAAATTTTTCTGTTAATCGCTTAAAGTGACCGCGAATAACTGGAGAGCAGAGCACGACCATCTTCTCTCCCATATTAGTTGCCTCCTCAATCTTCTCATTCAAACTCGCAAGGATTGTCTGTGTCACTTTAGGGTCTAAAGAGACCTGCTGACCTTGTTCTGTTTGAATAATATTTTGAGCAATCGACTCCTCAATTCCCCTATCTAAAGTAAAGAGTGGGATATCTCCCTGGTCTCCACTGATCGACTGAGTGATCGTTCTATACAGGGACTGCCTTACCATTTCTGTAAGAGAGTCCGTGTCCTTTATTGTAGCACCATACTCGGCCAGTGTCTCCAGAACTGTACGAAGATCGCGAATTGACACGCCCTCTCTAAGCAAATTCTGTAAAACTTTCAGGACTTGTCCCATAGTTAAAATGTCGGGAATTAAGTCTGATACAATCTTCGGATAATGTTCTTTAAACGTCTCTAAAAGACCCACTAATTCCTGACGACCGAAGAGCTCGTGAACGTTAGATTTGAGTATTTCAGTCAAGTGAGTCGCCATAACAGTCGAGAGATCCACTACAGTATAACCATTGTACTGAGCATCCTCTTTTTGATCCTCACCAATCCACACAGCTGGAAGTCCGAAAACAGGCTCAGTCGTCTCAATTCCGTCCACTGGTTCAATAATCCCACCTGGGTCCATTGCAAGGTAGTGGTCAGTCATAAGATCGCCTTCTGCAACCTTAACACCTTTAATTTTAACGTTATAGCCACCAGGCTTAAGCTCAAGATTATCTTTGATTCGTACACTAGGAATGATTACACCCCAGTCAATCGCAAATTGCTTACGGATATGAGTGATCCTCTCAAGAAGATCACCATTTTGCTCAGAGTCCACCAGATTCACAAGACCATAACCAACCTCAAGCTCAACAAGTTCAAGACTGAGGAGATCCTCAAGGTTCTCAGGCTTCTCACTAACCTCTTCATTTTGAGCGCGCTTGGCATCTTCTTTTTCCTTAGCATCCCACTGCTCAATTTTGTAAGCAGTAGCCACTAATATGAGCCCCATTGAAATAAAAGGAAGCTTGGGCAGACCTGGTATAGCAGCAAAGACAAGGAGTGTGCCAGCCGCCATATAAATAGCCTTGGGGTGAACTTTAAATTGTTTGCCAATTTGAGAGCCAAGATTATCATCACTTGTATTTCTTGTGGCGATAACACCAGCGGCAGTCGAAATGATGAGGGCTGGAATTTGAGAGACGAGACCATCCCCAATTGTTAAGAGAGTGAAGACTCTCGTCGCTTCGTCTACGCCCATACCGTTTTGAGCAACGCCAACAATAATTCCACCGATAATGTTAACCGCAGTAATTAAAATACCTGCAATCGCATCACCGCGAACAAACTTACTCGCACCATCCATAGAACCGTAGAAGTCGGCTTCTTCAGCGACTTCACGTCTTCGCCGCTTCGCCTCTGAGTCATCAATAAGACCGGCGTTAAGGTCAGCATCAATCGCCATTTGCTTACCTGGCATCGCATCTAACGTAAATCGGGCTGCGACCTCAGCAACACGACCAGCACCCTTGGTGATAACCATAAAGTTGATAATCACAAGAATGATAAAGACGATAATACCGACAACGTAATTGCCTTCAACGACGAACTCACCAAAGGAGCGAATAATTTCACCAGCGGCCTGTGTCCCTTCTCCACCACCACGCAGAAGAATATTTCTCGTTGAGGCCACGTTCAAACTCAACCTAAAGAGAGTTGTAACGAGAAGAACTGAAGGAAAAGTTGAGAAATCTAATGGCTTCTTACTATAAACAGAAACCAAAAGAATCATAATACTGATACTGAGAGTTAGAGCGAGAAGAAGGTCAAGAAGCATTGGCGGGATCGGGACGATCATAACCGCTAAAATGAGAAGAAGTCCTACAGCGACGGTGAGATCCGAATTATCACTGAAGAAGCTGAATTTCTTGAAGAACCCATCCATGGTCTCTTATCCTTATCTCTTAGCCTATTCTAAGGCTTTTTGTTTTCTCTTAAGCTTATAAACAAATGCTAAAACTTCTGCCACGGCCTTATAAAGGGTGCGCGGTACACTATCCCCTACCTTCGCTGTCTTATAAAGAGCTCGGGCAAGAGGAACATTTTCAACTACAGGTACATTATGTTGCTTCGCAATTTCTCTAATCTTAAGTGCAAGATTATCAGCACCCTTACCTATAACCTGAGGGCTGATCATTTCCATTGAGTCATATTTAAGAACAACGGCAAAGTGAGTTGGATTGGTCACAACAACATCAGCCGTTGGGATATCGGCCATCATTCTCTTTGTGGCCATTTCCCTTTGGACAGCACGAATACGCTGTTTAATTTCTGGGTTACCGTCTTGTTCTTTGTGCTCTTTCTTCGCCTCTTCTTTGGTCATCTTCAGCTTGTTCTGATAGCTAATTTTCTGATAAGCAAAATCAGCCACGGCAATAACAAGGAAAGCTCCAATAATAGAGAAGGCGATTTTGGCGAAGAACCATCTCGCATGAAAGAAGCCCTCCACAAAAGAAACGTGAAAATAGCCTTGAAAAGTATGAAGGTCATCTTTCATGATGTAATAGACCACAGAAAGAATAAAGATAAATTTAAAGACTGCTTTAATCGCCTCGACCAGACTTTTGATAGAAAAGAGCTTCTTAATTCCATTAATAGGGTTGATGCGATCTGGTTTAAACTCTAGAACTTCCGTACTAAAGAGAAAGCCAATTTGAGCGACATTCGCGATAATTCCTACGCTAAAAGCTGTTAAAAGAACAGGAGCAACACACTTGCCTGCTGTCGTCATTGTTTTAAGAAGTATTGTTTTGATACTTTTTTCTGAATAAGCAAAGGCGACATCAAGTGTATAAAGCCACTCAACAAAGCTACTGAGAGTTTCAAAGATATAAACGATTGATAGCATAAGCGTCAGGATCGATGCAGAAAGCACCAATACCGAAGTAAGTTCACGAGAACTCGCGACCTCACCACGTTTACGGAATTGGTCAATCCTATGCTGACTCGGCTCTTCCGTTTTTTCCTGATCTGAATCGAATTCTTCAGCCACTAGTTATCCTTACTAAACGAGGAATTGAAACCATTCCCCAAGCTTGTCCGTATAAATTTGAAAAGCTACTCTAAAAAACTCACCTGAGCTTGAAGCAAACACAAGTAGACCTAGTCCTATATTCACAACAAAACTCACCATAATGACATTCATTTGCGGAACTGTTCTGGCAATAATCCCAAGAACAGTCATAATAAACATATTTGTAAAGATGAGAGGGCTCGCTAAAAGAAGGGCTGAGAGAAAGATTCCCTTGAACACTCCCAAGAAATACTCGGGGCTTGATGCCATCTTTCCAAGATCATAGGCATGGATACTAAAGAAGCTATTAAAAATCCCCTTAAACATAGGAAGTAAAGCACCTGAGCTTAAGATAATGACAATCATGGTCCATTTTAAAACCTGCTCAAAAGGACCAATTCGACTGGCACTTTGAGGATCAAAGTATGCTACTGCTCCAAAGCCGATCTGCTGAGTGATAATAGACCCAGAGGCCGTAAAAAGTCCCATTAGACACTTCACTAAATAGCCAATGAGAAGACTTACTGAGGCATAGAATATTGTTAATGCCCAGAAATTATCCACACCAAGGTAAACCATATCCTTGTAAACCTCACCTTTAACCATTGGGAAAAAGGCGTAGCTAAGAATCAAGCTAAAGAGAACTTTGACGAGATTAGGAATACTAACATTATCAAAGATAGGCAGTTGAATGACGATAAAGAGCCATCTTGTAAAGACAAGCCAAAAACAGGTCAAAGCTTGAATGTCTGAAACGGCTACATTAATCAATCAATCTCCTCTTAGTTTTGGTTTACGATTTCTGGAATCTGAATAATAAGTTCTTTGGTAAAAGTCGTGAGCATCTCCGACATCCATGGTGCAAAGATAACCATAGCCCCTACAATCACAAGGATCTTGGGAATAAAAGAAAGAGTTTGCTCATTAATCTGAGTGACCGCCTGAAAGAGGGAAACCAAAATACCCATGACCAATGCGCCAAGGAGCATCGGAGAGGCGACATAAAGAGTTACTTTAATGGCCTGATTCGTAATTTCTGAGAAAATTTCATAACCCATCTAGCTAACCCTTAGTGAAACGATCTTAAAATTGAACCTGTAACAAGCTGCCAGCCATCAACAAGAACAAAGAGTAATAATTTAAAAGGAAGAGAAACAACAACTGGAGGGAGCATCATCATCCCCATCGCCATTAAAACTGAGGCCACAACCATATCCAGGATGAGAAATGGGATGTAAAGGAGAAAGCCAATTTGAAAGGCAGTCTTAAGCTCACTAATAATAAAGGCCGGAATCAAATAATGAATAGGAACATCGTTAACAGTAGCAGGGGCTTTATCCCCAGTAATGTCATAGAAGAGTCCGATATCAGCCTTTCTCACCTGCTTAGACATAAAGTCTCTGAGGTGAATCTCCATCACGCCAAGAGCTTGCTCAGTTGTGATTTGTTTTTTCACATAGGGTTGAATCCCTTGATTATAAATCGCCGTCCCAGTGGGCTTCATTACAAAAATCGAAAGAAACAGAGCAAACCCCACGAGAAGCTGATTCGGAGGCAGGTTCTGCGTCCCGATGGCCTGCCTCATAAAAGAGAGGACAACAATAATTCTCGTAAAGCATGTACAGAGAATCAATATAGCTGGCGCCATTGTCAAAACGGTAAAGAGGATTAAGACCTGCATGGTATCAACGAGATCAGTCCCCTGACCAAAGTTAACACTTAAACCAGGAAGCCCAACATTTCCTTGTTGGGCGCTCACTGCGGTAGCAGAAAGTAACAATAATGTGGCGATGATTCCCTTCACTCTTTCTTCCCAGTTACTGCAGTGGTTTAAGATCTTTGATCTTATTTTTAATTTGATCTGAAAACTTAGCCTTGTGACTATTCTTAGCGGCCTTCATTTCCTTTTCGATGGCCTGAAGAGCGATTGATGATTCTGCTTCTTCTTGCTCTGTCCCCTCACTGAGGAACTCCTTAAGCTTGAACTCTTTATTCTGTCCAGCTGCCGTTCCTAAGGTTGAATCGAAGTTTGAACCACTAATTTGCTTTTCTCCTTCCTTGAAGAGGCCATTCACATCACTCAGCTCGCTGATCATATGAAGACCTTTTTCGCTGCTCCCAACTAAGAAGACTTGTTTGTGGGCCCTGATCATCAGAAGACTTCTCTTGGGACCGATATAAGTCGTGTTAAGAACCTCAACAACTTTTGTACTATTAAGAAAACCAAGTTTGCCTTTCTTAAGAGCGCCTTTTTTAAGAAGGCTAACTACACCGTAAAAGAGAAGCAAAACCAAGGCCAAAAACCCAACGAACTTACCGATGTAAGTCATTAAATTAAAGCCCCCATCATCTTTCTTATTGGCAGCCAGTGCCATATTGACCGTATCCTCAGTGACACTAGAGTCTTTTGCGGCCATTTGAGGTGATTTCTCTTTGGGCTTATTGACTTCAATTGCCTGCTCTTTTTCTTTTAAAAGCTTGTCTAAATAAGATTCGTCGTACTTTTCGACAGCGACTTCTTTGGCTTTTTCAACGGCTGGCTTTCGCTTTACTGGGCTTACGGCAACCTTAGCCTTCTCCTTAGGAAAGCTTACAATCACCTTCTTACCCTTAAGAACCATGCTTAAACGATCTTGAAGCTTCTCGACATTTCCAGGAATGAAAGCACGGACTCTCACAAGGTCTTTATTAAACTGATAAGCCATTAATTTGGAATCAAAAGCATTTGAGTAGGTGAACTTCTTTTCAATTTTAGGCCATACAAATGAGCCAGGAAGAGCGATTTGAACAAAGTTTGATTTTGTCGTTACCACGGGAAACTCATTAGTCTCTTTATCAAGAGTGATAATGATCTTTCCTTCACGACCGAGATCCGTAAAGTTAACATCAGTGATCTTTGCCTTTGCCGCAAATACACTTGTCGTTAAAAGGGTTGCTACTATAGCTACAATTGCTCTCATAAACTCTTCCTAAGTTTAAAGATTTCTACTTATTTTAATGTCTCAATACGCTCAACTGGTGAAATAATATCAGTCAGACGAATACCAAATTTTTCATTCACAACAACAACCTCGCCTTTTGCAACGAGCTTACCGTTAACAAGAATCTCTAGTGGCTCACCTGCGAGCTTGTCTAACTCAAGCACCGACCCCTGTCCCAGTTGAAGGAGGTCCTTAATAACAACACTTGTTCTTCCAAGCTCAACTGTCACCTTAAGGGGAATATCTAAAATAAAGTCTAGATTCTGCACCTTAAGCTTATTAAGGGCATCATCACCAGCTTTTACTTCATCAGCAATACTAGAAATCTCTTGGATATCTTTGGGATCAACGTTTCCTAGTGGTCCTTCATTGTTGTTCATTTCGTTTTCCATTTCTATTCTCCCTCAGGCATTTTAAAATTTCGTTTTTCTTCATTTAATACTTTGGTGACTTGAATCGCACGATTCCCTTTATGAACACCAATAAGGCATTTCATTTTCTCGACTCCCTCTACAGCAAGAGTCACTTCTCCAGAAGCTTCTTGATTGAGAGGGATAATATCTCCCTTCTCAAGAGTAATAAGATCACCAACTGTCATGTCAGCTTCACCAAGCTTAACAATCATTTCCGTATGAGCATCCATAATGTGCTCATTCATGGCCGTGGTCCAAATAGAATCGGCCATATCGTTATCTGTCTGAAAGCTTGAACTTAGTTTTTGCTTAATCGGCTCAATTGTTGAGTAAGGCACAACAATCATGATGGTTCCTGAAGCTGATTCAAATTCAACTTCAAGGGTTGTCGCAATAATAACGTCGGAAGGAGGAACAACACCCACAAATTGCGGGTTAATCTCCGTTCTTAAGTACTGAGCATCAATACGGTGAACGGGAGCCCAAGCCTCTTCAAGGTCAGAGATGGCCATATCCATAACTTTTTTCATAAAAGAAAGCTCGATCATCGTGAATTCCTTCCCCTCAATTTTTGTGAAGGGACGATCCGTTCCACCGAAGTAGGAATCAATAATCGCGTAAGCAAGTTTTGATTCAAAAACGAGAAGAGCTGGACCACGAAGCTCGTTATAGCGCATGATGCACATACAGCTTGGAATTGGCAGCGTGTTCACAAATTCACCAAACTTCAAAAGGTCGGTAGAAATCATGGAAATAGTGGAGATTTTTCTCAGAGAGTTTGAAAGTGAAACCCTAAAAGAGCGAATGAATCGCTCATAAATAATCTCAAGGATAGGCATTCGCCCACGAATAACCCTATCCTGATTGGTGAGATCATAGGTCTGTATATTATCATCGACGTCATCAGCAGCATCAAAGTCGCCACCGCCTCCACCAAGGATATCTTCAGACTCACCGTCGTTTACGGCATTTAAGAGAGCATCAACTTCATCTTGACTTAGTACCTGGGCCATACGAATCCCCCTCCTGGGAAAAAGTTAAGTGAACCTCTTGTTCACCGGCCACCTACTCGCTAGGGGTAGGCTTAATTAATTTGAAAACTGACTAAAAATACGTCAATCACATGACCATCAACCAAGAATGAATTGATTGAAGCCTTTATTTCTTCCTTAAGGAAGTTCTTTCCTTGAACAGTCAGAAGGTCCTCAGGACGCTTTCCATTCAAAGTTGTAATTATTGAGTCCCTAATTTGGGCCTTTCTTCTCTTAAATTCTTCTTCATTAGAACTTTCAGAGAACTTTAAAACAGTATTGAGACGAAGAAATCTTCTTGGTCCATCACCTTGTGCGAGGTTTGCCGTAAAACCATCTAGCGGAAAGAGTTTTCCATCTTCAACCTGTGCCTGACCAGTTTCTTCAAGAGCAGCTTCATCGCCCCCGCCAGCAGACTTCTTCATTTCAGCTTTAACCACATCTCTAATAGAGGGCGTGTTCGCGAGCTTTTGATGGCTCATATACTGAAAGTAACCTACAGCACCTAAGACTACGGTATTTAAGATTACAAGAATTGTTAATAGTGGATTCTTTGCAGACGCGACTTTGTTCGCCGGTGGTTGCACTTCCATTTGCTCATTTTCTTCGGCCATTTCCCTACCATCCTGGTTTATTAGCAATGACGAGAGGATTCTTTTACCTACCCTCTGTCAAAAATTATACACGCTGTGGCCGTGGTATCAAGCAAAGACAGAAGAGGAAGGAATTTTCTACCCGATCGTCACGGCAAAAAATTCCAAGTTATGGAAAAGGTGTCAAAGTGGTGACAAAGAGAACCACTTTAGTCACCTTTTTGGGCAAAAAAAATGGCCCACTCAGTGGACCATTCGTATATAAAAACCTGAAAGGTCAGGAATTACATCATATCTTTCCAAGCTTTACCTGGACGAAACTTAGGTAGAGTCTTGGCTTTAATTTTAATTTTCTCACCTGTCGCAGGGTTAACACCTGTACGAGCAGCACGACGAGTTTTAGAGAAAGTTCCAAAACCGATTAGAGAAACGTCATCACCTTTCTTTACAGTTTTCTTTACTACGTCAATAAGTGTAGCAACAAAGTGATCAGCATCTTTCTTTGTTAGGTGGTTAAGTTGTTTGTCCTTGAGGATTGCCTCGATCAACTCTTTTCTGTTCATTCCAACTCCTAAAAAGTTATTAAATTATTCGATTAAGAAAATGGTGACGTATTTTACTTTGATTGACAATTTTTTTTTACGAAAGCTCGATGGAAAGGGGCTCTTGGCGCTTTTATTGAATTTTTTCTTGCCAAATTTGAATTTCTTCTTCTATCGCGATGTGAATAGACTCCAAAAAGAGCTGATCAACAGTTTCTTCTTGAAGAGGGTTTCTCTTGCGCTCCCAAAACTTTTGAAGAATAACAGGTGCAAGATCACGATAAAAACCATCAAGATCATGGTTAATGAAATCAGGAAACTTCTCGCGAATAAGTTCGACATTCCTTTCAATTGAGAAAAGATCCTCAATTAAATCATAAGCACTTTCAATTTTAAGCAGTGATTTAAAGTCATTGATGAAAGCATTTATTAATGTCTCTTCATTAGGGACTGTTGAATCCTCAAGAAGAGCTTTTAAGCTTACAGCTTCTTCCAAGAGATGAACTCTTCTCAGTGGTTTTCTTTGAATGTGGTTATACATGCCTTCGAACATATTTTTACTTTACCATAAAAAAAGGCCTCACTATTGTGAGGCCTCTTATTTTGAGTAATCAAATATCTTTAGATCTTTTAATTTTCTCTAGAGTTTAACAAGATTTCTCTTTTTAAGCTCTTCAATAATTGTATCAAAGTGAGATACAGGATAAGCACCCTTTACAGGAATTCCATTGAATACAAACCCTGGAGTCCCTTGAATACCAAACTTAGCGGCTTCGGCCATATCTTCTTTAATACGATCCTTTACCTTATCTGAGTCAATATCCTTCTTAAGTTTACTCATATTTGCTCCAACCTTTTTAGCAATTTTATCAAGAAACTTCTTTCCAAGTCTTAACTGCTTTTGATTGTCAAAAATCTCATCGTGAAAAGCAAAGGCTTTATCAGCACTTTGAAGACGAATGGCCTCAAAGTATTGAGCAGAGATCATTGCTTGAGGGTGAAAGCTTAGAGGAAGATGCTTATAGACAAACTTAATTTTCCCCTCATATTTTTTCATAAGCTGGTTAACTGTATTATATCCACGACTACAGAAAGGACACTCAAAGTCAGAGTACTCTACGATAACAAGAGGAGCATCTTTTGGACCACGAAAAGATTCATCATCACGAATTTTTGGTTCAAGTGGGTTTTTAAATGATTCTTCGAAAGCTTGCTTTTCGGCCTCAACTCTCTTCTTCTCCATTTCACCTTTCGCTGCATTAGCGACTTCCTGGATTGTCTCCATAAACTTCGCAGGCTCTGCTTTGATTGCATCAAAGATGATTTCTGGCTTTTCTTTAAGAAGATCAGCTACTTTTTGCTCGTTCATACAAGAGGTCACGAAGAGTGCCGTTATAAGAGCGATGATAGGGGTCATTTTTTTCATGTTTTGTTCCTTTTACGTTATTTGTGCTTACACACTATTATTCTTCATTACCTTAAAGAAAAATCAACCTTTTGTTTCAGATTTCTCAACTAAATTCTTTTCTACCCAATCGAGGTATTTATTAAGACTTCTCGTTTGATCCCTGAGGAAGGGATAGCCAATCAAGTGGACCCGTTGACCATAATTCCCCTTTAAGAAACTGCGCATTGTGGAAAACACCCCAAAAGCAGGTCTTGCCACGAGATCATAGAGATTTCTTGCTAAATAAAGATACAGGAAAAAGGTCACAACGATAACAATCACAAGGATACTATCCATTATCGCGACCTGATCTCCGAGAAAGAGGTTAATCTTTTGATCACTCGGTAATGTCATTTCTGCGAGATTGATAATATTCTGATAAATTTCATTAGCAAAAGTATAAAGAGCGATACTCACCGCAAGTAAGCTTGCGAGAAGGTAGAGCAGATAGTGTCCAAAGAAGGCCGTCTCAAAAACAGGTTTATGAATCCTTGTGTACTTCTTAGGGATCACAATTTTAAGAAGCGACTTATTGGCCTCAGCAGTTTCTATAGAGTTAAAGAAGAACTCTCCAAATTGACTCAAGAGTTTTAAGTCAGTAAAGAAATCTGGGTTATAACTTGAGTTCTCTCCCCTATTTCTTAACTCACAGTATTGACCAATGGTTCTAAAAGGCCTCAAAAGAATATCACTAATATAAATGGCCGTGACATTTACAAAGATCAAAAGAAGAGCGGCATAAGGGAGAATGTCGATAAGAGTACTGCTGAGAAAGTCAAAGAAGACCTCCTCAAAACGATCAATACCTCTAATCTCGTTGGCCCTAAAGAAGAGAAGATTCATATTAAGGAGAATCCACATACAACCACCCATCACACTAAAAGAAAAAATGGGAACCATCGTCATCTTAAGTGACGTGAAAAGCCTAAACTTAGCTTCTTCATTCTTCCAAAGCTTACGCCACTTTGATTTAATGGGGTCCATCACACTTTTAATGGTGTGAGCTGTAGACAAATCAATCTCTCCTGTCAGGTTTCTTTTCATTATAATGATTAAACCTCTTCCTTACTTTATAGAAAAACTTTCCGTTCATTCTCTCTCGTAATCGGGCTTGAGGTGCCATCACCTTAAAGGCCCTGGGTCAAATTACTGTCAATTCTATGCACTCTTTCCCCGTCCTTTTCTGTCGACTTTTTTGACAGCAGTTGAATTTCCTACATTCCTCCACTTCCAGCCCCTTAGGCAAAAACAGCCTAACAATTTGATTTCACATCCCTCCCTTGCCTTAATCGACCTAACGGCCCTCTGCGCAAAAGTGGCATGCTTTCTGCATCTTACTTAGGCACATACGTTTAATTCGTTTTCATAAATGAGGAGAGAGAGATGAAAACTACAAATTGGAAGGCTCTAAGCCGAAAACTAGGAGTGCTGTCTTTAACAGCTTTATTAATTGCTTCTTGTGGATCTGACAGTAATGAAAGCAAAGATTCATCAAGCAGCTCAAACACACTCAACCTAGGTCCAGTCTTTGATAATACTGGAGCTACTAATGACGCCTCAGTTTGGTCCTCACTCAAGAGTCAGGTCAGCTGTAGTCAGGGTCGCATGAGTGACATGGCCTTTAATTACCAACAAAATGGTAATACCTACGGAAACACCCTGGCTGCACAAGCAGCTTATGTTCAATCTGGCGGTGTTTCAGGAACAAGCCAAGGCTCATACTATGGTAGGTCTAATAACGGAGACCTCATGTATGTCAGTAAGGTTTATAATGGAAATTCAATCACCTATAATATTGTCGTTTCGCTTTGTAACTACAATGATGGGATGTACACCTATATTGGAGACAATGCAGGTATGAGTAACTTTGCCATTCAAGGTATCGTACTCAACAACGGAAGTAACTGTGGGACTGGTGCAGTAACGTCAGGATACTTCGGTTTCACAACTCAAGCTTATGGTAACCAGATGATCCCCATCGCGTTCGCCTCAGCTGGTGTAAATTGTTATTAATTTAAAAAGGTAATTTAAGAGCTCCAGGGACTTGGAGCTTCTCTCTACTCTCTCTCAAGTGAGGAGTGAGGGTAACTTTACCTTCGCTCCTCTCTTAATAAAAAGAGAAGAGGTATTTTAAAGTAGAGAGGGCTCAGTTTTAGCGTTCTTCTTGATATAGTCATCAAGACCTTGGGCCACCGCTTTTGCATAACGATTTTGAAACTTTTCATCGAGAATCTTTTTAAGTTCTCGGCTGTTAGAAAGAAAGCCAACCTCTAAGAGGATGGCCGGTCTCTTTGTGAGGGCGAGTACATAGAAGAGCCCCGGCTTTACGCCACGATCTTTAAGCTTGTACTTGCGTCCAACCAACTTTTGAATGCGTGAATGAATAGACTGAGCAAGAGGCTTAGAGCTTTTCACTGTGCGGTCGATTACTAAATCCGTCAAAATTTTATTCACAATAAGCTCTTCACCTTCAAGGTTCTTATTTTCAACCCTCTCAACTTTCTTAATTGCAGAGTCTTGGTGATTATCTAAATAATAAGTCTCAAAACCTCGTGGCTCATTTGCTTCTGAAGCATTCACATGAACGGAGAGAAAGAAGTCCGCTTTAATTTTCTCCGCAATTTCAGCCCGTTCGGCGAGAGTTACGGTACGATCAACACTTCGAGTGAGATAGGAGTTGTAATTGCGTTTTCCAAGCTCGGCATGAATTTTCTTTGCTAAACTCAGCGCAATGTCCTTTTCGCGAATGAGGCGCCACTTCTTCTTTCCATAGTAATAACGAGCACGCGCTCCTTCATCCTCTCCCCCATGACCGGGATCAATAAGAATCACCAGCGCCAATGTTGGAAGACTAAAGAAGAGGGAAAATGTAAAAAGCCATCTTTTCATTAATAGATCTTTTTTAGCTGATGCCCAGGAAAGTAGTGACTCAGGATAGCTTTATAATCCCATCCCTTATCAGCAAGATCAAGAGCTCCAAGCTGACACATCCCGACACCATGACCAAGCCCCTCTCCTTTTAAGCGTAAACTCACTTTGAAGGGACCTGCTTCTTGCAAAGTTAATTCAAAATTATTGGAAGGAACAATAAAACGGCCAAAATAACGTCTCAAAAGAGACTTCTTTATCACAAAGACTCTCTCCCCTAAATAGAAGCGAATATTGCGAGAGAAGATTTTATCAGGAACTATTTTTAATTTATTTTTAAGATCCTCATCTTTAAGTCCTCTCAAGATCCCCTTTCTCTTGGTCCACTTAAGAAACTTCATCCATCTCTTTAGATCGATCGTCTTATCAAAGCCTCTCGATCCATGATCTTTACAAAAGGGACAGTGAACTGACTTGTAACCTGCGACCCTATTTTGCCATACCTGCTCTGGTCTCAAGGTCTTTCCTCCACACTTCGCATGAAAGAAAACAGGAGAAACCTTTCCTTGGGGATTGACCAAAACATATCCCGCAGTATCAAGCGCTGCCTCTTGAGTATTATGATTAGCATCGAAGAAATTCCCCCCGACCTGATGCTTCTCAGAACTTTCTAAATGATAGTAAGTTTCATGGCCCGCTTCTCGATTCACCTGACGACTTCTCATCTTATGAATGGCATAACTTCGCGCTGCCACTGCTTGTGCCTTTAGGGCTTCAACAGGCCATTTATTATTCATCTCCTTTGCAAGAAGACTAGAGATATAAGTTTCAATTCCCGTTTCGTGAATGACGTCACAGCTATCACTATCCTGAGAAGTCACGACATGAAGGAGGCCTTTATATTTTTCCCTATGAAGAGAAATAAGTCCCGTGCTTGAACCCAATGAAGCGAGAAGAACAGGCTTTTCAAAGAAGGCGGTCTTCTTGAGATTTTGACATTTAAACTTAATAGACTTTCGCCCTTTGAATTTCTTAACCTGATTATTGAGATGGAATTTTCTTTTAAGGTCAGTTCCGGCAATAAGAACATCTTTAAGCGACTTTTGGACCCGCACCCGTATACGAGGTGCCGCAGATTTTAGCGAAGTCAGCTCTGGTCCCGTTTGTTTTTCACTTCGCTGGAGACCATATATTTTAGCGATACTGGCGTGAGCACCGGTAGAGAAACCAGCAGTCATAACAAAAATGGCCAATACAACTATTCGCAAGCGGGCTCCTTCCATGGTCCCCAAGGATATTTACCTTAAAATAGTATCTCTTTTTGGAATTCAGTTCAATAAGAAGAGCTTTAAGCAAGCTTCTCCATGACCTTTTGCAGATCAAGCCAAGCCGATCTCTTCATATTAGGATTAATCTGGAGAATATCGGGATGAAAGACAGGAAAGACCTGGAGAACACACTCTCCCTTTTCACCTTCAAAGAGCACCTGAAATTCCTTTCCGTGAACCTTAGAAAGACGCTCTCTCTTGCCCATGATGGTATTGGTGGCCAAAGCTCCAAGACTGACAACGATCATTTTCTCAAGGCCATCACACTTTAATACTGTTTCATGCCACTGGGCCTTCGCAAGTTCATTGTCTTTTTCAATGAATACTCGACCATAGCCTCCCTCTTTAAGTTTCATGGCCTGAATCATCTTACTTAAGAGATCCCCCGTCGGATTCTCTTCAGAGAAGTCCTTTGGTCTTTCACCAAAGAAAATAATCTGACAGTCTTCAGTGATGGGCTCAACAACTTCTATAGGGTGAGTATCCACAATATCTTTTTTCTTGAGGCGCTGGGCATCGGCACTCTTTTGAATACTGCCCCCAGGAAATTGAGCCCCTCCGTCACCTTGTTCATCAACGAAGCGCCCAAGACTTTGCAGGACTTGCTTTCGTTCACTCACTTCTAGAGGCTGCTCACCTGCAACCTGAGGTCCTTGAGTGACCAAGGGAACCTTCTTAGGAGCTTTAGGGTGCTCCCAAACGCCCTGAATAGGCTTTCTTGAAACGAGCACCTGGCTAAAGAGAGCTTCAGCATAGCTTGGAAAAGGAAAGCTTCCCTTTCTTCTCATTTCTTGTATCGATTTTCGTAAGTTTTTATAGTCTATATCTGACAACGCCGGTCGCCTTTATTATAAAATGCAGAGGAGTTTTTTACCCAACGGTAATTATCTCCCATAAATCCCAAACTCCCGTTTCTTTGTAAAGGCAAGTCTCACAAAAGACGAAGATATTAATACCTGCAACGGGTCAAGGACCCATAAATTTTGAGGAGTTGCGACCATGGCAAAAGAGGTCGACTTTAAATTTGAAAAATTCGAAGAGTATTTCGGAGATATCACCCAAGTCAAAAAGCAAATCGATGACTGTCGCATTTGCGGATCGAAACTAATCTTCACCCACCTTTCTGATTATAAAAATCTCTACGTTCAAGAGACGGCGAGATGCCCTGAGTGTGGCGGTGGCAGCAAGAAGCTTATCCACGTTCTTAATTGAGAACTTTTAAAATATTCTGAGCAATCTTATGAGAAACTCCAAGAAGCTCTTGGAGTTCTTTTGCTTGCATCTCTTTGAGTTCATGAGGCTTATGCTCAAGCTTACTTAAAATTTGCGTGCGCAACTTAGGACCAATCCCTTCAACCTGATCTAACCAACTCGAAATAGTCCTCTTCTTTTCCGCCTTATGATGAAGCTTTCTTGAAAAGCGGTGGGCCTCATCTCTCATCTGAGTAAGAATCCTAAAAAGAGATTTATTCTTAGAGAGAATATAGGGGTTAGAGCGATTGGGAATAAAGAGACGCTCTTCACTGCGGCTAACCTCATCGTCTTTAAAACTGCCTTTCACTTTTGACTTTGCAATCCCACAAACGGGTATATCAACTTTCTTATCTTTAAGAACCGCTTGAAAAGCTCCGAGTTGTCCCTTGCCACCATCGACGATAAAGACATCGGGCAGATCACCATGTTCTAAGCGACGCTCAAGGGTTTCCCTCATCATGGCAAAGTCGTTATTCCCCTCTTCTCTCTCGGTGAGGTGATAAGAGCGGTATTTCTTCTTCTCAGCTTTTCCCTCTCTAAAAACAATTTGCGAAGCTGTGGGGGAAGAGCCTTGAAAAATTGCGATATCATAGCACTCAAGGACAATGGGTCTCTCCCTCATTCCAAGTAATTCTTTGAGTTTATTGAGACCTACATAAACACTATCTTCATTGGCCACACGCACCCGCTGATGTTCCTTTGCGTGATCCTTAGTGAGTTCCATCAGTGAAGCGAAGTCATTCGCTTTAACCTTGGGGGGTTGAACTCTGATTTTAGCAAGACTCGAAAGAGCGTCTTCAAAGAGTTTATTATTCTCTTTGCTAAACTCAGTCACCACTCGCTCGGGATAGGATTCATGACCTTGAGAGTAATACTGAAAGAGAAAATTAATCACTTCTTCTTCAATCTCATCGTTACAGTCAATCACAGGAAAGTGAAAGTTCTTATGGCCCAATAAAAGACCATTTCGGATTAGATAAAGCGAGAGTTCTACTTCGATTTCACCTACATGAAAGGCAATGATATCAACATCACGGGCCTTACTATCAATTTCAACATTTCCTTGATTACTAAATTCAAGAAAGGAGTCTAAGACTTCAAGATTGTCACGGATCATCGCTGCGTGCTCAAACTCTTCTCTCTCAGCGAGATCAAACATTCTCGCCTTTAAAATTTCGATGGACTGGTGGCCTTGGCCATCAAAGAAATTTATAGCTAAGCGCAGATCTTCTTCGTAATCTCGTGGAGTAATTTTATCCACGCAAGGAGCACTACACTGCTTAATTTGATAGAGAAGACATGGCTCTTTGCGCGACTTAAATTCTCGAAGAGTGCAATCGCGAAGTTGAAAGGACTTCACAATAATCCTCAGAACATCTGAAATATTACTTCCATGAACAAAGGGACCAAAGACCTTCTTGCCTGGAACTCTTTTGACCTTGCGCTGATAAATAAGACGGGGAAAAGGTTCGTTAAAATCGACCGTGATATAGGGATAAGATTTATCATCCCTCATCATAATATTGTATTTAGGGCGGTGTTTCTTAATGAGGTTATTTTCAAGAATGAGGGCTTCCGCTTCGTTTTCAGTCAGGAAAAAATCGAAGTCACGAATGTGACCCACCAAAATTTCTGTCTTGGGTGACTTTGCCCCTTTTTGAAAATAGCTCCCCACCCGCGACTTTAAATCTTTCGCCTTTCCCACATAAAGAACTTTTCCCTGAGATGAGCGCATGAGGTAGCAGCCCGGTTTTCGGGGAAGGCTACGAGCTTTCTCTTGTAATTTTAATAAGATAGGTGAATCCACCGCCATATTAATCCAATTTTTTCAAGGGCTTAGTCCATTGCGACCAGTCTTTACTTTGACCCACAACTCCATTAACTTATCCTAACAATTTAACTGGAAAAGTCCGTATTTTTTCCCTAATTACCTCTCAAAAGGATATTCATGAGTCAGCTGGGCGTCGGTAAAGAAGTTCTCTCTTATTGTAATAAATGTAAACTCACATTGGCCCATATCATCGTGACCATGAAGAGCGAGAACACTATTGGCAAAGTCCAGTGTAAGACGTGCGGAGGAAGCCATGCTTACAAAGATCCTTCTGCGGTAAAAGCATCAAAAACTCGTCGTGGTAAGAAAGCGACAAAGAAGACAGCTTCAAAAGAATCGATCTCTGATATTTGGATGGAAAGAGTAGCGTCAGCGAGCAGCAAGTCTCAAAAGTACTCTATTAAAACGAAGTTTGAACTCGGTGATATTATCGATCACCCCAAGTTTGGACCTGGAGTAATCGATAAGTTAATTGATGCTGATAAGATTCAAGTTATCTTTAGACACGATATTAAGACTCTAATTCACAACCGCTAATTAAAAGCCAAATCCAGCGTAGCCACCGATAGAGAGACCTGCTCGGACTCCTCCCATACCGTAGGGAGTTCCACCGAAGAATCCACCGTAGCCCGCTCCATTGTAACCATAGTTACCATAGCCACCCATGCCTTGTGTTCCAAGACCATAGGACTGACCGGCCTGAAGATAATTCTGATAAAGCCCTTGAGCTGCTGCTTGGTTGGTCTGGTAATTCGAATTATTGATGTAGTTCGAAAATCCAGAGCGACTTTGCTGCTGCTGATAAGCTTGCATTTGTTGCTGTTGCTGTTGCTGCCAGTAGTTTGAACCACCCCAGCCACCGGTGTTACCCCAGTAACTTCCGTTGGGGTTCCAACCACCATTGAAGCCGCCATTAAAACCGCCGCCTCCATTGAAGCCACCGTTTAGGCCACCGCCATGAAAACCGCCGTTAAAGGGAGGTAGGCCTCCACCGGTTCCGATTCCCATTCCACCGTTCCACATACCGGGACCTCCAAAGGCCCATCCTGGTGTTCCCATGCCGCCTCCGACACCGAATCCACCGCCCATTCCTGGCATTCCAAAACCGCCAGAGCCTGGACATGGCGAAGTGAAACACATGACAGATCCGCCACCAGCTCCTGGGTAGCCCATGCCACCACCGAAGCCAAGGTTGATTCCTCCCCCAAATCCAGGGTAAGGAAGACCCAGTCCGCCACCAATATTAATTCCGCCGCCGATCCCTAGACCGCCGCCAATTCCTAAACCATTACCCATGCCGTATCCCATTCCGAATCCGCCACCCATTCCTAAGCCATTACCCATACCGTAGCCCATTCCAAAACCAGCGCCAGGCATTCCGAATCCACCGCCCATTCCAGGCATTCCGAATCCACCGCCCATTCCAGGCATTCCGAAACCACCACCGATATTGATACCGCCACCGATTCCACCGCCTAAACCAAAGCCGCCACCCATAGGATAGCCACCCATTCCAAAGCCGGGATAACCAAGTCCACCACCGATGCTAATACCACCGCCGATACCAAGGCCGTTTCCAAAGCCTCCACCCATGCCAAAGCCGCCGCCAAGACCAAAACCAGGTCCCATCATGCCGCCCATGAATCCACCAGTGTAACCGGCACCTATAAAGGGAGATCCGAATCCACCAAAGCCATTTCCGGTAAGACCACCGAATCCAGCAAAGCTTCCATAAGGAGAGCCATTACAGCTCATCAGCCCTTCGGCTTGTTCTGGAAGGATGGGATTTGAACCACGAGTGATATTGTAATCGAGGTAAGAATTAAAGCGTGACGTACAAGCAGCATGTCCTGCTTCATAAGCTCCCGCCCATTCTTTCTGTGATTTATAAGCATAGCGAGCACCGACATACGCTGAACCGAATAAGGCCAGAGGTCCTGCTACAATTCCGAGAGCATCAACCCAGGGATTACTTTTTTCTTGTTGAGCAAAGAGACATTCAACACAATCAACGTCCGCTCCCCCTGCAATTTCCATTCGAAGACAGGCACGATACTCATCAGCGTAGCGCATTCTCTCCTCTTCATCGGGAAACATCTCATGGCAGGTGTTATTGTCATAAGCCAACGCTGTATGCCCAAATACCAAGGCCAAAAGGGAATTTACTAATACAAATTTCTTGAGGTGACTCATAGTTTTCTCCAAAATTTCCTCACCTAGGGACTAAGTCCGCTATATCTCATACGAATTATCGGAGAATCAGCGGGATAACTTTAGTAAGTGACTTGGTATTCTTAAAATCTGACATAAATCATTGATATTATGACAGTAAAAGGGCATAAAACTCTCCATGATCACAGACCACTGGCTAAGCTGGACTATTCTCTTTGGGTTTCTCGCCTTCCTTGCCTACACTCTTATTGTTGTGAAAGAGGAGAAGGCCAGTTTTAAAGAGTCAGCAAAAGAGTGCTCTTTTCACCAGTTTCGCTTTCAGGTTCCCAGCTGGTGGGGACTCGTTGAAGAGAGCGAAAATCTCTTGAAGTGGAAACGAACTGACACCCGCTATGATTGGGAGGCCACTTTAAAGAGGGAAACCACTCTTAATAAAGACATCTCCATTGAAGAAGACTTTAAAAATAGAATTGAAGAGCTTGAACTCGTCTTTGATCTTGATAGTAGCGACATTCTCATGCCTGCGGACTTTAAGGACCGCCCTGAAGTAAGAGAGGGTGACCTTGAAATTGTGAGGATTGAAGGGACTGCGACTCAACAGGGAACTGAGCGCTGCTATTTTGATGCTTTTCTCTTTAGGGATCATAAACGAGGGGAAGTGCTCTTTGCCTCAAGTCACTCCTCTGTCCTCAATGGCCTTGTGGAAGGACCCTATTTTGAAGAGATGATCCTTGGTGCTCACTTTTCCTAAAAAAAAGCCTCCGCGATGGGAGGCTTAATGAAAATGAAATTCGATTTTTTCTTCTTAGTTCTTCTTGTTAGTTCTTCTTGGTTGAAAAACCGCGAATCTTGGTCACGAGAAATTGATGAATCTCTTCATCTGTTCCGTAAACATCATCAATGAGCTCACAATCCATTAAGAACTTAGTCATTCTCAAAGCAGTTTGGTGAAGACTCTCTACCAAGTAAAGACCTGAGATATTCTCACCAGAAAAGCTTTTGATAATTTCTTTACGAGCGTGATTGAACATTTCAGATTCAGTCACATCTTCTGGAAGGTTATCAACTCCCATTTTATCTTCCACTTCTTCGATAGCTTGATCGCGAATATCTTCATCTGTCGCGAAACTTACCCCGTATTCCGTGGCCATGGCATCAGCCAATGCTTCACGCTTATCAATTTCAAACTCAATCATATTTGCTTCTGCAAGCAAGTTAATGGTGTAAGCAGAAAGAGTTCTGAGCGTGTCAAAATCAGTTCTCATGAACACATCCTCAATAATGACCCTAAGGGTTAAACAATATACTACCGTCAGTCTATCGAATTGATAAAGCAACTACAAGAGGATAGTTGATTAAAAACAACAATTTATTTCTTCTTGAAGAGCTTTTTAAGAAGTTTTGCCTCTCCAAAAATGGCCAAAATGAAAGCATAGAGAAGGGCACCCACAGCACAAATCCCAAAAAAGATGGTGCCGCGAGAAAAGAGTCCTGCATCAAATAAGTAATATTTTTGACCCAGATATTCCACCAGCCCATAGCAAGCACCACCGGCCACAAGAACTTTAAAGAGCCGCAGTGGAAAGAAGAAAAGAAGATCAAGATTCAGATGGCGAGAAAGAAAAAAGCCCTGCATCAAACAGTTGAGCATCATCGAAAGACTAGTCCCTAGCGCTAAGACTGCATAACCGTAGGTGGGCACCAAAAGCGTACAAAAGATCAGATTGACTGCAATGCATCCCATTGAAATAAAGACCGGCACCTTAGGCTTATCAAGAGCAAAGAACGAGGGCGCAAAGATTTTATAAAGACCATAAAAAGGTAAGCCCCAGAGATACTGGCGCAAAGCGAGAGCAGAATTCATCGTATCCGTTTTATTAAAAGCCCCTCTTTGAAAGACCAGATGAACGGCCTCTTCATTGAGCGCCATCATGAGAGCAAACGCTGGCACAATCAAAAACCAGCTCAATTGATAAGAGGTCGAAAGAATTCCTCTCGCCTCTTCATTCTCCCCTTTCTTTAAGGCTTCAGAAAAATGAACGAGATTAGATCCTGCTATAGAGACACTTAGAATCCCCACAGGAAATTGAAAGAGGCGAAACGCATAAGTAAGCCAAGAAACTGCACCGAGCTGAGTCCCCGTTGCCAGAATCGTTGTGACTAAAACATTGATCTGGGTCGCGGCGATTCCCACCGTTCCGATTCCCAATCGGTTGAGAACCTTACCGGTCCACTCATTCTTAAAGGACCACTCCCCTGTGGGTCCAAACTTCTTTCTGAGAAGAAGAGGAATCTGCAGAAGCATTTGAAAAATACCGCCCAAGAGAACCCCGAGGGCCAATGACAGTGCGGGATGAGCGCCACGCGCTTCAAGAATTGGCGGCAGCCCTACCATAGAGGCAATCATCACCACATTAAAAAGAGCAGGGGCAAGGGCGGGCACAAAGAACATCTTGAGCGTATTAAGAGCCCCCATAAAGAGAGCGGCCAAACTAATTAACGCTAAGAAGGGCGCCATAATCCGCACCATCTGCACCGTTAGCAAAAAGCGTTCTGGGTCAGCCGTGAATTCACTATCAGTCATCAGCTCCACGATCTCTGGAGCAAAGGCAATAACTCCCCCGCCAATAAGGGCTGTCATGCTAAAGAGGATAATGGCCATGGACCACAAAAGGGTACGCGCTTGCTCTTCGCCAAGATGCCTCACCTTCGTGAAGACGGGAACAAAGGCGCTACTAAAAGCGCCTTCAGCAAAGAGATCACGCAGCATATTGGGAATGCGATAAGCGACAGTGAAGGCGTCCGTGATTCCTGACGCACCAAAAGTAGCGGCCATGACTTGCTCACGCACTAAGCCAAGAATGCGGCTTGAAAAAGTTGCGCCCGCCATTTTTAAAGTCGAAAAAATGAGGGAGCTATTCTTTCTTTGCTGAGGTTGACTACTCGGGGCGTTATTAGCGGTCAAAAAAAGGCACCTTTTAAATAATAGTTTTACGCATCTTAGCGTGTATGATAATTCTACACGACTATTATTGGTATGTTTTTAATAATTTAAAAGTTCTGTGAACTTTTGTTTTTGAATATTAACTGTCTATTTCGGACTGTCATGAAAGGAGTTGGTTCTGATGGAATCGTCACTAAGTTTTCTTACGGCAAGCCCATTCGTTGGAGCAGCAGGCTTTATGTTTGCTCTTCTTACGTATATGTGGGTCGCTAAACAACCTGCTGGTAATGCCAAAATGACCGGTATTGCTGACCTCATTGAGGATGGGGCAATGACCTTCCTCAGGAAAGAATACACTATTCTTCTTGGGTTTCTAGCCGTAGTAACGGCAGTGCTTGCTGTTAAACTCAGCACAAACACTGCAATCTGTTACATCGTCGGTGCATTCTCTTCCATGATGTGTGGTTGGATTGGAATGAAAGCTGCAACTAAAGCAAACGTAAGAACTGCTGAAGCCGCTGCTCAAAGTGGCCAAGGAAAAGCTCTTCTCGTTGCTTTCTATGGTGGTTCAGTAATGGGAATGGCCGTTGGATCTGTTGGTCTTATCGGTGTTGCTCTTCTTTATAAGTGGCTCTCTGGAACTCCTACAATCGAAGCTCTTAACGGTTTCGCCATGGGTGCTTCTTCAATTGCTCTTTTTGCTCGTGTTGGTGGTGGTATCTATACTAAAGCTGCTGACGTTGGTGCTGACCTTGTTGGTAAGGTTGAAGCTGGTATTCCAGAAGACGATCCACGTAACCCTGCAACTATTGCTGACAACGTTGGTGACAACGTAGGTGATACTGCTGGTATGGGTGCTGACATCTTCGAATCTTATGTTGGTTCTGTTATCGCTACGATGTTCATCGGCTCAACTTATGCTGCTGCAACAGGTGCGATCTACCTTCCTCTTATCATTATCACAATCGGGCTTATCGCTTCTGTTGTTGGTATCCTTTCTATGCAAGCACTTAAGAGTGTTGATCCAGCATGGGCACTTCGTCTTGCTCCTGTTGTTGGTCTTATCGGTCTCTTTGGTGGTTCTTTCTTCGCTGTTCAGTCAATGGGCTTTGGTGAAGGTGCTTTCGGTCCAGGTACAGGTCCAATGGGTCCATTCTATGCAATGGTTCTTGGTTCACTTGTAGGTCTCTTCATTGGTCTTGCCACTGAGTACTACACTGCTGGTGAGTTCTCTCCTGTTAAGAAAGTTGCAGAAGCTGGTAAAACTGGTCCTGCTACAAATATCATTGCTGGTATCGCTGTTGGGATGTACTCTTGTATTCCTGCGATCCTTCTTATTTCTCTCGGGATCTACTTCGCAAATGCTTTTGCTGGTCTTTACGGTATCGGTATTGCTGCTGTAGGTATGCTTGCAACTGTAGGTGTAACGATGACAGTAGATGCTTACGGTCCTATCTCTGACAACGCTGGTGGTATCGCTGAGATGTCTGAGCTTGGTCCAGAGGTGAGAGCGATTACTGACGGTCTTGATTCAATCGGAAACACAACAGCTGCTGTTGGTAAAGGTTTCGCGATTGGTTCAGCTGCTCTTACGGCACTTGCAATGTTCTCTGCTTACTCTGCAGCCGTTAACCTTGAGACGATCAATATCATGACTCCACAAGTTGTGATCGGTCTTTTCATCGGTGGTGTTCTTCCTTTCTATGTTGGTGCTAACACAATGGACTCTGTTGGTTCAGCTGCTCAACAAATGGTTGAAGAAGTTCGTCGTCAGTTCCGAGAGATTCCAGGAATTATGGAAGGAACTGGTAAACCAGATACTCAAAAATGTGTTGCTATCGCGACAACAGCTTCTCTAAAAGAAATGATTGCTCCAGGTCTTACTGCAGTTCTTGCTCCAGTAGTTGTAGGATTCGTTCTTGGTAAAGAAGCTCTTGGTGGTATGCTTGCTGGTGCAACTGTTACTGGTGTTCTTCTTGCTCTTTTCATGGCGAACGCTGGTGGTGCATGGGATAACGCTAAGAAAGCAATCGAGCAAGGTCACATTCCAGGTGAGAAAAAAGGTACAGAAGCTCACAAAGCTGCTGTTACTGGTGATACTGTTGGTGACCCCTTCAAAGATACTTCTGGCCCAGCCATGAACATTCTTGTGAAGCTTATGAGTATCGTTGCTCTCGTTATCGCTCCCCTTCTCTAATTCAATTCTTTATTGGAAATTATTCCGATAAATATTTACACTTAAAGGTATGGCCCAACGAATGTTGGGCCTTTTTTTAGCAAGGTGAAATGAATGAGAAAGACCCTTCTCCTCTTAATGGCACTCGTTTTTTCCATAGGCACTTTTCGTTTCTTCTCCCAAAGAAACAAAGGTCCTGTTCAAACTGCTGATGAAACGCTTGCACCTGTCGAGACACAACCAAAAGAAATACCTTCACCTCAAAAGAAAACACCGATCAAGACAACCCCAAAACAAAGCAAGGCTCAGCTTTCAAAAAAAGCAATTCCAGCTAGGGATCAATCACAGGTTCTTGAAACTCTAGAGTCACGCCATCTCGCCAACACTGATGAGGACGGCGTTATTTACCCCACCTCCCTCACCGTTGATGGTGAGCACGTCGTCGCCTATGGAGACCTCATCGTGGGTCATTCTCGCTTTGTTGAGGACTATCAAAATGGAGAGAAGCAAATTACCCTGCCACCCCCTCAAACGTGGCCACAAGGTATCATTCCTTATCGAACACAAGGAATTACGACTGAGCAAGAAAGGGCGATTGAATCCATTGCACGTGTTCTTGAAGATGAGGCCAATATCAAGCTTATTCCCTACACAAGTGGCATGAAGGCGTGGGTAACCTTTAAGCAAGGGAGTGAGCACTGCTACGCTCAAGTGGGTTACGCAGAAGGTGAGCGCGCCGTCAGTCTTAATGAAAAGTGTAACTATGAAGCAATCTTTCACGAGATCTTCCATGTCCTTGGCTTTTATCACGAGCAAAATCGCTTTGATCGAGATGAGCATCTCCAAATCATCTGGGAAAATATCGACGAGCAACACTGGCCTCAATTTGAAAAGTTCTCCAAACGCAGCTATCCCAAAGCATTACAAGAGACGGAGTTTACGACCCAATCTTTCATGCTCTATCCGCCTACCACCTTCAGTAACTCCCAGGATTACTCCATCGTTCAAAGAGATGGAACGCCCTACCAATCACCTGTCAGTCCCTCGCCTGTAGACTTTGAGAGGTTACGTCTCCTATATCGCCCATAAATTGGGCCACTCTCTGAGAAGCATTTCAAAGACTTAGCTAAAAGAATCAAAAAAATTACCTTAGTAGCCGATAATGGATGCATGTCTAAGAAGATTTTAATCGCCCTTCTTTTTTCATTTTCTCTTTTTGCTCAAAATCAGCAAAATATGGAGCAGTATGCTCGAGAAATTTATCAGAAAACGGGCTTAGGAAATCGAGTTCCCTTTGAGCACTTTCAGGCGGGCTACTATCGTTATCTTGAGGGCAAGAGAAATGGTGAATTTAGAAAGCCTGTCATCACCTTTGTAAACTTCAATATTCATAACGGACAAAAGAGACTCTTTCTCACTGATGTCAGTGGTTCTGGCGCAGGTCTTGTTTTTGAGTCCTATGTTGGCCATGGTGTTAACTCTGACAGTGGTGGAAACTCCGTAGACTTTGGCAATGTTCCCGAGTCAAAGAAATCATCTCTCGGCTTTTTCAAAGTTGCCGAGGATTACACTGGTAAGTATGGATACTCACTAAGGGTTGATGGACTTTCCGATCAACTCAATGGCAATGCTCGTTCGAGAGCGATCGTTTTTCACCCTTCTCACTACTCAACGTTAAAGGTTATTGAGAGCATGGGCAGAATGGGAAATAGCTGGGGTTGCTTCACCATCCCCTATGCTTATAGAGATTCGCTCTTTGCCGCAATCAAGAACGGTACTCTTCTCTATGCTTTTCATTCAAGTATGGACACCCCGAGAATAAGCGCAGAAGGTCTTGTGGAAGTTGCGATGGCCGATAACTCTCCCTCTGGGCTTAGTGTTACGCCTGGAGATGAACTCCCCACCCTTAGTGATATGTATGAATATGAAGGTAATTCTTCCCTTATGGCCCAAGGACTTGCTGGCGATCATATGGGCCTTAGTCCAGGAGAGGGAATCGATGGCATGAACTCTATTGATTATGATGGCGATGGGGAGCCAGATGGTTTTGATCCTCTTAATCCCAACGCCGAACAAAACGGAGATGCTCCCTATCACGGCAGCAAGGATTTTGAAGCTTGCCAATCGTACGCCAACAAAAAATGGGATCAAGTCGCTGGCTCTAATCCCAGTGACACCTATAAAGGTTCATGGCCTGATCTAGAAAGTAAAATCTCAAGGAGTGAAAATATCCACTTTAGTGCGGCTCAGGCTGCGGGTGAAAATCATCTCGGCAAAGTGAGAGAATGTGCTGCTGTCTCTTATGTTGCCGACCCCTCTAACTTTGAGCTTGATAACCCCAATCAACAGCAGACTTACAAATCAGCCGATGGAAAAATTGAATGTCAGTATCTCAATGCCGAGGTTGTCGACTATAGTTCCTGTAAGAACCTTGTTGATACCCACAATAAGTTTCTAAAAGAAGAACAGCAAATGTATGCCAATCAAAAAGACTCCTATCAAGCTTCCGGAGAAAAGCAGGTTGCTGGTCTTCAAGATAATATTAATATTCAAGGAAATAGTGCTCTTGTCGCAAGCGCCCTAACAACAGAGGCTAAGGGAATCGCGGCTGAGCGTGAAGCCTTTCAAAAAGCACGTATTGAAGCGATGACGACAGCTGTCGCGGCGATGCCTACCTATCGCTCACTCCTTCAAAAGTGTAATGAGAAGCATCAGCAAAACCCCGACGTCGGAGTTGCCGATTACGCTAACTTTACCAAGACCATCCCAGATCTCAAGCTCAGCGTTCCCAGTCTTAAGAATCCTTGTCCGGCAGCTCTTGGAAGATTGAATATTTCCTATCTTCAAAATAGAAAAGCAAAAGAGCAAGCGATGAAAGTTATTGAAGAGCTCGGGGGAAAAGTGACAACACTTCAAGGTCAGCAAGAAACTCTTGGTAAAAGAAGTAAAGAGATGGGAAGTGTCGGAAATGCTAATGGCGTTGATTATGACAATATGAAGCTCAAGGCCTTCAATGAAGTTGACGCTGCTGAGAATGATGAAAGTGAGCTTCAAAAACTCAAAGGCTCATCTGATACCTCATACAACACGGCCTATAAAACTTATCGCGCTCCCACATCTTTAAACACAAATTTTGCTTCGGGACGGAGAAAAGAGATTTATAGTGACAGTGGCTTTAACTCTAATGCTTACCTTAGCCAGCTCAAGAATAACTCCTTTAAGTTCTTTAAATCAGCGGCCAAAGACAAGCCACAGAAAGTCTTAAAATTTATGAAGTCCTATGGACTCTCCCTTGATGATATCGAGTTCGCCTACCGTGCCGGAAAAATTAGCAAAGAGAGACGGGACTTTCTTATGGCTAAACTCAAAGGCCGCGTAGGCACATCAAATCGCGAGCGGCAGGTAGATTTCCCATCCCTGCGCAGCACAAAAAAAGGCAAAGGCGATTATCAAATTGAAAAAAATAAGGGAAGAGATCTCTTTGAGATCATATCCCATCGTTATCTCAAACAAAATCACCTCTTCAGCAGTTATTAATTCATAATGACCTGCAAATACTTGGCACTCTTCTCACATTGGCCTATAGTGTCTCATGCTCGAAAACCAAGCATCTGAGAGTCGACGTTTCGCCGTTATTGACCTTGAAGCGTCCTCAACGAAACCACGAAATAGAATTATGGAAGTCGCTGTTCTCATCCTTGAAGATGACGGGACAGAAATGCGCCTTCTCGATAGTTACTCTTCTCTCGTCAATCCTGAGGTTGCTGTTCCTGAAAATATTTTGGAGCTTACAGGCATCACTCAAGAAGAACTTGAAACAGCCCCCAAATTCTTTGAGCTCGCAGAAGATCTTGAAATGATGACGAGAGACTGCACCATAGTGGCCCACAATGTGGAATTCGACTTTGGTCTCTTAAGAGAAGAATTTGAAAAACTTGGAACTGATTTTCCACGTAAAACTAAGTGCACCCAAGAGCTCGCCAAACAGCACTATGCTGAGCTTGGCAACTATGATCTCAAGAGCCTCTGTGAGCTTCTTGATATTGATCTCGACTTTAATCACCGCGCTATGGACGATGCCCTAGCCTGTGCTGAACTCTTTAAGAAAACTTATTTAAAAACTCTCGACTCATCTCGTGAGGAAGGCCCGTCCCTTACTAAGATTCACCGCGCTTTTCCAAGTCTCGACCTTAACTTCCTTGGGGAATTAAGTAAGAGTCCTGGGGTTGTTCACTTCAATCGCGAAGGAAAAACGGTTTACGTTGAGCGCTTTGAAAATCTTAAAGAAGAAGTTCCCCGCTTTCTTCTTCGCTTTCATCAAGAAAAAGAAGAGCCTGAAATTGAGGAACTCCAAGTACTAGCCTACAAAGATTCCTTATTGGCCATGCGTAAGAAAGAAGAGCGCATTATTAAGCTTCAGCCTGAGCTTAATCTGGAAGAAAGAAAGTCAGCCTGGGGTGTTTTCTTAAAAGAAAACCCCTTTTCATTACGAGCTTTCCCTCTTTCAAAAGGAAAAGGCGATCTCCTCTTTATTTCCAATAATAAAGATGATGCCGTTCACTGGATTCGTCTTCAACTCAATGATATCGAAAAACAAGAATTTGCTTATATTGACCAGCAAGACCAACGCTTAATCAATAGACTTAAGAAAGAGCGCGAAAAACAAATTCGCGCCAAGGTTAAGCCCTTCGCCCAGTATCCTCATGATTACTTTGTGGTAATGGGACCAGGCCGTGACGAAGACGAACTTTCTTGTCACTTCTTTAGTGGAGGAAAACTTAGCGGTCATGCCTATATCCCTGGTCAGGCCATGTTTGGTCTCGATATGTGCCCAAAAGATGTTAAACCCGTTAAGGAAACAGAAATCCTTAAGCATTACTTCTTAAGAGAGTTTCAAGACTGGAAAACAAGATCACGCAAAGACCATTCCATTCGTGTTCTCAAAAACCATAAGAAAGTAAAACGTCGTGACCCTGATGAAGAGGCCAATGGTAATACTCTTCAAGCAGAAGTTCCTGAGCGCCCCAACCGCAATAACAATCGCGGCAAGAAGAAAAAGAAGAAATCTAATTTTAATAAAGGTGGCAAACCTAATCGTCACAATAATAACCGCACCAATTCCAATAATGGCCAAAAGGGCGGCAAGAAAAAGAAATATACAAAGAAAAAAGGCGGCGCCAACGGTAACCGTGCGCCAAAGCCAGCAGCCCCCAAAGCTAGTGCCCCTAAGCAGGACTAAGTTCTATGCTCTCTGCTCTCGCTGAATACCAACTCTATATTTTCATCGCTTGTGGAATTATTATTCCCGCCCTCTGTTACGCTATCTATCTGCAATGGCAGACCTTCAATGAAATGAAGATCGATAAGGAAAGAAAACGTGAAGAGATCCTTGCTGGTCAAAAGAAGCGCCAACAAGGCCTGCGCGAAAGTATTGAGATTATATCCATGGCAACAATTCAGGAGCAGTGTGAAATTTCAGAAGCCTGTCTTCGTATAGCCAACCTTCTTCCTCTCTATGACCATATTGATCATACCGAAGAACAGTGGAAACCGCTCTTTGCGATGTATGAAGAGATTAGAGAACTCAAAACTTTAGAAGCACGAAAAGACCTCAGAGCTTCAGAAAGATTCTCTGAAGATAAGAGGCGATTCGCATCAGAAGAAAAGTTTCAAAAAGAAATTCTCACGATCTGTGAGGAGCTCTATCGCCTCACTCGAACAGATAAAGCATCTTCACAGGAGCTTCATTAATGCAAACACCGAAAGCCCCTCTCTCCTGGGATGAATACTTCATGCTCCAAGCGATGATGGCCAGTATGCGTTCAAAAGATCCCTCTACAAAAGTTGGCTCCGTCCTTGTTGATGAGAATAATCATCAAATTTCAATGGGCTACAATGGCTTTATTGCAGGAATTGATGAGGCCAAACTCCCTTGGTCAAAAGACCTTAACGAGGGCTTAGAGAATACGAAATATGCCTACGTTGTGCACGCTGAGGCCAACGCCATTCTTCACTCAACTCGAAGCCTTGAAAACTCACGCTGCTACGTCACCCTCTTTCCCTGTAATGAATGTGCTAAGCTGATCGCCTCTAAAAAGATCAAAGAAGTAATTTATTTATCGGATAAACACCAAGATAAAGAACACACTATTGCGGCCAAGAAAATCTTTGACCTTACTGGTATCAAATATCGTCCGCTTCGTATTGGAGAGAACCTCTTGCAATTACTAGAGAGGCATCTCAAAAACCAGGTCGAGGACCTTTAAACAGGGTCATTCTGCCCCTCATTCTCTTACTTTCCCTTTCCTTTTCGTAAGCAAGTGTTGGCCAAAAGCCCGTGTGTATCGATGATTAACTCGATAAGATATTTATAATGGAGTCGATAGAATGGTCGACAGGAAGTTAACCAACCTATACACACACACGACTCTCGGACATGTATTTTTCAACAAGGAGGCATTTATGAAGATGGCCATTGCAGTTGAAACGTTTAAGCATCCCGAGCGCCAATCCGACTACAAAGTCTGGTACCTTAATCTCAACTATAAAGGTGAGGTTATCGGCATTGGAGTCAAAACCAGAGAAGAGCTGGTTCAGTCCCTCTTCAAAGAGTACAGAGAGACAGGTCGATCACAATGGAGGGCATTCTGCCAAGAGAGCGAAACCTCAAAACCGATCGAGATTTTCGACTTTATCGCTCAAAACTCTTTTGAGAACACCCATTTCGGGAATTTACCAACCCTTGCTCAATTTCAAGAAACCTTAAACTTGCTTCAGACCAATCTGGAGCTGAGGGCGATAGCTAGCTAGTTAATCATCGCAGCGGGAGTCGAGAACAGGAGGTTCTCAACTCCTCCCTTTTAATCCTTTTGATTATCCTCAAAGAAATCAAGATCAATAGTAATCGCTCCAGCGAGAGCAATTGCTTTTTTCTCCGCTTCAAGATCTGGCAGCTTAACACCAAATTTATCAGCATCCGTAAAAATCTCTTTAATCAATCCACCCCAACTCTTTTTTACAACTCCAATCTCTTGATCTCGGTGATCGAGGATGGGAAAAGTCCAAAGATGCCAAATCGGAGCTTGGACGCGCGCAAAGATATTTCCCTTAGCATCAACGAGGTCATACTTCTTATAGAGAATTCCAAAGCGCCGCTCGACACTTCCAAGAACTTTTCCCTGAGCTGTCTGCACCACAAGACTTGAGAAGAAGAAAAAGAAGGGCCTGTGCAGTTGTAAGAGTTCAAGACCTTGATTGTCCCAAATCTTCACTTCAAGAGGACGGTGAGAGCGAAAGATTTGTCTCTTAATAAAGCCAAAGAGACCGCCACCCTGCTCGGCCATGTACCCGATTTTCTGTCCTTGACCATCAAGAAGCTCATAGCGATTACTGCTTTCAAATCCAACGAGAATTTCTCCCCATTCTTTGACCTGTTGAATAAAAACTTGGCTTGTTTGATCAAGTAGTTGACGCAATTCTGAATTCATAGTTCATCCTTTCCACGTGGGCTTATTGACCGTATAATGGCGCCGTAATAGACCCCCAACAATTATAGTCTCCAAAACCCAAAAGAGGAGTTTTCATGAAGCCATTTATCCTTGTATGCGACGGCATGGACAAAGAAATTTTTAAATCACTTCAAGGTGTAACAGACTTTGATGTTCACCCAGAAGCGAAGAATTCTCAAGACACAATTTCAGAACTTCTTCCTAAAGCAAGTGCTCTTGTCATCCGCTCTGCCACGACAGTGACCCCAGACCTTCTTGAAAAAGCTCCCAACCTTAAACTTGTTATTCGCGCGGGCGAGGGAACAGACAATATTGATAAGAAAGCCTGTGAAGCTAAAGGCGTAAAAGTGGCCAACACTCCAGGGGCCAACAACAACTCGGCGGCTGAGCATGCCATTGCCCTTATGATGACGGTCCTCAGAAATACTGCTGCAGCTAACCAGACCATGAAAAATGGTGGCTGGGATAAAAGTAAATATACAGGCCTTGAACTTTCCAATAAGAAAGTGGGTATCGTTGGCTTTGGTCGCATTGGCCAAATTGTCGCCAAAAGACTTCAAGGCTTTGAGCCAGAGATTCTCTTCTTTGATCCCTTCATCGAAAAGAGTGATCTTCCTAACACGACTAAAGCAAATACTCTTGAAGAGATCTTTTCAACTTGTGATGTCATTACCCTTCATACTCCCCTGATGGAGAAAACCAAGGGCATGGTCAATGAAGCCCTTCTGTCTCAAATGAAGCCTCAATCCATTCTTGTTAACGCCTCTCGTGGAGGAATCGTTGATGAGGTGGCCCTTGAGAAAATCCTTTCAGAGGGAAAAATTCGAGGAGCGGGCTTTGACGTCTTCGCAACCGAGCCCCTTGAAGAAAACTCAAGCCTTAGAAAGCTTGATAACCTCACTCTTACTCCTCACCTCGGAGCTTCCACAGCAGAAGCTCAAGTAAGAGTTGGCGAAATGGCCGTAAACCAGTTAAAAGAGTTTTTTCTCAATAATAACCTTCTAAATGAGGTAAGGGCCTAATGCAATCTCTAGCAATTATTGGCTCCCAATGGGGAGATGAAGGAAAGGGCAAGATCACTGATCTTCTCGGTCAAAAGTGTGATCTTGTTGTCCGCTACCAAGGTGGTAACAACGCTGGACACACCATCATTGTCGGGGACAAAAAAATTGTCCTTCACCTAATCCCCTCAGGAATTCTTCACGATCATTGTACTTCAGTTGTGGGTCATGGTGTTGTCTTTGACCCCAGAGCTTTTAAAGAAGAGCTAGAGCACGTTAAAAAGGCAGGTGTTGATATCACTCCTGACCGTCTAAAAATTTCTGAGAACTGCTCTGTTATCACCTATTACAATAAACTTCTTGATGGTCAGCGCGAGGCTAAGGGTCCGGTTAAAATTGGAACAACTGGAAAAGGCATTGGCCCCGCTTATGAAGATAAAACTTCTCGCAAGGGACTTAAGCTAAAAGACCTTCTGAACAAAGAAGTTCTAAGAGAGAAACTTCACGCCAATATGATTGAAAAAGAGATTCTCTTTAAGCACCTCTATGATGTTGAGTATCCTTCTGTTGAAGAAGAAACAGAAAAGCTCTTTGAGTTAGGTAAAATGATCGCCCCTTTTCTTTGCGATACATTCAGCCTTCTCGATCATGCCATTCAAGAAAATAAGAAAGTCCTCTATGAAGGAGCGCAAGGCGTGCTTCTTGATATCGACTATGGATCTTACCCTTATGTCACCTCTTCAAGCACTGGTGCTGGTGGTATTTATACCGGAGCTGGCCTTCCAGGTAAGTACGTTGATGAAGTCCTCGGAATTACCAAGGCCTACACAACACGCGTAGGAGAAGGACCCTTTCCCACTGAGCTCTTTGATGAAGTCGGTGAGAGAATCCAAAGAATTGGCCATGAATTCGGTGCAACCACAGGACGTAAACGCCGCTGTGGCTGGCTCGACCTTCCGCTTTTAAAATATACTGTGAAGGCCTCTAATATCACGAGTATTGCTCTTACAAAGCTTGATGTTCTTGCAGGTATTGAATCTCTAAAGGTCTGTACGGGTTACAAATACAACGGGAAGACAATCGACTGTGCCTATCCAGGAATTGACCTCACTCAAGTGGAGCCTATCCTTGAGGATATTCAAACTTTTCACGACGACTTTAAAACCGATGAATTCTCACTTGAATTAAAGTCCTATATTGAAACCATTGAAAAAGGAATCGGCATCAAGGTCGGTATCCTTGCTCACGGTCCCGAGAGAAGCGAAATTAAATTTATTCAAAATTACTTCTAGTTAAGAAGCTCACCAATGAGATGTCCGCCATCGTAATCCTTTAGGAAAACATGGCGGATTTTATTTTTAAGCTCAGCACTACTCTTGAGCCAAACGCGAACATAATTTCTTGTATAGCCTTCCCAATAGCCGTGCTTATTGAGCCTCTCAAAGAGAACCTCACTTGAGCCCCCAACTTGATCTTGGGAAAACATCTCAAGCTTTGCTTCACCAAACATCGTGAGCGCGCGCACACGATCCTTCTTCACTCCATGCTGGATATGATTTTCCATTCGCGCCGCAATTGTGTTTTTTCGACTTGAATAAGGAAAAATATGAAAGTGCGTAATCGGCAGTTCTTTAAGAAGGTTATAAGTATTTTTAAACTGCTCTTCAGTTTCCCCAGGAAAACCACAAATAACGTCAGCGCCAATTCCCGCATCAGGAAAGGCAGTAATGATTTTATCAATCGTCTTTCTGTAATGAGAGACGTCGTATTTTCTTCTCATCAGGGTAAGAATATCATCATCGCCACTTTGCAGGGGCACATGAAAGTGCTCCATGAATTTAGGAGAGCTCTTAAAGGCCTCAAGAAGTTCATCTGTAATCGTATTGGGCTCCACACTTCCTAGGCGCAGCCTCTCAAGTCCATCAATATCAAGGAGGCGGTAGACGAGCTCTGTGAGACGCTCACCAGTATTCGCTTCATACTCTCCGATATTAACACCAGTAAGAACCACCTCTTTAAAACCATCCGCGACAACTCGCTTAGCGTTCTCTACAGCATCTGAAATGGGAAGAGCGCGTGAGCGGCCTCTTGCCTGAGGAATGATGCAAAAAGAGCACACATAATTACAACCGTCTTGGATCTTAAGAAAAGCTCTTGTATGACCTTCGGCTTCACTTGTCGCAGCCCCATAGAAAGTTGTGGTCTTATCAATATGAACGACATCGTCGCCATCTTCTTCAAGATAATCAAAAACTTTATATTTCTCACTCGTGCCCAAAACAAGATCGACACCTGTCATTTTAGAGATGCGTTCTGAGTCCATCTGAGCATAGCAGCCAGCAACGACAATCTTCCCTTCAGGGCTTGCTTTATGGGCCTTACGAATGAGATTACGGCACGTGGAGTCCGCACCATCAGTCACTGTACAAGTATTGATAAAGCTCACATCAGCAGGCTCACCAAAGTCAACGACTTCGTATCCACGCTCCTGAAAGCCCTTAGCGATTGAGCCTGTCTCAGAAAAGTTGAGGCGACAACCAAGGGTATGAAGAGCAACGCGTTTTTTATTTAGATCAGTGTTTTCCATGCTTTTTAACGGCTTTTAAGTATTTTTTTGCCAGATTAGCGAATGTAGCGAAAGCAAACAAGAGAGGCAACTTGAGTCGTGAAAAAACTTACCTATTTTCTGCAATTATCACGGAAAACTCATTGACAAAATTCCTAATAAACATTAAATTTTCTCTCACGTTTTAAAGATGTTGGTCCCGTAGCTCAGTTGGTTAGAGCATCTCCCTTTTAAGGAGAGGGTCCTGTGTTCGAGTCACAGCGGGATCACCACTTTTAAACAACCGGTGCTCACAGGAGTCATACCAAGCCAATCTTCGGAGAAGCTCGGTTTTCTGATTTTCTTTTGAGTAAGCTTCAAGGAAGCAAACCTTTTCGCCGGAAGATTGGCCACTAAGCCATCGACCAAGAAAACGGTGAAGCTGACGAAGAAGATTGCTTAAAAGAAAATCAGAAAATGCTCCCATCGTCTAGTCTGGTCTAGGACACCGCCTTTTCACGGCGGTAACAGGGGTTCGAATCCCCTTGGGAGTACCAGTTTATAATTAAGCCCCTGTTTTTACAGGGGCTTTTTTGTTTTTAGACCTAAAAATCCGATTTTGAACGTCATGCGAGTGTGTTCATCACTTTTGGTACTCCTAGTTTGGAAGTGCCAAAAACTCTGAAACCTTCTCAAGTGCATTCTTATTCAACGACATATCAAGAGCCGCATAATGCTGAACTAGCTTTTGATCTTTGTGACCAGTAACGGCCTGAGTGGCCTCAAGACTTCCTGTCGCTTGTCTAGTAATCGTTGCCATCGAATGTCTTAGAAAGTGTGTGCCGCTAAACTCAGAATCTAAATCAGCCTTCTTAAGAGCTTTGTTATAGTTGTACTGAATCTCACGGTACTTAAGCGGTTCACCATTAGGATGACAAAAAACAAAGCCAGACTTTCTTTCTCCTATAACCCAAATCCGCAGCTAACTCCCAAAAACCATTTCTTCCACACATCCCCGACAGCCTGAGGGGCAACAGGCAGGCAGACGTGCGTCTACTTTTCCCGTAAATTTAGTTTTTCATCGCAATCCTCCACGAAGTCTCATCTTTATCGAGCTTTTCTTCATACGTCTCGCATAGAACAGACGCATGGGCGTGCAACCTGGCGTCTGCCCCGTTTCAAAGGGCACGTAGTTCAACCGGTTTACTTATATTCGAATTTAAAAGATCGAAAATGACCTAAGTTTTGAAGGCCACTCGGCTGTAAACCTGTTTGAACAAACTATCTAGTATCCAT
>CATLOT010000032.1 GCA_950054155.1 uncultured Bacteriovoracaceae bacterium
CCAATAATTTCAGCGATAGCGCGTTCCGATGACCCCTTACTAAAGAGGCGAAAAACCGTTTGATTAATGTGGCGTTTGCGCTGGCGGTAATCGAAAGAATGGGTTTGAGAAGAATGCCCTTTATTGCATTTCTTACAGTGAAACCGCTGGATTTTCTTTTGATCCGAGGGGCGGCGATAGATCCCTCTTTTAATGAGGTGAGTGCTTGTTTGACAGTAGGGACACATAGGGGTGCTTCCTTGTTAAGTGAAGCACCATTTTTAGGTGATATGGTCTGGAATTTATTTAAGAAAGCTCGGGTATTGCTCTCATGAACTCCAACTGAGGGGGTCAGTTCTTGAACTTCACCACGCAGTAGTTTTTCTTTCCTTTACGAAGGACAAGAGAACTCTCACTGGCCAAATCCGAAACCCCAACTGAAACATCAACCCCCTCAATGGAATTATTATTTAAATAAACCCCTTTTTGAGTTACACTTCGCCGGGCCTCCCCTTTAGATTTAAAAAGAGGAGTTTCAGCAAGAAGATCAAGGATAGGAAGACCAGCTTCAAGATCACTGCGCTTAAGGTCAACACTAGGAACATCAGCGAAGATACTATCAACTTCCTGATCATTAACCTTTTCAATTTTTCCACCAAAGAAGAAGCTTGTGGCCCTAAGGGCAGCTTCAATTCCTTCTTTACCGTGGACCATTTCGACAATAAGTTCCGCTAATTTCTTTTGAGCGCTACGCTTGTGAGGCTCTTCTTTGGTTTGAACTTCAAGCGCCTCGATCTCTTCACGAGAAAGAAAGGTATAGAACTTCAGGTACTTAATAACTGATTCATCATCACTATTGAGAAGGTACTGATACATTTGATAGGGGCTCGTGAGATCTGAATCGAGGTAAATAGTTTTTCCCCCTTCAGACTTACCAAATTTCTTTCCTTGAGAATCTGTAACAAGAGGTGTGACCAGACCAAAAACCTGAGAAGAATTCATCTTTCGGGTGAGGTCAATACCAGCGGTGATATTACCCCATTGGTCTCCACCGCCCATCTGTAGAGTAACACCATGCTCTTTATTGAGGTGAGCAAAGTCATAACTCTGGATCATCTGGTAACTAAATTCGGTGTAACTAATTCCGGCTTCCGAGTTGAGGCGGTTTTTCACACTCTCCTTAGCGAGCATTTCACTAAGACGAAAGCGCTTTCCTACAACTCTAAGAAAATCGAGAAAACTAAACTTTCCTATCCAGTCGTAGTTATTAACAACAACCGCTTTATTCTCCCCTTCAAAGGAGAGGAATTTAGAAAGCTGTTTAGTGACGCCATCAACATTTTTTTGCAGATCTTCACTAGAGAGCAAGTTTCTCTCTGCACTCTTGCCACTGGGGTCGCCAATCATCCCCGTTGCGCCTCCAACGAGAATATAGGGTTGGTGACCACGCTCTTGCATTCTTTTCATAAGAACAACACCAAGAAAGTTTCCGATCTGAATGGACTTCGCGGTGGGATCAAAACCAATATAAAACTTCATGTCGCCCTGATCGAGTTTTTCATAAACCTCGTCATGCGATGTGTTCTCTATTAATCCTCTCCATTTAAGTTCTTCTGAAAAAAGCATTAGTCACCTTATTATTTTAATTCCACTTATAATTCGTCACTTGAATAAGGTCTGATTGAAGGGTCATTTGAGCGACTCCTAGTACCGGAAATGGTCCTAGCCAAACCTGTGTGGCATTTACTTCGTCCATCACTTTTACCACATTTTCCAAGTTAAATCCTAAAAACTTCTCTTGATAACTCGCCTCTTGAAGAGCAGCGGCATCAATACGACAAGTGGCCGTGCGCCCAACGGGAAGGTTAATTTCTTCAAAGACTCCCCCGATCTGAGGACAAAGGGCAACAACAAGGCCTGCTTTTTCTGGAGTCATCACGTCATCTGCTGCAATGTCTTCAACAGTACTTCCCATGGCATTACCATTAAGGAAAATGTCTTGGGATTGCTGCATACTTTGACCATTAAAAGACGTGTAACGGTGAGTGCTCTCATAGCTTGCGCCACTGATACTTCCCTTAAGGGTAATGCTATCCCCTACGCGAGAGGCAATGTCGCCTTGGGCTAGAATCGCGGGAGCGAAAATGAGACTAAAAATAAGAGTAACTGCTTTCATAAATCCTCCTTAAAATGAAATAGTCTGGGATAATGATCAGTTTTGATTTGTTCTTTGTAAATAAAATCCCAATAAAAACACCTCTTTTTTACAAACCAACGAGAAGGAAACCTAGGGGTTGTGAGATGAAGTGGGCATGAAAAAAAACCGTCACAACCCTCCTCATTCTCATCATTTCCTCAATCTGGGCGGCCGCACAGGCGAATACTTTATTTAGTTGCTATGTGCCAATCAATCCCTATGATTCTTCCTTTTCTCAGGGTGATGAACTCTTTTTAGACATTGAAATCGACGAGAATAAAACCATTGAACTTGCCATCAGTGCTATGGGTGGACCGACCTTCACTTTGCCCACCCTAGGAAAGAGTGAGGCTAATGCGACGTCTTCAACATTTTCAGGTTCCTTTGAAAATGGCTATCTCAGCATGGTCTACTTAGGCGGGAAAACATGGGGCGCCTTTGTCAGTCAAAAAAGTTTCGATGAGCTAGAATCAGAGCTTGAGTTCATGTGCCGCGAAAAAGAGCTCAATACCTTCTTTCCTCTCTAAAGAATTGCTTTAAAGACCAAAATTATTCACAATAGAATATATGGTCCTAATTTTAGTTTCCCTCCTTTTGGCGGCACCTACCGTTGCTGACGATGTTCGCGTTACTTTTCTCAAGGGAAAGGCGATCTATGTCAGTCCTAATCAAAAGAAATACCTTTTAAAAAAGGGAATGCTCCTTAAGAAAGACGGCCTGATAAAGACTGCAAAGAGATCAATCCTTAAGATTCAATTCACTAATGGCTCGACTCTAAGTATGGGACCCGAGTCTTCGATGACCGTCAATCATGAGGTCCCCACCAAACCAAAACTTGTTGAATTGATCAGGGGAAAGGTCCGAGGCGCTATTAATCCGAAGATTGCACCTCAAAAAGGCTTTGATCACAAAATGATTATTAAAACTCGCTCGGCCTCTGTTGGCGTCAGAGGCACTGAGTTCGTCGTCATCTATAATGAAAAAAACCATATCACCTCTAATATTACTCTCAAGGGAGAAGTGGATCTCTATAAGAAGAGTGATGAAGTGATTTTTGAAGACCTCAGAGAAGAGCTCGATAAAAAAGGACGAAGAGTAAAGCTTGGTCAGGACGATCAAATTTTGGCCATGGAACAAGACCTTAAAAACTATCGCACCAAACGTGTGCCCGTTGGCCATTTCGCGGGGGCCTTTCCTTCCTACGAAAAGGCCATCAGTCCAGTTCAAATTTCTGATCACCAGCTTCTTGCCCTAGGCAAGAATAAGAATTTAAAAATGGGAATGAAGGGCAAGGTCAAGCGAAGTGGCGTTAGCCTAGGACCCCTTAAAAGCCCCAATAGCTCACTTGTCCCAGAGCCTAGAAAGTCGCAAAGACTTGATAAGAACGAATACAATAAGAATCAAAATGACGAAGGAGTTCGTCATGGAGGACACGTTGACCTTAACACTGGCATCTATATTGCTCCTCCAGAAGGTGCCCCTTTAGATAAGAAAACCGGAAAATACCTTGTGCCTGATGAACTTGGTGGTGTGGACAGTGAGACGGGAGAATATATCCCTCCCCATGGTGTAAAGCTGGACCCTCTTTATGGTTTTAAGTATGACGAATCCATTCCAAAGGATCGCAATGTTCGTGAGAATTTAGAGAAACTTCAAAATCTCACAGGCCCCTTTTATCAGCAAATGGGTAAGGCCCTAGAAATCTTTAAAGAGATCACGCGCCTTGATCTTTACGCCATAGGAAATTACCGCTTTGTGACTAATGCGCTTGAAAATTATTACGGAGAATTTAGAAAGATAAGCAATGAAGATACGATGCTTTGGGACTTGCAAGGTGTGGCAGGCTTTCAGCTCTTTCACAATGAGGACTGGCTCATTTACCCTAAGGCCAGTATCAATTGGCGCTACTATGAAGACTACCAGGAGAATGTCAGAAGGCTCAATCAGTATACCGGCATGCTAGGTGGTGAAGTCCACTATAAGCACAGCACTTTAGGGCGAAAGTCTCGCCTCATCTTTGATCTGGCTTTCACCACTCGCTATCAAAATTATCGAAAAAGAAAGATCTATGATTTCTATACGGAGGACACTGCCCTAAAAGTCACTGAGCGCCTCAATCTCAACACCCATAATACTCTAGCTCTTTCCTATCAAGTGCGTGCTTTTCATGGATTTCAAGATCCCGACCATGGCAATATCCACGCGCTTACTCTTGACCATGAATTTGAGCTAGGCGACACCTGGTCCCTTCTCTATGGTGCCAACTGGAGCTATCGCGACAACAAGCTTGATAATGATATCTTTCAAATCTTTGCAGGCCACCTCAAATTTAAATGGAGAGAGCTCTTGCCTAAGACCAACCTCACCTTTGGTTACACTTACCAGCATCACGAAACAAGGAAGCGTGCTAACTTTGATCACGCCCTCTACTATAAAGCAGACGTTCTCTTTCAAAGAGACCTAGGTCAATTTTGGAAGTTTAATCTTCTCTATGAGTATGACCGCCAGAGAGCTTATCATGTCCCCGTCGGTGGAGAGAGACGCTCCTTTATTCGTCAAAGCTGGGGAGCAGGACTCACCCTTTTCTTCTAAGATTTAGGCCATGTTGTCTTATGAACTTTCCCGCTTCTATCCTTCAAAGTTGTGTAACCCTTTTTGGAGTAAAGAGGAATGAACTTCTTAAGTTCACGGAAATAATCATTAATTTGACTCTTATCTGCTAAGACGAGGCAGTAATCAAATTCTCCCTCTTTTCCCCAAGACCAAGTCGTATTCTTTAAAATCTGGTCTTCTTTCTCTTTAAGAAATTGATTAATTTTTTTAATAACCTTATGGGGAGTGCCACTTCCATAGGAGCCAAAACTCAAATGAAGATGGCAACTTTTAAGAAGACCCTCAACCTTTGCCCCACGTGGAAGTTTCACCACCTCCATGGAGAGAAGTGGTGTCGTGAAACAAAGATTAAGGACTAAGAGTATGCTTTTCATTATTTCTCAACGATCGCCGTCACGCCCATACCGCCCGCGGTACAGATACTAATAAGACCACGACCCGAACCTTCTTCATGAATCATTTTTGCGAGACCCGCTAAAATCCTTCCGCCTGTTGCTGCGAAAGGGTGACCAAGTGCTAAGGAGCCCCCCTTAACGTTGAGCTTTGAGCGGTCAATACTACCAAGAGCACTCTCACGCCCTAATTTTTCTTTACAGAAAGTTTCATCTTCCCACGCCTTAAGCGTACAGAGAACTTGGGCGGCAAAGGCCTCGTGAATTTCATAAAAGTCGAAGTCCTGAAGTGTAAGTCCTGCGCGGTCAAGCATTTTGGGAACTGCATAAGCGGGCGCCATCAGAAGACCTTCATCATCGATATAATTAACGGCTGCACTTTGACCAATGGTTAAATAGGCCTGGACTTCTAAATTATTTTCCTTGGCGTACTCTTCACTACAAAGAAAGACTGCACTCGCTCCATCTGTTAATGGGGTAGAGTTGCCAGCTGTTAATGTTCCCTCTCCACTTTTTTTATCAAAGGCAGGATTAAGCTTTCCAAGTTTCTCAAGAGCGATATCAGGTCTTAAAATGCCATCCTTTTCTAGACCACCAAAAGGAACAATCAAATCATTATAGAAACCTGACTCATAGGCGCTCGCTGCCTTTTGATGACTTTCATAGGCGAGCTGGTCTTGATCTTCTCTTTTAATTCCCCATCTCTTGGCCATCACCTCACATGACTCTCCCATACTTAAGCCTGTGCGTGGTTCTTTAATGGCCGGAAACTTGGGAAGTAAGTCTTTGGGGTTAAGTCCTTTAAGGGCTTTTAGGCGACCTGAAAAATCTCTAGCGTAATTCATCGCACTTAAGCGGTCACTGAAAGATTTCTTAAATTCAACAGGGATATCACTATTAGAGTCGACTCCACCTGCGATACCACTGTCAATTTGGCCAATGGCAATTTTTCCTGCAATCATCAAAGCCGCTTCAAGGCCGGTACCACAAGCTTTTTGAATATCAGTCGCAGGAATATTGAAGGCGAGACCCGCTTCGATGGCCGATTCTCGCGCCAGGGCAAAGTCAGCAGCATGCTTACTTACGGCCCCAAGAATAATTTCTCCCACATCTTTCTTATCAAGTCCAAGGTCATCCTTGAGGGCGCGTAGAGCGCTACTCATAAGCTCTTTATTGCCCTTTCTCATGTACTTTGTTCCACTGCGAGCAAAGGGAATCCTCTTACCTGAAATAATACAAACTTTTCTCATTCTTACTTCCTTATATGTTTTAAGATAAATCTATTTTACGGCAACCTGTTCTAAAACTAAAAAGGGCATATCGTACCGGTAGGCTTTAAACCAGCGCTCACTAAGACAGGCGTAACCGCCTTTTCCCCAGCCCTTACCCCAACTATTGGCCGTGATGATGCATTTTTCACCCTGAGTACTATGGAGCTCTTCTGGTAAATCCATGAGACCAACAAGAAGGAGGGCATGCCCTTGAGCATGGATACCTTTACCAAGTGATTGAGAGCTATCATGAAAAACATGGCCGTCATTAATAAAGAAGTTTTCACTCAATTTAAAACCACCAATGACCGGCTGGCCTAAACTAAGCCGCCTCAAGATCTCCTCGTTATCAGCGACCTCAGAAAAAGACTGCACCTTAGCACTTCCTCTTTGACAGCCAGTGCTTAAAGGAACTTGGGTTTGATTATCCTTAGTATTTTTCACTTGATAGGGGCAATCTTCTTCAAGGGGGATATCAAATCTACTGGAACTTTTTGAGGCCATAAAACCTGCATAAGGCCAACTTCCGGCCTTGGAGCAAGGTTGCCCTTGGCACTTTGGTTTACTCGCATAGTAAAAGTACTGCTCTGAGAGGTCTATATTCCTCCCCGCCAGAATTTCAATGGCCCTTATAGCAGCAAAGGCACTACATGTTGGTCTCTTGCCCTGAGACTTTATTGGTAAATCAAAACTTCCCTTCACAAGGGTCAGGCCCCCTGCTTTAGCAGGCAGTGGTGAAAGGTCCTTCTTAAGTTTGGACGTTTCTCCCTGGGCCACTTCTTTTCGACTTTGAAGAGCAACGCTTTTAAGGGGAGTAAGATCTTTTTTAAGAGTGGGAAGATCTTTTAAGAACTGAACCTTCGCCTTCTTCCATTCGTTGATTTCCTTTTGTCGATCTTCTTTAAAACGCAGAATTTCACCCTTTTTCTCTCGCGCCCATTGATCTGCTCCCCCTTGAAAGGTTGGTTTCTTTTTTTCAGTCTCGTATCGGGCCTTGATTCTTGCACGATTTCGCTCCAGCATGGCCTGAATCTTCTTCTCACCCGGACTGAGCTCTTTTTGAGGCTTAACCTTTTTAGAGTCAAGGGCACGCTTTTCAACGAGAGAGGCATCACCAAAGCGCACGGAGAAGTCACTTTCAATGGCCTTTCGAATTTCGACGACCTCTAAAGGAAGGGCTGAAGCGTGAGCAAAAGAAGAGAAGAAGTATAAGAATGGTAAAACCCAAGAAATCACAAAGACTTTCCTTGTCAAAGTTTAGAGAATTCAATCATATTACGCTGGTGAATAGAGAACAATACCTTCAGCAAAAGGCCCAACGCGCGGCTAAAAACGATGACGCAACAAATATAAGGGTCTCGTGCCCCATTTGTTGGAGGAAGCAAAGCCTATGCCTTTGCCACCATCTCAAGCCCTTTAGGCCTCGCTGCGAATTGGCTCTTCTTATGCACCCCAAAGAGGGCAAGAAGCAAAGAATTGGCACAGGCCGCTTAACGAAGGCCGTTCTGGAAAATTCACATCTCTTTATTGATGAAAATATGGATGAAAATAGTGGTCTCGCCAACCTCCTTAGTGACCCCACGCGCCATAATGTTCTCCTCTACCCTAGTCGCGATCCGGAATATATAGACGCCCCCACTCTTCCTCAGTCATGGGAGAGGCCTCTCTTAAAAGAGAAAAAGATTCTGACTTTTCACATTCTTGATGCCACTTGGCCTTGTGCTAAAAAGATGATGAGACTCTCAAAGCGTTTAAGGTCCATGCCTAAGGTAAGCTTTCAAGGGGAGTACCGCTCCAAATTTGTCATTAAACACCAGCCCCATGAAGCCTGCCTCTCTACCATAGAGACGGCCTATGTTTGCTATGAGGGTTTAAAGAAAATGGGTCTTGAAAAAGACCTGAGCGAAGAGCATAGCAATCTCATCGAAATGCTAGAGGCCCTTGTTCAATTTCAATTAAATTGTGAAAATGATCCCAATATCCCTAGCTCTCGTGGTCGAAGGCCAAAAGAGAAGAAAGACCTTACTCATTCGCGTGTAAGAGAGAAGAAAAATCGTCTCTTTTACTGGGACTTACAAAAGAGTGAAGTGGGTCATAGTGAGAAATATCATGAGCAAAAGAAAATATGATTACGATCTGATTGTTATTGGTGGTGGTTCAGGTGGCGTAAGAAGTGCGCGCTGGGCAGCAGCTCTTGGCGCAAAAGTCGCCATATGCGAAGAGGAACGCTTTGGGGGCACTTGTGTCCTTCGCGGCTGCGTTCCCAAGAAAATGATGGTCTACGGCTCTCACTTCGCTGACGACGTCATCACCTCACGTGACTATGGTTGGGATATAGAAATCAAGTCTCATAACTGGCAAGAATTTCAAGAAAAGCGTGAAAAAGAGCTATCCCGCCTTAGCGGACTCTATGAAAAAATGCTCTCGAGTAAAGATGTAACCCTTCTGAGAGGCAAAGGTAGCTTTGAGGATCAACACACGGTAAGAGTTGGCGATCAGTTAGTGACAAGTGAAAACATTATTATCGCCGTTGGTGGTAGACCATGGAATCCTGATTTTGAAGGCACGGAGCACACAATTAATAGTAATCAATTCTTTGATCTAAAAAAGAGACCCCAAAGGGTCGTCATCAATGGTGGCGGCTTTATTGGTGTTGAATTTGCCTGTCTCTTAAAGAACTTCTCAAGTGAGGTTCACATCATTATAAGAAAGGATACGATCCTTAGAGGCTTTGATAGCGAATGCGCCGCTTATCTTCAGGAACAAATGAAATCAAAAGGCATTCACTTTCACACCTCTCAAAATATCAAGGAAGTGAAAAAGAATGCAGATGGTAGCCAGCTTGTGATCACAGAATCCCAATCCATTGAAACAGATGCCGTCATTATGGCCACCGGTCGTGAGCCCTACACAGAAGGGTTGAATCTCAAGGCCGTTGGTATTGAAACAATGAAAAGTGGGGCTATTACTGTCAACGAATACTCACAAACAAATATTGAGAATATCTTTGCCGTTGGAGACGTCACAAACCGCATGAACCTTACTCCTGTGGCCCTTCAAGAGGGAATGCAAGTCGCTGAAAATCTCTATGGTGCAAGAAATGACTGGGCCATGACTTACGATAATATTCCCTCTGCCGTTTTTTCTCAGCCCCCGCTTTCAACGGTCGGCTTAACAGAAGAAGAGGCCAATCAACAGGGTCTAAACTTTGAAATCTACTCCTCTGAATTTAGACCCCTCAAATACACTCTTGGTGAGCGGCAAAAGAGAAGCCTTATGAAAATGATTGTTGAAAAAGACAGTCGAAAGGTTTTAGGCCTTCATATGGTTGGCGATGATAGTGCAGAAATTATTCAAGGTTTTGCCGTCGCCCTTAAGGCAGGGGCGACTAAAGAAGTCTTTGATCAGACGATTGGTGTCCATCCTACAAGTGCTGAGGAATTTGTTACAATGCGGGAGCCTCGCTTACGCTAACAAACTCTCCCACAATTGATTGCAAGTTATCCAGATTATAGGCCATTCCCCGTAAGATATTACAAGAGAAGGTAAAGGGACTGTAGGTTGCAGTTTCTCCTCTCTTCTTACCTGCAGCAAAATCGACAAAAGAATAAGAGAATGTCGTGAAGTAAGAATTATTCTCCTGTTTTTGAAAACTCAGAGGTTTAAATTTTTCACCTGGATAGATCTTTGTGTCTCTTTTTTCTTTGAGCTGAACACGAAGGGAGCACCAAGGCAGCTTTCTCTCCATATCGTTACTATTAATATAGATATTCCCATTTTGAAAAAAGAGCGTCCTCATTAACTGAGTTTCCTCTGACTGCGTCGCTCTAAAACTAAGCTCCTTTAGAATATTAAAAACTATTCGCTCTTCAAAATTTTCAATCTTTGATTTTGAAGTAAGCTTTTCTTGCTTGAGTTTCTCTTGAACCACACAGGTAAGGTCAATATTTGGCTTTAAATTAAAGCGTATTGTTTGCTGGCCTAGGGCAAATTGAATGGAGAGCGGACTCACAAAAATTCCACCGCGAATTTTCATCATCAAAAAGGATTCTTTATGCCACAAAAGAAGATCATGCCCTGCTAACTTTAAACTCTTTCCCACATCCTTAAGAGAGTCATAGGTGAAATTCTTTTGCTCACTCTTGGCCTTAAAGACGCAGTTATAAAAATGTCCCTCTTCTTTGGCATGAATACCACTTATCAGGAGACTCACGAGGAGTGTTAAATAAAACAGATTGGTTATTTTCATAAGAGATCTCTTTTGGTTACAATTAAATATCTTACGAAAGACCATGGTTTAGAACAAGGAGGCATTAATGAATGGTGCAATTATCGCTCTTATTGGCCTTTGTGCTTTTGCTCTAGCGTATCGCTTCTACGCGGGCTTTCTTAGCCAAAAGATTTTTAATTTAGAAGAGCTCGACCGCCAGGCCATTAAAACTCCCGCTCATGAATTCAAAGACGGTATAGACTTCGTTCCCACCTCCAAAAATATTCTCCTCGGCCACCACTTTAGCTCTATCGCCGGAGCAGCCCCTATAGTAGGTCCTGCCGTGGCGGCTATCTGGGGTTGGGTGCCTGCCTTTTTATGGATCATCTTCGGTGTCATTTTCATGGGGGCCTGTCATGACTTTGGGGCCCTGGTGATATCGATGCACCACCGTGGAAGCTCAATGGCCATGGTTGCCCAAGATCTCTTAGGTCCAAGAGTGCGCAACCTTTTGCTTCTCGTGATCTTCTTTCTTGTTTGGATGGTGATAGCCGTCTTTGCTCTCGTCATCGCAAACCTCTTTGTGAGTTACCCCTCAGCAGTGCTTCCCGTAAACTTTGAAATTATTGTCGCCCTTATAATGGGGCTCTTCTTTAATAAGGCAGGGCGAAGCCTTAAGCTGCCAAGTATCCTCGCCCAAATCACCCTCTTTATCATGATCTATCTCGGAACCCTCTTTCCGATCAGCCTCAATCCCCTCTTCGGCCAAAATGCTTTAATGGCGTGGATGATCTTTCTTCTCATCTATAGTTTCTTTGCTTCCGTCATGCCGGTGTGGCTTCTTTTACAACCAAGAGACTATATTAACGGCCACCAACTCTTTGTCGGCCTTTTTCTTATGATCGGTGGGCTCTTCATTGTCAGACCCGAAGTTGTGGCCCCTGCTCTCAACCCTAACCCAGAAGGAGCGCCCCCACTCTTTCCCTTCCTCTATATCACTATCGCCTGTGGTGCTATTAGTGGATTCCATGGTCTCGTCAGCGGTGGCACCAGTTCAAAACAAGTGTCCTCCTGGCAAGAGGCAAAACCCGTAGCCTATGGGGCTATGCTTGGAGAGGGCTTGCTTGCCCTCTTGGCCACCCTTGCTGTCACGGCAGGCTTTGATTCACCTGGTGCCTGGCACTCTCACTACGCCAATTGGAATCAAGCGAACGGTCTTGCCGCCAAAATAAATGCCTTTGTGAACGGTTCTGCTCAATTCATTAATGGCTGGGGAATAAGTGTTGAAATAGGTCAAACGATAATGGCCGTTCTCATTATTAGTTTCGCAGCAACGAGCCTTGATACAGCTTGTCGGATTCAGCGTTACATCATCGCAGAAGTGGGAGAAGGATTAAATATCCCAACCCTTAAAAATAAGTATATCTCTAGCTTTATTGCCGTCATCAGTGCTTTTTTCTTAATGATTTCAAGTGAAGGGGGAAAAGGTGGTCTTATTATCTGGCCTCTCTTTGGTGCAACAAATCAGATGCTCGCAGTCCTCACCCTTCTTCTGATTTGTGCGTTCTTGATCAAAAAGAAACGCTCGGCAAAGAACTTTCTCATTCCCACTCTTTTTCTCATGGTCATCACCATTGGTGGCCTCTTTCTGAATATCAAACTCTTTTACCAAAGTGACAATCTCCCCCTCATGGGTCTTGCAATCCTCCTCTTACTCGCCCAAATCTGGACAACAATTGAAGCTTTCCTCTTTATCAAAAAGGCCAATTCTCATGCCTAAGACATTACTAGCCCTCTGGCTCTCTCTTTTTACGATTACTCTGCATGCGCAGGCTGAGCTAAAAGGTCTCACCGATCCCGCTGTCGATAAAACATTAAAAAACTTTGGTCTAAAAAAAGAAAACCTCTTTTACAGCTTCATCCCCATCGGAAAAAAAGAAACCTTAAAAGAAAGTGCCCATGAAGAGAACCACCAAAGCCTCTCTTCTTTTGTTCCGGCCAGCTTAACAAAGATCTTTACCGCACTTTACGCTCTCAAGAAATTAGGCCCCGACTTTCGCTTTGAAACTCAGGTCCTCATAAAGGGGAAAATAGAGCAAGGAATTCTTAAAGGGGACCTTATCTTAAAAGGCGGCGGTGACCCAAGCCTTACAATGGCCCGATTAATGGATATGGTCTTAGAAGTCAGAAAACTTGGGATCACAAAAGTAGAGGGTTCCCTGATCTATGACGACTCTCTTTTTAAACCAAAGAGAATGCTTAGTGAATTTGGAGCTGGGGATCAATCTTATAATCCTGGTATGAGTGCTCTTAATTTAGAGTTTAACCGCATCACTCTTTTTAGAAAGTCAAAGGACAACTACGTCGCTATCCCACCCCTTCCTCATCAAAGGATCACCACCACTCAAGTTCCTTTTAATATCAATCAGCGCTTTCATTCTTCTAATGAAGACAACAACCAAGAAGTTTGGCAGCTCAATAAGAAAATTCGTTACCGCCAAAAAGAAGACATTCCTGTGCGTGAAGTCAGCAAAAATACGGCCGAAAGCTTTCGTTACCTCCTCTCCTTATGGAATATTGAAACCCCTACTTCAAGAAATGGCTTCACCCCAAAAGAGTCTAAGATTGTGGCCATTAATCATTCCATCAACCTTGTAAATCTCCTTGCCCTAACACTTGAGTATTCTAATAATCTCTATGCCGAGCAAATTCTCCTTAGTTCAAGTGGCAAAAGCACCTTATCTCAAGCAGCGAAGGACTTAAGCCAATGGCTTAAAGAGTCCACCCCCAGCTGTGACCTCCCTCTAAAGAACGGCTCAGGCCTGACGACCGAACACCTTATTACAGCCCGCTGCTTAAGCGAATTCCTTAGCACGCACGCCTTTTCAACTTCTGATCACCCTGCCTCTCGGGGTTTTATGAGTCTCCTCTCCATTAATGGAATTAGTGGCTGGATGAAAAATCGACTTGATAAACCGACAACAGGATTAAAAGTATGGGCAAAAACAGGAAATTTGGATTATATAAGCAATGTCGCAGGCGTCCTCTTTGCCGACAGTGGTCAAGCTTATGCCTTTACCATGGCGCTTAATGACAAGGAAAAGCGTGGGATCATTGATGACGCCCACGGAAAGAAACCCAAAGAACTTCCAATGGCCAAAAGAATCCAGATAGATAAGACCCAAAAGGGCGCCACAAGATGGACCCGAAAGGCCAAAGAGGCCACGGACAAACTTCTTGAACATTTTATTCAAACTCTTTAGGATAACGACATGAATCAAGATCCCGCAATCAAAGCTATAAAAGAAAAAATTGACCTCACTCTCTCTCGTATGGACATCCCTAAAACGGCCGTCGTCACAGCGGGCATGCCCTATGCCAATGGCCCTCTTCATATTGGTCATCTCGCCGGGGCTCATGTCCCTGCTGATATTTATGCGCGCTTTATGAGAATGCTTATCGGTAAAGAAAATGTTCTCTTTGTTTGTGGCACTGATGATCATGGATCGACTTCAGAGGTGGCAGCTAAAGCCCGAGGTCTTCAGACAAGTGAGTTCATTAACTCCATCCACGAAATGCAGTCACAAACCATGAAAAACTTTGGCATCAGTCTTGATGTTTACACGGGCACGAGCCGTGAAGAAAACTATGAAGATCACAAGAATCTCTGCCAAGAGTTCTTAAGAGACCTTTATAAGAATAAACGCCTCAATAAAAAAACCTCTAAGCAGTGGTACGACTCAGAACTAGAGATGTTCTTACCGGATCGCTACGTCACAGGGAATTGTCCTAATCCCAACTGTGAAAACACCAAAGCCTATTCTGAAGAATGTGATGTCTGTGGCAAACAATATGAGGCCAGTGAACTCATCGATCCAAAAAGTAGTGTCAGCAATGCGACCCCCGTTCTTAAGGATACTGATCATTGGTACCTCGATATGTGGAGTGCCTCCAATGAACTTAAAGAGTGGCTCGATGGAAAGAAGCGAAGCTGGCGCAAAAATATCATATCCGAAGTCGACACCACCGTTATGCCAACCCTCGCTTTTACTAATAAGAGTGAACCTGCTTTTAAAAAAATCAAAGAAAACCTTCCCAAGCACAAGAGTCGCTACGCACCTGGACGAATGGTTGCCGTTGCTTTTGATACTTTAGAAGACCTTGAAGTTGGCAAAAAACAACTTGAAGAAAAAGGTATCGAATGTCAGCTTCTCGATGGATGGGCCCACCGCTCAATCACGAGAGATGTAAATTGGGGCATTCCTGTTCCAGAGGAAATTGACCCTGCCATGAAGGGAAAAACCCTCTATGTATGGCCTGAATCTCTCATTGCTCCCATTAGCTTTAGCCGTGTTGCTCTAAAGAAGAAGGGTAAAGAGGGAGCGGAACTTGAAAGTGAAATTGAACGCTTTTGGAAGAATTCTGACGGAAAGATTTATCAATTCCTAGGCCAAGACAATATTTTCTTCTACGTTCTCATGCAAGGAGCGATGTGGTTAGGAACCCAAAAAGAAACCTCACGGCTTCCTAAAGATGGCGAATGGCAAATGACAGATATCTTTGCCAGCTATCACCTCCAAGTCAATGGCGACAAGATGTCTAAATCAAAGGGCAACTTCCTCACTGGCGACCAACTCATTGCCTCTCCTGATACAGAAGGTGGCATGGGTTATCATGCTGATCAAATTCGCTATTTTTTAAGCATCCTAAGCCTTCCTGAGAAGAACTCAAATTTTGATGAAGAAACCCTCAAACAGAGAAACTCTTTCTTAGCAGGTCCCCTTAATGCGGCCTTTGAAAAGCCCATTAGTGCCTGTCATTCTAAGTTTGGCGGCGTTGTTCCCGAGGGTAAACTCATAGGAAAAACAGAAAAAGAATCAACAAAGCTTCTTCAAAATTACCTTCGCATGATGCAAAAAGGTGATTCGGCAAAAATTCTCTTTGCCGTTGAAAACTATGCTCGCATCATCAATGGCCTCTTTAATCAATTCAAGCCACATGATGATCGTCATGATGAAACCGAGAGAAAGGATGCCCTCTACTCTTGCTTCTATATTTTAAAGAACTTGGTCATCATGCTTCACCCCGTTGCTCCTGATACTATCGATCGCTTGCGCCAGTCCCTTAACCTCCCTGAGGACATCTACTCTATCAGTGAGTTAGGTGTACCAATGGAAGCGGGACATAAGATCGGTGAAAAACAAGAATTCTTTCCCACCACAAACGAGGAATGAAGCTCTCTCAAGTCAAAAATGATTGGGCGCCTCTCTTTAGCGAATTCTTTCAAAGTGAAGAGGGACAAAATCTTGAGCGCTTCATTAGCACCCTTGATGAAGAAAACACTTACCCCAAGGCTGTTAATATTTTTAAGGCCTTTGAACTATGCCCGCTTAAGAAGACAAAGGTCATTATTCTAGGGCAAGATCCCTATCATGGCCCTAATCAGGCGCACGGGCTTGCCTTTAGCGTTCCTAGAGAAGAAAAGATCCCCCCATCTCTTAGAAATATCTATAAAGAGCTTCATGAGGATCTTAACCTTCCCCTAAGGGATACTGGTGATCTCACCCACTGGGCCAAAGAAGGAGTTCTTCTTCTCAATACTGTCCTCACCGTGGAGCCCAGAAAAGCAGGCTCTCATCAAAAAAAGGGGTGGGAGCAATTCACAGACTTCATCATAAAGAAAACCTCTGATCATGATTCAGCGAAAGTCTTTATCCTTTGGGGATCACCTGCCCAAAAGAAAGAGCGAATGATTGATTCTTCAAAGCATTTAATTCTTAAATCGCCCCACCCGAGTCCACTGAGTAGTTACCGTGGTTTCTTCGGATCTCAACCCTTTAGTAAGACCAATGAGTTTCTTAGTAAAAACGCTCTTAAAGAAATAAAGTGGTGACTACTGATTGATCATTTTCTCGCGTAGAGGATAATTAATCATGTCATAGAAAACAGAGTAGGCCGAAAAGATCAGGGCTGACTTTAAAACGGCCATTTTGGGATTAAGTGGTGCCATACACATTGTCTGATAAATGGATATCGAAACGAGGCCATCAAGAAACATAAAGGGCACCCCTATCACGCTATAGTAGGCATAACGGTCGAGGCCATAGGAGCCAAGACTTAACTCTCCCTTCTCCCCTTCATACATTGAAATGAGCGCGGCTCGAATCAAGTCATCTTGGACATTGGGATCTTCAAGATCAAGTTCTTCATCCGTAAGATCAGTTCTCTCTCTAAGAGTTCCTAAGGTGGAGGCAAACTTTGCTTTCACAAGATCATAAAAGGACTCACGCTGGAGGGCTTCATTAAGTTTTAAGAGTTCTTCTTGAGCGTCCTTATCTTTTAAAAGACGCTCAATTTCGGCCTTCGCCGCTTCCTCCCCTTCACCAAAAAGGGCTTCCCAAGTAAAGGCATCCGCCGCCACAAGAGTGTTGTCGGCCATATACATTTTTAGCGATTTTCCAAGAAAGCTTCCGGTGGGGTCCTTAAAAATGACACTGGCAAGGAAGGCCCATATTCCGTCGGCTGCCATCTCATAGCCTAGCTTTCCAAAGAAATCACGGCTTAAGAAGTCTTCATCATCGCTACTGCTATAAGTATAAAAAGCGCCAGAGCTGGTACTTGAAATCCCCATCGTAAAAAGTGTAAAAGCCTTGCCTCCGGCCTTGTGCTCTTGGGTGATTCCCTTTGTGTGGCAGCCATTAAAGATTTTGCGATAGCGTGATCCCTGGATTCGGCTCAGACGGGTAATGGCCTCCTCACTTTTTTCGGGGTATTTCTTTTTGAGCTTCTTAGCCGTTTTAATATCATAACTCTTAAACTTCTTCTGACGTTTAACAAAGGCTAAAGCAAACTTTCCTTTGCTTTCACCTCTTAAGACAGAAGGTAATTCCTCTAACGCTCGTGCCATATCTTTAGAAAAGAGCGTGTTCACAAAAGTAAGGTATTCATCTTGAACAGAAGGATCATAGCTTTTAGGAAAGCTCTTTTTCATTTCATAATACTTATTTAAAGTGCTTTGATTAAAGCGAGCGTATTTCTCTTTGAGCTTTTTTTGGTCTTGATAAATTTTTACGGATCTCGCCATGAGGGAAAAACAAGACGAATCCCCCGTGGGTACACTTGAAAGTGAGCGCTTCAAAGAACTTGAACAACTACAGAGAAGAATAAGAAAAACGAAAAGAAATCTCATAAGAGGTTATCGGAGTGATAACCTCTAGAATTGAGACAAAATTAAAGGCATTTAGCATCAATAAGAGCTAATTTTCCCTGCTTAAGAGTGTCTGAACCTCTATTTCTGAGGCGATTAAAGAAGCCATTGCTCTGTGAGCTAGAGTTCGTGATATTAATGGAATCTTGATTGCCGGAAAGAACCGATCTCACACGGATCTTACTTCTAAGATCACTATAGATGTCTTCATATTTTTCAACACAGCTAGAGACACTTGGGCTTTCAGTGAGAAAACAAGCAAAGCGCAAGGCCTTCACTTCGGTTCCAATGGCCGTCACTTGAGCCGCAAATTCACCTCGAGAGAGGCCTTTGTCATTATAATCAGTTACAGCTTCACGAAGCATGACATAACCATCACGGTAAACTTCGATACATTCTTGATTACTTAAATCTGCGGCCTGACTCTGGCCCATGAGAAGGGCTAATAGCCCGAGAGTGAGTACTTTCTTCATCAATAAATCTCCTTAAATATTTTCCCCATTTTATGAGAAAAGGACTCCTCATTCATTAGAACCTGTGACAATTACTGCCCCTGTTAAGATTTTGGACACTTCATACCTCTTTTTATGGGCAACTCTTAAGTCAATTTTAATCCCTCTTTGAATCCCCAAAATCATCTCTAAGTCGCTAAAAAGATAACAATTTATTCCTTTTTTAAGAGCGATTTCCCCTGCACCAGACAAAATCAGTCAAAGTAAGAGAAAGACTTCCGATAAGATTGTATTCAGTAAATTTGAGGAAAAGGCCCCATGAAGAATAGACCTCTTATATTTATCTTAATAGCGTTCATTCACATCATTGAACCTCTGGTAAAAGTCCTTTATTTTAAGGCAACGACACCTTTTTCTCTCTCTACTATCGTGAGCAATATTAGCCAGATCCATACGGCCAGAGAATTCTTTGAGTTTTGGTTTCTCTTTCCCATTGGTGGGCTTGCCCTACTTGGGGTCAAGAGATGGAGTTATCCCGTTTTTGTAGGGGTGCAAATTTATAGCATCTACTCTCATATGACTTATGAGAAGTACACCTGGCCCTATGTCAGTGAAGTGCCGTTTGTGAGTTCACTTATTCTTCTCTTTGTGAACGCTCTCATTATTGTCTACTTTGCCTTTCCCGATGTCAGGCGCCCCTTCTTTGATAAGACGATGCGCTGGTGGGAAACAAGAACACGTTACCACCTTCGTATTCCAATGACTTTTACCTCTAATAATCCCAATAAGCTTCAAGACTGCGAGATTCTCAATATCTCTCAATCGGGTATTTTCATGAATTATAAGGGTGCTATCGATCTTGAGTCTGAGATAAAAATGAATATTAGTTACAAAGATTACAATATAACCCTTCTTGGGACAGTAAAAAGCCAGCACGCCTTTGAAGGGGAACGCGGTCTTGGAATTAGATTCAAGTTTCAAAATATTTGGGAAAATCTCTATATGAGAAAGATAGTCAAACAAGTCTCTAAAGACATTGCCATGATAGAAAAGGCACAAAAGAAAGCCCAAAAAATGGCTGCTTAAAATTTCCTGTAAATGGTGCTCACCCTCTCCCCATGACCTCTAGGGCATGGTAATTGAGGGTTATGGGAATAAGAATAATCCTCCTATTAAGTCTCTCAAGCTGCCTTCCAGTAGGAAATGGCCCGCTTTTCTTTAATGAGAAAGGCCTTATTGGCCTTCAAATACCAAATCAAGAGTTCTCACTCGAAAATGAGGACGCCACCTACGAAAATGTCGTGAAGTATATTTTTAAAGACAAGTGCCTAGGTTGTCACAAGGCTGACAGAGATAGAGGCGGGGTGGACCTTTCAAGCTATGATAAGGTCTTTGGTTATAGCGACTACTTTCAACCTATTGTCACTAAAGGTGACCCTGATCAATCAGGTGTCTATACTGAAACTGCTAGAGGATCGATGCCCCCTCGAACTCCCCTCACTGATGAAGAAGTTGCGTTTCTTGAGAGGTGGATTCGAGAAGGAGCAAAAGAAAAATAAGCTTCTTTTAAAGATAGAGGTCAAAGCGCACGGCCTTACTCTCCCAACAGCTATTTCTCTTTTCAAGCAGCATAGCGGCCTTGGGCGCTCTCTTTATCACTAAACGACTCGTGAGCTCTCTTAATCGCATCGCTTCCTCTTTGGCATCACTGTCTCCCCCTACGAGTTTGTGAAAGAGGGCCATGCCTTTATTGGGAAGGGCCTTTCGCTTCTTGCCATCATCAAACATGGGATCAAAATAAAGAGGAAAATTTTCGGGATTATTGGTGACGCTACCAAAGTTGAGAGTGAGACGCTCCAAAAGAAAATTTTCGGTGATTTGAGAAGCCCTTTGTAAAAAGTAAATCTTAGGACTTCTTTCATAACCAATTATTGTGTGGCCCAAGGCCAATAAAAGGCAGCTATCTTTACCAAGACCAACTGTCGCGTCAATAACACTTTGGGCTTCCTTTAACCCTAACGCCTTACAAAGAGAGTTCTGAACAAGAGAAGCGCGCTTCTCTCGCATCCAATGACGCAAACCTTCTTCCCAGCTCAGGCGAAGCGGCTTTTGCCCGTCAGGAGAAGACAGACCCACACCCTCACGATCATAGAAAAGCTCACCGCTTTGGGGAACTTGAATCCCTTCATGCCAGCGGACCTCAAATGGCCACTCGACTTGGCGCAAAGGATCAATAGAAATATCATCTGTTACATAAACGTCTATCATAAGGGGCTATTCTACCCCCATTTGACTGGATGAAAAGGTGCAAATCATGCTAATTTGTACGTCATATCACCCTATTAACACACACTCCTTTAACCGAGGCGACCCACTATGTTTTCTTACGAAGAGACAGAAGCAAAAAACCAAAAAAGCGTTACTCAAAACCATTTGGATAAACTTCCCTATAATCCTCTTGAGCTGCCAAGAGAGCTAAAAACTTTCTACATCAGCGCCACAGATCAAGACGTTAAAGAGATGTTTGCAAGTATCGATGTCTCTAATCGGGAACAACTCTTCTCTCACCTCCCTAGCGATATTCTTATGAATGAAGAAGAGCATGTCGGAAACTTGGGAGAGGCCCTTCCCTATGGCGATCTTGTCGATCACATGGAAGAAGTCGCTGCTAAAAATAATATTAAGCCATGCTTTATTGGAGACGGACTAAAGTGGGGTAAGGTTCATCCCATCGTTCCCTTCGTTTGTGATATTAGAGGACTTACCACTGCCTATACTCCCTATCAACCTGAGCGCTCTCAAGGCACTCTTCATACCCTCTGGAATTACGCATCAGGTATATCCATGCTCACAGGTTTTGAGGCCATCAATGCCAGTTTCTATGAAAGAAGCACGGCGCTTTATGAGGCCCTCAATACTGCCCTTCGAATTAAGAGAAAGACTAATAAAGTCATCATTACCGAAGGACTCTATCCCGGAGACTGGGAAGTCCTTGAGACTCTTGCAAAGGAGACCACACTTGAGCTTATTAAGTGTCCTCTTGACGAAAATGGCCTCACTGATGAGGCCAAGTTAACTGAGCTTATTAAAGACCATGGAGTTGAAAGTATAGCCGCTGTCACCATTAGCCAGATTAACTCCCTTGGAAAGTGTGAGAATATTCACGAGCTCACTAATATCATTCACTCTCACGGACTCCTCACAATTGGTATTATTGATCCCGCGACCCTCGCTGGAGGCGGTCTTACTCCTCCTTCGCAGTGGGGTGAAAAGGGCGCTGATATGATTGTCGGCGAAGGTCAAAACCTCGGAATAGGCCCAAACTTTGGAGGCCCAGGACTTGGTATCTTTGGCATTCGTTTTAACGATCAAAATAAGACAGCGATTCGCTCCACTGCAGGACGCTTTGTCGGAAAAGCAAAGGATGAGGACGGCAAAGACTGTCTGGTCATGGTTCTCTCAACCCGAGAGCAACATATTAGACGTGAAAAAGCGACATCTAATATTTGTTCAAATCAAAGTTACCTCGCGACAATCGTCGGTGCTGCCCTTCTTGCTAAGGGTGAAGAAGGTCTAAGAGAGGCGAATGAAATCGCCCACCAAAGAGCTAATCAATTTGCGGCTTTCATTAACGAAGAAACCAGTTGCGAGATCCTCTATCCCCAAACCCCCTTCTTTAACGAAGTTGCCATTAAGGTTCCCGCCAAAGCAAAAGAGGTTATCTCTTTAGCGACTCAAGCAGGTGTTCACCTCGGTGTCGATATTAGTGAGCGCACTCAAACAGACTCTATTCTTATTTACTTTAATGAAGCTCAAAGTGATGCTGATCTCGATCTCCTCTTTTCCTTCTTTAAAAAGAACTTCAGTGACAGCACCAATAGCGAAGAAGAGCTGGCGACCCTTCCAGAGAGTTTCCTAAGAAAGACCCAAGTGGGACTTCCCAAGATTTCAATAGAAGAGCTCAAGAAGTTTTACACAACCCTTGGTGATATGAACGTTAGTCCAGATGACAATATTTATCCTCTGGGTTCATGTACGATGAAATACAATCCCTATATCAACGATTGGGCCGCTAACCTTACGGGCTTCACCGATATCCACCCTCAGGCTCCCCTAGAAGACGCCCAGGGTTCACTTGAAGTTCTCTATGAAATTCAAGAACAATTCAAAGCGATCACGGGTCTTCCCGGCGTCACAACTCAACCCGTAGCTGGGGCCCAGGGCGAACTCGTCGGTATCAAGATGTTTCAGGCTTATCACCGCTCAAAAGGAAATGAGGCCAAAAAAGACATTATCCTCATTCCTGCCTCCGCCCACGGAACAAATCCTGCAACGGCCACCATGGCAGGATATGTCACTAACACAAGGGCCGGCCAAGTCTCCGGGATTGTGACCATTGGAGCCGATAGTGAAGGCCATATCAACTTTGATGAACTCAAAGATTTAGTTGCTCTTTATAATGATCGGATTGCCGGTATTATGATTACCAATCCCAATACCTCGGGAATCTTTGAGAGCAAATTTAGAGAAATAGCTGACCTCATTCACAGTGTTGATGGGCTCGTTTATATGGACGGCGCCAATATGAATGCTATTGCTGGCTGGCTTGATCTTGATCACATGGGAGTCGATGCCGTTCATAATAATCTTCACAAGACTTGGACTATTCCCCACGGTGGTGGCGGTCCAGGAGATGCGATTGTTGCTGTCAGTGAAAAGCTGATTGATTTTCTCCCCGGGAAACAAATCACCAAAAATAGTGAAGGACGCTATGAAGTCGTAACTCCCGCCAAAACGATGGGCTCCATTCATCGACACTGGGGTAACTTTGCTCATAAGGTGAGGGCCTACACCTATATTAAAGCCCTTGGTGCCCAAGGGGTAAAAGAGATGAGTGCCATAGCGGTTCTTAGCTCTAAGTATCTCTACGCGAGGCTCAGAGACCTCTTTCCCACTCTCCCTGCTGGCGCTGATCAAGTGCCAAGAATGCACGAATTTATCCTCACCATCAGCAAGGAAACTTTTGAAAAGATTCAGGCCGCTGGAACACCTAAGGCCCAGGCCATATCAAAAATTGGTAAACTCTTTCTTGATTTTGGTCTTCATGCTCCAACCGTTAGTTTTCCTGAGCCTTTTGGACTCATGATTGAACCTACTGAGAGTTTCTCTAAAAAGGAACTTGATGAGTTTGTCGAAGTCTTAGTTGGTATCCATAGACTTCTTGAAGAGAACCCAGAAGTTCTCACAACCGCACCTCACTTCACCCCTGTAAGAAAAGTTGATGAGGTAGGGGCCAACAAGAGTCTGATTCTCTCAGGAGCGATTAAGACGCTCCCCGATCTGCCTCGTAACAGAATCGAGCCAGGTCAACTTAAGGAAATGGGAACAGATAAAAACCTTGCTGAAATCTTAAAGGCGCATCAAGAAAGAAGAGCATAAAAAAAAGGCCCGCTCTAAAAACGGGCCTTCATTTTACATTTTAGCTGTTTCATCCACCCATTTGTGAACAAGATCTTCCATTACATCTAACGGAACGGCACCATTTCTTAAAATGACATCATGATAATCACGAATATCAAACTTGGCGCCAAGTTCTTCTTTGGCATAGCTTCTTAAATCGAGAATCTTCTGCATCCCGATCTTATAAGCTGTCGCTTGGCCAGGATTAACGATATAGCGTTCAATCCCCTTAACAATTTCAAGATCAGCATTTACAGTATTTTCTTCTAAATACTTAATGGCTTCTTCACGGGTCCACTTCTTTGCGTGAAGCCCTGTATCAGTAACAAGACGACAAGCACGCCACAACTCCATGCTCAAGCGACCAAAGTCACTGTAAGGATCTTTATAAAAACCAAATTCCTTAGGAAGAAGTTCAGAATAAAGTCCCCATCCTTCACCATAGGCCGTGTAACCACCAGTTCTTCTAAACTTAGGAAGATCTGTTAACTCCGACTGAACTGCATTTTGCATGTGGTGACCAGGAAGTCCCTCATGGTAGGCAAGCGCCTCAATTTTGTACTTTGGCACATCTTTCATATTGTAGAGATTTACATAGTAAATCCCAGGACGATCTCCAAAAAGAGGAGGGCTTTGGTAAAAGGCAATACCCGCTGACTTTTCGCGATATGGCTCAACTGCTTTAACGAGGAGGTCTGCTTTGGGAAGAGTATTGAACATTTTGGGAAGCGCGGCCTCCATCTCATCAATGACAGTATTAGCACGCTTCAAGTATGCAGCTCTTCCCTTCTTAGTATCAGGATAAACATATTTTGGACTAGTCCTCATATGCTGAAAGAAATCTTTAAGGCTTCCTTTAAAGCCTACTTTCTTCATAATCCCCTTCATTTCTCCGTGGATACGATCCACTTCACGAAGACCAAACTCATGAATTTCCGAGGGGCTCATATCTGTCGTCGTGATCTGTTCTAATCTCCAACGATAATATTCGTCGCCATTAGGAAGACTCCATGCTCCATGGTTGTCCTTTTTAATTGCTTTGGCCTCTTTGAGAAAAGCGATAAGATCTTTATAAACAGGCTGCACATCTTTAACGAGGATAAGGCGCGCTTCCTTAAGAAGTTCGCTCTTCTTTTTCTTCGAAATCTTAAGCTTACTAATTTTCTTAGAGAAATCTTCATAGAGAGGACTCTTCTTCTTACCACCAAAGGGGATGCCCTTAATAATATTCTCACTCGATCCAATAACCTTGTCATAAACAAAGGCGGGAGGAAGAATTCCCATATCCTTTTGCTTTTGCACATAGACCATTCTCTCTTTAAAAACACGATTAAATTCTTTTAGGCGTGAAAGGTAATCTTTAGCTTCCTGCAGGTTGGTGATTCTGTGCATATTAACCATAAAGGAAGGCAAACCTGAGTGGTAACCAAACATCTGATTAAGGGGGAAACGGTGATAGCGCCACTTCCAGCCCTCGATCCCATCTTCAAGGTCTTTCTTAAAGAGCTTGTAACTAAGCTGACCCTGATGAGTAAGCCCACGGTATGAAAACTCTTTAAGCTCCTTGAGGTGTCGCTTTGAGATTTCATGAGACTCGAGCTGGAATTCTTCAGTAGCATTATTAAGCTTGCCATAATTAGTCTTAAGACCAATATACGTTTGCCAAGTTGGATAGCGCTTCACATTTTCTTCAAAAACTCTTTCGAAGAAAGCATTTAATTTCTTAGTGTTCTCTTCTCTTTCCTTGGGCGTGTACTGAACGAGAGCACAGCTACTCATTAAGAGTCCAAGTAAGAGGACAAGGGGTAATTTCATGGACCTTACCTTTGTGTAGGGGGTTAAAAGAGAGAATCTTACCCACCAGCTTAAGGCCCGTAATTACGCTAAACGTTAATATCTATGAGATTTAACCAAAACTATACCTAAATTCTCTCGCCAAAAAATCATCGTATGCCCGCCTTGATGGGGCGAGATGCTAACATCTAATAGGTCATTTTTACTCTTGAGAAGATGGTCCCAAGCTTTTAAGCCCATGGGAAACTTATCACTATCAAGCCCAAAGTCAGTTTCTGAAATAGTAATCACTGTTTGGGTCTTTAGATTTAACTTATTCTGAAGTGAGAGATTACCCATATTCACTTCTTCAATAACCTCTCCATTAGGATGAAGAAAAACATCATAATCACTCTCAGGCATTTCCTGAGCTACAGGTCTAAAAATGGGAGAGAGTGCCCCAATATGCTGGTAAAAATCAGGATGATTATGACCGAGCATTAAAGCCCCATGGGCACCCATACTGATCCCTACTACTGAATTAAATTGAAATTTTTTTATTCCTCGCTCCTGAGAAAGATTCGAGACAAAATCTTGAAGCTCTCCTGTCAAAAACCCTGACCAACTTCGCCCATCCTTACCAATCCAATAATCTTCGCCAACACTTTGGCTGTCATCATGAAAGAAGCGATCCTGAGGCGCCACAAAAATCACCTGATGCCCTGTTAATTTAAAAGTATCCACTAAACCAAGGTGATCAAGGAAGGAGTTCCTAGCACCAAACTCTCTCGAATATCCACGTCCATGAAGAAAGAGGACGAAACGAACATCTTTTTCAGGGTCAAGCCCTTCACTTTCATAGAGGAAAACAGGAATGTCACTATTGCCTAGGGCTTCAGAGTGAACATTATAGTCACATTTCTTATAACCACTTTTTATGTGGCATTCAGAGAGGACAGATGTCGACATGACAATAAAGAGAAGAATCGCAGTTAATTTCATAGGTGTTGGCCTTGGTTTCAATAAAATCACCCTATTATTTTATGAAATTGGCTAATTTTGGACCACCATTTTGAAAAGGTTACGCGACCGTGGTCATTTTTTAGACACAGACCAGTATATAGGATAGAAAGACACTAACTTATAGGAGTATATGTGACTTTCCAGCAATTTGAATTAAACTCAGGGCTCATAAAGGCCCTAGACGCAATGGGATTTGATTCCCCAACCGATATCCAAGAAAAGGCTATCCCCGTATTACTAGAGGCCTCTTCTGACTTTGTCGGACAAGCGCAAACAGGAACTGGAAAGACAGCAGCATTTCTTCTTCCCCTTCTTGAAAAAATTGAACCAAGAAACCCTCGTGTTCAGGCCCTTATTCTGACGCCTACAAGAGAATTGGCCATGCAGATTGAAAGGGAAATTAGTAAACTTGCTAAATTTATCGACGTCGGTGCTACAACTATTTACGGTGGTACCCCTTATGAAAAACAAGAGCGTGCCCTTAGAAAAGATAAGCCACAAATTATCGTAGGCACACCTGGGCGTGTCCTTGACCTCATCAAAAAGAGAACCCTAAAGATGAGTGAGTCTCAGTTCTTTGTTATCGATGAAGCTGATGAAATGCTCAATATGGGATTTCTTGATGATGTTAAAGAAATCATGCAAAGCCTGCCAGAAGAAGTCAATACTTGGATGTTCTCGGCCACCATGCCAAAGGAAATCTCAAGTCTTGTTAAGGGCTTCTTTAAAGATCCCCAATTCATTAAGACGAAGAACAAGACATTAACAAATACTTCTATCGAGCAGTATTTCTGCCTTATGGAAAAGAAAGACTTCATCAAGGGTCTTCGTCGAGTTGTCGCTTCTGACGAAGAAGGCCATGGTATTGTCTTTTGTGAAACTCGTGGTGAGTGTAAGACCGTAGCTGATAAGCTTATGGACCTTGGGGTAAACGCTCTTCCTCTTCATGGTGAATTAAGCCAATCACAACGTGAATATGCTATGGAGCGCTTTAAGGCGAAGAAGGTTCAACTTCTTATCTGTACTGATATTGCAGCTCGTGGAATTGATGTTCAAGACCTTAAGTTTGTCATTAACTTCAGTCTGCCACGCCAGCATGAGAGTTACATCCACAGAATTGGCCGTACAGGTCGTGCTGGACAAAAAGGAATGGCGATCACTTTTGTCACTCCAAGAGAGAAGAATAAAATCCGCATGCTTGAAAGAACAACTGGCCAAACACTAAGTCCATTTGAACTTCCCGACATTGAAACTCTTAAAGGTCTTAAAGTAAAAACAGACCTTGAAAAGATGACATCTCTTAAGAATGCCATTCTTGAAAGAGGCGAGGCCTTTAAAACGGATATGAGTTTTGATCTCTTTGAGGAGTACTTCTCAGATCTCAGCAAAGAGGACCTCTTAAAGCTCTTCTTCTCTACTCAATTTAACAAAGAGTTTAGAATGCTAGAACAGGCCCTCACGATCTCAAAACCTAAGCCTCACCGTGAAGGTAGGCTAAGAAGGGAAGGTCGCCAGCGCAGAGGCGCCTCATCTGAGCGTTCGGAACGCTCTGAAGGCTCAAGAGGACGCAACTCACGTAGAAACTCTCGTGATAGTGACAGACCTCAAAGACGTCGTCGCAGAAAAAACTAGCTAAGTCACTGATTTCTCATAGAATATTTTACTTGAGTTTTTCGTTTGCTCAACCGGAAAGTATTGTGTGAGAAAACTATTTGCAACACTTCCATTTCTAGCGCTCATGTTCCTCAGTTCATGTGAAACTAATCAAGAGGGATTCCAACAAGGTTATCAGGGCGCGACAAGCACAATGAGCCCGCAAGAGAAAGCAAGGCTCGATGGTCTTACCCGAAATGGGAGAACTCTACCAAGCTATACAGAAGTCAATAACGCCATTGATCCCAATGCTGAATGCGATACCTGCAGCCATCAAAGAAGTATGCTCTTTGACAATGGCCGAAGTCCAAGTAGCACTGGTGGCGTCAATCCCAAGCTAGCGGCCGTGCTAAGACGCCAAATTCATCAAGACTGCAGAAGAACTGGTGGTATCGGTGGTATCACCTGTAGAGGAAGGCGATCTCGCGTAGGGCGCTGCTACCTCTATGTTAAGGATGCTCTTCATGAAGCCGGAAAGGTTCCTGATCACGCTGAATTACATGCTAAAGACGCAGGCAAACACCTCAAAAGAGCTGGCATGAGAAATATTTTAACGAAGATCCCTTCTCATGGTAACGAGAGACTCAATGCCCCTGTTGGGGCTGTTCTGGTCTATTCAGGTGGGCCCTCGGGTCATATTGAAGTAAAGGTAAGTGACAATGAATACCTCAGTGATCACAATACCTATCCCCCCTCTCGATCAGCACGCCTCTTTGAAACAAATAGTCGTCAACTCATTGGAGTGTACGTCAAATGATAAAAAAGATTTTATTCCTCCTTTTACTTTCAACTCTTCCTTTTGCCTCTTTTGCGCAAGACTTTAAAGAAGTGTCTCAATCCCTTGTGAAGGCCAAAAGCGAAAAAGACGGTAATAAAAAGTTTAGTCTTATCTATTCTGCTTATCAAAATGCGGGAGCGGTACTTGTTAAGAATTATAAGAAGTCAGACCTAGAGAAGCTCGTAAAGAGTCTTCCTATGGCCTTTAAGGTACACGACCAATATGAAATTTTAGAAAACTTAACAGGTCTCTATCAATCAAAGAAGAAAGACTTTGATGCCCTCGTTAAGGAACATCTGTCAAAAGAAGACCAAAAGAAATTTCATAAGCACATGAAAATTGCCATTGATGTTGCCACCAATGGTAATGGCTAATTATTGAAAAGAATGAAGGTAGTAAAAGACTTCACTCTTATGCTCCTTTACTTCCCGATCATCTAAAGGCTCCCCTTTATTGTCTCTAATAACGAGGGATACCAGTCCAAAAGTTTTCTTCTTTATCAAATCAAGGTAATTAAAAATAAAAGTATTGGTGGCCACTTTGTTAAGTCCTTTTATTTCTCTCCCATTAATCTGGACAGACTTCACCCTGTTAAGGAAAGGGACTCCCCATGATCTTCGTTCAATGGTGACATTTTCTGAGTAGATGGGTGTCGCAAGAGAAGCAAACTTACTATAGGTCTCAAGAAAATCGATTAATTTAATGACATCTTCTTTGCTAAGATAAAAGCTCACTACTGAGTGACCTAAGCGGCCACCTCTTCCGAGACCAATAGGGAGCAAGCGAAAGAGGTCATAGACATCATATTGAACCTCTTTAAAAAACTCTCCTCTAATAAGGCCTGCAGCACTAAAATAAAAATCAATTGACTCTCCTCTTTCATTCATTTCATCGAGGATTCTTTGAGTTAAAAAGCGCCCTGTCTTAAGGCGGTCTAAATTCTTATTGGCCTTGAATTTTTCAAGCCCCTCGGGTAATCCATTCTCTTTTAAGATTTTCTTTATTCCTCTTTTATAGAAGAGGATTTTCTGGGCTGACTCACTATCCTTTGGTGCGTCCTTACCAAGCTTAAGATGATATCCCCCTTTGGCAATGACCGGCTCTCGCAGATAAAGTTCCTTCTTGAGACGAAAGGGAAGAACGCCTAATGATTTTGCATAACTTCCGGCCTGACTAATATAGGTTTGGCCAATCTTTTTTTGATAGATCTCGTGGGTGTGACCCGCAATAATAACATCAATCCCCTTAAGCTTTCGTGCCAGGCGGTCGTCTTCACCGCTTCCCCCATGAAGGACGAGGATATTAACCTCAGCTCCTTTCTTCTTAAGCTCTTTTGCCTCTTTTTCAAGGACATCTTCAAGCTCAGACCACTCTTCATCGTGATCGTCATCACTATAACCAATGAAGTGATTACTTCTACGATTTCCTTTAGAAACCGCGCAACCATTAGGCCCTAACGCCCCCAAAATACCAAACTTGATCTTTTCACCCTTAAAGACCTTTTCAATGATCTTACTCTTAATAATGGGGTAACGAGACTGATTGATATAATTAGTAGAAATAATAGGGATTTTATTTCCAAGTTTGATAACTTTTCTCATCAAGAGATCAAAGCCCTCATCCCCACCATCAAACTCATGATTCCCAAGGGTAATAGCATCATAATTAAGCGTATTGAAAAATTCGTACTCAGGAAAGTAGGGTGCATTCGCCTGAAGAGCTAATGAATGAAAGAGAGTGCCTCCATAGAAGTCTCCTGCATCAAAGAGAAGAACAACCTCTCCTTTCTTTTCTAAATCTTTTCTTATTCTCTTAATTTGAAAAGCGAGTTCAGCATAACCCCCTCTCTTAATCACGTGCTCTGATTCTTTGACAAAGGAACCCTCAAGATGACTATGAAGATCATTGGTATGAAGAATCGTAAATTCAAAGGAGGCTAGTGAGTGACAGAAGAATAGAGAGAAAAAGAAGAACCTTTTTAACATCTGCCCTGTAATCCATTTGAGAAATAAAAAAGGGGCCCCCTGCAAAGGCCCCTTCTTTTCGGCATCCTGCCTATCAGTAAGTCACATCCTGTTTCTTACAGTTCTATTATAGCCTTTTTTTCTTCGTCACAAAGCGAAAACTTTAAGGGAAAACAATTCCCAACGGAATTATTTTCCTTCGCCTTAATTGTGCTCTTTGTGGCTTCGTAAAATATAATCTAGAATAGATTCTCAAGAAAAAAGAAGGCTTAAAACGAAAGGACTTTTACCCGATGAAAAAGCTTTTGAGTTGGTTTAAATCTGGCTCTTCACCTGAAAATGAAGAACAAATTCAGCTATTTACCTATTTTATTCCCTCTCCTCCACCAAGAAAGAACGGCTACCGAGAAAAAGAACTCGACTCTATTTTTGAACAACTTGTCGAAATTGGTTTTGAAATATGCGACTATCAGACTCAGGCTCTTCCTAGTGGTGAGCAACCTGGTCTTTGGGTCATGGCCAGACTAAGAGCTAAAACCGAACAAGCAAGAAATACTAAAGTAAAAGATTTTCCCGAAGAATTTCTTCCCAAACAAGACAGCCACCACGATGAAGTTGAAGGGATCTATTACATTGATTAAGTTTCTCCTTCCCCTCTTTCTCCTCTTTTCCTGTAGTCACTATATTAACTATATTGAGAAAAAGCAGGAACTTGAATTAGTAAAAACGAAGCAAGCTCCTTTGTGGTGTAAGAGTACCCCCAAAATTAATATCATTCATGATGACCTTAATACTTTAGAGGAAGTTAATAAGATCCTTCCCTCTTACGATATTCCTATTACTGATCTTGGTATTCTCTTAAGCCTTTACCAAACAATCGTGAGACCGGACGCCACGGATTGGAATTCCAGAATCCAACTCCACTACAAGATGGGCAAAGAAGAATTTCACATGGACTTTGGCCCTCAGTATAAGCTGCCCTTCTTCAACGCTCTCCTCTCTCTTGAAAAGAAAGGAGGAACCAAGTTTACTCTCAACTATTGGCGTCGCTATTTAAACTCTAGACTTCCCAAGCGCATTAAACTTCAAAAGAAACTAAATGAGTTCATTTCTCTAAATGAGGCAGAGCTCTTAGGCCTCAAAAGTATTAACAAAAGGTTCTTTCGCTTAAATAAACCCCTTCAACCCAATGAGACTTTCTATAGACCATCCATCCTCTTTCCCAAGAGACCCCAATACTCTCAACCTCAACCCTATAGCTACGCCATTGAAAAAGAGGAAGAAAACTTTCAATGCAGCTTTGATTCCGGTCTCTACCAAAAAGGAATCTTTCTCATTAGTCATAATAAAGACAGTGAGAATTCCTTTGGAGTTATCAAAGACAATGGTGATTACTTCTATGCAGTAACGAAGAAAATCTATAAAGGATTTAAAGACTCCAATCGTCAAAGCCTCTTTCCTGGGCTAACAGCACAATCCCTTAATCCCTACTGCACCTTCAAAACAGATCTCGGCTCAGTCCTTCTTTTGAGCTACAATAGTAGAGACAGTGGCCAACTCCTCTATCATCTTTATAACTATGGTGTGAAAGAGGCCAAAAGTCCTCAGGACCTCCATAGCTTTATTAGTTACCCTCGTCATCAGTTCCTCCTTCGTCCCGGTCGTCTTCTGTATGAAAGTGAACGGGGTAATAAAGGACAATTGCGCTATTTTCTAAGCCTCGATTTTCCTGTTTATCATGTGAAAAACCTGGGAACGATCCTCGGTCTATGGTCAGAAAAAAAGCAAACAACATTTATTAGCGACCCCCGTGTTAAAACAAATCAATCATGTCTACTACCCAAGAAACCATAACGTTAAAGGTCACAGGAGGAGCGAGTCATCGGGATATTGGTCATTTCCAACTTTCTCTTCCGCTAGCCAGAGAACTCTCTCAAACCAGCCTCATGGACTTTCTCAGGGACCAAGGCATCTCCATAGCAAGCTCATGTTACGGTGAGGGTATTTGCGCAAAATGTAAAATTCAAATAAACAAGAAAGTTCAACTTTCTTGCCAAGTAAAATTAGCCGAACTGACATATGAAGAGACTTTCATTACAATAGACTACCTATAGGAGTCCATATGAAATACTTATCTTTTGACTTAGAGGCCACCGGCTTAAGAGAGAACGACCTTATTATTGAATTTGCTTGTGTGCCCTTTTGTACCGCTGAAAAGAAAGTTCATAAGGAACTCTACTTCCATACTTTTATTCATTGCCCAAGCTTTGATATCCTAAAGCCTAACCTTGACCCATGGGTCATCGATAATAACGAGGAACTCATTCGCAAGGCGAATACCACAGGGCTCAAGCTGGACATGTTTAAGAAGCAATTCGATGCTTACCTCTCTAGTGAAAAAGTTAAAAGTTACTTTGATAATCAAAAGATCACTCTCTTTGGAAAGAGCATGGCCGCCATTGATCTTCCTTTTATGAATAGAGACCTAGGTTGGGAGTGGATGCGCGAACGCTTTGAACACCGCCAATTGGATCTAAGCTCAGTTGCCTACAACCTCATTGACCTTGGTTTTCTTCCTGAAAAATGTAAGAGTGGCTCAGAGCTAATGAAAGAGTTAGGCTTTGGTGAAGTGGCCCATACGGCCCTTGAAGATGCTATTAATACAGCTCTTATGTATATCAAAATTTTAGAGAAATTTTCTAAGGAGAATTAATCCTCGTAGGCCAAAAAGGCCAAGGGATTAAGTGCCTTTGAGTCATGCCTTACTTCAAAATGAAGGTGAGGTCCCGTACTACGTCCCGTCATCCCCACCTGAGCAATAACCTGTCCCCTATGAACCTTATCACCTTTAGAAGTGTAATTCTTTTTCGCGTGCGCATAGACAGTAAAGAGCCCACCATCATGGGCGATAACAGTAAGATTCCCATAACCGCCAAGGTCATTTCCTGAATAGATAACGACCCCTGATTCAGCGGCTACAATACTTGTTCCAATACGGGCGGCGATATCAATGCCCTCGTGGGCACGGCCCCAGCGCTTTCCAAACTTAGAGGTAAGACGTTTTGAAGAAGGAACGGGCCACGCTAATTTACCGTGTTGAAAATAGTAATGACTTTCAATATTAGCCGTTCCAGCTAGGACTCCTCTCTTAAGAGGCACAAAGACCCAATCGCCACTAGCAGGAGAGCGTCCTTTATTATGGGCCTTTATTTTCCAAAGAGGCACGCTAAATTCTTTAGCGAGACTTTTTAAATTCTCTCCCTCTCTTAACTGCACATAGTGCCCACTCTCAAGTGAGGCACATCCCGATAACAACACGAGAACAATAGCAGTAAAAAATGAAGATAATTTAAAACGCATCTCTTCCTTTTAACTTAGTGAGAACTCCTCACAATACTTTTTCCATTCCTCAATCTTTTCGGCTTTTTTTCCTAGAAGATTTAGGATGCTAATGGAAATATATCCCTCATCCACGGCCTGACAGTCTGTATTTTCATCGCCTTCAAACCCTTGATAGACACCACCAATCCAATAGTAATCACGCCCTCTAAAATCCTGTCGTTGAGTAATTTCCTCGGAATAACGTCTAATTCCTAAATCACAAATCTTTATGCCCTTAATTTTTTCAAGAGGCTCATCCGGAACATTGATATTGATAAGATGAAGGGGTGGGATAATCGCCTTTAGCTCTGGTGTAATAAAATTCATCAGAAACTCTGCCGCTGTATCAAAATTCATTCCCTCACTACTTTGTCGGTGAAAGTCACAAACAAGAGAGACTGCAATAGCAGGTATGCCATGAAAAATGCCTTCTCTCGCAGCTGCTACCGTACCACTGTAGTAAATATCCTGACCAAGATTTGCCCCACGATTAATGCCCGAAACAATAAGATCTGGTTTATCGTCCATAAGCTTTCCAAAGCCCATCAGCGTACAATCTGCGGGATAACCTGAGCATCCATAGACTTTTTCTCCAACCTCAACCACTCGAAGTGGATTATCCAGGGACAGAGTATGCCCAGTGGTTGAGCGCTCCTCTAGTGGTGCGACAACAAAGGTATCAAACTTCTTTTTTAAAAACTGATTTAGACTTTCAATTCCTGGCGCATAAACGCCATCATCATTAGAGATAAGTATTTTCATTTTCTTCCTTTAGAGAAGGGTTTTAGGAACACTTCGAAGTGAAGCTTCAAGTCCACCAAGATCGACATTCCTAAAGCAAACTTCAACCTTTTGATTTATGGGTAACATAAGATAATCAAGGTCAAAGAGTTCGCAAAGACTCGGCCGGTAATTACTGTCCCAATCTCCTTCAAGAATTTGATAGAGATCAATACTTTGTTGAGAGAAGGTTTGATAGTAACGAGCAGCAAATTGCTGAAGGACGCCATTGTCACCCAAATAATCAAGATAATGATGAGAAAAAACAACACCTTTTAAGTTACTCTGAGGGAGAGGCATGGGCCCATTACCACTTATTTTCTTGAGATAACCAACACCGAATGAATTACAAAACTCATCCGCTTCGTCAGCGCAGAAATAAAGAAGAATCTCTCCTGAGAAAACCTCCCTCACCGATTTAATCAAGCGATGAATAATGAAGTCCTTCTCTTGACTAAACTGCAGCACAAGAACTCCACCCACCATGGCCTGTGCCATTTCAAGAAGGCGGTACTCCTGAATAAAGTTGAGAGAGCGCGGGCGAAGATCAAAGCATAGGAAGTCGATATTCCTCTCAGCAAGAAAGGAGACTGTTCGTTGATCGTAAATCCCAGAAAGCGCCAGCTTTAGACTCATAGAGTCATTATACTATTTTCTCAAGCAGTGCGTTTAAAACTTCTTTTGGGAAAGTTGTTCCTACCGACTCAGGATGAAACTGAACCCCAATCCAGTTCTTTTGATGAAAGTAGATGATATTGCCCTGATACTTTGAAACACTGTCAGCATGGGGCATTGAACCATTAGGGGCCCAACTATTATAGAATTGACCGCGCAGTTTTTCCACGCCAAGCAGCTGACCAAGTTCATCAAGTTCTAGGGACTTTCCATGCAGAGGACGCTCTAAATTAATAGGCCTCACTCCAAGACGTGCACAGAGAAATTGATGGCCAAGGCAAACTCCAAGAGTTGGAATCGACTCTATAAAATGCCATAACTCTTCAGAGAAATTATAATCATCAATATGCCCAGGGCCAGGTCCTAGCATTAAGAAGGCACACTGATTCCTCTTATAAACCTCTGCAATACTTTCCTTATCTTCGCCCTTAATACAAATGGCCTTTAGGCCTAACTGCTGGGTCAGCACTTCTTTAATATTAAAGAAGAAACTATCTGAAAAATCGACAAGCAAGCAGGTTTGATTCATCTTAATTAAGAAAAGAGCCCTTTCCATCACCAAAATTGAGAAGGAAATTAAAGCTCACTCGTTTTTCAACAATTGTCTTTAAATACTCTAATTCAAAGATCCAGCAATTATTCTTAGGTCTGTATAAAACTCCATAGCGACTTTGATTCGAGCGCTTAAGAGAGAGGTCATATTCCCAACTGGCGCTCACGGTATAGAGATCACTTAGAGACAACTGACCACTCGCCCCCACAAACTTATCTGTCGGCACACGAAAGGAATTGTAGCGGGCAAAGCCACTAACCCAGCCACTATCAAAATTCTGTGTGATATTTGCCCTAAAAATATTTTCCTGTGTCGACCAGTAATAATACTCTTGAAAACTAAAGGACGTTTTATCTAGGGTAAAGCCAGTATTAATATAAAGTCTCGTTAAGCGCTCCTTAAAACTAAGCTCTCGACCAAGGGCATCCGTCTTGCGATAGAGGTCAAAGCCCTGACTAATATCAAAGTAGCCAATATTGCTATAGTCAAAATTGTCTCTAAGACCCTGCTCATCTGCGAGAATATTTTGGGCCTGAGCACTCTTTCGTAAGAGGCGATTATTCCACTGAATCTCAAGTGTGTTATTAAGAGGCATTGTGGTCTTTGAAGTTTCGTTAGCCGCTAAAAACTCCTGAGAGCGGATAGTATCGATAGGATCAAAGAGACCATTATCTTCCTGAATTTGATTATAAAAGGCCGTACTGCCGTCAAAGTCTTGCTTTGAGAGAAAGTAGTGCTTTAATTTAAAGTCCTGACTATGACGGTAACTATTATGAATAATTTCATAGGTGTCTTTTTGGGCCTTATTAATATCAGGAAGGTCTCCCATTAAATGGGTGCTGTTACTAACCTTTTTTTCATCATTCTTTACAACCAACTCTCCAGGAATAACTTGTTTGTAGGCGAGGCCAAAAATTTTATCAAGAGTTAGGCTCGCCTCCGTTTCCTGAATAAGGGCTTGCTTCCAAAACCAATTGCGCTTCTCTTTAGTAGGAAAGTGGTAGTACTGATAATCAAATTCACTCTTGGTTGAAATATTAACAGGACCCAATTGGCCTAAATTCCAAACGATATAAGGCTGAGCATTGAGACGGTGAGTATTTCTAATAAAACGATTTTCCACCACATTATTTTGCTTAAAGACGGTGAAATCAAAGTGGCCACCAAAACTAATACGCTCAAGAAGAGGAATATCACTCTCTAGTAATTGATAGGTATTTAAATCAAGATTAACTTTTGGTAGCACTTGCACGTAGGAATTATCAAAGGCATAAGCATTGTCATTGAGAAGGTTCTCTCGATATCCGGCCTCTATTCCCATGCTAAAGAGATCCTTTCTCATTTCAAAGAAGGTCTCAGCACCGGTATCAGAGCTAAAAATCTTATCAGTCGCGTAGTATTGAAAATCCCTAAGGAAGTCAAAGTCACGAGTTTGATTGTAAATAAAGTGATGATTGAAATCACTGCTGGTATTGAAGTGGTGCTCCCACTGACCAAAACTTCTAAAGCTTTCTGTACCAGACTTTTTACGATTCTCTTTTCCAGGAAGATAAATTCCATCATCAATTGCGAAACTATCGACCTGATACCAAAGACCATCGCGGGGGGTGTGGCGAAATTCAAACTCTCCCCCATAACCACGATTCCCAAAATAACTCGGAGTAAGAGTCATATCCATTTGATCAGAGATCGCCCAAAAGAAGGGCTGCTGAAACCTCACCCCTTCATCAACATTAAGACCAAAGGTGGGAAAGAGAAGTCCTGTCTCACGACTCTTTTTAATGGGGAGAATAATATAGGGAATATACATCACCACAACGCCTTTAACTTTTATATAGGCATGGCGAATGCGAATATATTCTCCTAGGGTAATTCTAATCTCACGCCCAAAAACACTCCAAGACTCTGGACAATCTTTACAGGTCGAATACTCAGCGTCCTTTCCATAGATTTCATTTTCACCAATGCGTGAAAGTTGCTCACCAAGGACGACATAGCTATCAGAGAGGATACGGGCGTTTTTGACATCAAGCCTTTGCGTATTAAAGTTATAATCAAGCTGTGAGCCATACATTGTCATGGTGTCATCAACGTAGCGCACATTTCCTAACACTTGAGCATCACTTGTCTCAAAACTTAAAGACGCTTTCTCACCATAAATAGTATTGGCCCCTTGGGTGATAATAACATTACCAACGGCCTCAAAGCGGTTTTCAACGGTTCTGCGAAAGGCCTTATCAGAGAGGACCTGTACATCGTTACTCGCTGAGAATTGAAAGCTCTCTCTCGCTTGTAAATTACTGGTATAAACGCTCGCGCACAGGAGCAAAATGAAGAAGGGCACCAATGAAATAGTAGGAACCACACACGAGCACCCTTTGATCCCTTTGTGAATTTTCAAAAAGATATTTAAAATCCGTCTCAAAACTTACCTTTCGCTCAGTCTCCTCTCCTCTATTCCAAGCACTGCGCAGCTTTTCTAAAGAAGTGGCCCGAGGGTGATCAAATTCAAAAAGCCTCACCCTTTGTCCCATACAGGGGGAGTTCTTAATAAGCTCCAGGCAATGAAAGACATCTTCTTCATCACTTCGGCTCATGCCAACCCAGACTTCATCAAACCCAGTACAACTTTTTTGGGATAAATTCCCCACTGATGCTTGGTTTGATACCCAGTGCGCTAAACTCCGTAACCCATCTAAATTATGAGACCCTACTAATGTAAACTCCTGCTTTTGATATGTCACTTTAAAGGGGCGCGCCCACAGAACATCGGGAGTGATAACCTCGATTTTGTCCCCTTGCATAAATTCATCAAATAGACGTCGTGACACCCACTCATTACGCTCTTGAAAAGTCGCTTCTTCTTTAAGGGGTAAAAGCTGTAAAGGAATCTCCTTTTCCTCACAGAAGGAAGCGAGTTCTTCACGCAAAAAGCTTTGTGTGACACCACTCACAAGGGGCTTGCCCTGGCGACTTACCCCAAGTTTCTCATGAAGAATTCCTTTTAGACTCGAACCCAAAAACTCCACATGATCACGGCCAATACTTGTCACTGCACAGAGATCTGCATCAAAGAAGTTAACAGCGTCGAGTCGACCTCCTAGGCCAACCTCAAAAATAAGGACCGCCTTTTCATCATCGCCATATTCTTTGGCTAATTCACAAAAACAGAAAAAGAGAAATTCATAGAAGGTCAGTTCACCGGCAAGGTTTTCATTTTCTTTAAAAACGCCCATGAGTTTTTCACCCCTCACAAGCTTTCCTTCAAAACTAAAGCGCTCCCGCACCGAGAGAATATGAGGTGAGGACCAAAGAAGGGGTCGCATTCCCGCTTGCAAGAGATACTCTTCAAGAAGAAGACAACTTTGTCCCTTACCGTTAGTACCACCAATAGTAATGATAGGAATATTTCTAAGAGCTTCTTTAAAGGGTGTGAAATACTTATTTAAGCGATCAGAGTCAGGTGAAAACCTTTCAACACCAAGAAGCTTTGAAGCCCATTCATTGAG
>CATLOT010000033.1 GCA_950054155.1 uncultured Bacteriovoracaceae bacterium
TTATGCAACAACAAGCTTAAGGAAGGACCTATTTTTTTGTCAAAATCACGAATTTACACAAGACTTTTTACACCACCTCATCTTCAAAGTGATTATCCACTCTCATAATATTGTTATGATCACGAAAGTAATTGATGAGTCTCTCACCAGAGTCGGTTTCATAGAGACTCGCGAGGTTTTTTGAAAAGGAGATCACCTCGTCACGCGGACCAATCAGTTGGATACTATTAAAGCCCCAGCGAAAATCGGCGGCAAAGACGGCTGTAACAATGAGAAATAAGGCAATGACTTTCATTTCTTAAGAGTAGCGCAAATTCACGGGCGGATGGGCTTAAGGTGTAAAGGTTTTACCCCTGTATAGAAATAAGCCACATTGAATGAGGAGAATGCTCCAAAAGAGAAGATGATGAAGAGTGAGGGGGGCAACCTTACGGCTAAGTCCTCGAAATTTCTCAAAAGCAAGAGCATAGCCAAGAGCCCCTAGAGACGCCAATAGTGAATAAACGGGAAAAATATAACGGCTCGCTGTTCGCGAGAAGAGACCAAAAATAAGAAGATAGCCGCCAATATTCCAGAGGATAAAACTGAGAAAGTCCTTTTGTTCCTTATTAAAATCCGCTCTCTTTTTCCAGAGAAAATAGAGACCAAAGGTCCAGGGAAGGGCATAACCAAGAGAGCGAGGAATATAGTATCCCAAAGAAGCAAAGGGCACGCCTCCACTCTTTCCCCGTCCAAAAATTTGGATGCGAAAGTAGGCCTCCCAAAAAGAATAGCCTGTAACACTTTGAAACCACCATTCATAGAGAAGGCTTATCACGAGGCAGACAACTCCCAGTAAGAAAAGCCAGCCTACTCTTTCACGCCGCTTTTCTTTATTTAAGAAGCCATGAATGACCCAAAAGGGATATTGGATGAGCCCAACAAGACCTTTAACGAGAAAACCATAAAGACCGAAACAGAGAAGACCTAGCCGCCCCTTAAGGCTCGCCAAGGAAAAATATCCAAGCATCGTCATAAGAAGCGTAAACATAAGGGCCTGCTCTTGATTGGCCCTCAGTCCATAATTAAGCGCAATACTATTCACTTGAGTCGCAACGATAACCGCAAAGCTTAGCTCACTTGAAAAGAAGCGCGAAAAGAGAAAGAACATCAATAAGGGGATAAAGAAGCGGTAGAGTTGATTGATGAGATAGTGAGCGTAGCGGCCATCCCAGCCCAATTTTGTGAGAAGAGTGGAAGGAATGAATTGACCAATCAAGTGATCCCTTACATAGGGATTATCAGGGTCCGCATAAACGCTAAGACCTTGCCACTCGAGAGCAATAAATTCTGAAAGTGGCTTCTCCGCTAGTTGCTGAACAAACTTGGTATAAAGACGACTGTCATTTTCTCTAGCTTCATAGTCGGCAAAACCCAAAAACGCAGGAAAGGCAAAGAGCAGTAAAAGTGTTGAAATAAGGACCTTTTTCACGTCTCTAGTATCTGAAAATAAACTGTATACTTCAAGGACACCCACCATACTTTTTACAGCGCAGATAGTTACTCACCTCAATAAAGGTTATGACTATCTTATGAAAACTTTAAATCTTATCGCCCTAAGCGTTCTTAGTCTCTCTACCTTCGCCAATACTCTTGGCGGCTACTCTGTCTCAGAGGAATCCCTCTGTCATGGCTTTCCCAAGGCCCAGCTCGAAACTCCTGAAGGGACTTGTGTTGGGATTGTGGCCACACAAGAAGATGGACTGAAGAGGCCAAGAAGAATTCTCGCCCTACCGGGTGGCGACTTTATTATTACCGATATGACTGGATGGGTGGCCAACAAGGGTATCGTTTGGCGCTTTAACCCCACTTCCAATACTCTCTCCAAAATATTTACTGGTATTGATCATGCTCATGGTCTTGCTCTTGGCCCCGATGGTCTTGTCTACTTTGGCTCAAAGGCCCAGATCTTTAGTTTTGATCCTACGCAAGAGCTTCCCCAAAAAAGAACTGTTCTCTCTGGACTTCCCACAGCAGGAAACCATCCCCTGACTCACTTTATCTTTGATGAAGAAGGAAATCTTCTTGTTAACGTTGGGGCGCCTAGTGATCAATGCCTCGATGAGAAAGACCGCCCACAATATCCATGTCCAGAAAGCGAAGGAAAAAATCCTGAAGCCGTTATTCGTAAATACTCAAAGAGCTCTGGATACCAAAGCTATGAAGTTATCGCCAAAGGTCTTCGAAACTCCATGGCCTTAGCAATTGAGCCTTTAACAGGACAACTCTACCAAGGAGAAAATGGCATGGACTTTAAGGAGCTTGAAACTCCTCTTGAAGAGATCAATCTTATTACAAAGGGTAAGCACTATGGTTGGCCTTATTGTTATGAAGATGGCCTTTTGAATCCCAAATACAAGAGAACCTTTTTTAATAGAAGGGTCCCTAAGATCGATTGCTCAGTATACGAGTCCCCCGTTGCTCATCTTCCTGCCCACTCGGCCCCTCTTGATATGATGTTCTATCAAGGTGATATGTTTGAAGAGCTAAATGGTAAACTCGTCGTCTCGCTTCACGGCTATAGAGAGACAGGCCACAGAATTGTCTCCCTTGACCTCAATGAGCAACTCATCCCAAGTGGAGAAACAAGAAAGGAACTTGTGACCAATTGGTCGGGAAAGAATGGACTCACACCTAAGGGAAGTCCTGTGGGGATGACCGTTGCTAAGGATGGGGCCATTTGGTTTGTTGAAGATAAGAATAAAACGATTATGGTCTTTGCTAAGGGAAGCCAAGCTGGTCAGAACAATCAAACAACACAAACCCAAATCAGCTATAAAGACCTCACTCATGAGCAGGCAGAAGAATTTTCCTTCCTTAATAAGGCCATTCTTAAAAAGAGCTGCACCTCTTGCCATGGGCAAATGGCCGGTGATGATGAGTCCGTCTTTAATACTCTTATTGACGATGGCTTCATAAAGCCCGGCAATAAAGAGGAGAGCTCACTCCACTTTCGTATCCTCAATAATGAAAATGGAAATCAAATGCCACTTGGAGGAAAGCCAGTTGATACAGAGTTGACCAATAAACTCGGTCTATTCATCGATGCGCTAAAAACTCCATAAAATCTTAAAAACCGTTATAATAGAGAGAAATTCTGACTAATTAAGGAGTATTAGTGGATTCCTCTCTCATTCAAACGCTATTCACTGCTATCGCAAATAATATCTTTCTCATTATCTATCTCTTCGTTGCTGTAGAAACTGTTTTGGCCATTACCATATTCACGCTTCTCAAAAAACATGAGCTCGTTCTTCTTGATGTTTCAGATAATCTTCTCAAAGGATTTAGAGACGCTCCAGATAAGGACTCGACGGCCAATGTTCACGATAATTTTCAAAGAGCGATAGATTTTATGAAGTATAAAATCTCCAATGACCCTTCAATGAAGAAGACCTTTAGCGAGAATGCCAAAGGACTTAGTCAGCGCTCAGTCTTTGGCCGCTATTACAATATCGAGGTCTTCGCGAGTCTCCTCTCGACAATTGTTCAAATTTTCCCTCTTCTTGGAATCCTGGGAACTATTTTAGCAATCGCGCAAACGGCCTTTCAAAACCAAGGTCAGGTTGATGTCTCAAGTCTTTCCAATGCTTTCGTTCTTGCTATGGACACGACAATTCTTGGGATCTTCTTCTCCATCCTCTTCATGGTTGTGGAAAGTTGGCTTGCCCCCAAGATTGAAAGAATTATCAATGAGTCTTTGGAATTTAGAAAGATCATTGCCAATATCCAACTCTCTAATCACCAAGAAAGCTAAGGCCTTCGTATGGATCGTCCCTATAAAAGACCAAAGCGCCAGGCGGTATCACTTACCTCTCTTCTTGATCTTCTCTTTGTGATGATCTTTGTGAGTCTTATTCAAGAAAAGAGTCCACAGCCTGCTCCAGAGAAACCCAAACCTGTTGCGGCCAAGCCCGCACAAAAAGCACCGGCAAAGCCAAAACCTGCTCAACCAAAGAGCTACACGGTTCAGGCCACCTTTAATTTCTACGGCACTTCATCTAATCCCAACCTTCCAAGTGGAAAGTACATCATGAACGGAAGATGGGACCGCAAGTCGAATCAGCTGAGCCTTGGTGGAGTAGCTTGGATTGAAAGACCGCCTCGCTATGACATGGTTCCTCTTAGTGGAAAAATGAATGCTGCCCAAGGAAGCTTCACTGGGAGAATTGAATCTGTGGGCTGTAAGACTTTTACCCTGCAAAGAAAGCTCAAGCGCTCAAAAACGCCGATTAGCGGTGAATGGGTGGGAAGTTATTCTTGCTCACAGGGACAAACAGGCTTAACTCTAACGATTGAATAAGTCTTAGAATTTCTTAAGAAGCTCTTTTCTCTTCACTTCATACTCAGGATTATGAAGTGACTCTTTATTATAGGGAACACGAGTAGTTGTCCCGAGAATATGTATGTCACCACCGGCACCAATGACAATGGCGTGCCCAGCTGCGATATCCCACTCCTTGGTTCCTACACCTAAGCGAGGATTAAGATCAGCACTCCCTTCGGCAACTTTACATATTTTAATACTAGAGCCCACATTGAAGTATTCGACTTCGTAGCGACTTTTGAGGTCTTCGATATAAGCCTTCGTCTCTTCATTAAGGTGTGACTTTGAAATCATCACATTAAGCTTACCCTCTTCAAACTCTTTGACTGGAAGCGGTCTCGTTCCTTTTGAATCTTTAATAAAGCTTCCCTCATGAGAGCCATAATAGGTCACTCCTTCGGCGGGAATATGAATAACACCAAGATAAGGAACACAATCACTGATGTAAGCGATATTCACTGTAAACTCATGACTTCGCTTAATAAATTCTTTCGTTCCATCAAGGGGATCAATAAGAAAGAAGTTCTTCCACTGGCGTCTTTGCTTAAAAACAACTTCTTCAGATTCTTCACTTAAAGCGGGAATATCGGGAAAGAACTCAGCAAGTTTATCAACAATATACTTACTGGCAGCAAAGTCAGCGGCCGTCACCGGGGAATCATCATCCTTCTTCATGACATCAAAAGAGTTATTGTAATAGCCCATAATAATCTGTCCCGCTTCTTCAGCGATACTGATTAATTTTGTCATGTCGATTTTCTGCCAATTCACTTAAGTTTCTTCTCCCACTCAAAAGCCGTTCTTACGATGAGTTCTAGATCATCATACTTAGGAACCCATCCAAGTACACTCCTGATCTTTTCTGCCTTACTAATGAGAATACCCGCATCCCCTGCTCGTCTTCCCACCATTTCAACAGGAAAATCGACACCTGTTACCTTCTTAACCGTTGCCACAACCTCCTTTACAGTGAAGCCATGACCATAGCCACAGTTAAGAACAGCACTCTTACTCTCGCGCTCAAGATAACTTAAAGCATCCACATGGGCCTGAGCAAGATCATCAATATGAATATAATCGCGAACACAAGTTCCATCTTTAGTGTCGTAATCCTCACCAAAAATACTCATCCCAGCGCGCTTACCTGCTGCGCACTCTGAAGCAATTTTTATTAAATGGGTCGCATTAGGCGAACACTGCCCAATTTTGAGATCCACGTTTGCTCCGGCCACATTAAAATAGCGAAGGGCCACATAATTTAAATCTGTTACCTTGGCCGTATCTTCAAGCATCATCTCCGTCATCTGCTTAGAGCGACCATAGGGATTAATGGGAAGGACCATTGTTTCTTCCGTGCAAATCCCCCCTGGAGCACTATCGCCATAGAGAGCAGCTGTAGAAGAAAAAATAAATTTATTCACACCATGATCGCGACAGAGGCGAATCAGGTTAAAAGAATTAATAGTATTATTGTCGTAGTACTCGAGAGGTTTCTCAACAGACTCCGGAACAACGATGGAACCGGCAAAGTGAAGACAAGCTTCAAAGCGCTCTTCTTTTATCAGAGCTTCAAGCTTTTCAGTATCATTCAAATCAAATTCTTCATGGCGCCCATAAAGTAATGACTCTCGCCTGCCGGTTGAAAGATTATCGACGACGACAATATCGTGCCCTTGTTCCCCTAAAAGATTTAAAACATGGGAGCCAATATAACCAGCCCCTCCAGTGATTAACACTTTCATTTCTTTTGCCCTACTTTCTCGTTAACGAGATCCATTATCTCTTTTTTAAATTTCTCTCGGCTAAAATCTAAAGCTCTCTTAACAAGAGTTTCCCGTTGAAATTCTCTTTTTTCAAAAGAACGAATAGCCGTGATTAGCCCCTCTTTACTGGGTTCGCTAAAAAACTCAGCAACCTGATCATTCAAGGTCTCAAGGACGCCACCAATCTTATAAGCAATGATTGGTGTGCCGCTAGCAAGGGATTCTAAAGGTGTTATTCCAAAGTCTTCAACCCCTGGAAAGACAAAACCCTTTGCTCTTTGAAAGAAGCTTACCACTTCTTCACGGCTTAGATTACCGTGAAACTCAATGGTCTCTCCAGCAAGAGATTTTAAATATTCTTCCTGTTGTCCACTTCCAATAATTTTTAAAGGCAGCTTAAGTTCATTAAAGGCCTTTATCGCAAGATCGACTTTCTTATTCGGTGCAAACGCCGTAACCATCAGGTAATAATCCTCTTTAGGCGGCGGATTATCGGTGAGAAAGTCATCAAGTTCCACAAAGGGATGGATAACTTTCGAGTCGATCTCATAATATTTCTTAATCCTCTCTTGAACAAAGTGAGCATTAGCGACGGGAACATCGACATTAGTATTAGATCTAAGATCCCAGTCAATGAGATAGTTCTTAAAAAACTTAATCCCCACTCTTTGATACCAAGGCGCACTTGGCCCAAAGTAATTATCGAATTGATCGTAGAGATAGCGCATCGGCGAGTGAATATAACTGATGTGCACACTTGCGCTCGGCTTTTTAACACCTTTAATCACACAGTGACTTGAACTTAGAACAAGGTCCGCATCCTCTACAATTGTGAGACTCTCCGCAGCCAGAGGAAAGAGCGGAAGGAACTTTCGATAATGTTTATGGATGCCAGGAATGGAATTAAGAAAGCTCGTTGTTATCTTTCGATTTTCAATGGTTGCAGGAACAGAGCCCTGCTTGTGAATCAGCGTATACAAGGGCGCGTCAGGGAAAAGCTCACAGAAAACCTCAAGAACTCTTTCGCCCCCTCGAAATCCCGTTAACCAATCGTGTAATAAAACAACTTTCATGGAACCCAGTTTAGTAAAGTCAAAGCATCCTGAAAAAGGAAAAAGAAAAAAAGCTCCGCCCCTATCCCATACGCCTAAAGCAGTTTAAAATATAGTGTATTATTTATTTAATAAAAGATATTTAGAAGAGACTCGTATGAAAGTTGTTGAACACTTAGAATTAAAAAAGAATAACCCGCTCTTTAGCTATGAGATTGTTCCTCCACCAAGAGGAAAGACGGCGCAAGCAGTCATCGACATTGTTAAGCAGCTCGCTCCCTTTGACCCGCCATGGATCGATGTAACCGCCCACTCTGCTGGTGCTTTCTATAACGAAAAGAAAGATGGCACTATCGAGAGAAGAATCTATAAGAAGCGCCCGGGAACAATTGGTATCTGTGGCATTATCCAAAACCGCTTTAAGATCGATACAGTGACTCACCTTCTTTGTAATGGATTTACAAAAGAAGAAACGGAAGATGCCCTTATCGAACTTCAGTACCTTGGTATTCATAATGTTCTCGCCCTTCGCGGTGATGGCCTTAACTACTCAAAGAAGACGGATAAGTCGCGCTCAGTAAATCGTTACGCCATTGATCTCGTTGAACAAATTGAAGACATGAAAAACGGAAAGTTCCTCGATGAACTCTCTGGTGCCGAGCCTCTTCACTTTTGTACCGGTATCGCAGGCTATCCAGAAAAGCACTTTGAAGCTCCTAATATGAAGTTTGATCTTCAGTGGCTTAAGAAGAAAGTCGACGCAGGTGCTGAGTATGTGGGCACCCAAATGTTTTATAATAACGAGCACTACTGGAATTACGTCAAACAGTGTAAGGACGAAGGAATTAATGTTCCTATTATTCCAGGAATAAAAATTCTCAAAAGTGTGCGCCAGCTGCAAAGTATTCCAAAGCACTTCTATATCAATTTCCCTGATGAGCTTGTTGATGAAGTGATGGAAAACCCAGACCACGTTAAAGAGATTGGTATCAACTGGGCCTGTAAGCAGGTTGAAGATCTTATCAATGGTGGAGCACCCTGTGTTCACTTTTACATTATGAATGATACAGAGAGCGTTCTCGATGTGGTAAAACGCTTTCGCTAAAAATAAAAAGGCTTACTTATGTCCCTGCAACCGACACAGGCTTACAAAGAGCTCAAAGAGCTTCTTTCTCAGAGAATTGTTTTCATGGATGGTGCCATGGGAACAATGATCCAACAGCACAAACTTGAAGAAGAAGACTTTCGTGGTGAAAAGTTCAAAGGTCACGACAAAGACCTCAAAGGCAATAATGACCTTTTAAGCCTTACACGACCTGAGATCATTGAAGAGATTCACTACGATTATCTTATGGCCGGTGCGGACATTATAGAGACCAATACGTTTTCAGGAACTCGTGTCGCTCAAGCCGATTACAATCTCGAGCACATCATTCCTGAACTTAACCGTGAGTCAGCTCGCCTTGCGAAGAATGCCTGTGAAAGAGTCGCAAAAGAAACAGGTCGTAAGTGCTTTGTTGCAGGTGCCATGGGACCCACAAATAGAACAGCGTCCATGAGCCCAGATGTGAATAACCCTGCTTTCAGGGCCATCACTTTTGATGAACTTAAGAGTGACTACAAAGAACAAGCACGCGCTCTCATTGAGGGCGGCGCCGATATCCTTCTCCCTGAAACAACCTTTGATACTCTTAACCTTAAAGCAGCCCTCTTTGCGATTACTGAAATTAAAGAAGAACTTGGTAAAGATATCCCAGTGATGATTTCCATTACCATCACTGACCAATCAGGAAGAACTCTTAGTGGACAAACAGTAGAGGCATGTTGGAATTCCATTCGCCATGCCAATCCTGTGAGCATCGGGATCAACTGTGCCCTTGGAGCAAGAGAGATGCGCCCCTTTATGGCGGAACTTGCGCGAATCGCTCCCGTATACACCTCTTGCTATCCTAATGCCGGACTTCCTAACCCCCTAGCCCCAACGGGCTACGATGAGACACCTGATATTACAGGGAAGCTCATGAAAGAATTTGCTGAAGATGGCTTAATTAATATCGTCGGTGGCTGCTGCGGAACAACTCCAGGTCACATTGCTGCCATCGTTGAAAATGTAAAAGAAGTCACTCCACGAAAAGTCCCCCACCTCCTGGAGGCCATGAGGCTTTCAGGCCTTGAGCCCCTCTCCATTGCTGATGAGCGCTCAACTCAATTTTTCATGGTCGGTGAGAGAACGAATGTAACAGGCTCACCAAAGTTTTCTCGTCTAATTAAAGAAGAGAAATTCGAAGAGGCCCTCGATATTGCGAGAAGCCAGGTTGAAAATGGCGCCAATATTATCGACATCAACTTTGATGAAGGTCTTATTGATGGCAAGTCCTGCATGGTTAAATTTTTAAACCTTGTGGCGGCCGAACCCGATATTTGTAAGGTTCCCATTATGATTGACTCCTCAAAGTGGGAGATTATCGAAGCAGGCCTTAAGTGTATTCAAGGAAAAGGTATTGTGAATTCAATCTCCTTAAAAGATGGAGAAGAGGCCTTCCTAGAAAAAGCAAAACTTATTAAGAATTACGGTGCAGCGACAGTTGTCATGGCCTTTGATGAAAAAGGTCAAGCTGCTGAAAAAGACGATAAGGTTCGCATCTGTAAGCGTGCTTATGATCTTTTGGTTGAAAAAGTCGACTTTGATCCAAGAGATATTATCTTTGATCCCAATATTCTAACTGTTGCCACGGGGATGGAAGAGCATAATAACTATGCCGTAGACTTCATCGAAGCTGTTCGTGAGATTAAGCAAGTTTGCCCAGGTGCCCTCACCTCTGGTGGTGTCTCAAACCTCTCCTTTAGTTTTCGCGGCAATAATATTGTTCGAGAGGCCATGCATAGCTGTTTTCTCTATCACGCGGTGAAAGCTGGTTTTGATATGGGGATCGTTAATGCCGGAATGCTTGAAATCTACGAAGACATCAAGCCCGAGCTAAAAGAAAAAGTCGAAAATGTTCTCTTTAATAGAAGTCCTGAAGCAACCGATGAACTCATCGAATTCAGCGAGCAGTTTAAAGGGAAATCAAATAAGAAAGACCGCAACGACCTCTCTTGGCGAGAAAAAGATCTTCAAGATCGTATCACCCACTCCCTTGTTCACGGGATCACTGAATATATTGATAAAGACACCGAAGAGGCACGCTCAAGCCTTGGCCGCCCTCTCGATGTTATTGAAGGTCCTCTCATGGCAGGGATGCGTGTGGTAGGAGATCTCTTTGGCTCTGGTAAGATGTTCCTTCCTCAAGTTGTTAAGTCAGCCCGAGTGATGAAAAAGGCCGTGGCCTACCTAGAGCCCTACATGGAAGAAGAAAAGAAAAAGAATCCCAATCAAAAAGAGCAAGGGACTTTTCTTATCGCCACAGTGAAGGGTGATGTTCATGATATTGGAAAGAATATTGTGGCCGTGGTCCTCGCTTGTAATGGTTATAAAGTCGAAGATATGGGTGTAATGGTCACATGTGATCAAATACTAAAACGTGCTGAAGAGATCAATGCAGATATCATCGGTCTCTCAGGTCTTATTACCCCAAGTCTTGATGAGATGATCTTTAACGCCAGTGAAATGGAAAAGAGAGGTATGAAAGTTCCTCTTCTCATTGGTGGAGCAACAACCTCAAAAATGCACACTGCCGTTAAAATTGCCCCTCATTATAGTGGTCCTATTATTCAAGTTGGAGATGCTTCCCTCGTGGTTGATGTGTGCTCGAAGGTCCTTAGTGATAAAGAGGGACCTGCCTATATTCAAGAACTCAAAGAAAAGCAGGCTTCTCTTGTCGAGCGCTTTAACAAAGGACTTAGTGAAGTTAAGCTCACTCCTTTCAATCAAGCCAATGAAAGTGCCCCTCAAATCAATTGGGACGAGATTACTCTTGAGGCGCCCGATAAAACGGGTATCTCTGTTTGGAATAAAATCCCCCTTGATCAAATTGTCCCCTATATCGACTGGAGCCCCTTCTTTTGGACTTGGGGCATGAAAGGGACTTATCCCAAAATTACCGAATCACCAAAGTATGGTGAGGAGGCTAAGAAGCTCTTTAAAGATGCCAACAAGATTCTAAACGATATCGTTAAGAATAATCGTTTTTCTCCTAAAGCAGTTTGGGGTCTCTGGCCTGCGAACTCTGAAGGAAATGATATTCGTCTCTATAAAGATGAAAACAGAGAAGAGACTGTCGAAGTTCTTCACTTTCTGAGACAACAAAAAGAAAAGAAAGAAGATGGGCAAAGCTATCAAAGTCTCTCTGACTTCGTCGCTCCAAAGGGCTATCAAGACTACTGTGGTGCCTTTGTTGTGACCATGGGCGAGGAAGTTGAAAAGTACGCTCAAGAAATTCAAGACCAAGGTGACGACTATACTTCCATCCTTATTAAGGCCATTGGCGACCGCTTAGCCGAAGCACTCGCAGAGATGCTTCATAAGAAGGTTCGCGACAACTGGAAGTTTGGTCTAAAAGAAGAATTGACTCAAGAAGACCTCATCAAAGAAAAATATCGTGGTGTGAGACCAGCACCGGGCTATCCCGCTTGCCCTGATCACAGCGAAAAAGAAATTATCTGGCGTCTACTCGACGCTCAAAAAAATACTGGAGCGACACTCACTGAAAACTTTGCGATGAGCCCTGCGAGTTCCGTCTCTGGTCTTTACATGCAATACCCCAAATCAAAGTATTTTAATCTGGGAACAATTGGTGAAGATCAGCTTGAAGACTATGCCAAGAGAAAGGGAAAAACCCTTGAAGAGATGAAGCGCTGGCTAGCCCCTAATCTCTAATTTCCTTAGCCCCTCTCTCACAAGAGCGGGGGCACTTGTTAAGCCTGGGGACTCTATCCCCAGGTATTCGAGATAGCCCTCTCTTTGATTACCAATAAAGAAGTCGGGATAGAGTTTTCCATCGCGCTTTATTTTGGCGCGAATTCCACAATAATCAAGGCTAAGCTCACTTCGCTCAATCCCTTTAAATACCTTTTGAATCGCTTGAAACATCCCTTCCATATTCTCTTCATTAAGAGAGTGCTCATACTCCTCACAAGAAGAAGTATCTGGGCCAAAGCGAATTATTCCATCAAGATCAAAACTTGTATGAACTCCAAGGCCTAAAAGGTCCTTAGGGGGAACGGGGTAAATAAGGGAATCATTATAGAAGCTCTTATTGAGTTTAAAGTAACTTCCTTTCACCCAATAAGACTCAAAGTCATTTAGGCCAAGCCCTTTTCTGACCTCAGGAGCAAAACCTCCACAGGCGTTCACAAAGGTGTCACACCGAAATTCTCCTTGATCGGTCGACACAAGAAAGCGTCCCTCTCCTTCAGACAATTCCTGAACCCTTTCAATACGATGATTCTTCATCAAAATCCCACCACGTGATTCAATTTTACGCACGAGATTCTTAATCACCTCTGACGGTGAGAGGACTCCTGTTGATCCGCTAAAAAAGGAGTCAGTATAGGAGCACCACTTCTTAAGTTCGTCTTCCTCTTCCTTTGTGGTCTCTCTTAAAAGGGGGACTTTATTTCTTTTAGCCTTCTGATAAAGCTCTGCTAAAGCCTCTCTTTCATCTTCACTTGAGGCCACAATAAATTTTCCACAGCGCTTTAAGGAAACTTCAAGCTCAAGAGAAAGCTCATCCCATAACCTATTTCCTTCAAGACAAAGCTGATGCTTTAAGGAGCCTTCAGGATAATAGAGACCAGCATGAAGGACTCCACTATTTCTCCCCGTCGCCATATCACCAAAGAAAGACGACGACTCTAAGAGAGCGCAATCAAGAGCAGGAAACTTCTTTTGAAGCTCATAATAAAAGAGGAGGCCTATAATGCCTCCTCCACCAATGATTACGGGAATATGCATTCTTAAATTCTAGCTGGCTTTTAACATATCGTCGACGAGATCTTGATAAGCACACGAGCCATAGAAGATGACTTTCTTTCCACAGGTTTTTTCAAAGACAGGTTTGCGCTTTCGTCTCTCTTGAATCCCCTCCAGAAAAAGGTCGATATCCTTAATTTTTCGCTCTAGCTCCACTTGCTCAGAGGGCTCAAGCCAAATCTTCTTCATCTTGAGGTGTTGCGATGGCGTGTTTTGAAGATCTTCAAAGCTCTTATTCACAAGAGAAGAAAAGAGTTCCTTGATCTCAGCCTTTACCCCTAAGCGATCTCTCACTATAGGGAGCCAGTTCTCTTTATTCTCCCAATTAAGTTCATAGGAGAAGTCACTATACTTAATCATGCCCCTTTCAATGAGCTGATGAAGTACTGCTCTTAAAAGCGAACCGCTCAAACCCGTCTGCTCTGTTAACTCATCAAGCCCTCGCGCCCTCACCTCAAGAGACTCAAGAACAATTCTTTCAACCACCAAGAGAGTCTTTCTCATGCCGCTCTCCTTTGACCAAGGTCCTCAAGGAACTCACTAAGCCTCTGACTTCTCTCGATTTGAATAGAGAGATCGGCTGAAATTTTCTGATCACGGGACTGCTCTTTAAGTTGCCTTTGGGCCACAACATGCTTCCAATCAATGACCTCGCCACCCTTTTCAAAGAGAAAGCTTTGCAGAGTCTCAAACTCTGTCAGCTTCATAGGAGCCCCATGAAAGAGCCTAAATAGCCTCGTGCGCTCAATACCTGTCATTTCTGAATAGTCGTTAAGGGTTTTCTTACCAACGCTCTTAATGAATGAATCCAATGTCTGCTTTTGCAATAAGCTCATGTAACCTCCACGTTTTGCAATTTCAAAATGACTTAGAGCAAGAGAAAGGCCAACTTTGATTCGTTCTATATTATTGAATTTACGGAAAATGAGCTTGGGGCCTACAAGCAAAATGGTCTAAAATAGACCAAGATAAGCACCAAAAAAAAGACCAAGGACAAGAATGCCACGCGTCATGAGCTGCAATATTCGTTTTTCAAATCCTCAGGATGGAGCCCATGATTGGGTTCACCGTAAGGATTTTGTAGCGGAGCTTATTCACAGCGAACGTGCCGGCATCATTGGTACCCAAGAAGGAAGAGAGCCTCAACTGAGGGAGCTTGAAGAACTTCTGCCTAAGCACACTCTTATCGATCAGCACCGCAGCTGGATTCCAGAGCGCATGTACCCCTGCCTCTTTATAGACCTCTCTCTCTACGAAGTTCTTGGAAGTGGCGATATTTGGTTAAGTGAAACCCCCGAAGTCGCAGGAAGCTCTTCATTTGAGAGCGCCTTTCCCCGCCTTTGCACCTACGCTAAACTTAAGGACCTAAAAACAGAGCAAGAATTCTTTGTTGTCGATTGCCACCTTGATCACGTTAAGGAAGAAACTCGCGTTGAACAAATTAAAGTTCTTCTCGCTGAAATTCATAAAGTCTCTGGGCGAAGCCCCCTCATCTTAATGGGAGATTTCAACACTTCACCAACAGGTCCAGTGAGGGAAATCGTTAACCAAACGAAGCTTGTCGATCCCTGGTTAACCTTTGGTCATGAGGAAGAAACGAGCTTTCATAAATTTGATGGCAAAGACCCTGACGGATCAAAGACACGAATTGATTGGATTTTACACACGCCCGACTTTAAGGCCGAGTCTATTAAGTTGATCAAAGAAAATAAAGAGGGGCTCTACCCCTCTGATCACTTCTTCGTCTGTGCGATTCTTGAACCAAGCTTTTGATAGACTTCCATTCCCTGCGCCGTTTTTTCAGTAACCACAGGATCAGGCGTCCACTTCCCTTTCTCACCTAAGAGAATCACAGTTGAGCCACCAAAGAGAAAGTAGCCCTTCTCTTCGCCGCGCTTACAAGCCCCACTCATTGCTCTGCTTTGAACAATTTTTCCAACCATAATGGCGCCAACCTCAACGTAAGCAAGCTTTCCAAAGTTCTTGGTTTCAAGAATAGTCACTTGTCTTTCATTGTCGCAGAAAACCTCAGGTACTTCTTTAAGGGCTATCGGATTAACTGAATGAAGTGCACCCGGAACACGGTAGTGATCAATAATCTCGCCATCATCAGGAAAGTGAAAACGGTGGTAATCGACCGGGCAAAGTCTTGCAAGAAGGCATGGCCCATCAGTGAAGACATCATTCCATTTTTCATTAGAAAGAAGCGCCTCTGATTTCCAGTAGCGTCCTTTAATCGGAAGAGAAACATCATCATTGAGACTATCGTAGCCAAAGTAGCGGGCCTCACAAAAGGCCGGCATCAATTCTGTACTTTGCTCAATTGGCCTTGCACCCTCTTTAAAACGACGAATGAAGAATTCGTTAAAAGAGCCATAGGGATCAGCTTCACTCCGCCCTTCGGTTGGAACATATTCATCTATCTTGATATTAAAATTTTTAATAAAGGGCTGAACCTTACTTGCGGACCAGCTCATTCCCTGTAAAGAACCGTAGAGTACACTGATCGGCCTTTTGACGAGAAGGCGAGAGAGCATCTTGCCCGTCGTCGATTTATAGAGCCATTCCACGGCCTTATCACCATAGACTTTTTCGATATCGACGCTTTCATTTTCTCTATTAAAGTACTTTATTTCCAAGGACTTAGCTCCTGTTTAACCTGCAGTTTACAGAGATATTGCAGGTATCTTTCTTGATATTTTTGGCTGTCGAAATTATACCTATAATAACGACTCATTCTCAAATGACGGAGGTACTATTTTGAGAAAACCCCTAATCACTCTCATTTTGTCCGGCTTGTTATTTAGTCAGCCCACCTTAGCTTTCTTTGGCTCTGATGACGATGAAAAAACGATAAAACCCGTTAGTGAAAGAGCGCTTTTAGAAGATGAAAAGAACACCATCTCTCTCTTCCAAAAAAATGTTAAGTCCGTTGTAAACGTCAGTAATATGAGAATTGCACGCTCGGGCTGGTGGTTCCACTCTGAAGAGATGGAAGTGCCCGCAGGAGCTGGCTCTGGTTTTGTCTGGGATGATAAAGGCCATATTGTGACCAATTATCACGTCATCGCAAATGGCGATTCTTTTGTCGTCTCCTTTCATAAAGATAAGGAAACCTACGATGCGACAGTCGTTGGAACTTATCCTCAAAAAGATATTGCCGTTCTCAAATTAAAGAAGAGACCAAAGACCCTCTCCCCCATCACCCCAGGAACTTCTAAAGATCTTCTTGTTGGTCAAAAGGCCGTGGCCATTGGAAACCCTTTTGGTCTTGATCACACCATGACTTCCGGAATAATTTCAGCAACAGGAAGAAAGATCAGAGGGGTCGCGAATGTCACTATCAATGGCATGATTCAAACGGACTGCTCCATCAATCCCGGAAACTCTGGTGGACCTCTTTATGATTCACAAGGAAAGGTCATTGGGATGAATACCATGATTTATTCGGCATCAGGCTCTTCAGCTGGCGTTGGCTTCTCTGTTCCCATAGACACCATCAAGTCGATTGTCCCGCAAATCATCAAGTATGGAAAAGTTAAGAGGCCTGGTCTTGGTATTGGCCTCTTAGAAGAGGGTTATCGTAATCACTTTGGTATCGAAAAGGGAATTGTTGTCCGATATGTTGATCCCAAAAGCCCAGCTTCTCGAGCAGGTCTTGAAGGTATTAAGAGAGACCGTCGAGGTCGCTACATGCTTGGAGATATCATCTTAAAAATTGATGACAATGAAGTTAATAATTATGATGAGATCTTTAATGTCCTCGATAATTACAAAGTCGGCGATGAAGTTACTATCACCTATCTGCGAGGTGATGATGAGAAAAAGACCAAATTAAAATTAATGGAGCTTTAAAACTAGCTCCTTCATCATTTCACTGACTCTGGGCCCAGGGATAAGGGCCCAATCAGGATTTAAAAGAATAACCTTACTTTTACTAGACTCTAAATTTTCTTTAATTTTCTTATTAAAAACAAAAATATATTCAGGCGGATCAACGAAGAGTTTTTCACGACCTATTTCCTTGTAGCCCTTAACCTTTGAAAACCAATTCTTCAAACCAGACTTTTGAATCACATCACTTAAGTAGGTTCCTCTCCCCGCACCCATAAAGCTAGCGGCACTCTTACTCATCATTTCGGAGTTAATAATGACCAAGAAGCGCCCGCTCTTTTTTAATTCTTCTAGCGATTTTTGAGCGCTTAAGATACCACGCTCTATTTTTTGACTAGGTTTCTTAAGAACCTTTCCTAACTTTTGAATTGCTGTAATCACATCCTCATAGGAATCTATTTTAAATTCAACCACAGGTATTTTAAGCTGCTTCAACTTCTTTACAAAGGAGCGGTCTTGAAGTTTTTGGGTTAAAACAAGAGTCGGTCTTAACTTAATGATCGTTTCAATATGGGGAGTAAAAGGAGAGCCGATTTTCTTAAGCGCTTTAGTGCTTTGAGGGAATTTACAGTAATCACTAACACCAACAAGCTGATCACCTGCTCCAAGCTTGTAAACCATTTCAGTTAAGGCAGGAACTGCTGACACCAAGCGCTCACTTGCACCGGCCGAACCAACGATAAAGAAAAAGAAGATAATTAATCTAAGCAACTTAAAAATCCTGCTTGAGGGTTAGAAGATAATTAAAGTTAGGCGTCTCCAAAAAGCGCTGCTCTTCATAATCACGATTAAAGAGATTGTTTAGAGCAAGGGAAACCGTTGTCCTATCCCACCTATAGCTTCCTGCTAAGTTTACCAAAGTATAGCTTGGCATTCGACTCTTATCTGTCTCAAGCCTTTCCCCCACATACTGGCCACTTGCCGTAAGACTTAGCTTCTCTAAAGGACTAAAATTAACGACAAGATTTGCTCTCTTTTTCGCTCTTCGTGGTGCAAGTTCTCGAGTAACAGGATTTCTTGAGACGAGGTAATTATAAGAAGCCTTAATACTTCCTCTCTTAAATCTCTTTTCAAGGGCTATCTCGACTCCCTTATTCTCTAAGGCGCCAATATTTTCATAGCGGTTATTACCAGAGTCGTAATCGATAAAATTATCGTACTCAAGATCGAAAAGACTGAGATCAAGAAAAGTATTCTCATACTGAGCATAGAGACCAACTTCCCGTGAAAGAGAACTTTCGGGTTCTAGATTTATATTTCCATACTGCGAGAAGCTTTGATAGAGGCTCGCCACGCGAAAGCCCGTTGCCTGTGAAGCTTTAAGCGTTAACCCTTTAAAAGGCTTATACCCAAGAGCTATTCGATAAAGCCCTTTATCCCCACCAATTGAATAGTCTTCCTCACGTCCACCAAGTTCAAAGAAGACTTCCTGATAAGAGAGACGAGTGTTTAAAAAGAATGCTTTTCGCTCTCTCTCTTTTCCTTCACCAAGAGAAGTACCTAAGTTCTTTGACTCTTCCCTTTCAAAAGTGAGTCCAGGTAGGACTATAAAATTAAGGTCACCTCTTTTTAAAGTTACAGGATTAGTAATCTCCGCACGTAGTTGATTGCCATCATAAAGGAAAGTCGAAGGGAATGATCCGCGCTGAATAACTTCCCTTTCTACCTTTCTATAATCGAGATGAATTTCTGGGTTTAGGAGTTCCTTAGACTTTTCAAAATACCTAGCATTAAACCAGTAGCTCTCATAGATCCCTTCATTATTGGCTTCAGCAGAGAAGTCATCAAATCCAAACTCACTGCGCTGGTAGAAGGCATTAATCGAGAACTCTCTTGATGGATTCGAGTGAGTAAAGCTTGGTCTAAGATTGATATTCTTGAGACCATCAGGGGATGATCCTCCCGCTCTTTCGGCCCGTGCGCTTATTCCTTCGACATCTTGAAAAGTTCCATTGAACTGAAAATGATTCTCTTGTTGATGATGACCGAGGTTGAGGGCCATTCGCTTGTCTTTGAAAGAGCCATAGGAAACTTGGGCGCTCTTTTTAGAGTTTTTCTTGGTCGTGATTTTTACAACACCACCGATGGCCTCTGCACCATAGATAACCCCCTGGCTCCCTCTGAGAATTTCTATAGACTCTAAGTTTTCAAGAGACAGAAACTCTAAGCGGCTTCCCCCACCAATGGCGGTCAAGTCGGTGGTGCGCACCCCATCTACAATAACGAGAGTGTGGCGATTTGATGTCCCTCTTAAAGACAAGGTTGATGCTTTTCCATAGGCGCCGCTAGTAAAGATATTGGCGACGGCCTGGGTCTTTAAAAAGTCTGCAACTGTCTGAGTGCCTGAGTTTTCAAAGTCCTCTTCTGTATAAAGAGAAACTGAGGAAGTACTCTCAGAATAGGGACGTTCCCACCGTTCGGCAGAAATTGTAATAGGTTGATCGAGTTGAATGTCCATAGAGGCTCCTGACGCGGGAAAAGAGAATAGTCGTGAGTGGGACCGGACTGAGAAGAGAGAACTTCATCACCGTTGCGCGACAGTGCTGGATTTTCACCAGCTTCACCACTCGGACTTTTAATTCATATTGGGATCCATTGCATCTCTTACGCCTTCACCAATAAGGTTAAGGAGTGTCAGTGTTGTAAAAAGAGCTGCAGATGGATAAACAGCAAGCCACCAGGCCACTGTAAAATGCTTTTGGGCTTGAGCAAGCAGTTCACCCCAAGAAGGAGTGGGAACAGGTAGGCCAAGACCAAGATAATCGAGCATTGAAAGAGAGATCACATTATTTGAGATCACAAAGGGCGCGAAAGTAATAACGGGCACAAGCGAGTTAGGAAGAATATGTTTGATAATAATCTTACTATTCTTAGCCCCCATTGATCTTGCGGCCTCAACAAACTCTCTATTTCTATTCTTAAGAAATTCGGCACGGATATAATAACTAATAGGAACCCAGCCAAAGACAGAAGAGATACAGACAAGCATAAAGAGACTTGGTGTAAAGATACTGACAAGGATCAAAAGGATAAAGAGTGTTGGAATGGTACTAAAAACTTCCACGATTCTTTGTCCGATGATATCAACCTTGCCGCCAAAGTAGCCCATTATGCCACCAAGGGAGAGACCAAAGACTAGGCTTAGGATCCACACAAGGAAGGCATAGGCGATAGAGTATTTAAATCCATAGAGGATACGCGCAAAGACATCCCTACCCGACTCATCGGTTCCCATGACATTGGTAGCAGTGGGTGGAGAAGGAAAACTAAAAACCTCATTATTGGATTCGAGGGGGCTCCACTTAACGATAGGCCAAATAACAGAGTCATCGTCAGAGAGTTGCAGCTTCTTGTAATTCACAACGAGAGTATTCTTAATTCCAAACTCATTGGGATGGTAATCAACCATTGCTGGAAAGAAGCTCTTACCCTGATAACTTAGGTAAAGAGGTTTATTATTAGCGATCAAGGGCGCTACAAAAGTAGCAACAACCATTGAAAGGAAGACGACCGTTGCGTAGAAAGCAGACTTTCTTGCCTTAAATCGACGCCATCTCTTCTTACTTAAATCATTCTTAAAGAGTTTCTCTATCATTTGAAATCAATCCTTGGATCAACGAGGACGTAGGCCATATCACTAATAAGGTTTCCAAGTAGCATTAAGATGGACTGGATAAAAGTCAGACCCATAATAACGTTGTAGTCCCTCTCAAGAATCGACTGATAACCAAGAAGGCCCATGCCATCAAGGTTGAAAATCGTTTCAATAAGAAGAGAGCCCGCGAAGAAAACAGAAAGAAAACTACCGATTCCAGTCACAATAGGAATAAGAGCATTTCTTAATGCGTGTTTCAGATAAACAGTCTTCTCTGAAAGTCCCTTGGCACGAGCAGTTCTAATATAGTCCTTCTTAATCTCTTCAAGAAGAGAGTTCTTTTGGAGCATCGTAAGAACGGTGAATTGCCCAATCATGTAGGAAATACAGGGAAGAACAAAGTGATGGATTCTATCGCCAATTTTTCCCATGAAACTAAGATAGGGATATTCATCAGAGTAGAGTTCTCCAGCAGGAAACCAATCAAAGAACTGACCACCAGCGAAGAAAACAATTAAAAGAATACCGAGCATGAATCCAGGAATTGAGTACATGGCCATAATGACAAAGCTTGAGATGTAATCAAACTTTGTTCCATTGTAGATGGCCTTGAGCACTCCAAGCGGAATACATATAAGGTAGGATAAAAAGAGGGAGATCAAGCCAAACTGAAGTGAAACTGGGAATTTTCCCATAATGACATCAGTTACAGGCTCTTCATAAGTGAAGGACTCTCCAAAATCAAAAGCAGCTAGATTTTTAAGCCAAATCCAATAGCGAACATGCATCGGCTTATCGAAACCATATTGCTTATTAAGAGCATCAATAACTTCTTGTGAAACCCCAGAGGAATCACTACCAGCAGAAACAGCGGCATCACCACCACCTGCTCCACCAAACTGAAGTTCCTGAAGCTTTCTCTCAACTGGTGAACCCGGTGCGAGGTTGATAATGACAAAAACAATAATAGTGACCCCGAACAATGTCGGGATCATTAAGAGCAAACGTCTTAAAATATACTGAAGCAAGGTCTACTCCCTATTTAGCTTGAATTTTCCAGTGATCAAGACCTACATCATATTTGTAAGTATCTTTCTCTCTCACCATTCTCTCGTTATATCCGTAGAAACCATACTTTGGATTGAAGAGGAAGGCATAAGGAACATCATTAGCGATTGTGCGGTAAACTTCTTGAAGAAGAGGAATACGCTCCTCTCTCTTAAGCATTTTTCTCGCTTGATCAATAAGTTTATCAACTTTTGGATTTTCGTAACTTACAAAGTTAGAACCTTTGCTCTTAGATGATGAAGAGTGCCAGATCTGTTTTGGATCAAGGTCAACAGAACCACCACCCCAAGCAAGACGAACAGCTTCGAACTTTCTTTCATTGAGAAGAGTGATGAATGTGTTCCACTCTACAACTTTAATCTGAACATCAATCCCTGCTTTCTTAGCATCTTGTTGAAAAGTAACTAGGTACTTTGTGTACTCTTTAAGAGGCTCAAGAATTGTGAAGCGAAATGGCGTCTTCTTACCGTTAATAACTTTATCAAGAATCTGGTCACCATCAGTATCTTTCCAGCCATTCTTTCTTAGGATTTGAAGGGCTTTCTTTGGATCAAAGGGAATTGGCTTCACTGACTTATCAGCGAACATTGACTGGAGGTACCATGGGCCAATTGCCGGAAGAGTAAGACCGTAGTCATACTTCTCAATCATTTTTTCACGGTCGATCAGGTGGTAAAGAGCAAGACGAACATCACGATCTTTAAAGAGATCATTTTTAAGGTTCCAGCCAATAAACGTGTAACCCTTAGGTGCTAGGTTTTCGATCTTTACCTTCTTAACACTCTTGCCCCACTTCTCACCTTGAGTCTTCTTTGTGAATTCCTCAGCAGTCATTGAGTTGAAATCAAGGTCGCCATTTTCAAGGCGTTGAATAGCAATATTTCCTTCTTTGATGAAACGCATACGGATCATCTCAAAGTTATTCTCTTTAGGATAAACAGTATTTCCCCACCAATTAGGGTTCTTCTTTAGGATGATGTACTTTCCACGCTTCCAATTCTCAAGCGTATAGGGTCCAGTACCAATAAGAGTTTTATTAAGTTGCTTCTTCTGCTCTTCACTTGGGTTTTCATAGAGGTGTCTTGGAACGACCGAAAGACCAGCAACAACATTGAAGTTTCCGTAGTACTTGTTCTTAACCTTGAACTGGATTCTTCCATCTTCAAGAATTTCACAAGACTCAATATTTTCGTAGTAAGGCTTCATGTGAGCCGTGCTGTACTTATTCTCAGGATCAACAATGGCATCAAAAGAGAATTTCACATCCTGAGCCGTTAAAGGTTTCCCATCGTGCCACTTAACACCTTCACGAAGAGTAAAAGTATAAGTTGTTCCGTCTTCAGAGATATCCCACTTCGTGGCAAGCGCAGGCTCCCACTCATACGTATCAATATTTCTCTTAGCCAGCCCCTCAACAACGTAGATCTGAACGCGAGTGGCGTAGGCATCACTTGAAGAGAGAACATTCAACGTTGTAGGCTGTTGACTGAGGTTATAATTAAAAGTTTGCTCAAGAATATTTGGTGTGCCCTTTCCACCGTCTTCACAGGCGACTAAAAATAGCCCAGCTAGAACCATCACAAGAACTGATTTCAATTTCATCACGAATCCCTCATTAATTTTTGCTAAAAAGATGCCCTACACTAATAGATATTTGACAAAAATTGAAGGAAAAGCTCAAGATTTACATTACTTAGAAAAGTAGAGGCGAGGGTCGAGAGACCAGCGGTCTTCCTTGAGGTTCTTATCTTCGACGCGATACACCTCAAGTTTATTATCGATGTCGAGAATTCTTCCCTCTAGGTCTTTGTAATTACGAAAGGCTGTCAGGCGATCCTCTTCTAGGTTAGCCAACTCCTCGCGCCATTCGGCTTCAAGCTTGTCGCGCAGCACCTTATAACGCATATTGACAGCATTTACCTTTTCAATGTGTCGGTCGAGCTCTTTCTTATTGTTAAGCAGCCGACCATTTAATGCGAGGCGTTTTTTCAAAAGTATACTCACGAGCTCCCGGCCCATCTCAATATTGTTCACAAGGTCCTGACTAAAGAATTTAACGTAAGCGCCTTCAGCGATAAAAATAAATTTACGACAATAATCAAACTCGGGAACCTTAAGGAGAAGGTAGTCATTGGATTTACCAACAATATAAGCGCGGCACTTCACCTCAGGTCCTCGCTCATCCCAAAACTCCACTTGGTCCTTCTTATTGAGGTACTTCATATTGGAGAAGTCGATTTTAATTCTTAAAAGGCCCGCCTCATCGTTAAGACGAGAGATTCTTCCTGAGAACAATCCCAATCTTCTCAACTGAGCAGGACTATCCACAGCGAGCACATGCTGTGCCACTGAAGCAAAAATAAGAATGCCAAGAGAGAGTACTCTGATCATATTTCTATTATAAATCAAAGTGACTAGTATTAAAGGTGGAAGGAAGTACCCTAGCGGCGTGATCAAGAAAGAGCGCGCTGTCTTTCTAGACCTTCCCGATAGGATTCTAATTCTGCATTGATGTGAAGCTGAAGAAGTTCATAGGCTTCTTCAAGTTCTAAAACGGTGTGATCAACTTGCTCCTGAACAGCGCCCGGCATATCTTCAGTGACCATGAGGTACCACTTAAGGTCATCTACTTTTGCGTAAAACTGATCAAGACTTATAATCACTTCCTCTCCACACTTTAGAAGATCGGAAACCTGAATTTCGTCATAGCGGTGCTTAAAGACTTCACCAAAGTGGTCACGGGTTCTTTTGGCAGAGAAGTGCTGCATATACTCTGGCTGACGATACTTGATTCTCTCAAATACTCTTTGAGCATCAAGGCGGATAACAGTAAGCATCTTAAGAGCTTCGTTAACTTCTTCTTGTTTTTGATTCACTAATCCCCTCCCATTGTTGGCAAGCGCGAGCGCCGACCACCAGGCCAACGCTTGTCGTTCTCAAGGGTGAGATATTTCTCAAGAACAGCTTTAGCCACTTCCTTTAATGATAACGGGAGTGAGAGATTTATGTAATTCCCTTTTTGCTTATAGAGAAGATAATCAGAAATTTCGCGAAATGAATTTAAGTGAAAGAGTCTAATTTTTCCTGAACTCATATAGAAATCAAAGCAAGTCTCTTTGACCTTTTGAAACTTCATCCAGTACTTCATCGATTTAGTTGTGACGATAACCGGCACTTGCCTCTTCACAAGAAAGTAATCGAGTTCATCTGGCTTTACAGGAATAAGAGAAATCTCAAATTTTGAAAAATAGGCAGCCATTCTAATAAAGTCAGCGTCTATTTTTGATTCCCATTGAATGTAGAGCATGTAGTGCTCAGAATTACTTAAACCGTCCACACTCTCTTATCGGCCACAGGAAAAGCTGGCCCAAAAGCTGTTTATATAAAGCTTAGAGGCGGCAAATTTTTCCGGGCAAAGGAGAAAGTCAGAGCGATCAAAAGACCAAAGACTAAGGAAATGAGTCCACTTTGAGGTCCGTCTCCTGGACCCGAGTCAATCATGCCAATGGTCCCACAAGCTAAGGGACTTCTCGAGGTCGAATTCTCAGATGAGGCAAGCTCACTTACAAAGCCAACAGACTGACGATAAATATTCTCATCAATTGCCGCATTCGCCCCGCTGTGATCATCATGACTAAGATTATTTATTCCTTGAAGAGACGCGTACATAACAGCACTTGTGTCACTGCTATGATCAAGACCAATCACATGACCGAGTTCATGAAGGATTGTTTGAAAGAGCATATTATTAGAATTCATTCTCAAAGCAGTATTCTCTCCATTGAGAATAATTTCATAGCGAGTGAAGAAGGTTCCCGTGCGGTAGCGAATGGTAACAGCGAGAGTTGTTGAAGGATTGTAACCTGTTTCTTGAGCAAAGTTATTGGACCAACGAATGGAGTTTCCTCCTGAAAGTCCTCCACTAGAGGTACTGCTTAAAGACCATACTTCCTTTCCAACGGCATCTTCCCACTGAGCAACTGCTTGGGCGGTTAGAGTTTCAAGCTGATCTAGTATTTGCGAATCGGAGTCGCTAATCACTGTTGCGATAGGAAAGGATCCCCAATAAATCCCGGCACTAAAATCACCAGTGAAGGAATAGGGAAAAATAGAGAATGAAAAAAGGAAAAGAAAAAGACATGTTCTCACCACGGTACATCCTTGTTCCGAATAGATGAATCTTAACGATGTCTAATTACAATTTTTCAAATGAACAAGCGAGATGATCTTGTGCCAAGACCTCAAACCTGTCACCAACAGGAAAGGGCTGCAGGTCGTTCTTGATGACCTTCATTTTGTAATCATTTTCGGGGGAACCTTTGAGAACGTCTTCTATTCCAAAGGTTACTTCAACCATGGGAATAGAAGAGAAAGGAGCACTGGAATCTGAGACTTCTTTTACAACACCAATAAAACCTGTGTTACAGGGGAGAGAGGATTGGTGAGAAGTTGCCAATGCATTGTTGGAGAGAGAGATGAAAAAGGCAAAAATTACTTGAAAGTTTAGCCTCATCCTTGTGCTCCTTTCTTCTACTTAGTCTTCCGTGACATCTTGAGCTAGTCTTCCTGACCGGCCCTGCTTATATATAGAGCACGAAGTGTGCCAACTTTGAAAATGCTCTAACTGCCCATTAGCACGTATGATACGGTGTTAAGAAATGTTAAACTGGCACTACTTACAAACTCTCCCATGTAATTTTAAAAGGTTAATCGAAGGGTCAAAGGGAACCCCTATGTCAAAATAGCGCCTTCACTAAGAATTGTTGAAACTTGCACGGGCCAACAGTTAACTATTTCAGGTGATTGGCCTCTTCCCCAATACTAAACAATATAAAATGGTCTTAGGGCCAAAAGGCCTCCTCACCTCTAATCTTCTGCTAAGTCTTGGAAAGCTCATCAAGCCTCTTTTTATTGATAAGAAAACTGATGGATTAAGGAGTGTCAAAATACAATCATCGATTCAAAACAATGACAGAGTTAAAGGCTTTATCTAGAAGTCTTACAAAGTATGTATAAGCTAAATTATAGGAGGAGATGATCTAATCCACACCATTAAAGAAGGTCGTGCCTATTCTCCAAGGGCGGATATGAAAGGGCTCGGGAGACCAAGGGTAAACCATATTAAACCAGACAAAGAGCGCTTTACCTCTGATGTGAGACTGAGGAACAAGACCCCAAAAGCGAGAATCACTAGAGTGGTCTCTGTTGTCACCCATCATAAAGTAATGGCCATCAGGAATAGTAATTTTCTCTTGGCCTACATGACGGGGGCTAGCATTATTATGGGCGATAATGTGTTTGATATCTCCGTTTTCAACTTTATAGAATTTTAGATCTAGGGGTACCCCTTCTTTGTCATAAAGCTCTTTAAACTCTTTTTGCATTTCAGGCGTGACTTCTTGACCGACAATTTCTTTGTCATTGATGAAAACACGATTATCAAAAACCTCAACGGTATCACCAGGTACCGCCACAAGCCTCTTCACATAGAGAATACTTCTGTCATTTGGATACTCAAAGACCATAATATCGCCACGCTCAGGCTGACTAAACTCAGTAAGATAAATGGGGTCACCAAACCATTCAGAGAAAGGAACTTTAAGACCATATTGCATCTTATTGACGAGAATGAAGTCGCCAATCGCCATGGTTGGAAGCATTGAGCCTGAAGGGATATGGTTGGGTTCAAAGAAAGTTGATTTAAATCCAAAAACACCTAAGAAAATAAGAATGTAAGAGATAATCTCTTTTTTGATTTTTTGTTTATCCCAGTTCAACACTAGCTCCTTCAAAGTTGATTCTAAAAATATACCAAAGGAAGGCATTAGATTCTATTGAAAAGCCCGAAACGTTAAAACTCCTTTCAGTAAGTTGACACTCAGTACATGTTGAAAATAAACCACCAAGCCGCATCGCAAAAAAAACCACCCGCCAAAAACAAATTTCATTTGCCACGAGGCTCGTTAGAAAAGCTATTACCAAGGACCTCTATCTATATAGCTTTAAAAAGAGCAAGTTCTCTAATACGGTAACTGGTCTCTTCTCTTTAACACGCTTAAAGATATTATATAGTCGGCTAGGCTTTCTTAAGAATGAAACTAAGAAGCAAATAGACATCGTTGCTATACGAAAGTTCCTTAAAAAGGCTCCCGAAATATTTTTAGAGTATGAAAAGCTATCTAGGACCGAGGTTGAGGAGTGCATATAGAGTTCATTAACATCAAAATCATGAGATTCATTGCTCTTTAACTCCTCAAAAAACTCTGAACCGGCATAAGGATTAAAGATAAGAATGAGAACATCATCAACTCCAGCCAAAGCTATCTTAATAGCAGCCTTAAATGTATTCCAAAGATCCGATTTTTTTTGATCAGGAAATCCAATAATTATATTAGCCCGTGAGGGAATACCCAGTTGTGAGCAAATCTTCATTGATTCATACAACTTAGAAAACTTCACATATTTTTTAATCTTTATAGATTCTTCATCTGAGCCAGAGTCTGGAGCGTACATAATCCTAATGACGTTAATACTTTTTAACAATTTTAACATCTCCTCATCAAGAATCTCACTTCGCGTTCCAGGAGAGAAAGATATTGCAACATTTAGATCATTTAGATGATAAAGGTTTTCAAATTCTCGTAGCCACTTTTTATTGAAAACTCCTACAAGATCCAAGAACTCAACAGAATCAATCTTATACTCATCAATATAGCGTTTTATCTCATTTATAACTTCTATTGGTGGCCTGAGATAATAATTCGTTCCCCATGTCACCGGGGCACTGCAAAACTTACAGCGAAAGGGACAGCCCCTTGAATAAAGAAGAGGCATAGCTCTTCGATTAATAACAACTGCTCCATAACCGAGATTTACATAGTTTTGAACTGGAAACTTTGACCAAAGAGGTTCGGAAATTTCCTCTAGCTTTTTAATTCTTGGTCTTCTCTCATTGATGATAACGTCACCATCCTTAATAAAAGATATTCCAAGTATATTCTCCATTTCCCTGGAGAGGTCTCTGGTTACAAGCTCAAAAAAAGTTTCCTCTCCTTCACCTAAAACACAAATTACATTTTCATCACCAAGACTAACTAGACTCTCTCTAGGTGAACCAGTTATGTGCTCCCCACCTAGTATGATTTTCGTTTTAGGAAACCGTTCTCGAATTTTCTTTATAAGTTTACAGTGAAAGGACCACAAGCTCGTGAACATTACCGAAATTCCTATCAATTCTACGTTTTTAGGAATCTTCGATACAATCTCTTCAAAGCTCAACCCTATAATCTGATCGCCAGAGCTATCATTTTGATAACCTTGTTCAAGTGCTTCTCCTATACCATCAATTACAGTTAGGTTTACGACTTCATTAACAGCTGCTGCAAGATAGGCTAATCCCAGAGGCGGAACCATGGATATTGCGGAAGTATTATTAGCTGGCCTCTTAAGTGGAGGATTTATCAAGCAGACATCCATTTTTGAATTTAAAGTCATGAAAATCCATTGTTTAAATATTTCTAATAATTCATTTTAACAGGATATTAAATTATGGCCTAATTTATTTAGTTGATTTGTTTTATACGAAGGCAGAGATTTCAAAAGCTTAAAAAAAAAAGGCCCTCTACAAAAGAGGGCCTCATAAAAAACTGGGGTGCGATGTATTACATCATGCCGGGCATTCCGCCCATGCCGCCCATTCCACCAGGCATTCCAGCAGGAGCAGCACCTTCTTCCTTAGGAAGATCAGCAATCATTGTCTCAGTTGTTAGCATAAGACCAGCAACAGAAGCAGCATTCTGAAGAGCAGAACGAGTTACTTTTGTTGGATCGATAATACCAACCTTAACAAGGTCTTCGTACTTATCTTCACGAGCGTTATAACCAAAGCTAGCAGACTTGTTGTTGCGAACTTCGTTAACAACTACAGAACCTTCAAGGCCTGCATTGTGTGAAATTTGACGAAGAGGCTCTTCAAGAGCTCTACGGATAATTCTAATACCAAATTGTTGCTCTTCATTGTTAGTCTTAAGACCATCAAGAGCACTTGCAGCGTGAAGGAGTGCAGAACCACCACCAACAACAATACCTTCTTCAACAGCGGCACGAGTAGCGTTAAGAGCATCTTCAACACGATCTTTCTTCTCTTTCATTTCTGTTTCCGTTGGAGCTCCAACATGGATAACAGCTACGCCACCAGCAAGCTTAGCAAGTCTTTCTTGAAGCTTTTCTTTGTCGTAGTCAGAAGAGGTTTCTTCAATTTGCTTTCTGATTTGTGAAACACGAGCTTCAACTTCAGATTTTTCACCAGCACCGTCAACAATAGTAGTGTTTTCTTTGTCGATTGTGATTCTCTTCGCTGTACCAAGGTGAGCAATGTCAGCAGTTTCAAGGCTCATTCCAAGCTCTTCAGAAATTACTGTACCACCTGTAAGGGCTGCAATGTCTTTAAGCATTTCTTTTCTTCTGTCACCAAAACCAGGAGCTTTAACAGCTGCTACGTTGAGTGAACCACGAAGCTTATTAACAACGAGAGTTGTAAGAGCTTCACCTTCTACGTCCTCAGCAAGGATAAGAAGTGGCTTATTTGTTTGCATTGTTTTCTCAAGAACAGGAACAAGTTCCTTGAGATTTGAGATTTTCTTGTCTGTAATGAGAAGGTAAGCATCATCAAATGCAACTTCCATCTTCTCAGCATTATTTACAAAGTAAGGAGAAAGGTAACCACGATCAAATTGCATACCTTCAACAACCTCAAGGTTAGTTTCAGCTGTTTTTGATTCTTCGATTGTGATAACGCCGTTATTTCCAACTTTTTCCATTGCTTGAGCGATAAGACCACCGATCTCAGCATCATTATTTGCAGAGATTGTTCCTACTTGAGCAATTTCTTCGTTAGACTTAACTTCCTTAGAGATGTCTTTAAGTTTCGCTACAACTGACTCAACTGCTGTATCGATACCACGCTTAAGATCCATTGGATTGTGACCAGCAGAAACAAGTTTCACACCTTCACGGTAGATCGCTTGAGCAAGAACAGTAGCAGTTGTCGTACCGTCACCAGCATCATCATTTGTTTTTTGAGCTACTTCTTTAACCATTTGAGCACCCATGTTCTCAAAGTTATTTTCAAGCTCAATTTCTTTAGCTACAGAAACACCGTCTTTCGTGATGTGAGGAGCACCAAAAGATTTTTGGATTACAACGTTACGCCCTTTTGGTCCGAGTGTTACTTTAACAGCGTTAGCAAGAGAGTTAACTCCGTGAAGAATAAGACTTCTTGCATCTTCTGAATATTTTAATTCCTTAGCCATTTTTATCTCCTTATATAAGATAGTTTGGTTTTATTTTGTTTTTTTGATTATTGAAGAACACCAAGGATGTCGTCTTCTCTCATTATAAGAAGTTCTTTGCCTTCAACTTTTACTTCAGTTCCTGCATACTTTCCGAAAAGAATTGTCTCGCCTTCTTTTACGTCAAGAGCGCGAACTGATCCGTCCTGATTTCTATATCCAGGACCAACTGCGATGATTTTTCCTTGAGCTGGTTTTTCTTTATTATTGTCTGGGATGATAAGTCCACCAGCTGTCTTTGTTTCTTCTTCTACTCTTTCTACGAGTACACGGTCTTGCAAAGGTCTTACTTGCATGCGTTCCTCCCTAATGTTGCGCTGGGCGCATAAGTTTACGGTTATATGAACTAAATTGTTGTTCGCAACACAATCTAATATCGCTTTGATCAGTGTCAAGGGTTGACCCATTAAAAAAGTGCTATAATATTTAAATGAACCAATCATATGATCCATTTAGCTGTCCCCTACCCTTTATATCCGTGTCATTTGGCACCTCGGGACAGCAGCAGGTTTGCTGCCACAGCGAAACACCTCACAGCATCAACAACGCATCGCTCCTTCCTGCAACCATCACCTCACAAGAGGACATGGTGGACCCCCTTAACGCAAAAGGCCTTATAGAGATAAGATCGCAACTATTAAAAGGTAAGATTCCAAAGGAGTGTCTAGGTTGCTACAAGAGAGAGCAACAAGGGCTAGACTCTGCTCGAAAACTAGCCTTGAGAAACTATTCTCACCAGTATGAAGAAAAACTCTCGAAAACATCTCCAAATGGTAAGTCTGAGGATAGTTCTCTCGAGTTTATAGACTTATCTCTAGGAAATAAATGCAATTCTTATTGCATAACTTGTCACCCATATTACTCAACCCAAATCGCAAAGTGGACACAGCAACAGAAAATAAATCCTACCCTTGAAAAGATTGAGGAATTTACTAAAAACAAAATCTTTAATCTTCCCTGCCAACAAACTAAAAGCTTCTATTTTCAGGGTGGGGAACCTTTATTAAGTCCTAAGCATGAAGGTATTTTAGAAAAGTTGCTTCCCAACGCAAAGGAGACAAGCCTCTCCTACAACACTAACTTAACGGTTCTTCCTTCTAAAGTTCTTTCCTTATGGAAAGAATTTAAAAATATTCAGGTCTGGATAAGCATTGACGGTATTGGAGAGATGCAAGAATACTTAAGACCTCCTATCAAGTGGGAGCGACTAACGAGGAATTTAGCATTAATTCGACAGCTTCCCAATGTCGAAATAAACTTTACATCAGTCGTTCATGCGCTAAATTTATTAAGTCTAAATGATATCTTCACCTTTGCTGAAAAAAACAGCACTCAAAACAAGGCCCCGCAACTCATTTTCTTAGAGACACCATCTCTTCTCAAGCCCGACTCTCTCTCAAAGGGCTCCATAGAAGAAGCTAAAAAAGAGTGGGAAGGCTCTCGCCACAACCTAACCCCTTCCGTCTCTAGAGACTCTATTGATAAGTTCTTCACCAAGATAAAAGGCGCAAAAACACTTTCTCCCTACCTTCTTGTTTTTATTCGTAAACTAGAAAAGGACTACCAATTAATTAGACCCGACAAAGTGAGCAAACTTCTTAAATAAAATTTGGTCGCTATCAATCACTTAATAGCAACCATATTTCACCGGCAATACTCCACTCTGTACATAAAGTAGGATGTTTTCATGCTAAACTAGAGATAATTTTAGCCTTCGATAAAGAAGAGGAGCTCCCTTTGTATCGAATCTCCAATTTTTGGAATCAAAGAGTTCTTAAGTATTTACTTAAGAATTCAAAAACTGAAGAAAGAACCTACTTTTTCCTTACCTTAATCGTCGGACTCCTCGCTGCACTAGTTGCCGTCGGACTTCACAAAACAACCCATTTCCTTGTTCATCATTTTAAGACTCATCAAGAAATGAGTGCTCTCTCCTTCGTTCTCGGTGGGCTCGCCTTGTTTATTAGCGGATACTTAACAACTCGTCATTTCCCAGGAACAAGTGGCTCAGGAATTCCGGGTATCAGAGTCGCACTAGCAGTATTCCATGGAAAAATTACTTTTCTACAAACGGTAATGAAGTTTATAACTAGTGTCCTCTCCCTATCCTCTGGCTTCTCACTAGGAAGAGAGGGGCCAACTGCAGCTATCGCCGCAGGAGTAGGCTCCTATTTCGGACAAATTTTTCATTTATCTAAAAAGAAAGTTAAAGCCCTGGTGGCAATTGGTGCCGCTGGAGGTATTGCCGCAGCTTTTAACACGCCAATTGCTGCTGTTGTATTCACTTTAGAGGAAATTGTCGGTGACCTAAACGCTAAGGTCTTAGGAAATATCATCATTTCGTCAGTAATAGCATCCGTAGCAGCTCACTTATTAATGGGAAATAATCCGACATTCGAAACCTTAGCTTTCGAATTAAAGCATCCAAGCGAACTTATCTACTATATATCAGTTGGTCTTTTTTCCAGTGTACTTGGGCCACTTTGGACAAAGTCTGTCTTATGGATAAGAGATTTTAACCTTCGTCTATTTAAAGGCCACAGACTAACGATAACAATGGTTACCTTTTGTATCATAGCTCTGTTCTCGCACATACACCCCGAAGTCCTAGGAAGTGGTCATGATACGATTGAAGAAACTCTTAAAAGCCTTATAGATGATTGGCACTTCCTACTTAGTCTATTTTGCTTAAAATTCATTGCCACAAGTCTATGCTATGGATCTGGTGTCAGCGGGGGTCTTTTTCTTCCAACTCTACTTATGGGTGCGACACTTGGAGCACTTTGCGGAAACCTTTTTCAACTCATCCTACCAAACCATGAATTTCAGTTAAGTGTATTTGCTCTGGTCGGCATGGGAAGCTACTTTGTATCAGTTATACGTGCACCTTTTACAAGTATCATTATGATTTTCGAAATGACACGGAATTATCCAGTAATATTACCACTTATGTTAGCAAATATTGTGTCTTACTACCTTTCAAGCAAGCTCCATAACGGTTCTATTTATGAATCTATTTCTGAACAAGATGGTATCCACTTACCCACTAAGGATGACAACGACATTTTGGAAAACCTTATTGTTGAAGATGCCATGATACAAGATGTTGTGACTTTAAATGCGAAACTCACAGTAGCAGAAGCAGCCGAAAATATTAAAAGCATTCCTTATTCGGGTTTTCCAATATTGAGGAATGGTCTTCTTGTTGGCATGATTTCACGCTCTGAAATAAACCAGGCTGTAAGTAAAGAGCTGTACGACAAAAACCTTCAATCTATTGCGGAAAAGAAAATCATTACCATATACCCAGATCAATCTCTCATGGTAGCATTCCATAAACTAAATCGATTTCATGTATCAAGACTCCCCGTTGTCAGTAGAATTAACGACAAGAAGATTATTGGTATTATTACCGCTGAAAATATCGTCTCCCTTTTTGGATATCATGTAACTAAAGGAAAATAATGAATACGGCTCTTTTGATAAATCCTCCAACACCAAAAGGTAGAAAGTTCACGAGGAATATAAGTTGCGCCGCTGAATCTAAGGGCAACTATCTTCTCAAACCCTTAGACTTCACAATTTTAAGCGGCATTCTTAAACAAAAATACCAAGTCAAGTTTTTAGATCTTGTCTCCAAGCCTATGACAATGGCGAGCACAGTTGAAAAAATCAAATCTCTAAAGCCTTCTTTTGTAATAATAGCTATTATTGACACTATTTTTAAAAACGATCTCAATTTCCTAATAAAACTTAAAGATGAGTTACCTGAACTTGAAATCTATGTACTTGGGGATGCTTTTATAGAAGACAAGAACTGTGAAAAAGTAGCCCCCTATACAAGAGGAATTATTGCAGAGCCATTCAAAGTTCAAGTAGAGGACTTCCAATTTCTTCGTAGCAATCGACCAGGATTTCGAGACCCTGAGACATACAAAAAAATAAGTAAAGTACCCACCGAACTTGAAATCCCAACACCCATGCACGAATTGTTTGATGATAAGTTCTATCGCTGGCCATTTAGCAAAGAATCTCGTTACGCTACAGTAACCACTGTTTGGGGATGCCCTTATTCGTGCAGCTACTGTACAGCTTCAAATTTTCCTGTTCACATTCGTTCTGTAGAAAACGTCATTAATGAACTTAAATATATCAAAAACCTTAAGTTTAAAGAGCTATATATAACCGACCTTTCATTTGGTCTCCCCTTAAAGAGAACAATTACTCTCTTAGACGAAATTATTAAGTTACAGTTTAATTTTAGCTGGTCTACCTACTTCCACCCCCTTCAATTTAATAAAAAACTTCTTTCTAAAATGAAAGAGGCTGGATGCCACACAATAATTATAGGTATTGAGACGACAAATGCTGACATATTAAAAAAATACTCAAGAAATCAAAACCTCACCAAAATCAAAGAGCTCATAAACTTCTGCCATTCAATAAACATAAAGGTTTGCGGAGATTTTCTTATCGGACTCAAAGAGCAAAATAAAGATGAAGTTTTAATGAATATTGAAACTTCAATCAGTTTAAAGCTAGATTATGCATCTTTTAATATCGTTGCCCCGCTACCGGGGACCGTTATAAAGAAAGAAGCCCAAAGCTTGGCAATAAGTTCTGATAGCGGGGTCTACTATGATAGCCTAGGCAGAGAAGGGATTATAGAGCTTCAAAACTGGAAAAAAGAAGACATTCTTATGCTTAGGAACTCTAGCATTAAAAAATTTTATCTAAGACCACTATTTCTTTTAAAATCAGTCCTCAAAGCAGGAAATATCAAATCAATTCGTTACCAAGCACTTGAGTTTCTACATTTAATTCGAAAAACAATTTTTCCGAGTAAATAACTGGCTTTCATTAACTGACTCACAATATTCATTCCAAAATTCATCTTTATCAAAGTCTAGCTCAATCCCCGACTCACTTAGGTTTTTCGAGATATCGTAAAATGTCTTCATTTCAAAAAACATTGAGTCATATCGATTTAAATTAATACATTTTTGGCTCATACAAAGAGAGCGACCATTTCGTTGTCCATTATAAAAGTCCATTGATAGAGAGGAGGTTATCAATACCAACAATAACGTAGCACTTATTAATCTAAACCTCTTAAAATCATATAAACTGACAAAAACAAAAACTATAGATGATGACAACAACACAAGTATAAAGCTATTAGAAAAGTCGATACCTAAAAGATACCGCTTATGATTATAAAGTGGCTCGAAATGATATAAGTACTGAGGAAGATCTACGATCTTCTCTACTAAGTTTAATACTCTAGGGTCTCTTTTATCACCATAGTAAAGCATAGACCCAAAGTGATTTAAAAAGCCGACGAGTACTGTAAAACCAACAAGCCAATTTAAATGTTTCTTTTCCCTTAATGCTTCCAGTCCTACAAAGAGCCCTGGAATAATCACCAGTATATTACGTGCAGGGATATTATCTCCAACAGGAAAAACTGACACGCAATAATTGATCAAAAGAAACGATAAAACTGAGTATAGTGATACTAAACGACCTTTCCCTTTATAAATGAAATAGCATAGACCCAAAAAAGATAAAAGAAGTACAGGGGATTGTCCGAAGAAACCTTTAATTCCAAAAAGCCTCTCAAAAAAGTGAAGGCCCATTAGCGATGAAATATAACGTACTGAGTGTGCTATTTCCCATGCTCCGTGCCTCAAAAAATCTAAGCCTAAATACATTAAACATGAAAATAAAACAGCACCACTGACAACAAAAAATTCCTTTTTCTTTTTTCTCAAGGTCAATACTAAGAGAAAAGGTAAAACGAAGAGACCCATATATTTACGAACCAATAAACCAAGAGAGATATTTAGAAATAACAAATAGCCATTTATTCTTTTATTTTCTTCTAGCCTTTTTACAGCAGTCACAAGATTTAAAAAGAAGAAGCTTGCGATTAAGCTTGTCTCAGAAGGATCTTGGAATATGAAATAATAGGCAGAGGTTCCCATTATCAAGGAAAAGTAGCAATACAGGCTTCTTCTGCCAAACTCTCTCAGAATAGTTTTAATGATTAAAAAGAAGAATAAATTATTTACGCAAGTGAGGGTAAGCCAATCTACAGGTGCAAACTCGGCTCTGATAGAGATCAAACTAAAGAGCCATAAAAAAGGAACGTAAAAAATTGATATAAAAGGAGAATGATCGTCTAAATAATAGAAGTTCTCAGTTAGAAAGGGTTCTGGTTCATATTGATTGATCAAGTTGAAGTCTGCGTCTTGCAAAATACTTCTTGCGTAACTTACATAGACTCCAGACTCAAAAAACTCTATCTGGTGAGATAAGAAAATAGTAACAAAACTTAAGAGGAAAATTAATCCAAACAGAATGATCTTTTTCTTACTCACCTTTTATATTAAAACTTAGCTTATTTTTTTGTATACTTGCTTAAAGGCATCTCCGAAATTACATGATATCCCATCGGCATATTTCTCAAGACTTGCCTTACACCACTAGGCCACCTAATACTCAACTCATCGATTTTGTCTTTTCCATTAAGGCCAAAATGGATAATCCTTTCCGATTGTACTGTCCCAGAAGAACCGATCATTTGTCTTCTTAGTTTTTTATCCTCGATACGAGCATCTAGTATAGCACCTACACCATCTGGGTTTGAATCTATTCCTTTTAGTTTAATCGTAACTGCATTTGTTGAACCTGCTTGATTTTTATAAATCTCGACAGGAGAAAATTGGTCCTTTGCATACCCAGGATCTGCATTTCTCAAAATGAGATCTAACTTTCCATCCCTGTTTAGGTCAGCTATTGCAGGCATGTATCCATCAGCAATAGAGTCCACACCTGCCACGAATCCAACTTCAGTAAAAGTCCCATCACCATTGTTGTGAAATAGTCTATTTCTCTGGTGTCCTGCAAGAGACATCGAATTCTTACCCTCTCTATGGTAAGAGAGTATATCCATGATTAAAGACTGGCTGTCTGAGCGAAATAAGAGTGAGGCAAATTCACTATTCGCTTCTGCTTTACCGTAAGTTACCTTCTCTCTAATTCCGCTTTTAACATCATCATCAAGAAGACCCAGAGTACTCGCGACAGTAAAGTAACTATCAAGACGATAAGATTTATCATCAGAGTTGCCTGACCAAAGTCCCATTGAGACATAGATATCTTCGTGTCCATCATTATTATAATCAAATATCTTTACGCCACCGGCACCATCACCGATATAGCCAAGGCCAAGCTCTTCAGTTCTTTCTGAAAATTTTTGGTTTTTACCACCCTGAAAGGCTCTTAATCCCGAAACACCTGCAGACACAGAGTGATCCAGTGACCAGTTGAGAGAACAGGATGTTTTTATTCGCTTTGAAGAGTTGAAATTAACCGATGAAAGAACAACGTCAAAATAACCATCCCCATTGAGATCACCGATATCGGCTCCCATACCATAGTCTTTTAAGCCGATTCCAATATTACGACCAAGTTCAAATTTATTTTGCCCTTGGTTTAGATAAATGGGTGAAACATTTGCTCTATCATCTACAACAATGAGGTCTGTCTTACCGTTGCCATGAAGGTCTGCTGCTATAGCAGAATGAGGGAAAATACGAGAAACATCATCTTTTGAGGCTTGAGCCTG
>CATLOT010000034.1 GCA_950054155.1 uncultured Bacteriovoracaceae bacterium
CTACCGGTTGAAAGTTCTTTATGCATGTACTTGAAGGCTTGAGTGCGGTGCAGTCCACCATTAAGGGAGAAGATCCCAAATAGCCACCTCGGGGCAATTTGGGGCAATTCTAGGCAGGTTTAATTCGCCCAACGAATCGCAAGTAACCGTAATTAAGTAGCTGATTTAAAAAATATTTAAGGGAAGAAGGGGTCCACCATCGAAATCCGATGGTGGAGGTGGCGAGAATCGAACTCGCGTCCGGAATATCCTCGAAGCCCGGCCTACGTGCGTAGTCAGCGGTTATGGTCAGCTGACAAGACTGTCCGCTCTACGTGAAAACGGCAAACCCCGGTGAGGTTTTAACGAGGAGGCCCGGCGCCCTCGAGGCACTTTTTTACTGGTCGCCTATCAGCTTTGCTAGATTCTGTTTCTTGGCACTAGCGCCTCATGCTTGGTTGTTGCCTATTAGGCAGCCATAGCAACTGGCTCATAAGAGTCAGCATTCATAGTTTGATCGACTTTTTACTGGGCCGGTCGATCAACCCAGGCACGCCCGAAAGCTCTTTGGTCTACCCCGTCGAAACCGGGACACCCCCACATTGAACTGTTCAGAATTGCCACAATAACATATTTTGGGGAATTTTGTTAGAATTTAAGGGTTATTAACCTGTCACGAGGGCCTTTTCTGAAGCTTTTTACCCTGATAATTCTCGCTTTTTTGACATTGAACGCGCAGGCGATGCAGATCTTTGTTAAAACCCTTGCCGGAAAGACGATTGCTCTTGAGGTTGAGGCCAATGACACCATTGAAAATGTGAAGTCGAAGGTCTTTGATAAGGAAGGGATCGACCCCTCTCTTCAAAGATTGATTTTTGCGGGTAAGGTTCTTGAAAACGGCCGCACCCTCGCCGATTATAATATTCAAAAAGAGAGTACTCTTCACCTGGTGATTCTTGATAATTGCTTGCTTGAAAGTGCTCTTGATCGTGTTATTCCCCTCGACTTTGGTGATGAACTCTACTTTCTTAGGGCCTCTTCTGACCCCTTGGCGCTGTCGTTCTTCTTTCTTCCGTTTTTCTTAATAGGTGCTCGTTTAAGACGCCACTTAATCCTTCTTTTCGCCCTGCTTTTTATCAGCTGTGGCCAAGAGGGAGTGAGTCCGACCTTTATTGACTCTGAAACTCAAACGGGTAATTGCCTCGTGCAAAGTGAAGAGGTGCACTGGGAACTTCTCAATTCAAAGGCCACCCTTCTCTCGCAAGGAAGTTTATGGCGGTAATTAAGCACGCTCTTTTTGTGGGCCTGATCGTCTTCTTTCTTGAGCCGGCGTCGGCGCGTTTTGTGACTGACTACAAATACCCCACAGACAATCGGGGATGGTCTTGGTTTCCCTCTTTTTACTTTGAGGGAGGGCTTGAAACAAAGTATGGCTCGATGGTCTCTCAAGATCAGAGAAAGGTTCCTAAAGTGAACCTCTCCGGTTTTGGAGTGAGTGGTCACATTGGCTGGGCCCCTTCTTTTTTGAACCTCGGTCTCGGTGGTGAGTATATCAAGTGGAATCAGATTACAGATATAGCCAAGGTGAATAATATCAATGTGGGGGGCACCCAAACAGGGACTTTCCTCTTAGCGGGTCTGCACTTTTTAAAACTTACCTTTGCCGCCAAGTACTTCTTAACGTCGACTTATGAATTTTCACAAACCAGTAGTTTTGACACTCAAGTTTCACTGAGAAAGCTTGAGCCCTCTTTCTCCCTTGAGCTTCTCTATCACGCCTCCCACTATATCACCTATGGCCTAAGCTATGGCTCCATCAACTATAAGAGTTACGAGGAGGCCTCAACGAAAGGCACTCTCACTGAAGAGCAAAAGACCGAGCTTAAGCGCTTTGGGCTTAAGCTTGGCATTCTTTTTTAAGCGAGGTTTCTAAACATCACAAAGAATGCAGGCAGAAAAATATTGGAGTAGAGCGCATAGACAAGGTACGACATTAGAATGAGCTTATGGTAGCTCGAGAGCTTTCCGTCATTTAAGATTGTCTCCACTTTGTAGTAATTAACGGCAACACCGATGACACTGATAAAGCCGGTGAAGGTGAAAAACCAAAAGAAAACGCTGATATCCCCCTTTATGAGGTTCAGTCCTTTTAGGTAAAAGAGTGAGTTCTTAATGGCCTCACTTATGTAAAAGCAGTACGAGCAGAATTCACCGAGGAGTGACATGCGGGTGCTCTTTTTTATTTTGATCGTGTCTGCCTTCATCTCATCGATGAAGGACTTGGAAAGTCCAAAATTATCTTTATTCATAAATTCCATTGAAGAGAGGGTCCGAAGACCCTCACGTATTAACTGGCCTTCATCGCCTTGGCCATATTCACAACCTGCTCTTCTTTGTACTTGTCTTGGATTTCAAAGACTTGTTTCTTGAGCTGAGTTGGAGCTGAGCAAAGCACTCTATAGAAGTCGCCACTTTGATCTGTGACTTCGATATAGCCATAATTAAGCATCTTTCCAAGGATTCCCTGAATCGACTTTACACTTGTGACCCTATCAAGTCCGATATCGTATTCGCTTGTTCCAAAAAGACCGACCTTTCCAAAAACTCTCTTATTCGTCACAACGAAACTATTCGTTAGCGCAGAAACAACTCTAAGAGCGGCAAACGGAATACCAATTAGTGTAAAACATCTTAGGGCTTCCCCAATCCAAAAAGTCATAGGAATCACTTTATGAGCGAGCTCCTGCTCACCCTTTCTTAAATCATTGCTCATTTTCTTCCTCCGAAAAATGTGTGTGATGCCTTTATTGTCGACGAAGAACTAAATTTGATTGAGTCAATTTTTCTTGAGTTTTTAGAGTAAGCTTACAATCCCTTTTCGTGATTGGATCTTCTTATTAATGAGATGGATTTTCTTATTCAAATTACTGATGTGGGTGGAGAGGTTATTTTTCACCATGAGTTTTCCTTCACCCCAGACAGCTGCGACGAGGTCGTCTTTATTCATCCCCTCCCCTTGCGAGAGCACATGAAGAAGCTGGAGTTCCTTTGTGGTGAGTTCCACTAAGACTCCCTTTAGCTCCACTGTGCGGTCAATGAAGTTAAACTTGATTTCATTTTCTTTTTTAGCTGTTAAGCGCGATTTTATGCGCACCTTTTTCACCTGCCATGACATATCGGCTGTGAGAAGATCTTCTACTCCAAGCTCGAGCGCCTTAATCATTAGTGACTCATCATTTGTCTCAGAGAGAAAGAAGGTCGGCTGCTCAGAGTAGTTTTTTAATTTCTTCATCTTAGCGAGAAGTTCAAAACCATCGAGAAAAGGCATCATGATGTCGAGCACGAGAATATCGTAGTCGATTTCCTCCGCCATCTTGCTGGCCTTAAGAGGATTATCAAATGAGATCACCTTAAAGTCGGAGAACTCCTCTTTAAAAGAAGAAATCTTTTGGGGGTTATCGTCGACATAGAGAATAGTGTTCATCCTCTCATTATTGGCCTTTCCTAAATTGAAGTAAACTCCCAAAAACTCAAGAAAAATTAATTAATTTATTTACTTTACCTATATAATTGCTAAACTTTTGAGGTGAATTCAGCATTTTTTAACACCGTCTATCTTAGTCAAGAGAGCCGTAAGCCTTTTAAAGTCACTCTCTTTGTCGCCCTCTCGAATATTTTGGCCATGAGCTGGGACCTGCTCGGACTTAAGATTGAGCCAAGTCTTTCTTACCTTTCCTTTAAGGTTTTCTTTCTTCTTACACCGAGCCTTCTCTTCTTCATCTTTAAAGAACAAAGTGCCCATAGTAAGAGAAATACGTTGATCGCCATAACCTACTACGCCTATTGCCTCTACAATACGGCCTTTGTGGATCAGTCCTACTACACATCCTTCATGCAGTTCTTCTTTGGCCTGGTCTACTTCTTTAGATTTTCGACCAAGGACTTCTTTATCGCTCATGGAGTAGGTCTCTCTTTTTACACTCTGGCACTTCTTAAACTTAAGAGCACCATCCCTGCTGAGGATTACGCTTTTCAACTTCAGCTCATGAATGGGGCGACCCTTCCCATTTTTGGTATTTCCGTTTTAATCTTCTTTTATATAAAGAGGCAGGAAGTTGCTGAAAGAGCAAAGTCCGTCTTCTTTGAGACTATCGGTCGCGATGTGGGCTTTATTCTTCATGAAATTAAGCAGCCTCTTTTAAAGATCAGCTCTCAAAAGGAAGATCAAAATATTGAAGACCTTAATGAGCTCTTAGAGACGGCCAATATCATGTGGCCATCTCAAACGAGTGAGGTTCACTTGGAGTCGGTGCCCTTAAAGGAGCTCTGTGATGATATCCTGAATGATCTTAAAAGATATACGGATTATTTGGAGCTGAGTATTGAAAACCTGGTGCCACCAATCACCGTAATGGCCAAAAGAAGTTTTTTAAAAATCATCCTTAAAAACCTTCTTAAAAATGCGATCGAAGAAGTTGCGAAACACCAAGGTCACATTAAGCTCTCCTTTGAGGGTCCCCTTAAATTGATCATCACAAACACGATTGAATCTCAAGTAAACACCCGCCATATTCTTGAAGCGGGTGTCTCTCACAAGTCGGGTGCAATGAATCGGGGCCTTGGTCTTTACATCAGCAAACAGCTCTGTGAAAAGATGCAGGCGAAGCTCTCCGTCAGTGCAACCAAGGAGCACTTTAAGGCCACGCTCACTTTTTCTGATATAGAGGTTTAAGAGAGAGCTCGCCGCCCTTAAGCACAATCTCATCAATATGGGTCACCACTCTCTTATTGTCGTCTCTTTTTTCTTGATAAACGATCACCTGAAAAACTTCATGGAGAACACTGGCGGCTTCTTCGAGATTATAGCCATCTGAAGAGATGACTGTTTGGCGCAAAAGGCGCGATAGTGTGTTCTCTGGTGAGTGACCTCCGACAACGGCAATTCCTCTGGCATTATTTTTAAGAAAGTCCATAAAAGGAGAGGCCCAGCGCTCACCCATCCAACTCAGAGCAATGGTATCTCCTTGCATTCTTGAAGCGGCATCAATGGCCTCTGGAATATGGATATCACTGCGACCGCGTGGCATGATGCGACTGACGCGTTCGCGATGAATCGTCAGACCCGGCTCACTTTCAATCACCACAAGAGACTCCTCACTTGGAAGAGAGTTGATAAGGACATTAAAGAGAGTGGTCTTTCCTGAGCCAAAATCCCCAGCACAGAGAATTCCTTTCTTACTCTTAAGAACATCCTTTAAGACCTTCTCACTCTCTTCATCAATCGCCTGCCACTTTCGGTATTGAGTGAGGTCATAAGCTGACTTTGATAATTTTAATATTCTAAGTGAATCTCCTTTAAGAGAAAGTGGTGCTTGAACCAACGAAAAGCTCACAAATTCATTGAGGTAGCCTGAATGCACGGATTCCTTAATGGAGCAAAATTCTTTTAGTCCGGTAGTTATTTTTAAAAGCTCTTCCTTGCTCGTAAAGGGATGCGCTCGCTTCCATCCCTCTTTTGAATGCAAGTAAACCTCGTGATAAGAATCAATACTAATTTCAAAGATCGCGTCATCTGCTAAGTAGTCGTTTAATTTTCCTAAAAATTCCATTTTTTCCTCCTGGTAAAAGTATTGTCGGAGAAATCGCTTCTCAACTCACCTAGGGAAACCCCTAGGTGGAACTTAACCAGTTGTTTCTAATCGCATTTGTTACCGCTTCTGTGCGCTTTGAGGCGTCCGTTTTCTTAAATATCTGACTGAGGTGGTACTCAATTGTCTTTTCAGAGAGCTTAAAAGCCCCCGCCATTTCCTTATTGGTGTAACCAAGGGCGATAAGCTCTAAGACTTCACTCTCTCTTTTACTCAAGGGATTGGCAGGTCCAATGGCCCTTTCATCAATGGACTTCATTAAGGACTCAAGAGAATCCGCCACTCTCCTTAGAGAAAACTCAGGCCTCTTTCCCTTGGCATAGAGCCGGCACTCTAAGGCCAATCGTTTCAATTCTTCTTCCGTTATACTCATAAACTTCATTCTACTACATATTGGTAAACATGCGGCGCAGTTTCTTTTGGTTACTATAGCGATGATCTTTAGCGTGCGTGCCTTTTAGAGCGAAGTGCTTTTGGCGATAGTGCTTTCTCCTTCGACTCTTCCCTCTTTTATACTGGCGCCTCTTTTTCTTCTCTTTGCGCTCCTCTTTTTCAAAAGAGCGCTCGATCGCACTTTTTTGAAAGAGTCCTCTTTCAACATCATTAAAGATTTTATGGGTAGCGAGTACCAGCACAGTGGCCAGTCGTGTCGCGATCAATTTTATGGATTTCAAAATAATCACCTGGTGAAAAGTGAAGCCCAATTTCCCTGTGGGGAATGTGGACAAGTCGATCAATTTTTCGGTGATTATCTATTCATGATGATGCTAGACTAACACGGCACTAGATTTCACTCAAGGATAAGAACCAATGATAGCGCGAATACTTTTGCTTTCTCTTGTATTTCTGAGCTCTTGTGGCTCACTTAAAGAACTTGAAAAACAAGAAGAGGTCCAATCAAAGGACAGAAAGAAGCTTGAAAAATTCATCTATTCTGAGAAGCTTGATGTTCTTAAAGAGCGGGTTTTAAAGGCATTAAATGAGCTTAAGGATGGAAAAAAATCATCCAATGTCGTTATCAATAAATCTATGGCCGTCTTGCAAAGAGAAAAAGAGATCGACACTCTTATGAAAGAGCAGGGCTTTCTCTACAAGAATAACTACTATATCAATCCTCGTATTAAGTTTCTCCCCACGGCCACGATCAAAGAGACCGTCACCCAAGGTGAAGTTCATCTTCTTGAAGATACCAACACTCGTGTGATCATTGCCGATGGAGCGCTCTCCTATGAGCTAATCAAAACAGAAAAAGGTGGCACTCAGCTTCACGTCTATCGCATAAACCGCATCGTTCGCAGCAAGACCAAGGTCGGTGTCGATTGGTGGGGTGTCTTTGGGGGAAAACTTCCCTTCCTTCTCAAAAAAGGCGCGATCCTGTGGGAGAAGTCACGAGAGTTTCATGGGGCACGCGATCGCTACGCGGAATTAGAGATTCACTATCTTCTTAAAGCTTAACGGCCACTACCAAGAATAAGATGTATAGAGGTAGAGATTATAATTAAGGCCTGCAAAATTGGTGTCCTCTGCCACTGAATAAAGATTTGCAAAGAAGTAGCCTTTCACCCCGTAATTAAAACCTTTTCCCTGGGAAGCGATATTCACTTTTACATTCCAGTGAGTCGCCATTCCTGTTTTATTACTTTTAGAGAAGTCGCGATAGACCAGGCGATTATCCTGATAACCCACTCCAATGAGGCCACTAAGCCCTAAATAGTAGTTTCCAAAGGGATAGAGAAGACCATGGCCTAGACCAAGCCCCAATTGGCGCAACTCCAAAATCTGAAGATCACTCACCGTGGGAAAGAGAGAATTCGCATCTCCTTGGAGTAGCCCACCAGCATCACGGACTTTATTACGATCATAATAGCCCGTGAAGATCCATGAATTTGCAAAGTTCACGCCATCCGAACCATTGGAGTTAAGCGCTTTCATACTGAAACTCGAATTAAGGGCGTATTGAATATTAACGCTGCCCTCTCGGCTTAAAAGGTTAGGTCTATCAAGGCAGTAGTCACAACCAGTACCATTATTTTCATCACTACTAAAACCTTCCCACTCCTGATAATAGAGGCCAAAGAAGAAGTTTTGAATAGGAATACCGAGGCGATAACTCTTGTAGGAGTTATTTCCCACTGAGCGATTGCTATAATTAGTATCCTTTATTTTTCCACCGTACTCCGCGTAGTAATAGTCCCCTGAAACTTTTATCCCCCAATGGAGACTAGCGTTTGGACGAAACTCTAAGGTCTTACTTTCTCTCTTAAAGAGAAGGGAGTGATTAGGTCGTTTGACCTGAAGAGTGACAGTGTGACCCGCCCACGTTTGGGCCATCATGGCCAAGAAGAGAATTGCGATTTTCATAATTATACTAACGGCCAAAATTTTCCATGGCCTTCTTACTAAGATGAGACATACCTTGCTTGTCGATGAGAATAGCATAGATTCCTTCAGAATTGAGAAGTTTCATCGCCTTCCCAATATCTTGAGTCATGGCAATTGTGGCCCAAACATCCGTATCCATGCATGAATCCCCCACAACCGTGCAGCTCACAGGGTGGCGTTCTTCATCTTCATAATGGTGAATGATGTGATGATCGCTGGATTTCCCCTTATTTTGAATATAAGAGCCCGAAGTTGAGACACTGCCATTTTGGATTTGAACAAGTCCGGCTGAGCGATCGGCGTCTTTGGAAAAAGGGTTTCTGATGCCAATCTTCCAAGGTCTTGGAGCATCTTCGGTTGAATGAACACGCATATCCCCAGAGCCATTGACTGAAAAATTGACGAGCCCCTTCCCCCTTAAGAATTCAAAGGCCCGATCAACAGCATAACCCTTACCAATTCCGCCAAGACCAATTCTCTGGTCTTTGTAGGGGAGAAAAATAGTTTTCTTCTCTTCATCAATTTTAACTTTTTTAAAATTCACTAAGGCGCGAAGTTTATGCTTTTCAAAGAAGCCAATCTTCCCCTCCCGCCAGCGCGATAGGTAGCTTGCATAGGTTGGATCAAAGAGCCCCTCAGATTTTTCATAATAAGAGCGAGAGCACTGAAGGAGATACAAGAGTTCATCATCAAGTGAGGAACTTTTAATGCCGGCATCGGTGTTGATTCGCGTGATCACGGAGTCATGAAACTCAGTGAATTTTTCTTCAATTCTTTTGACTTCACGGTGGGCCTCTTCAAAAAGGTCCTGTACTTCGCTCTCGCGGTAAAGGCTTTGGGGGTAAGCGCGATAAACGAAGCTCCCCCCCATCGCCTTTAATATAAGTTCAGTACTCTTGCCCATAGTGCCTTAGATTTTCTTAGGGGGAGTGGACTCGTGATAAAGAACCTTTCCCGTTTCATCCACAACAAAAGTTTGGGGTAAGCTCAAAACCTCGATCCCCTTAGAAAAACTCCTATCCTTATCCCTTAGAATTTTATAGGTAAAACCATGCTTCTTCACGAAGCGAGCGATCTTCTTCTTCGATTCTCCAGCATTCACCGCCACAAAGTCCACCTTAGGATACTTCTTCTTTAGTGCCTCTAGCTCCGCAATCTCCTGAATACACGCCGTACACCATGTCGCCCAAAAATTCACCACCGTCTTCCTCTCAACCTTATGACCAAGAGGTGCCAGGTTGAGTTTGGTAGTGGCAAACACGCTGGGCATGAACATGAATAAACTAAAAATGAGTGCTTTCATCACTTCTCCTAAAAACTATAACCAAAGCCCGCTTGATAATAGCCGTAACGCATACCATTTGAGCGATTACTTAAGACTAAACTCTGACTAAAAGTCACCTCAGAAAACTCTAATCCAAATAACTTAAAATCATCCATAAAGGACTCGTAAAAAATACCGCCCTCATAACTTTGAAAATCTGCCATATCAGAGTCACTTGTCATAAAGGAGCGCGCCTGATTAAAGCGATCACCGTAGTACTCAACTTCTCCTTGAGAATGAAAACGACCAAAAATCTCCATATAGGATTCGTCCTCCTCGATATCAAAGAGATAAGCACCTCTAAGGGTATGAGCGGAGAGGTCCCATTGATCAAAATAATAGCGGTAACTTAAATTGACGGCACTATTTTCTCCAAAACCGTGAACCCACTTTGTCGAAAGAGCGTAGCGACTGCGTGAATCAGGCAAGCTTTCCACAGCCCGAGTACCGGCAACATCAACGGTATTTGCTGTGGACTCCAATGTTCCCGTCGAGCGCGCAAAGGTCGCACCAAATTGAAGAATATCTTTTGCCGTTAAGATCTGACTGGCCGTCAAAGAGGCCGCAAGAATTTTTCGGTCTAGTCCCTCTGAGATGGTCGCGCTTTGAGGATTTGAAATATCCGTAAAGAGATCGACTTCATCCATGTAATACTGAAGACTCGCGCCCAAAGTGAAGTTGTCTTTTGCAAAAGAGCGGCTTGCATTGAGGCTACCGTTAAAAGAGCGATAATCGTATTCACTAGAAAAACCAAGATCGACGCCATAATTCCAACGATTCACGCCCACTTTCTTTTCTTGGCGAGCACCAAAATTTCCGGCAATGCGACTTTGCCCCATAATCGGCGTGCCACTTGCTCCCGTATAATTATCAAGTTTAGTGTCACTAGCGGCTGTCCAAGCATCAAAGACAATTCGAGCGGAAAGCGCTGTATCCTCGGTGATTTGATGATCGATAAAGACCATAGGCTCAATGACATTCGTCTCTTCACGACCACGCCCGTCAACAACCTGGCGTCCATCATTACTATTTTGGTGATAGAGATTAAAGACCTTCTTTACTTTGGTCTTTCCCTTTTCCATCATTTCAGCAAAAGCATTTTGAAGAGCAAGAAAGGCCAAAAGAATTTCACGCCATCGGTGGCGTACAATCTTAATTACAACCACAACCACCTCCTACTGCTTCGCTGCCACCGATAGCTCCCTCGCGAAAGCTTCGCACTTCATTTCTAAAAGCGGATTCTTCGGGATGGGGATCGAGTTGCATGATTTTTTTAGAGAGGTAGCCGCGATCAATTTGTTCAACATTCGCACAGCCAACAAATGTCAGTGCTAATAAGCACAGACTAACGATTTTCATCACTAACTCCTTGTCATCATTTGAGCTTATTGCTCTTGAACATTCTACAAGAAGTTAGTGTTTTAAAACTATGAGTTAGATCAATTTTGTGAAGTACAAACTAAGTTATAGGTCTTTTTTTCATTAGAAAGAACTCCCATATAAGGTTGCACAAACCCAACACTCGCATGTGAGTACCACCCAAAGTTTGAGAGGTTTAACCTAGCCTTAAGTTCAGGAATTTCTCCTGTGAGTTCATAACCATAGTAAGCACGAGTCGACACTTCTTTTAAGATCATCTCTGTTTCAAAGTCTTTATAATTCTCGGTTTGCCCAAGACCCTTGCCGGTCACTTTGTATTTGTCCGCGTAAATCCCTAGCCCTTCAATTCTTTCACCAAGCTCAAGGGTTAAAGTGACGGGCCCATCGGCACAGGCAAGTTTTAAAGCAAATGAACGTGAGGAGATCATTGCTAACATCAGAATCATTATCGTCTTCATCTCTATTCTCCTAAGATTGGGGCAACATTGCCGTGAGCCTTATGTAACAATATTTCACACATTCTCAAAATCGATTGTTTTTATTCAGTCATTCAAATAATCTATCATTATGAAAATACCCTCTCACGAACTTCAGGCGTTCTACACTCTTTCCCAAATTGGAAATTTCACTCGAGCAGCAAAAGCTCTTAGCCTCTCGCAGCCGGCCTTTAGCCAGAGGATAAAGAATCTTGAAAGCTTTCTCGAACAGACTCTTTTTACTAGAGAGAAGAGTGGCATTCATCTCACTCCAGAAGGTGAAAAACTTCTTCATTACGTTCGCCTACAAAAGGAAATTGAAGACGAGTTTCTAAATTTTGAAAACTCTCCTCAACTTAGAATTGCTGGGTTCAGCTCTATCATGCGCTCTCTCGTTCTCCCTGCAATTAGCCCTCTGGTAAAAGAGTACCCTCAAATGAGTCTAGAGCTTTTCACTAGGGAGCTTGATGAGCTCTCTCCTCTGCTTAGAAGTGGTCAAGTCGATTTTGTCATCACAACCAGAGAAAATAACAAAGAAGGTTACCAGTGCCACGACTTGGGAGAAGAAGAGAATGTTCTTGTGGCCCATAAAGACCACACTAAACACTCTACTTTCTTGGATCATGATCCCAATGATTCCACGACTTCATCCTACTTTGCCCTTTCCAATGAAAAACCTCCCCAGCATAAACTCTATCTTGATGATGTCTATGGCCTACGAGACGGTGTAAAGCTGGGATTAGGGCGGGCCATTCTACCAAAACACCTCATTAGAAAAGAGAAAGACTTGGTTATTCAAAGACCTCGCACTGTTTTAAGAGAGAAAGTTTTTTTAATTCACAGAGACTCCCCCTACATGAGCGAGGTCCATAAGAAGGCTAAAAAAATTCTCAGTCAGAATCTTTTTTAAAAGTTTTCTTAAATTTATCTCAATTATTAATAGCAGTGACCGAAGTGGCTCTCATCATGAGAGAACTGAATTTATTTATACTAAAGAGATTTCGTCTTGTTATTCTTCCTTGCGATGAGCACGGTGAAAACCATCAATTGCTTGATGGTATTTATCAGCTTTATAAGCGTGTTTGGGCCAAGGAGCTCAAAGAACTTGATGGCCAAGAAGAAATTTATTCCAATGACTTCCTTAGGCATGATTCCCTCTGCGCTCTTTTATTTGATGATAAGCCAGTGGCCTTCTTTTGTTTCAGCGCTATCAATCCAGCGAGTGAAATAAGAAGAGGAGATTCATGGTTTCATGCCTGGCCTGAGAACATTATGAAAAAATTAGGGCAAAGCTATACCTACGCTCTTATGCCTCAGTGGTTTGGAGTTTGCCCCCACTTTAGAAAAACAAATCAGGAGATTCCGATTAATCTCGCGCAGGTGACGACAGAGGTTTGGGCGAAGATTATTCTGGAATTTGGCTTTGAAGCAGGATTTGGAACAACTCGAAACAATCGTGGCGTCAATAAACTCGTTCAGTCCGTTGGAGGACAGAAGATTACTTCATCTCTTGATCATGGAGTGGAAGTCGATCTTTTTTTAATGACGCCTGAAAATATTAAAAACGCACAGAAAAACTTTTCATCGGCCTTTTTCCAATTATGGGAAAAGAGAGAAATTTATGGGAAACAAAATGACAAAGAAAATTCAAAACGAGCTTCATGATTCAAAAGAATTTTTAAACGCACTCAATTGGGAGGACAAAGAAAAGTATGCCAATTTCTTAGCGCAAACTTATTACTTTGTTCGCCACTCAACTCGCCTTCTATGTGCGGCCATGGCCCACTTTAAAGATGATCGGGATACTCTTTTCAATCGCTTCAAGGCCCATCTTCAAGAAGAAGATGCTCATGAAAAAATTGCTTTAAGTGACCTCAAAAAGCTTGGCTATAGTATCGATGACTTTGAGGAAAGCGCCTTTACGAGGGCCTTCTATGAAACCCAATATTATCGTATCCAAGAGAGCAAAGGAATTTCCCTCCTTGGCTATATCCTTTACCTCGAAGCGATTGCCTCTTTTTCTCAAGATGTCGGCGAGCGACTCTACGAATGTTACGGAAAGAGTAAGTCCCAATTTGTGAAAATTCACGTGGAAGAAGACCCCGAACATGTTGAAAAGGCCTTCGCATCCATTGATTCTCTGCCTGAATCTGAGAGGAATCTCGTTTATCGGAACTTTTTTGACACTTCTTCCCTCTATAAAGCTGTTTTAAACGACGTTTTTTTCCATGGTGGTCTTGAGTTTTCAATGATTGCATGAGAATTTTGAGCCATGGAAGCATTAAGGGATATAAATAAAGTCTATTCAGAGCTCGACCAGGCCATTCTCAAGAACACTCAAAATGAAGAGCGTGGCCTCAGCCAAATTAGCTCGGAGGAGCTCAAGTCTCTTCCTGAGGAATTTGTGAAGAGTTATATAGATGTTCTGAGCGAATACACTGAAATTATCAGTCAACAAACTGAACATCTTGATATTTGTAATAAGACCCATCTTGATATCTGGCTTTTTAAGCATGGCCTCAAAATGGCCCCCGGCTTTGGTAATCAAATTACTGAAGATATCCTGATTGAGATTTATAATCTTGAAAATCAACAACTCTTTAGAAGTGTTAATTTCTTTAACTTCTCAAGCTACTCTGTTCACGAACTGACCTTCATTCCTTGGGATAAGCTCTACTTTAGAAGACCAGAGTTTACGGCCGAGATGGAAAATGAAATTAAAAGAGTTCTCGTGAATCAAATCCCTGCAACTAAGCCTCGTGTGACACCACACTTTTTAGATGAGCTTAAGACAGGTAAGAGATTTAAGTACGAAGCAAAGGATCTTGGTTGTATCTATTCAAATACAACCGGTGAAGTTGCGGGTTATATTGCTCTTATTTCTATACGGCACGTGCCCGCAGGAGTACAGCTTCTTCAGTAAGCCCAATATCATCGAGACGACCAAGGAGTACTTCATGCTGCTTGGGAAAAGTAAGACTATGGGACTTATAGAAACTCATTAAGGTAACAAAATCTTGTTTAGAAGGAACACTTCGCCCACTTTCCCACTTTCTGAGAAAGAGTGAAGAGTTTCTTTTAAAGACCTGAGCCACCTCTTCTTCTGAGTAACCAATCTTAATTCTGGCTTCTTGAAGGTAGAGAGGAAGGAGTTTTTGAGGGATTTCTTCATTGAGAAGAAGGTCTCTTTCAATGATTGATTTGATATCAACTTTTAGAATTTTCGCCGCTTCGATGAGAAAATCAATTGAGATAGATTGTTTCCCATTTTCTATACGACTGATAGAAGCTTGATCACTCTTGAGAAGTTCACCAAATTCAACTTGGCTAATCTTCATCGCCTTACGGACACGCTTTATGTAGCCACCAATCTCTTTTGAGTAGTTCATTTTCACCTCGTTAATTACCTCTTATTAAAGATAATTTAACACTGCCTAAAATACAACAATTATAGGATTAATGTATATTCACGCTTAGTCTTCAATAACGAGCTTGTTGGGTAACTCATTTAAAGTAGAGCGATCTGCTGGGTAATGTTCATTCAAAACAGCGCCCATTTCTTTAATTGCAGAACATATACCTTGAGAAGCTTGCCCTCTCTTAAGATGCTCTAGAAGATCTTTTAGAATGTGTTGCCACTTATCATTGGCATGAGGTCCAAGTTTTTGATGAAGTCCATTATCAACGTTGATCATCACCTTATGTTCAAGAACGGAGATAAAGAGTTGAACGCCATTTCGATCTTTAGTCTCAACCACGCCATTTGTGAGGAATGACTCCATCGCTCGTTGGCGGGTTTCTTCTTCAATTTCTTCTCGTGTCGTAAAAAGCATTTTAAGAGGAGCGATATAACCAAGAAAGAAACCAATCAGCGCGCCGAGAATAAAGAGGTAGAGAAAGTAAACACTCTCCCCTTCAAAGCTCAATTGGTAGTAACTAAAAATGGCCACAAAAGCACCGAGAAGACTCAAACGAAAATGAGCTGCGGGATAGAAGTCAGACTGCTTCACAATGACAGGAACAATTTCTCCCGTCGTCTTCTTCTCTGCTTCAAAGATTGCTTCTTTAATTTGGGCAAGTTCATCCGAACTCAATTTACCAATCGCCACTTGCACCTCCTCCAGAGAAGCCACCGCCTCCTCCGCCGAATCCTCCGCCTCCAAAGCCGCCACCGCCGCCGCGACCACCACGGCCGCCGCTTAGGAGCATGAAAAGAAGTAAGGGATTTTTACGGAAGAGAAAAATAATAATGAGAAAGAAGATCAGCGAAAACCAGCTTGAACCTTTCTTTTTCACTCTCTTAACGGGAGCTTTCATCCCATCAATTTTACTAACATCAATTTTGAGTTGTTTGAGGGTCATCGCCAGGCCTATTTTAAGACCGTCACCGAAGCGACCCTTTTTAAAATAGGGAGTCATCTGATCGATCACTCTCTTGCTCATGACATCGGTCATATCCCCTTCAAGACCTTGACCAACTTCAATGCGAACTTTGCGCTCTTTCTTTGCAATTAAAAAGAGAAGTCCGCGGTCCTCTTTCTTTGTTCCTAGCTTCCACTGATCGACGACTTTGATGGAATAGCCTTCAAGAGATTCATCTTCAAGACTTGGCACCGTCAGGATCGCAATCTGTGCGAGCTTTTGGTGGTGAAGCTTGTAGAGAACGCTATTTAAAGTGTAGAGGCTATTTTGATCGACGATATGAGCGAGGTCAGTGACCGGCTGCCTAAGCGGGGGAACTTCAAGGGCCTTTGCTCCACTACAGAAGAAGCAAAGGCTTAGCACTAATGTCAGTATTGTTCTTTGAAAAAACATTCTAGAGATTTACCTCAGGAGCATCTTCTAGTTTTTCAATATTCTTTACTTCAAACTGAGGCATCTTTTCGTGATGATACATAATGGAGTTGGTCCATGATGTGGGTGGAACAGTCACAAGATTGTTGAAGACTTTAATAGAATCAATATAACGATCACGAGCAACGGTGATACGGTTTTCCGTTCCTTCAAGTTGTGACTGAAGGTCACGAAAGTTTTGATTCGCTTTAAGGTTAGGATATTTCTCAACAACTACCATCAGACGAGAAAGAGCGGAAGTGAGCTGGCCCTGAGCTTCAGAAAACTTTTTGATACTTTGAGCATCGAGTTTTGTAGGGTCAACATTCACACTCGTTGCTTTTGCTCTCGCTTCCACAACGGCCGTAAGAGTTTCTTTCTCATGCTCGGCATAACCTTTAACAACTTTTACAAGATTAGGAATCAGATCAGCTCTTCTCTTGTACTGACTTTGAACTTTAGCAAACTGAGCTTCCACTTCATTCTTAGCTTTAGGAATTGATTGCCATCCACAGCTAGTGAGAGTGATAGCGGAAATAAGCAAAATAATGAATTGATGAATTTTCAAGAAGCCTCCTTACTTGGCGAAATCTGGTAGAAATTACTCTAAAAACCGAGTGTAACACCCTAAAATTTCTCACACAATAACCGATAAGATTACAATGATATTAAGGTGGGTTTTCCTTATTTTTACATTTTTGTGGGCGAATGTCGCGTTTTGTTACGAGATTTCAAATGGTTATATAGTTTTTGACCATAAATCCGAGGCCGCAAAAGAAGCTATGCCACACCGCTATTGGGGTTATATCCCTTTTGCAAGAGCGAAGAAAAGATATAGACAGGCTGAAGAGCTTATCGCTCCCATCTTTGAGGCCCTTTGTAAGCGCTACGACAATTGCGACACCATTCCCTCTTTGGAAGTTGTTCTGAGCTATCACAATGACAGTCACACCCTTGGTCTGGAACACGAGGACAAGCAATACCAAACCAATGCCCTCGTTCTTTCCATGGAACTTCTTAAAGAGCCCGAGCAATTTGAATTCGTCGTGGCCCATGAACTCATTCACTACTTTGAAAAGCATGGTGAGGTCACCACTCTTAGCGATGAGATCCACTCCATTAGACGTCAGGTCGGAAATGATTGTCTTGACTATGACGAACCCCTTGAAGTCGTGGGTGGCAATCTGCTCGACCTTGTTAACTTGATGGAGGAGCTTGGCGAGAAACCGCAAATTATCTCAGCTTCAGTTGGACTTGCCTTTGATGGCGAATTGAATGAGCTTCTTGAGCGTATGCTCTTTAAAAGTCTTTCTCTTGAAAAAAGTTGTGTCGAAGCAAAGATTATTCTCCCTAAACTCAAGGCTCACTATGGGAGAGGCTCTTACCTCACAAGTATGCATAGCGATTATAGAAAGTTTAAAGAAGAGGTTATTCCCTGCTTTGAGGCCTATGATGGCAATCTTTTAAAAGATACAATTGAAGAGAAGGGTCTCTTCACTGAGCTTCCAAAGGATGTACGCACCAAATTAGCGGCGATCATTGATGATGAAAGCCTGGGCACTGAACTTGAGAGGCTCCAACTTCTGCGCAATAGTCGCTACGCTGAGTTTACACGGCTTAGTCGAGAACTTAGCGCTCCTCAGCTGCGCTTTCAAACTAATGAAGATGTTGCTGATGTCATGGCCGTGAACCTTCTCCTTGATATGGGAAAGAAAAATGTGGCCTCGCGTCTAGAATATTTGCTCGCAGGTTTACCCACTGTAAAACAAATTCGCTGTAAGGATGATTTGGAAAAAAATAGAGAACCTGATTATGGCCCACTGAACAAGAAGCACCATGACGAATGTTGGCGAATTTGGCGGGCGCAAAAGATTGAGCAACGCCGTCAAGAATAAGTCCTACATTTCCCTTCTTTTATTGCCGGAGTTTTTTCATTATAATGAATTTGAAATCAATAACATAGATTACTAAAGGAGAAGCCATGCGCTCACTTAAACCAATGACGATCGTTATCACAATGTTACTTGCTCTAGGACTTGCTAGTTGTGGATCAAGCTCTAAGAAAAACAACACAGCTCCTGGAATGGGTGACTCTACGACTGAAGATCGTGACATGGGTAACGATGGCATGAATCTTGAGCTTAACGGTGACTCTGACTCTGGTAAGGCCGGTGCTCTTCAAACTGTTTACTTTGGATTTAACAGCGCCAACCTTAACTCAAGCACAAGAGCAGCTCTTCAAAACAATGCTGACTTCCTTAAAGACAATGGTGATGTTCAAGTTCAAATTGAAGGTCACGCTGATGAAAGAGGTGGCGTTCAGTACAACCTTGCCCTTGGTGAGAAAAGAGCAAAAGCTGTTAAAGAATACCTTGTTTCAATGGGTGTTTCTTCAAGCCGAATTACAACAATCTCTTTTGGTAAAGAGCGTCCCATCGCTTTTGGCCACGACGAATCAGCATGGTCTAAAAACAGACGTGCTAACTTTGTTGTAACTGCGAAGTAAATCAATTGGCACTAATGGCGAAGCGAATACTTATCTCAACTGCCTTAGTGCTACTCACGGCGTGTGGACTTGCTACCACACGCCCTAAAATGGAAATGCGCATGGCCCAGGCCGCTTTTCTTGCGGCGAAGGAAGCAGAAGCACAAACTCTGACTCCGGGCCTCTACAGAAAAGCTGAGTACTACTACCTCAAAGCTAAATCCTCTTATAAAAGAAAATATTTCAACAAGGCTAAGCAATACGCTATCCTTTCTAAGAAGTTCGCAGAACGTGCTGAAGAACTCTCCATTAATAAGAAAGCACTAGAAAACCTCTAAAGGTGTCATTATGAAAAACACTCTGTCCTTAAGTCTTTTGGTAAGCCTACTCTTCTTTGCGAGTTGTAAAACACGTGAAGACATCCGCCGTGAACAAATGGTTGAGACTATGAATTCACAACTTCAAGATGGTCAAAAGCTCAATGCTGACTTCACTGTACGCTTACAGACTCTTGAAGAGAGACTCAGTAATGTCTCTGGTCGTATTGAAGAAGGGCAGCACGAAACCCAAAAAACATTAGACAGCCGACTGACCGAAATTGAAGGCAAGATGGCGGTCATTGAAGAGAATCAGAAGAATCAAGACACTCTTCTTAATGAACTTAAAGCTAAGACAGAGGCACAAGACCAATACATTCAAGAAGTCCTTGGTACCCTCAAGAAAATTTCAGGTGGAGGGAAAGCCAAGAAGAAGCTTAGTCCCTACCGTGATGCCATGAATGACTATGGTAAAGGCCGCTACAAGTCGGCTAAGACAAAGCTTCTTACTCTTCTTAATGGCAACAAAGTAAAGGGCGGACAAAAAGCTCGTGTTATACACAACCTTGGCATGATTGCTTATATGGACAAAGAAAACGATAAAGCACTGGCGTATTTTTCCAGACTCTTTAGCGAGTTTCCTAAAACAGGTTATAATAAGAACGGTCTTTTGTTCTTAGCAAAGACCTTTAAACGTTTAAATAAAAAGGAAGAAGCTAAGCAAACTCTTCAAGAGTTGATTAGCCGCTTTCCCAAGGCCAAGCAGGTAAGCTCAGCAAAGAAGATGCTCACTTCCCTCTAGGCCTTTAAGGGCACGAGGGAATTATGACCAAATCTTTTATTCATTCTGCAATGATTGCAGGAACCTTTCTTCTTTCAAGCTGCTCTTACTTTATTGATAACTTTGTTGAAGACTCTCCCCAAGTCGTCTCCCTCGAGGGAAAAGACTTGAGTATTGTTTTCTCTCACAACGTAAACGGAGAAACCCATCCTTGTGGATGCCGCCACTTCCCTCTTGGTGGAATTCCTCAGGTGGCTGGGGCTATCTCTAAAATTGAAAAGACCAATACAGTTGTTTACGTCGATACCGGTGACACTCTCTTTAACTCAACGAAGATTCCAGAAAATCTTGATAAGAGTAAATCTTATAATGCGAAAGAACTTCTCAAAGGTTTAAGTCGCGCGGGTCTACGCTACTGGGTTCCTGGGGATCAGGACTTTGCCAAGGGTCCTGAGTTTCTCAATGAAGCCGCCAAAGAAGCAAAGGTCTCTATTCTTCTTTCAAACCTCAAAGAACCGGCAAAAGGACAGAAGAGTACCATTGAGCATATTGATCATGTCATTTTTAATAATGGTCCCCATAAGATTTTTATGGTGGGGCTTTTAAGTCCTCAAGTCCTCGCTAACAAATATAAATCCATTGTGAAGCACCCCCAAGATGCCATGAAAGATATTATTAAAATGCTAGAGGGCAAGGGCTACGACAAGAACTCTAAATTTCATCGCTTTGTTGTCCTCAGCCACAGCGGCATTGGTCCCGATGAAAGTCTTGCTAAGTCCTATCCAAAAATCGATTGGATTGTAGGCGCTCACACTATGAATTTCTTTCGCTTTCCTCAAGAAGAAGGGAATACAAAAATCGTTCAAACCCTCTCTCGTAACCACTACCTTGGTCATATCACTTTTACTTTTAAGAGTGATAAGACGAAGGACTCCTATGAGATCATTGAGATTCGTGATGAACTTAAGGACGAACTAAAGCCCAATCCTCACCTCGCGTGGATCGATGCCCACAAAGAGAAGCTCTCTAAAATTCAAGAAGAAGAGCAAGCCGAGATGCTCACCAAGAAATTAGGTGTTATTCGCTACTCTACTTCTAATAGCTGTGTCGATTGTCATCAACCCCAAACTGATTTTTGGCAAGGCACTTCCCATTCAATCGCCTATCAAACCCTCAGAAAGGCAGGCGAAGAAAATAACCTAAGCTGTGTTAAGTGCCATAGTCTCGGTCTCAATGAGCCTCGTGGCTTTAAGCGTGTTCAGGACCTTCTCGAGTTTGATAAAGCACGCTCTTTTGACCCGGACATTACTGATCCAGATGACATCCGAAAGAATTATTGGACGGAGCTTGATAAGGCCTTTAATGCCGTTGTCGATAAAGAAAAGAGTGTTAGGCAACTGAAGCCCAAGAAACGCCGCGAGCTCGCGCAAATTTGGTCAAAGCATGATCGTAAGCAACAGGTGAATCGTAACTTTGCCAATGTTCAATGCCTCAATTGCCATGATCAGCATTTTAATCACCCCTTTGATGATCATGATCCTAAGCCCTCACGTGCTCAAACTGTCGCTAAGATGAAAGACAAATGTCTGACTTGCCACGATCCCGATCAAAGCCCTGAGTGGTATCATAAGCAAGACAATGGCCTTCCTGGTGCCGTCAACCAAGACGTCTTGAGCGAGAACTTTAAGAAGATGAGCTGTCCCGCTCACGAATAAGTTAGTCTTTAAGAAGGCGCTGTAAGAGCTTCTTTTGAATGTCACTATCGGGCTTTCCAAGAAGCTCGATATGCCCCCCTTCTTCGCTAATCCAAAAGTCCTTTGGCCCGCCCCAATTCGAATAAACCTCTTCGCCAAAGGCAAAGGGAATAACGGTGTCTTTCTTACTGTGAAGGATGACCGCGGGATAGGGATAATCTTTTATAAGTTCTTTGGGTGAGTATTCGTCGCTCACTAAGAGAGGCGCGAGAAAACTTACGGGATAGAGAAACCACACCGTTTGCAGGCGATCCTTTGCGATTTCTTCGTAACTTAGAAAAGTGGAATCAAGCACGACAAGGCTAATTTCTTTGGCCTTCTTATCGTCTTTAAGAGCGCGCATGAGAATATTCCCCCCAAGGCTTTGGCCAATGAGGACAAGTTTCTCATAGTCATGATCTTCTTTCATCTTGTGCACGTGATTGAGAATAGCAACACTATCTTGATGAACGCCTTCTAAGGAAGGTTCACCTTGGCTCAGGCCATAGCCGCGATAGTCCCACACCAAAACATCAAAGCCCTTCTTCGCAAGCCAAACCACACTGAGGTAATGACTCGAAATATTTTGAGCATTGCCATGAAAGAGAACCACTAGGCCCTTCGTTTTTTTGATCGTATCTTGATTGGGAAAGAACCAAGAATGAAGTCTTGTGCCATCAAGGCTTTCAATGATTCGATTCTCATAGTCGAGTTTAAACTTCTCTGGGGGTGCGTAGAGATAATATGTAGGCTGGTAAAAGAGATTGGTGCACGAGCTTAAAAGAAGGAAGGATAAAAAGGTCAGAAATTTCAAAAAGCTACTCCCCACTCTAAAGCAAGTTCATCACCGCTTGCGCGCCAATTACGCCCGGCCCAAAGTTTTTTAAATTCTAAGCGTACTGTATTATTCTTACTTATAAAACCAGAAAGACCCAAATTCATGCGATGATCGAAATCGTCTTTAAAGTGCTCAATATTTGCTCTTCCTTCAAAACTTGAAAATAGTTTTAACGTCTTAAAGGAGGCACCAAAGAGAAGTTCGTAGGCCGCATTGAGGCGATAGGAATTTTGAAAGCGTCCACTTATTTCGGCGACACCACCCAAAAGAAAACTCATGATGACCCCTCTATCACCAAAACTAAAGCCCATCTTTCCCTCCCCTTGAAAACGCCCACAATCAAGGCAGCGTGATTCATCAAGAAAACGCTCATAGCGAGCTCCAACCTTCCAGGAGAGCTGGCGGTCAAAGTATTCCACGGGATGAAGGGAGGCTATTTCGATTAAGCTAAATTCATCAAGAATAACTTTTGTTCTGCCTTCAACTTTCCCTAACGATAGAGTTGGCGAGAGAAAGAGAAATTGTGAAAAGCTTTCTAATCCTTGATCAGGTGAAAGAAACTCGTGGTAACCACTTCGGTATTTTAAGCGCAAAGCACCCTCGCGTCTTTGAGAGTACCCAAGAGCAAGACGTGCGGCCTCATGGGCAAGATGAGGTTGATTCTCAAAAGGTTTAAACTCTAGAGGTTGAGAAGACTCTCCTCTTTTCGCCCTCTCCCTAAGAGTTTCTATAAATTCCTTATTTTCCTCTTCACTTAGTTTTCCTTTCTTTTGAAATTTTAAATAATTGAGATAATGAATTTTTCCATCAAGAGACTGGCGATCTACTTTTCTTAGCACTCTTTTTTGTGAAGCCCTTTGAGTAATCGTCGAAACTAAGCCCTCTCTCTTCATCAGCCCATGAATAAGATCAACAGGTAAATAAAACCAGCGATGAGGTAAGTCTAGGGGCCGATCAAGAACAATATTGAGGAGCTCAGCCAGATGGTAAGAGCAATTCTCCCATGTAAAATAATAATCAAAACTTGAGGTTTGATAGAGCTCCCAAAGATGAGCGAAGAGAAAATCGAGTTGAGATTGATTAAGATTCAAATGATATTCAATAAGGTCTCTATTCTCACTATGGTTATAATCATTCACAAGCATATAGTGGGGATGAAGATCAAAATAACCACGATACCCACCAAAAATGCCCTTCATCGCGTACATAAAGCCAGAATCATCACTTGTCGTTAGGGCTGAGTAATTGGCAGAGTAATCAAGTAGAGGCTTGTCACTTGATGCCTTTTTAAAGCGTAAAAAAGTATGACCGAACATAGAGCCAGGATTATTGGGATAGGCAGTGGAGAACACGACCATGAGAGCACTAGGACTCACTTCTTCCTTCCACTTGTCCCATTCTGAACACTTCACACTTTTTGGGCGAATGATCCCTTCCTTAATAAGGAATTGTGTTCGCGCTGGAAAGGCACAAGAAAGCTCAAGATTAAAGCGACCAAACTTCTTTTGCTGATCAGCTCTTCCCTCATAAATGGCAATGAAGCGCTCTAATTCTAATTGGGGATTATATTTCCCCTCAGGATGAACAAAGAAGAGTTCATCATCGGCGCGGCTTTCAGTTCCGTCAAAGTGGAGCAGTTGATGCCAGCGCCCCTTCGCCTCAGGCGAAAGAAAGGCCGCACTGACAGAGGCGGCCTTAACGATAAATATAAGAATAAAAAGTGATTTAAAGAATGGCACAGCCAGCAGCAAGATCTTTATTTAAAAGAACCTGAGCTTGAACTCTATTGACGAGCTCTCGTGCACTTTGCTTCTCACCGGTAAAAACCTCACCATAATTTCTTTGAAGTGTCTGAGCAAAGAGAGTTTCATCGCAACCCATAAGAGTACCAAGGCCGCTGACATACTCGCCCCCACCCATGGCCACTTCTGTCATCAACTGGTGCTTATTGGCATCCATAAAGTGAAGAGCTTTCTTATCATTTTGAACGATAGAGTGTCTGGCACAACCACTTGTTCCAAAGGTCATCGCGACAGTGTTAAAGAACATTGCGTTTGTCGTCGCACGAAGAGCCGATGAGATCAGTGAATTTTTCTTGAAGACGGCCCATCCAAGCCCACAACCAGATGAACTATCAGCCGCTTGAATCTGTCCTGAAAACGAAAGGAAAACGAGAAATAGGGAAATAAGACCGACTTTACTCTTCATAAGTAACTCCTCCATTGAGCTAGAATTAGAATCTAGCTTTAATGCTAAGAGGAGGAGAAATTTACGTCAATTAAAATACTTTAAAGGTCGGTCTTAATCATCACTCCGGGTTTAAAGGAGGAAGATCCTGATTCTCATCTAACTTATTAATATAGTCCATGATTTGATAAGTCATCGGCTCGTAGTCCTGGGGATTGGATTCTCCATACCACACGTCTGCAGCGACGGCGGCTCCCCCTACAGCAGTTGCCCCACCCATGGCCGTCTGGCGCCTACGGTACTTGTCGTGAATTTCCTTAAGACGGGCCAAATCACGAGAGTGATCAGGCGTTCGATAAGGAACTTCTAGTGTTTCTGCATTTCTTGTAATTTGCTCTCGGGTGTATCTTAAGCGGTCGAGCATATTGTCCACCCTAGCGAGCATATTTTCATTTCTCTCTTTATATTGGTTTAAACTATCGTCGCGCCAGATACCTGTGACTTCCCTTTGATCTGCTTGAAGCCTTTGACGGATGTTGTCTCTTAAAGTGATATTCTTATCAATCTCACTTTGCAGTTGGCTGAGCGCACCTTCTCTCGCTTGATCTTTATTTTGGATTTGTGTCTTATACTTCGTTTGAATGTCATCAATGAGAGACTCAGAACTTCGCATGGAGGTTCGCATCGGCTGCTCAATTCTTCGCGCCTCACGACCACTTTCCATAATCCTAGCAACCTTTGCTGTATCGTGAGCGTAAATCGAAGGGCTGCCATTGGAAGCACTTGAAGACCAACCTACGCCAAAAGGTGCGGGGTCTGGTGAGGCATAAGGAAGTGGAGGAAGATCCGATTCTCTTGGCGTCACTCTATTGTCGAGAACCTCGCCAACGCGAGCAGGAATCTGAGCACTTCTTCTCTCTGTTCGATAAGTCGTCTTTGTCTCAGTTTCATAATACGTTTCTGTCTCTGTATAGTACTCCGTTTTTTGGCCACCGTTTCCATCTGACACCTGACGAGACCTTCTCACCTGACGCTGTTTTTGAACCTGACGTGTATGGGTCGTGGTGACGGTCCATTCATAATCAGCACGGTAGTCTGCATTTCGCGGCGTCTTCCTATAGATATCGCTCTTATAAGTTTGTGCACGCGCCACAGTTCGCTCCCCATGTTTGCGATGGCGAATCTGTAAGTGCGTATCATTGAGATCACTCGTGGGAACATAGCCCCCGTCTTCGCGAGTTCCTTTATAAGCAGAATCAAGCTTTCCTTCAAGTTGATCAAGGTCGCGATTACTGCGGTCGTAAAGAGCACTAAAGCGCGCCTCAAAACTCTCCCCAGAGCCTCGCTCATTTTCTCGAATGCGTTTGGAAACAAGACGAATATTAATATCTTCCGGACGATTGGGATCAGTAATTGATAATTGCTTATCATACACAGCGCGAATGTCTTTTCTTACCGCATCCACTTCAACGGCCGTGTCCCCGAGTTTCGTTTCAAGAAAGGCGACACCGTTATCATCAAAATCGTAGTCGGCCCTTCTTTCAGGATTCTTCGCAATATTAGAGAGAGTATGTTCAAAGGGCTCATCGGCTTTATAAGAGAGCTGAAGCCTCTTTCTTAAGGTATTATTCGTCTCCACAATATCTTTAACCCCGTGGTAGTGAGGAAAGACAAAGTTTTGAACTCCAGTCCAAAATCCTGTGTTTTCAAACTTTCGTCCCAGGTGCTCTCCAAGAGCGCGGTCAATAATTCCCTTCTCTTGAAGAACAAGCGCTTTGTCTGTTGCCACAGCCGAAGCGTCTCTCCCAAGGGCCAACCCCCATTCCTTATCGGTCTTTCTCAGCGAAGTCAGAATATGATTTCCAAGCACTTCATCACTAAGCCCCTCTTTCCAAAAGATAGGACCTTGGTCGTCGATAATATGCCTAATATCATCGATAAAGTCCCCTTGCTGAGGAGTCACTTTGATTTCACCGCTTTTGATTGACCAGTACATCTCTTCAAAATCATCGCGACTCATGCCCCCTCGTTTAGGATCAAAAATCTCAGCAATTTTCTTAGGAGGAGTCACCTCAAAAGCACGAATGGTACGCCCTGGATAAAAGGCAGTCGTGCCCTTTTCAAAGTCTTTTAGAAGTTCTTTCTTACTATCGTAAACACTGATGAGCTTAAGATAGTGTTTGCCAGAGGGATGATCCTCAATCTTCTTAAGACGAGCTCTTTTCTTTCTCTCACTCTCTTCAAACTCACGGCGCTTATTTAGTTTGAGCGCACGAGCCTTTCTGAACTTCATGATCAGGCCGATCGCCATTGCAGGAGGAACAGTAATTTCTAAAACGGTCTTACAAATCTTTTCGCGGCGAACCTGAGGTTTATAACAACCAAGACGAGTGTAGTTGGTCCTGATCATATCCCCTAAGTCATCCATCAGGCTCTTGATCACAGTACCTGCGACATTGAGGGCTGCCTTACTATTACTTGCCCCTTTGTCCTTTTCTTTTTGATATTCAATGGCCAGAAAATTTGACATCGATTCTTTAAATTCTTTGGCTTCATCCCAGGTATCGCCCCACTTCTCAGGACCCCCAAAGACCCAAAGGACAGCATCTTTGATAAAGGAGAGAAGGTCTTTAATGATAGAAAGGCCCGCGGAGACACAATTCCAAAGCCACCAAAATGTCGTAAAATTCGCTTCATTGTGACGAAAGTCCTGGCAATCGACGAGGTCGTCTTTTTCAATTCCAGCACACAGTTCATTGCCTACCATAAAGTTACAAACTTTATTGTATTCTTCGACAGTGGGCTCGCTCAGGTAATCGCCTTCGACGTCACAAACTTTTTTAAAGCTATTGACTGTAGAAGTCCCCCCTGAGAGTTGCTCAAGAAAACTTAAGCTCTTAAGATTATCGAGGTCTCCCCCCTCTTCAGCTCTTAACGAATGGCCACTTAGAGTCGCCGTAAATATCAGACTAAAGACACTTAGAAAGGTTAGAAGTTTTCTCATTTCTCTCTCTCCACATCAAACTCTTTCAAAAGGGCGAGCACCTCTTTGTCTCCCCACGAAACCTCGGCTTCTGTACCAGCAATTAAAATTTGAGTGACCCCTTCGTCATGATAGTGATGGGCTTCGACAAAATTGACCTGCTTGCCAGAGTTATCTTTGTACTCACCGGTCAAAAAGACCTTGCCCTCTTTCCACTCCTGCTTTTTTATAATCAAGTCTTGAACGCCAATCATCGCAAGTAAGCGTTTACGTTCGGCGAGAAGTTTTTCTTGAAAGGCAGCTTCATTAAATTTGTCTCGACGAATTTTTCGACTTCCCTTGCGCACAGACGCTGTAATTTTTTGATTTCTCTTATGCTTGTAGACCGTGCTGATTCCAAGATCAGAGCCTTTAAGCCAATAGTCATCTATGGCCGCAAAAGAAGAATTAAGAAGGAGGAAGAATACCGAAATAATTTTTATAGTTTTCATGTATTCTTAACGGTATTAAAAGGGTAATTCTAAAGAAAATATCTCTAGTAAGAGAAGCAATTTTGATAATGCATGCTTTGTGCTAGGATAGGCCTGATTTTCATTAATTTTAAGAGGTTATGGACTTGCCTGACAGAGGCGAGGTCTTGGAAAAGCGCTATGCAACAAAGCGAAGAAAAAATTATTCTCGGCATCGAAACAAGCTGTGATGACACCTCAGTTTGCCTTCTTAAGGGAAGGCCTGGGGCCCAAACGCCTGGATCTCCTCGACCTGAAGTGCTCGCTCTGAGCTACTACTCGCAAGAGGAGATCCTCAGCAAATGGGGTGGGGTCGTGCCTGAGATTGCGGCGAGAAACCATCTTTTAAAGTTAGCTCCCCTTATTGAACTCGTCTTTAAAGAATCGAAGCTCAAACCAAGTGATGTTGATGCCGTTGGTGTGACCACAAATCCCGGTCTCCTCGGTCCCCTTCTTACGGGCCTTAATGGTGCAAAGACTTTTTGCCTGCACCATGAACTCCCCCTGGTTCCCGTTAATCATCTCTATGCCCATATTGAGGCCATCCATCTCGTCGAAGAGATCACTTATCCCTATGTGGGTCTTGTGGTGAGTGGTGGCCACTCCCTCTTCTTACTCGTCACGAGTCCTACGGAGATGGAAATTCTTGGCACCACTATTGATGATGCTGCCGGTGAAGCCTTTGATAAAGGCGGAAAGCTTTTAGGCCTTGGTTATCCCGCGGGACGAATCATTGATGAGCTAGCAAAGAATGGTGATGAGAGTAAGTACCTCTTTCCCGTCGGTCTTAAGAAGTCTGCCAATGCTGACCTCTCCTATTCGGGCGTCAAGACCGCCCTTCGCCAATTTCTTGAAAAGAATCCCGGTATTGAAAAGAATGAATCCGATCTTGCTGATGTCTGTGCCGGTTACCAGCGCTGTATCATCGACGCCCTTAAACTTAAGGCGCGCTATGCTTTAAAAATGGCACGCGATAGAGTCGGCCACGAAGTCCCCTTTGTCATTGGAGGAGGAGTGGCCTCAAATAGCGCTCTTCGCCGCTCAATGCAAAGTGCTTATAAGAATGTTCACATTGTGCCCCCGCGCTTTTGTACGGATAACGGAGCGATGATCGCTCACTACGCTCTTCGCACCTATGGCCCAAATCATATTCCTTTTCCCGAGTGCCTAAAAATAGATGCGAAGGGGCGCTTTGTAGATAAGAATAGTCTGCAAAAAGAAGCGCAAAAGAGATAAACATGAGTAATCTTCCCCGCGCCAATAAAACTCTAGGCCAACACTTTCTCGTTGATCAAAAAGTGATCTCCGCGATTACCTCTGACTTTGAAGAAAGTGCTGAAGCTATTGTTGAAGTGGGACCTGGCCCAGGAATTCTCACCGAATCTCTAAGCCAAAAAGAACTCCCTCTTCATGTCATCGACAAAGATGAGCGCTTCCCCGAATACCTTGAGCCTTTTGTCGCCAAAGAGAATATCCATATCACCGATGCCCTAGGCTGGAATTTTGAAGAAGGTTTCAAAGAGTGGGGTTATGAAGGCAAGAGAGTGTGGTTAGTCTCTAACCTTCCTTACAACGTGAGCACTCCTCTTCTCATTATGTTCTTACAGGCGCCTACGATTCAGCTCATGACCTTAATGTTTCAAAGAGAAGTTGCTGATAAGGTCTTTGCCATCGATACGAGAAAAGGCAAAGCCATGAATTCTTTAATGGCCCTCTCTCAAACATTCTTTGATGTGCGCCTGCTTTGCAAAGTTCCTCCAGGTGCTTTTGCGCCTCCGCCAAAAGTTGATAGTGCGGTCCTCTCCTTTGAGAGAAGAGAAAATCCTGTTATTCCTCTGAGTGATTTTAGAAATTTTGAAAAATTCTTGCGCCACCTTTTTCAATTTAAGCGCAAGCAAATGGGAAAAATTCTTAAAGGCCAATTTTCAAGTGACGTTGTCACAAAATCCCTTGAAGAACTCTCCCTTGCCCCCAATCTTCGTGCTGAAGCTCTTGATCTTAGCGATATCCAAAACCTCTTTATGTGCCTCGTGCGCCATCAAAAGGAAGAAAAGTGAAAACCATTCTCCTCTGCCTGTTGCTCTCTTTTAATGCCCATGCCTCTTTTCCCGAATTCTTTGGTTCAGGCGCTTCGACGAGTTCTCTTGGTAATCAGGCCAATCGCAATATCTTAGATCCGGCAAACTCTTACTACGCGCCTGCCTTTGCTGCGTGGGCGAAGAAAATTTCTATCAGCGCTCAAACTGCTGTGGCCGCGCCAAGCTTTAATGAGATCACAGGAATCGTCACAGAGAACTCAACCAATGGTCAAAGTGGAAGTGCTACCGAAACAGGCAATGCCAACACCACTTATGATGAGAGTTTTAATACCGCTATTCACTTTCTCCTCCCTTTAAAAGAGGACACCGCGGGCGCACTGGCCATCAGTGTTTTTGCCCCCATCGGTCGCTTCGCTGAAACCAACTCGGGTGACCCTCGTCTGCCAGAATACAGCCTTTACCGTGCTCGCTATCGTCGTACCCAAATTCACTTCAACTATGGTCTGCCTCTTGGCGAGCGATGGGCGGTAAGCCTTGGAGCTCACGTCGGCTTTCAAGCGAGCGCTCGTGTGAACACGCAGGTGAGTCTTTCCAATAACTATGGTTCAAGTGGAAGCGCTAAAACTAAAATCAATCCAAGCCTCGGCGGAATTTTAAGTGTTGCCTATAATGGCGACAATCACCTCTCCTACTTCACCTTTCAACAAGAAATGAAGTCTAATATTGAGGCGGTTGCCACAGGTGAGATCACTGACCCTTCAATCTCTCTCATCAATGTTGGCCTTGATAATATGGTTTACTACGATCCCCATATTATTCGAATTGGTACGATTCATAAGTTTTCTTCTTTTGATCTCGCCCTCTCCTTAGAGTATCAAATGTGGGAGAGCTACAAGGCCCCCATCATTACGGTTAAAAACCTCGGGGGAAGCGTTCGCGCTAGTGACAACTACGAGTCTCTGACAATTAGAAACACCATTAACCCTAAAATTGGTCTGAGTTATGCTCTTGCCGATCATATCCGCCTTAACACTGGACTCTTTTACCGTCCGACTCCTTTTGATGGCGATTTCTCTGGCGCGGGAAATACCATCGACACTGACGCAGTAGGCGCCAGTACGGGTTTGACCTATGGGTTTAAATTGTTTAACAAAGACATTGAGCTAAGTGGCGCATTACAGTATCATCATCTCTTTGAGGAAACTGTCACCAAAACAGCGAATCAGGAAAATGGCAGTGCTGGCCAAAAGATCGGCGCTCCAGGTTACACAATCGGTGGCCACGTTTTAATGGTCATGGGTGGAATAAAAGTAGATTTTTAAATTATGGGAATTAAGATCATCGCCAAAAATAAAAGGGCAACCTACGACTACTTCCTCGATGAAACTTTCGAGGCCGGACTCGTGTTGCAAGGAACAGAGGTTAAAACTCTGCGCAGTGGTCGTGTGACCATGGGGGAAGCCTATATTTCTGTTGATGAAAAGAAAGAGGCCTGGATCTACAATATGAATATTCCTCAATACGAATGGGGAAATATCAACAATCACGAAGAGACGCGAAAGAGAAAGCTTCTTCTTAATCGTGACGAGATTGAGCGGCTCCATCACCAAATGAAAGCGGCGCGCTTAACGATCGTGCCTGTTAAAATTTACTTTAAGAATAATCGCATCAAGATGGAAATTGCTCTTGCGCGCGGTAAGAAGCAACACGATAAGCGCCAAGACAAGGCTAAGAAGGACGTTGAAAGAAAGCTTCAACGTCGTGAATACGATTAATCATATTTCTGATAAGACTTCACTTCCTGTAATTCACTTCCATAGCGCTCATTACAGCGGGCCTTTGCACCAAAGCGCTGGTCATTAGTCACATAGACAGCACGCGCGAGCTTAATAAAGGTCTCATCAAACTCTTTATCACGCTCCTTATCGCGAATATCATCTTCAATGACCCAAAGCTCTTCGTTGATTTTCTTAAGCTCATCAAAATGCTCATGAATCCCCTCAAGATTGAGTTCATCAAGGGTCCTCTTAAGTTCATCAAACTCTCTCTTTACGTGCTTGAGTTTTTCGGGATCTGTAATTTTCTCTGATTTAATAGCAAGAATCGTAAGTTTATCGACAAGCTCACCGAGACTCACTTTCACCTGGACCAACATGGACATACTCCTCTATTAAGATTTCCTCGTATTCAATTTCTCTCACTTCATACTCGCGCTCACCAGCTGGCGCTTTGACGATAATTTCATCACCTACTTCTTTTCCCAGCAAGGAACTGCCAAGAGGTGACTTCCAGCTAATACGCCCATCAGTTGTGTCCGACTCATCAATGCCTACGATGCGAATCCTGCGGGCCATCCCCTCTTCGTCTTCAATCGTCACGGTTGCACCAAAAGCAATCTTTTCTCCGCCATTGGTATTGGCCAGTTGATTGAGAGGATCGACAACGACAGCATCATGAATTCTCTTAGCCAGAAAGCGCAGGCGCCGATCAATTTCTCTTAGCCTTTTCTTGCCGTACTGATAGTCGGCATTTTCACTCCTGTCTCCAAGGCTTGCGGCCCAGGATACGAGACGTGTGACTTCTGGTCTCTCTTTCTTCTTAAGATAATCATATTCACTTTGCAGCCTTCCCATTCCATGGGGAGTGATATAATTCTTGGCCATGGCCTAGGCTTGCTCACATTTCTTTATGAGATTCGCGCATCCCTCTTCCACCATATCAAGGACATGATCAAAGCCCGCTGCGCCTCCATAGTACGGATCTGGAACTTCTTTTTCGCTAAAGCTAGGAGTGAAGTCGGTCATACGCACCAGTTTAGAGAGGTGCTCGTCATTGTGGGCAAGAGAAGCGCAGTTTTTATAATTTTGATCATCCATTACAACGATCAAATCAAAATTATCGAAGTCACTTTCAATGAATTGACGGCTGATACTCTTAAGTTCAATCCCACGGGCTTCGGCGTGACTTCTCATGCGCTGGTCAGCCCACTCGCCAGCATGATGGGCGCTGGTCCCCGCAGAGTCGACAGTGTACTTCTTTGAAAGGCCCGCTTGCTCTAATTGATGGAGAAAAACCCCCTCTGCAGCGGGTGAGCGGCAGATATTCCCTAAGCAAACAAATAAAACTTTCATGAAGAGACCCTCCTTCCTAGTCGAACTCTATTCTATCGGGTAGTGATATACTAAGACAACGTTAAGAAAAGGAGCCCCCAATGGCCGTCAGAGAAGTTATCCGCATGGGTCACCCCACATTAAGACTCAAAGCGGCACCTGTATCAAAAGAAGAGATCCTCTCCGAGGATTTTAAGGCCCTCGTGCAAGATATGTTTGATACGATGGATGAGCAGGATGGAATCGGGATTGCTGCTCCTCAAATTAACGTGAGTAAGCAAGTGGCCATTGTTGGTCTCCCCAATGATGAAGATGATTTTGATGTCATGGTCGTTATTAATCCTAAGCTAACAGTAACCAATGAAGAGCTTTCAGGAAATTATGAAGGCTGCCTTAGTGTTCCTAATATGACTGGCTTTGTTGAAAGACCAAGTGGAGTCAAAGTAGAGTATGTTGACCTAGAAGGAAATGATCAGGCCATCGAACTTGATGGATTTGGTGCCATTGTTATGCAACACGAACTTGATCACCTCATCGGTAAACTCTATGTCGATCATATTAAAGACATCACAACTCTCACCTTTAATGATGCCTACACTGAAGAAGACGAAGAATAGAAGTCTATGAACCTCACTTCCATCGGCACTATCCATAGCCCTTTTGATCAAAAGCTTGGGATTCCACGCCAGCCTCTTTTGTGCCCCTCAGTGGAGGGAAAGATCGTTCTTAATAGTGATTACGCTCGCGAGGACACCCTAAGGGAGATAGAAAGTTTTAAGTATCTGTGGCTTCTTTATTGGTGCCATGCCAGTGAGTCGTGGCGTGAGACCGTGCGCCCCCCTCGCCTTGGCGGCAAGGAAAAGGTTGGCGTTTTTGCCACTCGCTCCCCTCACCGCCCCAATCCCATTGGTCTCTCTCTTGTAAAACTTGAAGGAATCAATAGTGACTTTAGTCTACGCGTGAGTGGCCTTGATATTTTAGATGGAACTCCTCTTCTTGATATCAAACCCTACCTCTCCCTTTGGGATGCTCATCCTGAGGCAGGCAACGGCTGGGTGGATAAGACGGAAGAGCTTAAGCCCCTTGAAGTGAGCTTTGAAGAGGTTGAGAGCGCTGATCAAGCGCTTCTTAGTGATGAGCTCAAGTCAATTATTCAGGAAACCCTTTGCTGGGACCCAAGGCCTGCTTATACCAAAGATGAGGAGCGAATTTTCACACACAGAGTGCAAGGCATCGATATTTCATGGAAAAAGCAAGGCTCAAAAATCATTCTTCTTAAGGCAAAAAGAGCTTAATTTCTTCCCCCCTTCGTCCGATAAGATTCATTGAGAATGGGGCGGAGATTGACAACAAAATTATTCACAATTTCATTTAGTATTCTGTGGGCAGCAACGGCCCTTCACGCGTCCTATAAGGGCTATCAGAAGACGCAGTTTCTTGGTTACTGGAGTAAAGAAAAAACTCAGGTAAAGAGAATTCCTGCGAGCCAAACAGACCTTAGCCGGGATGCAATTAGCCTCTATCGGGACTACTTCAGTTACGACGAGTTTCACAAATACCTCTCCTATGAAATCTCTCTTGAACTTCTCAATAACGGTCATGAAGAGAAACTTCAAGAGGCCCTTGAAGAGAGCCTCATTGGAAAAAACACTCCTCAGCCCTATAAGAGCAAAGGAATTGAAAGGCTTCAAACAGGTCTTAAAGGCCTTCTCAAAGAAGAACTTTTACCAAAGCTCATCATTAACCTCAGCCAAAAAATAAAGGGCGAGGAGCCCGTTCAGCTTAACCTCAATTTTACTTCTAAGATCTCTCCAGAGTTTAATTTTAAGAGAGAGCTTGCAAGTACGACCTCGATTCACTGGGGTGAAAAGGGAGAGCTCTCTGATAAGCTGAGCTTAACAAGGTCTCCTTTGCACTTTCATGTCTTTGAAACTTCCCTACCAGCTCAAGCACAGTACTATCAATATCATGGTGGTCAGGTCACCCTTTGGTATTCACCACAAGAAAAGAAAGGTTTCATCCGCTATCGCCGCTTCTTTCGCTCCCCTGATCTCGCTAAAGCAAAGTCCTTTATCAATGATGAGGAGTTTCGTATTAACCTCATTCATTTCAAGCCTCTGGAGACGAAAGTTCCTGGTGCTTATAAACGAGGACGTTTTGTCACAGCTGATATCTACCAGAGCTTTAGTGAGGAAGGAATGAATCCAAAACTTGAGCGTGCTGAGATATTTTTTGGGAAACTCCTCCCCACTCACTATTACGAGAAGAATCTTGCAACAAGCCTCTTTGGCTACAATGAAGACGTCATTCAAAGTGATGAGCTCAATCTTCATGGTGTTCTTAAACACGAAGGGCAAGACCTTATGTTCACCACTGAAGTCGAAAAACTTGTTTACGACTTTAATAAAAAAGAATTTACGGCCCAATCAAAATTAAGATCTGAACTCAAAGGTAAAGAGTCCATAAGTGGAGAATTACAACAACGAATTTATTATAGACTCCTCAAGAAAAATGTTATCGATTTGATTCAAGGAATTGGCCTTCAGCAAATCTATGGACATATTGGAGAAGAGTCATGAAATCGTTACTCTTGTTCCTTGCTCTCTCTCTCTCAATGAGCATTCACGCTGACCAAGAAGCGAAGAAGTATAATCTTAAAGAGAAGCTCGATGTCTATGACCTCTCTTTAAAGGTTCACCCATCTTTAAACCAATATAAGAACCTTGAAGATTTTAAGAATAAGCTCAATGCTCTCGATGAAACACAAAAGAAAAAGGCCCTTGAGTTCCTTCATCAGTTCGATGACTATTTTCCCGAAAAAATTTTAAAGGCTATTATTCATCACCGCTTCTTTGAATATGATCAGACCCAACTTGAAGATATTTTGACTTTCTCGATGATATCAAAGGTCATGGTAATTAGAGATTTTGTTCTCGATCACCCCACGCACGTTGATTCACTCAAGAAGATCACCGAACACAAGCTCGTGACACCTTATAATTTAGAGGGCATCATGCTCCCCCTCTACCGAGAAAGGGCTCACGCTCTTTCCAAAATGGCCGATCACGAACTTTTTAGAGACGCTCTAAAAAATACTCCGCTTATTACAAACTCCCTAAAGAGTATCATCGGTAAGGAACTTCCGCTTCAATTTGATGTCTTTGGAAAGATACCGGGAAATCAAATCACACAAGTCGATAATTTTTATACAGCGATAAAAGAGGCCAAGGCCACTTTGTGGATTGATCCTTCTTTCCTCTCTGTCTTTCTTGAGAACCAGGACCTTCTCTCTTGGGTGAAAAATCACCCCAATAAAGACTTTAAGGTCTACATAAGTAGCGAAGACGTCACTACCCCGAAGTTAAAAAGTCTAAAAGAAAAATGGGGCGAGAGACTCATCACTCTTCAAACGAAGCGTCTGACAAAGCAGAGTCGCTTTCACCGATTTCTTGATCTCGCAGAGGTCATCGTCGCCGATGGTCTTACTCCCTATGCCTTTGTTCTCTATGGTGCGAAGAAAACAATGAAGCTTAAAGGTCCAGCGGCCATTGTGACTCAGGCACTCTACCTAAAAGAAATTGAGCGCTATAGTGAAGCCAAGCTATCCCTTGCCCCCCCTCTTGATCATTTTATTAATGACGGGGACACGGTCAGAATGGGATTTAATGACGGTCTTAAAGCAAATAGTAATATTAGAGATCTCATTATCAGCTCTATTCTTAAAGCGAAAAAGAGTGTGACCATTGATACTGAGTTTCTCTATGATCCCCCCATTGTCGACACCCTCATCAAAGTTAAAATAAGAAGACCAAAGCTAGAGATTAAGGCCATGGTCGACATGAGCCAAAGCTTTGAGATGAATGGACTTCCCAACTCGATGTTTGTCGAGGAACTCAAAAAGCATGGCATCCCTATGCGCACACGAAAGAATGGCTCCCCATCTGAAAGTGTCATTACTATTGATCAACACTATGTTCTCTGGGCGAATCTAACCCCGGATTCAATGGACGGTTTTCACCGTGAAGTCCTCTACAAAGTAGAATCGCAAGAACTCGCCAAAGCAAAGTATGATGAGTTTCAAGCCCTTTGGAAGGACCCTGCCCTTGCCTATGATCTTGATATTGAAAATTTCAAGGTTACGGTTGAAGGCAAGAAACTTCGAAGCCCATCCTCACAGGTCATCAACGACATGGCCGCTAAACTTCTTCGTAACAAAGCTCAGATTATTCGTTAGGATCGCAGCCGGTATCACCGCCCTGAAGGGAGATGGCCTCAGGCTTTTTGGCTGCCTCTTCAATTTTC
>CATLOT010000035.1 GCA_950054155.1 uncultured Bacteriovoracaceae bacterium
CTGTTAGATTTTTTGGCGATCTATGCGATTTATCATAATCAGATTATTGAGGGGGTTCGAAGGCCTCGGATCCTTAATATGGTTTAGGTCCATTTAAGGGGGTCAGTTTCTACCTTAAAACAATCTTTAGAACTGAGTTCCAGCGATTGTGCATGATTTTAATGAGCTTGATATTTTGGCTTGAGAGGTCATTATTTTCTTTTGTCATTTTCATATGAAAGGTATTCCAAGCAAGATTTAGCTCCTCAAGTCTTTTAATAAGGAATTCTTGATCTTTTTCAAAGAGAAGTTTCTCATCAACTTTCTTAAAGAAGTGCAACCAGACGGTATGAAAAGGGCCTTTTATTCCTGGTTTTAAAAGCTGGATAAGTGTCAGCTCAGCAGTAAGCGCCATTTGATGAATCTTCGGTTCAATTATCCTTTTCCCGTCAAAGAAGGGAAAGAAGTTAGTGTTAGCGGTAAGAAGAAACTCTTCTAGAGTATGCATGAGGCGATAGTTGGTATTGGCCATGACTCCAAGATCAGAGATGAGGTGAAGGAGGGAGTCCGTGTGATCTTTATTATTCTCACTAGAAAAATTCACCTGTCTTCGTTGAGGAGCAAGGATGAGGCGATCAAGTTTTCTTGCCTTTTGATAGATCTCATTGAGAGTTTCACTGCATTCCTTGTTAAGGGTAGAGCAGCTTTTAGAAAAGGAGCTGTATTGCCTTTGCATCTCTGTCACATGCTTAAAAATATCAATTGTATTTTCGTGAATGGGGTGGAGCTTTTTAAGAATGAGAAAGAACTCTTGGGAGATGGCACGAAGCTGCGGCAAAACATAGCGAGTGAAACTTCTGGAATCAATTTTGATTTTATCCTGATCGTAAAGATAATAGGATGTGCTCACCTGAGCCTGCGCCAGGTGTATTTGGGTAAAAAGCAAAAGGATAAGAAATTTCCTCATGGAGGATAGTTTATACCTTCTCAAGGAAGGTTATCAAGCAGCGAACTCTTCGTACTCCCTATTGGTTTTAAGCTTCATATAGCGAGGGACCTTGCACAGACTAGGAAAGGGGCGAAACCATCCATCTTTACTAAAGGCTAAACTAATATCATAGGACTGAGCAGCAGACTTCTTTTTAACAAGCTTTTGAGGAAAGAGCTGAGGTGCAAATTCTTTGAGCTCAAAACGCCAATTGACGTTGTGAGGGAGTTCTCCGCTAAAAATAGCAGCAAGACAAATAAAGGCTCCCATTTCGCTAGCACTAACGATAATGGACTCATCTTTTAGCCCTTTAAGAGTCTTGATGAGCTCTCTCTTTGTGTTTTCAATCTCGTCTTCATTGAGATGAATGTAATGACACATTTGTTCTCTCAAGGGTCTGGAGAGTCTTCCTTTTTCCTGTTCACTTAGTTTGAACTCTTTAAACTCGGTCATCAAGGTCTGTGATACGCTAAAGCTTCTTTTACCGAGATCGAAGGAAACATTTTTGAGGCAGCGCTTTTGACCTTCTTTTTTAAGAGTGATCTTTCCATTGCACACATGTCTTCTTCCCATGGGAGTTTCCTTCGTTAAAATTGAAATTCTATTTTAAAACGATTCCATTCTCTTATCGTCTCAAGTGTGGATTTTTTTAGAGAAAGATAAAGAAAAGGCCCTCATCTGAGGGCCTTGAGTAACCTTAAGCTTTTGAAATAATTAGGCTTTTGAAATATGAAGCATAAGCTCGTGCTCTTCAATTGAAAAAGAGTGAGCGTTCGTTTTTTCAGTTGTTTCTTTCAGATCAACTGCCAAGGTTTCTCCACAGATATAGTCTTTGTGTTGAATTAAGGCACTTTTGAGTTTCTCTGAATCGGTAGCAAATGAGATTGAGATGCGGTCTTCCACATTGAGACCGATATCTTTTCGCGTTCTTTGGATTCGGTTCACACATTCTCGCGCAAGGCCTTCATCGATGAGCTCATCAGTGAGGTTACAATCAAGATCGATACTGATGTAGCGATTACTGATTGCCTGAGTACCAGCTTTGGCCTCACGAAAGATGAGGAAGTCATCTGGAGTAAAGGCTTCGTCTCCTAGGAGGAGTGAACCATTTTCTTCGAGTTCTTGTAGCTGTGCTGTTGTGAGGGACTTAATAAGTTTCATAAATTGGCCCATACGTTTGCCGAATCGCTTTCCTAAAACAGGAAGATTTGGTTTGGCATAGAGGTCAATATACTTATCTTCTTGGGTATCATACTCAACATTTTTGATATTAAGTTCGGACTTAATATAAGTTTCAAGCTTAGAGATTTCATCAAGCAGCTCTTGATCTTGATGAATGATTGTAACGCGAGCAAGAGGCGTTTTTACTTTAATCTTCTCTTCAGTTCTTTTTTGTCTTCCGAGAAGGATTAACTGTTGCATGCGATCAACGGCCTGCTCAAGCTTAGGGCGAATGAGTTTTTCGTCTGCCACGGGATAGTCGCAAAGATGAACTGATTCAGGATGAGCTGACTTATCCGTGAAGGCGAGGAGTTCTTGATAGATATGCTCACTAAGGAAAGGCGCGAAAGGGGCCATCGCCTGAGAAACCTCAAGAAGACAGCGGTAAAGGGTAGAGTAGGCTGCGCATTTATCCGTGTTGAGTCCTTCTCCCCAGAAACGAGTTCGGTTGAGGCGGATGTACCAATTGGTGAGATCCTCAATAAAAGTAAAGAGGGCCGGCACAACATTGTAGAGGCGGTAGCCTTCCATTTCTGTCGCAATATTCTTCTTAAGAGTTTGCAGGTTTGAGAGAATCCAATTGTCAGTAATATTGTCTGAAACTTCAAAATTCGTCGCGGCATTCCATCCATCAACACTGGCATAAGTGGAAAAGAACTTATGGGAGTTGAGCCAAGGGAGGAGCGCTCGCCTTACCATATCTTTAACACCAGCATCGGAAAAGCGCATTTCCTCCGCACGAACCAAGCCAGAATTGATCAGGTAGAGTCTCATGGCATCAGCACCATAGTTCTCCATAAGTTCATCAGGAGCGGTGTAGTTCTTGAGGCGTTTTGACATCTTCTTGCCATCTTCGGCCATCACGATGCCATTCACAATGACATTCTTAAAGGCAGGCTTATCAAAAAGAGCAGTCGCTAAAATTGTAAGGGTATAAAACCAGCCCCTTGTTTGGTCGAGGCCCTCTGCGATGAATTCTGCTGGGAAACCTTTTTCAAACATTTCTTTATTTTCAAAGGGGTAATGCAGTTGAGCGTAGGGCATAGAACCTGACTCAAACCAGCAGTCGAGGACTTCAGTAATCCTCTTATATTTTCCCTTTTCTCCTTCAACACTAAACTCAAGAGGGTCAACATGCTCACGGTGAAGATCATCTAATTCCACACCGGTGTAGTTCTTAAGTTCTTCAACGGAACCAACACAGATGAATTTATCTTCTTCGTCGTTATACCAAACAGGAAGAGGGGTGCCCCAAACACGGTTTCTAGAGATGGACCAATCTCTTGCTCCCTCTAGCCATTTTCCAAAACGTCCGCCTTTGATATGGCCTGGGACCCAGTTGATTTGGGAATTGGAATGAAGCAGTCTCTCTTTTATCTCTTCGACTTTTACATACCAACTCGGAATCGCCTTATAGATGAGAGGCGTGTCTGAACGGTAGCAAAAGGGGTAACTGTGAACCAGAACCCCTTGGTCGTAGAGTTTTCCTTCATCTTTGAGGCGCTTGATAATGGGCTTGTCGGCGTCTTTGATATACTCACCAACGTAGTCCGTTATTTCTTTTGTATATTTGCCTGCATCATCTACGGGGCAGGCGAAGACTTCAGCAAGTCCTGCTTCTTTCATGACACGATTATCATCTTCACCAAAACCTGGGGCGAGGTGGACGATACCAGTACCAGCATCTGTGGTGACATAATCATCATTATGAATTTGAAAGGCTCCCTTTGCCGCTTGATCTGCGAAATAAGGAAAGAGTGGCTCATAGGTTTTCCCTTTGAGTTCACTTCCTTTGAGCTCTTTTATAACGGTAAGGTTTCTCTTCTTTTCGTAGTTAGGAAGAAGGTCCTTCGCAAAATAGATATTCTTTCCAAGGTCTTCATCTTTGATGAGAACATAATCGATATCAGCTCCTGTACAAAGCCCAAGATTGGAAGGAAGAGTCCAAGGAGTTGTTGTCCAAGCTGAGACATAAGCCTCTTCTTCTTTGAGTTTAAAGAGTACTGTTACAGCAGGGTCTTGAACGTCTTGATAGTTTTGTCCTGCTTCAAAGTTTGAGAGGACCGTTCCCAGTGCTGTTGAGAAAGGAACAACTCGAGTGCCTTGATAGATGAGGTTCTTGTCCCAAAGTTGCTTGAATACCCACCAAACGGACTCCATGAAGTTTGTGTCCATGGTTTTGTAATCGTTTTCAAAATCAACCCAACGGCCAATTCTTTTGACTGTCTTTTCCCATTCAGAAGTATAGCGCTGAACGATTCCACGACATTCATTATTGTAGCCAGCGACGCCCATTTCTTTGACGGCATCTTGAGCAGACATGCCAAGTTTTTTATCGATTTCGTGTTCTACAGGAAGTCCATGACAATCCCAGCCAAAGCGGCGCTCAACATAGCGGCCTTTCATCGTCCAGTAGCGAGGAACAGCATCCTTGAGAATACCGCCAACCAGGTGGCCATGATGGGGGAGACCTGTCGCAAAAGGAGGACCATCATAGAAAATATAGGGAGCGCCATCTTTTGTTTTTTCCAGTGACTTTTTAAAAGTCTGATTATCGTCCCAAAACTTCAGAACCTTGTGCTCGGTATCGACAAATGAAAAGCTATCGTTTGAGTTACTAGAATTTGATTCGCTCACGCTGACTCCTGATGAAAATCCTCATTTAAGCCGCTAACTCTAACAAAATAAAGAGGTTATGGCGAGAGGCGCAGGGGGCAAGAGTTGCCTTTTAAAGGGAATAAAACGAGAGGAGTGAAGGCCTAAAAAGAGGTGTGCCGACAAGTAAGTTATGAGAATTGCTAAACTTCGTTCGATTTTCCTCTTTCTGCTCCTTGGACTGTGTCTGGGAATAGGGGGGGAGCTGACTTCGATGGGAAGAATTTACGGCCAAGAAGAATCAAAGTCAGAAGAAAAAGTGAAGATTTATGTCAGTCCTGATGAGCAGCTCATCAATCCCTCTGTCATCAATTATCGCGGAGAAAAGGCCTCTCTTATCGATTGGGGTGAGTTGGAAGAGTCGAGCTTTCTCGATCTCGATCAATGGCGAGTGGGAATTAAAGTTAAGCAAAACACTCCACGCTGGCGGCGTAATCTTCAAGAGAGAAGGTTGCGTGAAAAGGTGGGGTATGTTCTTGAATGCGTTGGCGAGTGTCGAGTTTATAGAGGAATTGGTCATGCAAAAGTTAACTTTCTCTCTACAGTAAGAGAAGGGGATGAGCTTCAAACGATGGATGACTCCTATGTTTGGGTCTATATGCTCGATGGAACCTTAGTGCGCTTATCTCCTCGAGGTTCTCTCACTTTTAAAGAATTTAATGTAGGAAAGAGTACAAATTTTATGTTTTTGCGCCTCAATGCAGGGAATACTCTCGTTTGGGGGCGCCATGGTGAAAAATTTAAGCCTCAAACAATTAAGGAAACGGACTCTCTCTTCTTTCCTCTCTCTTTTTCAAAGGCCAATCCTCCCAGTCGTGAAAAGAGACTGAATGAAGAGAATCTCTTTGATTTCTTAGAAGATAAGAATGATACGATTGATAAGTATAAGCGTCTCAATGGTCTTATTGAGCAAAATAAGAGTTTCACTCGCAAGAAGACAGAGTATTTCCTGGTGATGCCTAATGGCACGGTTAAGGCTGAAGAGGTTTCAGCAGAGTTTGTTGTGCTCACTGGGAATAAGAGTTTTTTTAAATTAAGAGAAAAGAAGCAGATTGGTCTTGAAGGTGATTTTCAAGAAGCGCGTGGCACTTTCTATCACCGAGGTTTTAATAACACTGATACAAGAGAGATCGTAGCGGGTCAGTGGTACGAGGTTGATGCTAAGGGCCGGTACATGAGGGAAAAGCCTGAGCCTGGTGTTTTGGCCATGGGTGAATTCGTGACTCAGAACATTCCGACAATTTTAATAGCGCGAGAGCTTCTTTTTCAGAAATATTCACTCTTTGCTCATGAGCAAATGAATGAGCGGGAGCTTGCCGAGGAGCATGGTTATCGCTTGTGGGGAAGTCGAGAGAATGAAAAGAGTGACTATCAGCAGCGCCTGCGCTTTCTGATTGAATACACAAGAAGGGTTGAAACCACCAACCTTCTCGTTGCCGAACAGTTTAAGAAGAAACTTGAGCAAAAAGGTGAAAAGTGGAACTCTTCTGAGTACACCCAAGACTTTTATCGCAAAGCGATGGGGGACTTTTACAATTATCGCGAAGGGGCTAGTATATTTTCAGGGGTAAAAGAATCCCTCAATTCAGAGAGAAAGCCTTTCTGGAAGAAAATAAAATCTAAGAAATAAGGCCTAAGAATGGAAAAATTTGATCTGGTGCTTGCTTCTCAAAGTCCGAGAAGACGTGAACTCCTAGGTTGGATAGATATTCCCTTTGATATTCATCCAAGCTCTGTAGAAGAAGTGACTCAGGAAACAGAGCCCACGGCTTTTGCTATCGACCTTGCTGCACTAAAGGGACGTGATATTTGGAAGGAACTTGAGGAGGGGCCAAAGAATGCTCTCATTGTTTCTTCTGATACCATTGTCGAGCTCAATGGAAAGATCTACGGAAAGCCAAGATCTAAAGAGGAAGCACGGCAAATGCTTCTCGAGCTTTCCAATCAATGGCATCAAGTTGTCACTGCTGTTTTTCTTAAAGGAAAGGTTGCCGGAGAGGTCAGAGAACATTCCTTTGCGGTAAAGACAAAAGTAAAGTTCTCTTCAATAGGTGAGGACATCATGGAGCCTTATCTCAAGAGTGAAGAGTCCATGGATAAGGCCGGCGCCTATGGCATCCAAGGCAAGGGGCTGGTTTTTGTCGAAGCTATTGAAGGTTCCTACTCCAATGTTGTGGGCTTTCCTTTGGTGGAGTTTTTAAATGAACTTAAGGTTTTTATAGGTCTTGGAAAGAATGCTGAAAACTGGCGGGAGTATTTCTCATGTTGAAATTAATGACAGCGGCCATCCTTGTTGGACTTCTTCACCAAGCAGATGCTCAGGAAGTCGAAAATAATATTTTTGAATACACCAAGAAAATTCATAAGAGCTTAGAGGATTTAAAAAATCTTAAGCCTGAAAATTATTTCAGCGAGGTTGATCAATACAGAACTGACCTTGAAAAATTCTTTGAACAAAAAAAACGAGTTTGTGAAGGGGAGTTTTCAACGGTTATCCTCAATGAAAGCTCCGCCAGTAATCAAAAGAGAAAGCCTGTTAAGTTAAAACCTAAAGAACGTAAGCTCTGCTTTAGAGAGCTGAAGGCACTCCAGCTTACCTTTATCAATAATATGTTTCAGGCCCGCAAGAATTATATGCTTCACCTCAGTCAAGAGAGGATGAAGGAGTTGGAGCTTGCGCGTGAGAAAGCTGTAAAGAGTTTACAGCGCAGCTTTGATAGAAAAAGCCGACTTTAGAGTCGGCCTTTGAATGGTTTTGTTAGCGACTTACTTTTAAGGACAGACTTAGAGGGTCTTGAACTTAACTTCGCAGCGGGCGAGCGCTTGAGTTGGTTAAGCTTAACCTCGATGATCTTACCTTTAGAAAAGACACTTACGTCTTTTACATTAGTTGCTGTCTGTACTGATTTTGAAGTCGTCGAATTATTGTCATGGCCCATGATTAGCTCCTTATTTTCTTTAAGTTAGTAATGATTTGCAGTCTCCTTTAGAGTGCTCATCGCTATTTAAAGAAAATTAAGGACGAAAAACGCCACGCTCTTTAAATAGGATGGTCTAAAGAATCTGCGCTTTGAGTAAAGCTAGACTCAATACAACCTCCTGACGGTTTGGTCTAAGATACCGTACTTTGTTAATCGGCTATAATTAGCCGAAACTTAACAACTTTTGCATCTTGTTATCCCCACTATAGCACACAACAGAAAATTGGCCAGAGACCTAGACAGGCAAAGTCCTCCCTAGTGCTGCGAGAATTGTAAATGCTTGAAATCTAGGGCAATCTAATGGGTGTTAGCACATTTAGCAAGGGTTTAGACGTGACAAAGATTTTTGGAATCTTGGCATTTCTCGTAGTTTTTTCAGGCTGTTCAAGCATGAGAAGTGTCGCTCTTAAGACGGCAGCGCCGCTATTTATGGACTCTATGGCCGGTATTGAAGGGGAGGGTTCTTGGCTTCAGTTTAAGATGGGAACACCTGCAAACCTTACTCTCATTGATGGCCTTCTCGCCGTAAGGCCTCTGGATGAAAACCTCTTGGCCGCCGCTATTAAGGGAAACGCTGGCTATGGTTTTGGCGTGGAAGAGACCCTTTATCTTGAAGACAAATTAGCTGAGGTTGAAAACTCGGTCCATAAAGAGAGAGCCCTTTATTATTACACCAAGGCCTTTAATTATGGTCTCAAGTATCTTGAAGCGAATGATCTCTCCTTAGACGAACTGACGAAGTCCTTAAAAACGAAACAAGGAATCGTTGGTCTCCTGGATTCTCAACTGAGTGGAGATATGACTTCTTTAGAGTCGATGCTCTACATGGGACAATCTTTAGGTTCAATGGTTAATCTTCAAAGAGAGAATATTCAAATGGTGAGTTACTTGCCACTCGCTAAGGGCATCTTTGATTGGGTTTGTGACGTCAAAAGAGATATCGCTCACGGCATGTGCGATATTTTCTATGGAAGTTATGAAGCAGGGAGACCTGCTATGCTTGGAGGGAATCCCGAAAAGGGGCGTGAGATCTTTGAAAAGTTTATTAAAGAGAATCCGGCCAACTGGTTAGCGCGCGTGAGCTTTCTTGAGCACTTTGCTATCCCTCAGTACGATGAAGATATCTATCTCTCTCAAAAGAAAGATCTCGAGAAGTTTGTTGTGCTTCACAAAGAACAACTTAAGTGGTCGCCTAGTGGGGATGAAAATCCTATGTTCGCAAATAAACGATTGCGTCTTTTTCAAGCGATCGCTGTAAAGAGATTTGAAATTATAAAAAAGTACGAAAAAGATATTTTTTAATAAAAAGGTGTATGACATGAAGAAGATCCTCACAATTGCCCTTATTGGCTTAATGACTCAAGTAAGTGCCGCCAGAATTAAAGTTGGAGTTCTCGCTCCAGAGGGAACCAACTGGGCGAAGCACATGAAGAAAATGGGTAAAGAAATAAAAACTGCGACTAAGGGAAAGGTAAAATTTAAGTTTTACTTTGGAGGCGCTCAAGGGGATGAGAATGATGTCCTGAGAAAGGTGAGGATTAATCAACTCCAGGGAGGAATCTTTACTGGTAAAACGCTCGGGGATATTCACGGAGATATCCGCGTCGTTGAAATTCCTTTTGTCTTTGGTGACGATAGAGCAAAGGCCTGGTCAACAGTAGAGAAACTAACGCCTTACTTTGATAAGAAAATCAAATCAAAAGGTTTTGAAAATCTTGGCTTCTTTGAAATCGGTCTCGTTTACTTTGTTTCTCAAAAGAAGACAGAAAGTTTATCGGCATTGAGTGGAGTTAAAATTTGGTCATGGGAAGGTGATCGTATTGTTGAGACTATGATCAAGAAAATGAATCTTGTCTCTGTCCCCCTTCCTCTTCCTGATGTTCTCTCTTCTTTATCGACGGGAATTATCGAAGCCGCTTATGCTCCAGCTATGCCTATTGTTGCTCTTCAGTGGAGTTCTAAAGTTAAGTACCTTGTGGATTTTCCCATTGCCTATTCCGTAGGTTCATTTTTGATTAGTGATAAAGCCTGGAAGAAAATTTCTCCTGAGCATCAAAAGGTTGTAAAGACTATTGCTGACAAATATATGAAAAAGGTGAATGAATCTAATATCGCCGACAATCAAGATGCCCTAAAGGCGATTCAGGCTAATGGCGTCCAAATGCTTCAGTTTCCTAAAGCTGATCAAGAGAAAGCGAAAACATTAAAATCTGAAATTATGACAAAACTAAAGGGGACTCTCTTTAGTGATGAAGGCTTAAATAAATTAAAGTCTGTTCTTTAAGCTCTTTAGAGATTAGGTAAGCGCAAGGAGGCGTTTTGCTTTTCAAAATAGTCCACAAAATAGATTCGTTGGCTGAGAAGGGAATTACCGCCCTTCTCGTTCTCTCTGTCTTTGCGATGCTTGGAATGAGCGTTTCCAATATCGTTCTTCGCTGGTTTGACTCTCATGTTTTATGGTTTGAGCCGGCCGTCAGGTATTTGGTTTTTATCTGTGCTTTCCTAGGAGGTGCTATTGCCACTGGTAAACGCACTCATATTGGAATAGACCTGATTGGTAAATACTTTGAAGCAAAGGAAATGTGGGAAGCCCACCGTTGGATTGGAAGAATTATTGATTTTGCTTCCATCATAGTGCTCCTTTATCTAACAAGTGCTTGTGTTGATTTTGTCGCTGAAGAAGCCAAATATGGCCGAGATAATGTTTTCATCGGTCTTCACGCCAAGCATTTAGCTGCGATTATTCCCTTCGGTTTTGGCATAATCTGCTTTCGCTTTATTACAAATATTATTCTGTCTTTTTCAAAAGAGTTTCGTTTCAACGTTAATGGAGGGCATGAATAATGGAATGGCTAATTATTCCTGGAATCGCTCTTCTCGCTCTTCTTGGAACACCACTTTTTATCATAATGGCCCTGGCAGCAATGGTTGGGTTTCACCTCTCTGAGATTCCACTTGTTGCGGTTGCAATTGAAATTAATAAGCTCTCTTCTCAGGCGAGTATTTTAACAATTCCACTCTTTACGTTTGCAGGCTATATGATGGCCGAGAGTGGATCTCCTAAAAGGCTTTTAAGATTTGCGGAAGCGAGTCTAGGGTGGTTGCCTGGCGGTGTTGCCATTGTCAGTCTTGTCATTTGTGCCTTTTTTACGGCCTTTACTGGGGCGAGTGGGGTGACCATTATTGCTCTTGGGGGGTTGCTCTATCCTATTTTAAATAATGAAGGATATACGGAGAAATTTTCGCTTGGCCTTATCACAACATCAGGTTCTCTCGGCTTACTCTTTCCACCGTCGCTTCCGATTATCCTTTATGGTCTTGTTACCAATGTCGATATTGAAAAGCTTTTTGTTGCGGGGATTCTCCCGGGAATTCTTCTGATCGTTATTCTCTCTCTCTATGCGATTCGAAAGGGAACACTTCAAACAAGTCATACTAAATTTGAAGTTAAAGAGTTATGGGACAGTTTTAAGGGATGCTGGTGGGAAGTACTTCTCCCTGTTGGAGTCCTCTATGGCATCTATAGTGGTAAGACGACGACGACAGAAGCTGCTGCTGTGACAGCTTTTTATATCTTCATTATTGAAGTGTTCATTTATCGGGACCTTAAAATTACTAAGGATATCCCAAGAGTGATTAAAGACTCTATGAGTTTAGTAGGGGGAATTCTTCTTATCTTATGTTGTGCTCTTGGTTTTACAAATTGGCTTGTAGATGAAGAAATTCCGATGAAGATTCTTGAATTCATGCAAACCTATTTAACGAGTAAGTACAGCTTTTTACTCTTCCTGAATATCTTCTTGCTTATTGTTGGTTCTTTGATGGATATTTTTAGTGCGATAATTGTGGTTGTTCCTCTGATTACGCCGATAGCGGAAGAGTTTGGAGTTAACCCCATCCATCTTGCGATTATCTTCCTCACAAATTTGGAAATAGGCTATATCACTCCTCCTGTGGGGATAAACCTCTTTATTAGTAGTTTTCGATTCAAGAGACCAATAACTGAACTTTATAGGGCATCATTTCCCTTTCTCTTACTTATGTTGGTTGCGCTCGCTATAATTACTTATGTCCCTGCATTGAGTTTATTTCTTGTAGAGTAGGTATTTTGGGTAATTTTTGTCGCAAATTTCTATTTATTCTCCTTTTGCTTGGGATTTCTGCCCAAGCAAAAGATGATTCCAATTCCTATTATGATGCCGTCTTCTTAGGGGAGAAGGATGCTGGTCAATATGAAGGTCCAGTTAATTCTTTGGTTAACTTTGACGAGCATTTGGCGACAAAAACTTTTTTAGATGATCTCTTTGAGGAAGATTTCTTTCTCGATCTTTCCTCACCGGCTGTTGGAGTTCTAAAAGAGAGCTGGTTCAACGAGTTACCAGGGATGAGTTCATGCCCCAATTATTACCTCAAAGATAATATTGAATATATTCGTTATCTCTACCGATTAATTACCATTTCTTATCTCTTTGAGTCTCTTAAGGAGCATGCAAAGGTCGCTTATTCTTTTGGAATCGATAATAAGGTTTGTACCCTTGATTGGAAGGATGTCTTTGGTAAATGTTCCCCAGAGACAGTTGATATGAAAACCTTTGTGCGCAGAACACGAAGCCGTTATCTTATTGGGTACGATGTTCTTCAAAACCCGCAATTTAAGTCAAATCAAAAAAGGTCTTGGATAAGTGAGAAAAGAGATCTCGTAAGTGATAATAGTTTAGAAACAATTGTGGACTATAGGCTTAGAAAATATTGTGAAAAGAATGGCTGCAAGGACCTCGATGAAGCCGGCCTCTTCAAGTTTCTCAAGAATACCTGTGAACAAGACAAAGAGCATATTCAAACCTTTTGCTCCGAAAAAGACAGCTTGTTCGGAATTAGTGAAACCTCTATTCCAAGAGATCTTTTAACAACTTCGAATGTTATGAGAGTTATTAATGACGGCGGTTTCGCGAAGAATTGTCTTAATCGTTACTCAAGCCTCTTCAGTAAAAGAGAGCGAAAGTACCCTTGGCTAGAGGGGCTATTCTTCTATCTTGATAAACAAATTAAGAAGGAAGAGCGAAAGTATGCCCAAGGTGAGGTTTTCCTACCAGGAGCTTTAAAAGAATTTGATGATCGGGGACTAACTGAATTTCTCTTTGTTACTCCAACTCCCACTCCAACACCGGTACCTGTTGTCGTAACGCCAAAGCCGACACCAAAACCTGTCGTGGTAGCGAAGGCAACACCTACGCCTAAACCAACTCCAAGGCCGACTCCAAAACCTACACCAAAGCCGACACCTAAACCCAAGCCTTCTCAATTTGAGTTAGCTCGCATGAAGCTTGTTCGCAAGCAGCTCAAAAGATCGCCTGTTGATATGAGTCAATTCTCTCAAGAGTTTACTTTTTCTCCTCAGGTGGTCAGGGCCATTAGTGCTCCTCTCAAAGACTTTCAAACGAGAGAAGCTCTCGAAGACCTCAAGCGCTTTGATAAGTTGGGAACCAAGAGACAGCCTGTTCGTCTTCTCTTTCTAAAGCTTCTTATTGATCAAGAAGAGCATACGGGGCTTTGGAATATTGTCGGGGTTCTCGGAAATACTTTCTACGTCATAAATGATCTTGAGAAAAAGAGAATACCGGTTGTTGTTGAGTTAAAGAATGATGAAAGTACAGGGCATATCTGGCAGCTTACCATCATTAATGAGCGCTTTTATAAGAAGAAATAAAAAAGGGGGCCTCCTGAGAAGCCCCCTGACTCAGTCACATTTTAAGTGCGACGATTAGTCATATTTCTTTGCAATTTTCTTAAGTCTCTTTGTTACAGTCTTACTTAGGTCAAGAAGAAGAACGAAACCTGAGTTCTCACCGTTAGCATCTGGGCCAACAAGAGAGATATTTCCGGCACGAGCGCTACCTGAGTAGTAACGAGCTGTAATGATGTTGTCCTGACCGATATCAACTTTTACAGGAACAAATACACCAAAGAATTTTGGTCCTAGATAGAAAGACATGTTCTTCCACTTAGGAATAGTAAAAGCTACAGCAGGGAGACGTCCTGAAGATACACCTGGAAGGTTTCTACCACCTGGAAGTGATTGAGGAGGAAGAAGTTGAAGGTCACCGTTGAAAACGTCCTGAAGTGAAACACTGATAGACATAAGTGTTCCAGCTGATTGGAGGTCTGGCTCAACAGCAATATATGAATTGTCATACTTAGGGATGTTGTATCTTAGTCCACCGTCAAGTTGAATATTTTCAAAGACCATAGAAATAAGAATGTTGTCTTGTTGGAGCACTAGATCAGGTCCATTAACACCTGGGATATCTAGTGATGTTTTTCCGTCTCCACAACTACTCCCAAGAATTGCAGATAGAAGAATTAGGGTTGATACAAAAAGGTTTCTGGCTCTCGTTACTCTAAAGATGTTCATGGTTTTCTCTCAAAAGAAACGTCGTTTCTTTTGATGATCGGGGTTCTTTTTACAGCGAACGGACAAATTCAATAAACGTACAACAAAAAATCACGATCAAAATAGTTTCAAAAAATGTAATCGATAAACGTAGTCAAGTTTCTCACCGCTGCCTAAGCCTATCAAAATCTTTATTAGGGTCAATTCTAAAATCGGAAAAATATTCCCTTACTTTAGAAGGGAATTAAAAAACTTAAGGACTACGTTTAGTTTTAGGTAGTTAAGGATTTTTAAGTACGAAGGTGTGACTATTAAAAGAAAACAATACTTCTGTACAAGGCCGTTGGTAAATTGCCTCAAAATTGAGTCACTGGTCTAAATTGCCTTGTGGGAGCGGGAAATGGCGTTTTTTGATACTCTAGATATATGGATAATCTTAGGGTTTTTTCCACATTCAAATCAGCCCAAGGCTCTTTTTCAGGTCGCTCAGTGATGAGTAAGAAAGAGAGGCTTAAAAACCTTCCCCGAGATAAGAATGGAATGGTTGAACGCTCTTTAGATAATAAAGAAAGTCTTTCCCGTAATGAAATCCTAGAAAAGCTTAAAAAGGCAAAGGGCCCAGAACAGCATCAAAAGAAAGTCCAAGGTCAGCGTTTTGGCGACAGCTTTATGGCCGAAGAAAGTTCTGGTGATATTAAAAAGAACGATCCTAAAGATCCTATGACTACTGAAAAATTAAAATCGATGCTTAATTCAGGCGTGGTGAACTTTAGTGGCAAAGAACAAGAGATCCTCAGTAAAATCCTCAATAAGTGATTATTTATCGTCTAGCATCAGTTCAATCTTGGGAACTGTCTCTCTTATAATTTCCTCAATTTTACCTTCAATTAGGGTTGCTGCTGAGTGGTCGTGACCACCACCTCCAAGGGCTTGGGCCATCACTCCGACATCGACATCACCTGCCGAACGCATTGAGATTTTAACCATATCGCCAACTTGGCGAAACATACAGGCGACCTTTATGTTATCGAGTATGAGGAGATAATTGACGAGACCATGGGTATCTTCAGTATCGACGTTAAACTTTTCAAGACTCTCTTCCGTTAGGCTGAGCCAAGCGATTCGTCCATCATCTGAGGACTGAGCACTTGAGAGGACAATTCCAAGCATTTGCATATAGCTAATTTGCTTAGTGCCATAGATCTTATTGTAGGCTTTAGGGGGCTCTATACCTGTATCCATTAACTTTGCGATAAGGCGATGAGTGTTGCCCGTCACCGTGGGATAGCGAAAGCTACTCGTATCGATAAGAATACTTGTATAAAGGGCGTACGCCATTTCTTTAGTAAAGGGAACTCCAATTGATTCAATGAGACTACCAACGAGCTCCCCAGTGGCAGCCATGGTCGTGTCGATACAGTGGATTGCTGCAAGCTCACGAGGAGCGGGGTGGTGATCAATAAAGAGGAGATTCTTCGAGTTGGGAACTACAGTCTGAAGCTGGGTGCCTATTCTGCTGAGTGAGTTTGTGTCCGTGACGATAAAGAGATCTATTGTATTTTTATGATCTTTGGGAAGGGACGCCTTATATTCCTCGTAGGAGATGACACAGTCATCAGGATCGAGGTAGCGGTAGCGCTCAAGGAGGGGCTCCTCATTGACGCAAATAGCATTCTTACCAATTTTTCTCAAGGCCATACAAAGAGCAATTTCCGAGCCAATCCCATCAGCATCGGGTTGGATATGGGTGGTAATCACAATATTCTTGGCCTTTTCAGTCAAGGATTTAAAAAGTTGAATCATTCTCATATGTCATCTTATCGGATTCTAAAGTGAGGGCTATAGGATTTTTAACAATTTAGAAACTTTTTGCTACTCTTTTAAAGGAATAAGACAGATTTACTCAAGGAGAGAGTGAAGAATGGAGAGTGCATCGCAATTTGCTCTTGAGTTAAAAAATATCACTAAGAGTTATCCTGGTGTCCTTGCTTTGGACAATATCAATCTTCAAGTGAGACGCGGCAGTGTTCATGGCTTTATTGGACCAAATGGGGCAGGTAAGTCGACTACAATGAAGATCATTGCAGGGCTTATTCCACCCAATAGTGGCGAGGTGTATATAAACGGTGTCGATGCTCTCAAAAGAAAGTCTGATGCTGCAAGTTCTATTGGAATTCTTCCTGAAACACCTCCTCTTTATACGAATATGAAAGTGAGAGATTACCTTCGCTTTTGCCAGGACATTAATAATCAATCTATGCCAGCTCGTGAAGAAATTTTGGACGAAAAAATTGAACGCTGTGGTCTTACTTCGGTACAAAATAGACTTATTGGACCTTTATCAAAAGGGTTCAAGCAAAGAGTCGCCATAGCTCAAACGCTTGTCTATGGTGCAGAAATTATAGTTCTTGATGAGCCAACAGTTGGCCTTGATCCCAATGCTATCGCAGAGATGCGAGATTTAATTCTTGAACTCAAGAAAGACCACACAATTCTCCTTAGTACTCATCAGCTTTACGAAGTCGGTCGTGTCTGCGATGAGGTGACTATTATCAATAATGGAAAAATCTTAAAAACGGGCAACCTCACTGAAGTGCAAAGTGAGTTTAGCGCCTATAAGACCTTTGAGGCCTTAGTTCCTAAAGTAGGTGAGGCTTTAAAGACAAACTTATTGGCGAAAGAATATGTTCAAGGTTGTGACATAAGTGAAAGAGCAGGGGAATATCTTATCAAAATTCGAGTTTCCGGTGGGGAAGATCACCGCTCTCAATTAACATCACTTATTGTCGAGCATGGTAACCTCTTTCAATTTACGGAGAGAACGATGGAACTTGAGGATATCTTTAAGGAGGTTGTGAGGTGAGTACCTTTAAGGGAATATGGGTTTTAACGAAGAAGGAGCTTAAAGATAGTTTCTTGTCACCTCTCGTTTATATTTTGTCAGCCCTCTTTTGTTTTTTAATGGGTTGGCTTTTCTTTAATTACCTTATTGCTTCTAAAGAGTTTACCGAACAAACCCTCTCGCAAAGTGTTCTTTTGCCTATTTTTGGTAATATGAATTTTATCTTTCTCTTTCTTGCCCCCTTATTAACGATGAGAACCTTTTCCGAAGAAAGAAAGTTAAAAACGATCGAACTTCTCCTCACATCACGTTTGAGTCACTTTCAAATTATTATGGCAAAAATGATTTCCACGTTTTTGATGGCGTCATTTATGATTTCCTTAACCTTTATTTTTCCCATTATCTTGGCCATGAGTGGGTATGAGCACTGGTCTATTGTTGCCTCAAGTTATGCCGGAATTTTTCTCTCTGTTCTTTGCTATATAGCAGTGGGATGTTTTGCTAGCTCGTTGACTGATAACCTTGTGGTCTCAGCATTACTTGGCTTTACGATCCTCCTTGGAATCATGCTCTTTTCTCTGACGGGAAATGCCACTCAAAATATTATTCTTGGACAACTCTTTCAGTATTTAGCCGTTCCTTTTCATTTTGACAGCTTTATCAAAGGAGGTATCCGCTCCTATAATATCCTCTATATGTTTTCGTTCATTGGTTTTTTCTCTTACTTAACCCACCTCAGCCTGGAGTCTCGTAAATGGTAAAGCATAAAGGGCCTAGAGGCTGGGTCATTACTCTTTTTTGTGTTTTAAACTTCCTTCTTTATTTAGTTGTGATCGGGATGTGGATTAGTATTCCAGAGGAGACAAAGCTCAATCTCTTTACCACGATTACTTCCTTGGCAATGACCAGTGGATTGCTTCTTATTAATAAAGAGGCTTTTAGCTCTTTCTATCAATCTCATTTCTTTAAAAAATTGATGAGCTCACTTGTCAGTATTTGTCTCATCTTTATTATTCTCGGGTTTCTTAATTTTCTAAGTTTCAAGAACCCTATCGTATGGGATGTAACTAAAGGGAAAATCAATTCACTTACTGATCAAACAAAAAGTGTTCTTAGTGATATTGAAGGGGATGTTTCTTTTCGAATCTTCTCTTTAAAGAAGCACTACCAACTTGTCTATGCCTTGGCCGATCTTTATCGCCTTGAGAAGAAGAATATAAAGATTAGCTTTGTCGATGCTGAACTTGAGCCCCAACTTGTGCGTAAGGTGGGAATAACGAAAGTACCGGCCATTGAAGTGAGCTACAGAGGGAAAACAAAAGTTGTATCTAACCTCAATGAACTTGAGTTAACAAATGCGCTAGTTAAGGTTTCAAGAAGTTCTGAGCCAACTCTTTACTTTATTAAGGGACATGGGGAATTAGATCTCTTCTCCTATGAAAATGAGGGAGCATCACATCTTTCTTCTCTTTTAAAGGCGCAAACCATGGAAGTGCGCTTTCTCAATTTAAGGGAAAAGGCGCAGGTCCCTCGTGACGCCAAGGCCGTTATCCTTCTTGGGAGTAAGGAAGGCTTCTTTCCCAATGAAATTAAAGCACTCAAAGATTACCAAAAGGCTGGAGGAGATTTAATTTTTGCTCTTGATCCTGATTTCAATGGACAAGGTCCAACTGATCTTTATGAGCTTCTCTCTGATTTGGGTATTCACATGAGAAATGATTTGGTTATCGATCAAATCAAACACGTAAATGGTTCTCAAGGGAGTGTGCCAGTCATTCATCATCTGGACCCAAAACATCCTATTACGAAAGATTTTAAAGGAGATGTTTTCTTTCCTTTAGTTCAATCCATGGAGTTTCAAGATAAGGAGTGGCAAGAAATAGCACGCTCGAATCGATTTCCCGCTGCATGGGGAGAGACGAGTCGAAAAGAGTTAACCTCAATGAAGCTAAGCTTTACCCAAGGGGAAGATCATCAGGGGCCTCTCGTTTACGCTGCCACCAAAGAAGAAGGTGATTCAAAAGTTGTCGTCATTGGAAATTCAACTTTCATTAGTAATACCTACAAAAAATTTCCTAAGAACTTTCAGTTCTTTCTCAATGCCATTAGCTGGGTGGTTGAGGAAGAGCGACTCATCACCTTGAATTCTCCCGTTCTTGAAGACAAGCCCGTTTTTATGAGTCAAAACCAAATTGGAGTCATTTTTTATTTCTCCATTATCTTTTGCCCTCTGGTGCTCGTTATCATGGCCTTCTTATTCTATCGTAGGAGAAACCACGGATAATGAAGAACCTCATCCTTCTTGTTATTGCTATCTCATTGGGCGTCTTTACTTACTTTTTTCAAGAGCTTCAGGATCGTGAGGACTATAAAAATGAGCAGAGAAAAGGGCAAATTCTTAATCCTGAGGAACTAGGGGAGATAAAAGGTTTTAGCCTGCCTCAAGTCGATCTCATCAAACAAGGTGACCAGTTTCTTTTCCCTGAATCTGGTGAACTCGTTGATGAGAGGCGCGTGGAGTGGTTTATGAAAATTCTCGCTGGAGTCAAAATCAAGCGAGTTATTCCTAAAGAACAATGGCAGAATAAAAAAAGAGAAGACTTCTTTGACGATGAAGAAAAAAAGATTGAGTTTATCTTTCATGGTCAGAGTGTCTCTTTCCTTCTTGGGAAAAAACTTGATTTTGATCGTAGTTTTTATATGGAGGTTACAACCCAAGAGAAAACAGAACTTGTTATAGCCTTTGATTCTGGCGACCACGAGGCAATTTACGATAAAAGTCAGGCGCATCGCTCTGATCATCACTATCAACGTATATTATCTCTCATTAATCTCGATAAGAATTTCTTTAAGGATCATCGGATTTTTCGTCATTGGATGAATAAGAAGTGGAGCCTCCTAGAACTTGATTTCACTGACGGACGAAATCGTGATTACACTATTAATTTCCCCGAAGCGAAGACAAACCCTGCTGTCCCCAATCTTCTGAGCCTCAAAAACCAAGCGGTTCTTGATCTTGAAAAAAAGATTGTTAGCCTTGAGGCCGTAAGCTTTTATAAAGGAAAGAATTCGCTCCCTCCTCTTGTGAAGGTGACGGTTAATTCAACTCAAGGAGAGGCGCGACTTGAAGTCTACCCAAGTGCTGACCCTAAGCTAAAAGATCATCACTTGTTGAAAAGCTCTCTAGATGGACACACCTATGTCGTGAAGTCAGCCGATATATTAGTTCTTTTGGCCCCTGTTCAAAACTATTGGGATCTCCGTCTTTTAAGAGAGAGACCCAGTCAATTAGGTGTTCAATTTGAGGACAGAGGTGATCTTATCTCATTTAAAAGTGAAGATGGTCGTTTCTACGCCGAAGGAAAAAAACTAAAGCCAATACATGAGTCTTTTAAGGGGTTACTTGATTTTCTGAGGCAACCAGCATCCTATTGGAGTGCGGGGAGTGAGATAAGGGAAAGCGCTGTTAAGCAGTTTGAACTCGATTGGGGTCAAGGAGTATTTTTCCTCATGATTCGCTCAGGGGAGATTGTCCTGTACCATGAAGAGAGCACCCAGGCTTTAATTTATAAAATCGAGGGAAGTCCTCCAATAAAAGTTATGGGCGTTGATTATTTTTATGAATGATATCTTAAATAACTATTTTTCTAGCTTTCTTCATCCTTGGCACACTCAAGAGCTCCTGAGGAAGCGTCGTCTCTATGAGACAGAAGTGAAGGAACCCGCTCAGCTTGAATTGGTAGGAAGCGAAGAGCTCAAGCCTCTTGAAGAAAGTGTTGGCGTTAATTTTGAACAGAGCCTTACTATCTCTTGGCTCTTTGTTGTTATGAATGGCTTCTATGTTTTAATAGGACACTTCATGGGCCTTGTCGCCTTTGAAGGATTTAGCTCCAAGGGAATTTTCCTTGATTCATTCCAGTCACTCCTGAGTATCTCAGCAATTGGTTTTCTCCTTTTGAAGACTGTTTTCTTTCCCCTCTTTTTTTGGGTCTACAGTAAGTTTTGGATTAATATCATTAAGATCTTTTCAACTCTCTTTGAAAAAGATGAAGATGTTGATCGCGTGAGTGAAGAGATCGTCACCAACGCCTTTACCACCCACACCTTTTTGGTCATTCCCATCTTTGGAGATCTTCTCCATCGTATTGCTAATCTTGTCTATCTCTTTGGTGGTCTTCGCAAAAACCTAGGTTTCAATACCCTTCAAGCAGGTCTTGTTATTGTGTGCCCGCTTCTTCTCTTCCTCTTCGCTCTCTTTATGATGGCCCTGAGCGTTGGGATGATGGCTTCAGGTCTTTAAGATTCTGTAAGAATTTTTTTAGTTTTCTATCTCTTTGAAATTCTTAATTGCGCAATTTGTTGGCCGAAATTCTCTCTGGCCAATTTTCTGATTCCTAGTAAACTGAAATCTACACACAACACAACATCCACTTTACACGCTTATTAAAGTGCCATTTCTAAAGGAGTTAGACATGGTTGGATACAACATGGGACATTTAGCGTCCGGAGTAGTCGAGGTTGTTTGCGGCCCGATGTTTTCCGGCAAAACAGAAGAACTTATTCGTCGTGTGCGCCGAGCACAAATTGCCCGACAAAAGGTTCAAATCTTCAAACCTGCCATTGATGATCGTTATCACGAATCAGACGTGGTTAGTCATTCAAGCCACTCGGTTGAGGCAATGCCTGTGGCGAATTCATTAGAAATCTTGACTCATCTCTATGACTCGACTCGTGTTGTGGCCATTGATGAAGTCCAGTTCTTTGATGAAAATATTATTCCTGTCATTAAGAAGCTTGCTCGCCGTGGGATTCGCGTAATTTGCGCAGGCCTCGATCAGGACTACAAAGGAAGCTCCTTTGGACCCCTTCCTGAACTTCTTTGCATGGCCGATAGAGTTGATAAGATTCAAGCGATCTGTACGGTTTGCGGTGCGCCTGCATCAAAAACATACCGTCGTAATGCTGATGAAATCACTGATCAAGTTCTTGTGGGAGAGAGTGAGAGTTATGAAGCTCGCTGTCGTGGCCACTGGGATGACCATGAAGAGAGTGAAGATTTACTTGCTTTTTCTCATTCGCTACAATCGGGGGCAACTAACGAACTTAGCGAATGATAGAAAATTATGAATAAAGACTCTCATTATGACTCTCTTCCTTTTCATCTAAGTGAAATTGAACATGAGTATGGAAAAAAGGTTCACATTTTAGCGGAACCTTTCTGTCAGTCGGTCATGGCTAGAATTGGCCACCCTCAGACATTCTTACCTGAACTCAACCACTTGATGGAGTTTTGTTATAAAACTTTGCTAGAGAGGGCTGTCAGTGAACTTTTTGATCGTGAAGTCATAAAGAGTGACACACGAATGAAGGAGTTCACTGAAGCCGGTGTCTTCTGGGGCCAAGTAGTGAGCCCAAACTCTAAGGCTGTTTGCGTTGATATGGCCCGTGCTGGCACATGGCCAAGCCATACCTGTTTTGAACAGTTGCATCTCATTCTTAATCCAAAGAACCTCAGACAAGACCATTTTTACTTGAATCGAAAAACAAATGATCAGGGCCAAGTCATCGGTGTTGATGTAAGTGGCTCTAAGATCGGCGGCGACGTTGAAGGGGCCTATGTTCTCTTTCCTGATCCCATGGGAGCAACTGGCGGAAGTCTTTCTCATTGTGTGGATCACTATAAGAAAGAGGTTAAGGGAGCGGCTAAGAAGTATATTGCCCTTCATCTCATTGTCACGCCTGAGTATCTAAAGAGAATGACGACGGATCATCCTGATGTGGAAATCTTCGCTCTTCGTTTAGATAGAGGGCTATCCTCAAAAGAGGTTCTCGAAGCAAAACCTGGGCATTTTTGGGATCAAGAAAAAGGTCTTAATGATCATCAGTATATTGTCCCTGGCGCTGGTGGCGTCGGAGAAATTTTAAATAATTCATTCGTTTAATGAGGAGGGCCCCATGGCCATCGAAGTTTACCTTTCAGAAGAAAAAATCCAAAGTCGAATTAAAGAGCTTGCGAATGAAATAAATGAGCAATACAAAGGCAAGGAACTCACGGTAATAGGCGTTCTCAATGGAGCGTTTATGTTTACGGCAGATCTTATTCGCCACCTCAATATTCCAGTAACTCTTGAGTTTATGTCTGCTTCGTCTTACGGTGATGGGACAACCAGTTCAGGTAAGCTTGAAATTAATCTCGATATTAAGAAGGATATTAAAGACAAGCATGTTCTTATAACTGAGGATATTGTCGATACAGGACTTACTCTCTCAGTTCTCAGAAAGGATCTTGAAGCAAGAGGACCAGCCTCTTTAAAACTCGCTTCATTTCTTTTTAAACCTGCACGCCTTGAACATAAAGTTGATATCGACTTCTTAGGTTTTGAAATCGAAGATAAGTTTGTCATTGGCTATGGACTAGACTTCGCAGGACGCTATCGTGAGCTTCCTTATGTTGGAATATACAACGAGGGAAAATAAATGGGCGTTAAGGTTGAGGGCTCTGTTCGCGTTGATCTCTTGGGGGGCACGTTAGATATCACTCCCATTAATTACGTTCTTCGTAATGTCGTCACCCTCAATCTCGCGACTTCTCTCAAGGCCGTGGTCGAAATAGAAGAAACCCAAGATGATGGGGTTTTAATCGTTTCTAGGGATTATCATTCAGAAACCTTTTTTAAGGAGAGTGATTTTAATGAGGACTCTCTGAGAGGAGAAACCTTTGGACCTCTTAGCTTTGTTGCCCAAATCCTCTCCCATCTCAACCTCACCACTCAGGCTAAGGTAACCCTACAATCGGGAAGCCCTCCTGGTGCAGGACTTGGTGGTTCTTCTGCAATGGGAGTCACACTCTATCAAGCTATTTGTAAATACAAGTCGATCTCTTTTGATCGTGATCAGGCCATAAAAGAAGTGAACACAATTGAAGCACGTATTCTCAACTGTGGTCCTGCTGGTTATCAGGATTACTATCCTGCCGTTTATGGGGGAGTGCTTGCACTAAAGCCTATTGTTGGTGGAATTGAGGTCGAACAACTCTTTAGTAGGGAACTGAAGGCTTTTCTTGAAGATCATCTTACCCTTGTGTATTCCGGGCAAACACGTTTAAGTGGAATCAACAACTGGGAAGTTTATAAGAAGTTCTTTGATAATGACTCTCAAACGCGAAAAGGAATGGGAGAAATTTGTGACTTAAGTTTTAAGGCTTATTCTGCACTTAAGAGTGATGATTTTTCTTCTCTGATTGACCTCATTGGACAAGAGGGAGAGCTTAGAAAAGGTCTTTTTCCCAATATACAAACGCCAGAAATGAATCAACTTCATGAAGATCTTCTTAAACTACAGCCCTCAATAAAACTTAAGATTTGTGGTGCTGGAGGGGGAGGATGCTTCCTTATCTGTCATCCTAAAGAGCTAAAAGACTCTGTTCATAAGCTTGTAGAAGCCCATCAGATGACGAAACTTCTTTTTTCTATCGAAGAACCTCTCTAATCCGGTATAATGGTATAGAGAGGAGGATTTATTATCCAAGACCATTCTTCCATTCAAAATAGTATCGTAGGCCTTTCTATGAAAGGTGGGCGGCGTGATCAATTCTTTTTTTGCTTACTCGAGCAACATGGAGAGGAGAGCCGCTGGTTTCTACGCTCCTTGCTCCAGGTGAAAGACGAAGAGGGCTTAAGTGGAGATGAGGCGATTCGCGCCTGGATTGAAAAGTATGAAGTCATGAAAATGGTTTTAGACTTTCCTTTGAGCCAAGCGGCCTGTGCGACCTGCTTACTTGATTGTCCTGGAAGCGCCAATTGTCCTGAGCCCTCGGTAAAAGAAGTGCGAAGACAAATGAAATCCATCCTTGATCATGATGAAAGTCTTCGCCAAGAAAATCCTAAGAAGTACGAGCAAGATCGCAATAGTGATGACCTCTTTGATTATGGCCGCAATATTATTTCTCTGCCTGCTACCAACTATATGTTGACGCGATCTTTTAAGAGGCGTTTAAAAAAAGGTTTCATTCCTTATTGGAATAGAGCTCTCGACTTTTGGGTTTGGTGCCTCTACTACAATCAACTCTTGGACCTCTTTAATTTTAGCTTTGATTCATTTGGTAATACTTCACTAATGGTTCAGTCGCGCTTTAGTTATTTAAGAAGACATTTTCCAGATGAGCTATCTCTTTTTGAGGCGAATGGATCCATTGTATTAATCGAACTCTTACGAGCTGGAGTTCTTCTTAAAAGAGATATCCTTAATATGGCCGATATGGAATTAGGCGTAGAGGCGAGAATTGATATTATAAAGAAAATTGAAAAGAGCTGTAATATCTTTATCTATGACCATGATTTAGAGCTCCTTGTCCGCAACCCAAGGGCATTTGACAGCTTTCTCCTTGCGGTCGCGGGGAAGAATAAACTTCAAGGCCTAAGTAAAGAATTACCCGACTGGACAAGACCGCGAGAAATTAATTTTATCGCACCGACCTTTTCGGAGGCTTAGAGCCCTTTTTTTCTTTGGGATTCTTCTCCCGAAAATAGCCCATCCCGATAGCACAAAAGAGAAAGAGAAGGCCGACAATAAGGTAGGCCAGTGCTTTAATAGGGGAATCAAAAAGAGAAAAGAAGCCTGCCAAGGTGATCAAAGGTCCCGCTGTCCAAGCATAGAGGGCGAGATATCCGCGCGCTACATACTTTCCTTTCCACCAGAGGAAGTTCACAAAGAGATGATAGATAAAGGCCATCCCAAGCAGAAAAATCAAGGCGTTCTTGTAGAGGGCAAGGAGTTGAAATTTAATATCTTCGTTAAATCCGCCCTGGATATCAGGTCTGACTTGGAGCAAAATTTCGATAATTTGATTGTAGAACTCTAGTGAAGTGAAGTTGCGATAAATTGTATTGAAGAAAATGAGGTCGCCCAGTAAAAAAGCAAAAATGGCCACTTTCTTAAAAGAGAGGAGGTCAAATTGAGAATAGATTTTGTCCATAATTTAGCGCTTATGATAAGGTGTTTCTTTATTAACAGTATCAGGTAGACCTTATGCTCGTGCAAGTTCTTATTCTTGTCCTCTCTATTGTCGCTCTCTACTATGGAGCAGAATTTGCTCTTGAGGGAGCTGAAAAAATTGGTTTATATTTTGGCCTCTCGCCCCTTGTGGTAGGTCTTGTTCTGATTGGTTTTGGAACTTCGCTTCCTGAGTTCTTTGTGTCCCAGATTGCTTGTTGGAATAACGAGCCTGGTATCGCCCTTGGTAATATTGTGGGCTCTAATATCGCCAATCTCTTTCTTATTATGGGAATTAGTGGCTTAGTGACACCTCTCTTTATCTTACAAAAGTCGATTAAGAGACAAATGATCATTCATATCTTGCTAACAACACTTCTTGCAGTCGTGATTCTTTATTTCGGGATAACACCTTTAGCCTCTGTCTTGCTCTTTCTCTTTTTCATCTTCTTTCTGTGGGATACTTTTAGAGAAATGAGAAAGGAAAGACAGTTAAGAAGTGCAGAGGATGAAGAAGAGGTAGAGAAGTTAGAGCTCTTTATCTTCGGCAAACTTGTGATTGGTTTCGTCTTTCTTTACTTTGGTGGGGAATACTTGGTGAGTTCTGGAACAGCTCTTGGAAAGGAATTGGGTGTACCAGCTTATGTGATCTCTGCCGTCTTTGTGGCCTTTGGCACTTCATTTCCAGAGTTAGTGACAGCAATGATTGCTTGTGTAAAAAAGAAAAATACAGACCTCATTACAGGAAATATTATAGGCTCCAATATTTTTAATGTGGCCTTCGTCATGGGCTCTATTGGCTTCTATGACATCAAGATAACTCAGAACTTCAACCAAGAGCTTATTCTATTAGGTGCAGCTTCTGTTTTTCTCTTGCTTCTTGTTCTTCTTAAGAAGAATTTTGGTCGTCTGCCCGGAGCCATCTTTCTTTCTAGCTACGGCTATACTGTTTACTACTGGGTGAGCCATTAGATTTTTGCCTTTACTGGTAAAAGTGAGAATTGCTATTCTTAGGCAAATCAATTTTGAGGAGAAAACCCATGGCCAAGAGTGCTAGTGAATTACCTGTTGAAAAAAAATATAAACTCTATGAGGCTTCCGTGCAAAATCACATGGCCGATATCGAGTTTATCCAACAAGAATTTAAGGCACTTCGTGGACGCAAGCCAAAGTCACTTCGTGAAGACTTTGGCGGAACCGGGGCTATGGCCTGTGACTGGGTTAAAGAGAGCAAGGAAAACACCGCCGTTGCGATTGACCTTGATCCTGAGCCGGTAGAATACGGAAAGCAAAAGCACTACAGCCGTCTTAACGATGAAGAGCAAGGCCGCATGAAATACATTATGGGCAATGTCTTAGATCGCTATGACTTTAAGAATGACGTTACAGTTGCCTTTAACTTTAGTTACTTTATCTTCAAAAAGCGCCAAGAGCTTCTTCAGTACTTTAAAAGTGTAAAAGACTCTCTTCATGAAGATGGGGTTTTCTTTGTCGATATCTTTGGAGGAACTGAGTGCTTCCAAGAGATGGTCGAAGAAACAGAATTTGATAAGCACTCTTATTTTTGGGACTGTGATAATTACAACCCTCTTACAGGAGAGGTTCTCTACTATATCCACTTTAAGACCAAGGGAACCAAGTACGAGAAGGTCTTTACCTATGACTGGCGCCATTGGACTGTTCGTGAGATCACCGAACTTATGGAAGAAGCAGGATTTTCAAAAGTCGTCACTTATTGGGAAGGCGAAGATGAAGATGGTGACGGAGATGGAGAGTTCTATCAATCAAAAGAAGAAGAGAACTGCGAGTCTTGGGTTACTTATATCGTAGGATTAGTATAAGACGGTCTCAAAAGAGACCTCTTTATTTTGTTTGAGATAGGGAAGGGAGAAATGCTGAGGGTTATGGCCCAGGCAAAGCACTTCCTTCTTTTCATTTTGAGGCTTGATAATCTGAAAGGCCTCTTTTACAGCTTTATTGATATCTGGAAATGATTTCTCTACTTGAAGCAAGTAGAACGTCTCTCCATAGTGATTAACTGTAAAGAAGGACTTCTCGTTGGCCGGAAGATGCTTAAGGTGAGCTTCAAGGTTTCCATCAAGAAGATAGTTAAACCACTGAAAGGGACTCTCTCGCTTATAGAGAGGCTCTTCTGACACCCAAAGGCACGCCAGCGTTTTTGGAGTTATAAGATTGAGGAAATCAGACTGTTCAGAAACGGTCTTATTTTGCACGGATTCCGTCCAGAACTCCATTCACAAAGCGACCAGATTGAGCGTTTCCATATTTCTTGGCCAGCTCAACCAATTCATTAATCACAACCTGGTAGGGAGTATCAAAGTGCTTAAGTTCTTCAGTTCCGATGAGAAGGACACAGCGTTCAATCTTTTCTAGATTATCCAGATTCTCACGCTTGGTTTCCTTGCGAATAATTTCTTCATTTTCAGTCATGTGTTTCGCCACACCTTGAATGAGTTTATTAGCAAAGAACCAGTTTCCATCATCAATTTGATTGTCGGGATGCTCTTCATCGTGAGCAGTATAAGACTCTCTAAATTCAAGAATACTCTCTTCTAAATCTGCAGCACCCATCGCTCCATCGAGGAAAGCATTTTTGAGTTCACTATTTTCTTTAATAAAGAGTTGGAAGAGAAACTTGAACGCAAATTCACGTCCAGGAGTTTTAGATTTCAAGCTGAGATCCTTTAGAATTTAGGGATTCGTTATTAATGAGCGGTTGAAGAGGGGACTTCTCAAGATTGGAGACAAAGTCTTGAACATCGTTGAAAGTCCAATAAAAGGAGGCAAAGCGCACATAGGAAACAGGGTCGAGTTTATAGAGCTCTTCCATGACGTAGTTTCCGATAAGGTCACTGCGAATCTCTTTAAGAGAAAGTTCAGCGAGATGTCTTTCAAGCCCATCAATGAGAGCATGAATCTGGTCTCTGCTGACCGGGCGCTTTTGGCATGCTTTGGTAAGACCCTTGATGATCTTTTCACGATTGAAATTCTCACGCCTACCATCTGCTTTCACAAGGGCAGGGAGTTGCTGTGTGAAGTTCTCATAAGTCGTAAAACGCTTGTCACAGTCGTCACATCGACGGCGTCGGCGAACCGCCATTCCATTTTGTAGAATTCGCGTTTCTATAACTTTAGTGTCTTGTGCGTGACAGCTTGGGCAGTGCATCTTTTAAACCTCTAATTTTCATAGTTTTACCCCAACGCTAGCAACCTTGGCAAACAGTGGCGTCATCTTCAATAATTTACCTAGAGTTATGGAGGACTTATGAAATATATCCTTATTATTTTAAGGCTTAGTGTTCTAGGCCTACTTCTTACTAAGAATGCATATTCGTTCAGCGCGTCACGATTTGAGAATGAGACCTGCCCTCAAACACTTCAGGAGCGCTCCAACGGCTATTACTCGGTTAGGCCACCCCTGGTCTTTCAGGGCGATGATACGACAGTTCTTCAGAAGGTGACCGGCCCAGAGGGACGCTTTTATCAAGCTTATAATTCTCAAATGACGGTAAGGCTTGAAGGAGATCTTGCCAGTATTGAGGACTTTGTCGTTTATCAGGAAGACCTTTGGCTTCTCTCTGACGGTGAACTCTTACAATTCTCTTCTCAAGGAAGACTTCTTAACCGTTACCGCTATCCTCATTGGGAGAGATATGAGAAACCGCTAGGATTGGAATACTATGAGAACTCTTTAATCATTGCTCACGGTAAGCTCGGACTCGTCCAGTTTGATCTCAAAAGCCAAGAGTTTTCATTTCTTAGTCCCGTTAACACCTGGCAAGAAGATGATCGTCGCTCAATGGCCGTTGCTGTCACTGTTTTTGAAGGCAAGGCCTATGTCGCCTTAACCGGCCTTCAGCAGGGCTCTTTTAATGGTGTTGTCAGCTATGATCTCAGCTCGGGAGAGATTTTGAATTCTGCCCGTTATCGCAATGGGCGTGAGGGTGTGATTGATCCACGGGCAAAAATATATGCCCACGCAGGGGATATCTTTCTCAATAATGGCGGATGGATTCATCGTCATGAAATTAAAGATTTGTTACGCAGAAGAAATGCGAAACCTTATTGGATGTCGATTCCCTATCAGAGTGGAAATCTCAATCGTTTTTTAATGATTAGAGGGGACTTTGTCTTTGATGGAGGAGCAATTCTAGGGTGCGCTATTAATGAGCGCACTCCTATATTTGCCAAGAGGATTCTTTAAAGACGATCACATCTAAAGCGGATGGTGTAAAAGCCATCTGCCCCAGATGCTCTGTATTCTACAAAGCCAAACTGGGCATTTTCTAAAAGCTCTCGTGTCCCCAAGAATTTATTGACGAGAATCTCGACACTATAACCTTCAACTCCATCACCAATAGTCGGGTAGTAGCCCTCTAGTTTCTTCCAGCTTTTAAAGTAGTTGCTTCTAGGATTGTAATATTCATCAATGAGACCACGGTCTTGTCCATTAATAAGATATTCTAAATTTTCATTATGAGTTTCTACAGAGAGAGTGAAGACCTCTCCCTCAAAACTAACATCACTACAACTGAAGTCATGAGCGAAGAGAGAGCTTGAAATGAGGCTTAGTAAAAGAATGAGATTCTTCATCTTTTTCTCCTTAATTAGGTTATTCACCACACTTATCATTCGTCTGAGGCCTTGGTCCAAAAGCGTATAAGAATTACGCTTAGAAACTCTGTTATGATTTTGTTAGGAGGAGGGATAGTAAAGAAAGAGCCCGTGATTACGGGCTCTTATCGTTTTTTTAGTAGACTGGAAAATCACGGCAAAGGGCTTTCACCTCTGTGCTAATCTTTTGAATTTCATCAGGATTTTCCTTACTCTTAAAGACTCGACCAATCCAGCTTGCGATCATGTCCATATGTTCTTCTGTCATTCCACGAGTGGTAATTGCAGGAGTACCAAGACGAACACCAGAGGTAACAAAGGGACTTCTCTTGTCACCAGGAATCATATTTTTGTTACAAGTGATATGGGCCGCTTCAAGTAACTTTTCAGCTTCTTTTCCCGTAAGGCCAACAGAGTCCACATTGACGAGGACGAGGTGGTTGTCGGTGCCACCTGAAACAATCTTGATACCTTGCTCTTGAAGCTTTTCAGCTAAGCGCTTGGCATTCTTGATCACTTGTTCTTGGTAAGCTTTGTACTCAGGTTGAAGGGCTTCTTCAAAGGCAACTGCTTTGGCGGCAATGACGTGCTCTAAGGGACCACCCTGGATACCAGGAAAGATATTAAAATTCATTTTCTTCGCAAGCTCTTCATCATTAGTGAGAATGATGCCACCACGAGGTCCGCGAAGAGTCTTGTGTGTTGTCGATGTCACATAGTGAGCATGCTCGACAGGGGAGGGATGAACACCAGCTGCGACAAGACCACTGATATGGGCCATATCAACCATAAGATAAGCGCCAACAGCATCGGCTATTTCACGAAACTTTTTAAAATCAATAGTGCGTGAGTAAGCCGAAGCACCAGCAACAATCATTTTAGGTTTTTCTTTCTTAGCAATTTCCATGATCTCTTCATAGTCGAGCTCTTCCGTCTCGGGGTTAAGACCATAGGATACGATATTGTAGAGCTTGCCCGAGAAGTTCACTGGAGAGCCGTGAGTGAGGTGGCCACCTTGAGCGAGGTCCATACCCATAACTTTGTCACCTGGCTCTAAAAGAGCAAAGTAAACGGCCATATTGGCCTGACTTCCTGAGTGAGGCTGAACATTGGCAAACTTAGCACCAAAGAGTTCTTTAAGACGATCAATTGCAAGTTGTTCAGCAGAATCGACAAATTCACAACCACCATAGTAGCGCTTCTTTGGGTAACCCTCAGCATACTTATTGGTAAGGATAGTTCCTTGAGCCTGCATAACGGCAGAGCTTGCGTAGTTCTCTGAAGCAATAAGCTCGAGACCTTCTTCTTGTCTCTTTCTTTCAAGGTCAATGAGCTCTGCAATCTTAGGGTCCATTGAGGTAATTGATTTTGAGTTGGGATGAAACATTTTAGACTCCTTCTCTTTTTAAAATGAGAGAGCAGTTCGTACCACCAAAACCAAACGAGTTGTTAAGGGCGTAGTCTACTTTCTTCTCAATGGGTTTATTGGGAATGTAGTTGAGGTCACATTCAGGATCTTGGTTTTCAAGATTAATGGTCGGAGGAAGCATTCCTGTGTGAAGGGCCATGGCACAGAAAACAGTTTCAATCCCACCAGCTGCTCCAAGGAGGTGCCCCGTCATAGACTTAGTCGAAGAGACATGAAGGTTGTAGGCGTGATCACCAAAAGTCTTTTTAATGGCGTTCGTTTCACCAACATCTCCAAGTGGAGTTGAAGTTCCATGGGCGTTGATGTAGCCCACCTGTTCAGGAGAAATTCCTGCCATCGCAAGAGAGGCCTTCATACACTGACCAGCCCCAACACCTTCTGGGTGGGGAGCTGTGATATGGTAAGCATCAGAGCTTGAGCCGTGGCCGACAACTTCAGCATATATTTTCGCGCCTCTTTTCTTTGCCGACTCATAGTCTTCGAGAATAATAATACCAGCGCCTTCACCCATGATGAAACCATCGCGTCCTGTATCGAAGGGGCGTGAAGCTTTTTCTGGCTCATCATTACGACGAGAAAGAGCTTTCATATTAGCGAAACCTGAAATGGTCATGTCTGTAATCACAGACTCGGTACCACCTGTGATCACGACGTCTTGTTTTCCTAACATGATTTCTGTCGCTGCCGTTGAAATAGCGTGAGCAGCAGAAGCACAGGCAGAGGCTACGGTGTAGTTAATACCTTTGAGTTCATACTGAATACTAATAAGACCTGAGGCCATATTAGGAATAATAGAAGGAATGAAGAAAGGGGAAACACGACGAGGTCCTCTTTCAAGATAAGTGCTGTGTTGACCTTCGATAATCGGAAAGCCACCCATACCAACACCAAGAATACAGCCTACTTTTTCAGGATCGTAATTGCCCCAGTCTTTAGGAGTAAATCCAGCATCGCGAATGGCTTCGTCAGTGCTGTGAAGTCCGAGGTGAATAAAGCGGTCGTAACGAGCATGCTCTTTCTCGGGAAGGATCTCATCAGAGAGTTTAAAGTTCTTTATTTCGCCAGCGATTTTTACGGCAAGATTTTCTGTATTAATTTGTTCGATGTGAGAAATGCCAGGCTTTCCTTCCATAGCATTGCCCCAAACTTCTTTGAGGTTTTGGCCAAGGCCACAAGCAATGCCCATTCCCGTGATAGCAACTCTTCTCATAATGTACCTACCTTATGATTATAATTTCGCCCAAAGTATAGAATCCTACGGAACGTGCCGTCCACCCTCGCGCATACAAAAAAGGCTCCCATCGGGAGCCTTTTTCTTTTTATTGTGCTTTGTGCTTATTGCTTAGTTTCAAGATAAGTAACAACGTCACTTACTTTCTTAAGACCTTCAGCATCTTCCTCTGGGATTTCGATACCAAATTCGTCTTCCATCTTCATCATAAGCTCTACGATGTCGAGTGAATCAAGGTTAAGATCGTCTACGAAGCTTGTGCTTGTAGAGATTTTTCCCATATCAACTTTAGTTGCGTCGCTGATAAGTTTGATGACTTTTTCTTCCATTTTTATCTCCTAATGTATTTCAAAAATCACAACGTGAAATTCAGTATTATATGTAAAGACCACCGTCTATTTTAATTGTTTCACCAGTAATATAAGAACTGGCATTGCTTAGCAAGAAGTTTACGAGGTTTGCGACCTCCTGCGTTGTTCCAAAGCGCTTCATTGGAATTCCGGAGAGATAGCCCTCTTTTGTCTCCTCTTTAAGCGCATCAGTCATATCAGTATCGATAAAGCCGGGGCAAATAGCATTACAGCGAACATTCTTTGCTCCTAGCTCTTTTGCAAGGGACTTTGTAAGCCCAATCATTCCGGCTTTTGAAGCAGCATAGGCGATCTGACCAGCGTTACCCATAAGGCCTACGATTGAAGAAATATTCACCACACTGGCATTTTCTGCTCTTAAGAAGCCACGGCTAAGCACCTGGCTCACCATAATGGCGCCTTTAAGGTTAGTATTGAGAGTTGCTTCCACATCTTCTTCTTTCATGCGAAGAACGAGCTGATCACGAGAAATGCCGGCATTATTAACAAGACCTTCAATAACTCCATGCTCTTTAGCAAAGGCATCAAGTGCTGTTTTGATTTGCTCAGTATTTGTAACGTCGAACATTACCGCAGTTGCCATGCTAGCACCTAGCTTTTCCAGGTGGCCTTTCATCTCTTCGGCGACGCTCTCTTTACCTTCGCGAAAGTTGAAAACAACATGGGCGCCTTGCTCGGCGAGGGATTCAACAATGGAGCGACCGATTCCACGAGTTGCTCCAGTCACAAGAATTTTCTTTCCTTTGAGATCTTCAAAATTGGCTTTCATGATAAGAGCTCCTCAAGTTCTTCAAAAGCTCCTTCCTTGTCGAGGGAGATCACTTTGATATTGCGGTTAATTTTTCTGATAAGACCCATAAGAACACGACCCGGTCCTACTTCAAGGCAGATGGTATCGTCTGGCAGGGCCTGAATACTTTGTGTCCATCTGACAGAGCCATCGACTTGTTCGATAAGATTCTGCTTGATGACTTCCCCTGCAGTGTCAGCTGGGTACTCTTTGGCATCGATATTAGCGACATAGGGAACGAAGCTTGAGCGAAACTCAATTGTGTTGAGGTGCTCAGCGAGTTTCTCACGCGCGGGTTTCATAAGGCTTGAATGAAAGGGAGCTGAAACATTGAGTTCTACACAGCGATAGGGATCGGAGATATTTTCTTCAAACCACTTTACCGCGCGGTCACAGGCCTCAGCATGACCAGAGATGACTGTTTGATTGGGCTCGTTGAAGTTTGCTGGCATGACTTCATTGTCTTCAAGGCTTACGGCCTTACAGCACTCTTCGATCTTTTCCATGGGGATTTTCATCACAGCAATCATTTTGCCCTTTCCTGCAGGAACGGCTTCTTGCATGTATTGACCACGAAGGTTCACGGCTTTGACAGCATCTTCAAAGCTAATAACCTTTGCTGCACAGAGAGCGGCGTACTCACCAACAGAGTGGCCAAGGACGCGGTCAATTTTTACACCTTTATTAAGGAGGATTTCCCATGCCTTATCAAAGAGGGCCATGGAGTGGGTAAGGATGGCGGGCTGAGTGTTGGCCGTCATCTTAAGCTCTTCATCTGGACCCTCAAGCATCATCTTTTTGAGATCGAAGTCGAGGGCACCATTGGCCTTATTAAGAAATTCAAAAGAGGGATGACCCTCAAGGCCCTTTCCCATGCCAACGTACTGAGCGCCTTGTCCAGGGAAAACGAGTGTCACTGATTTAGTCATAGTTTACTCCAGTGGATATTAGTAGGTAAGGAGAGTAGCCCCAAAAGTGAGACCAGCACCAAAGGCATCAAAGAGGACTGTATCACCACGCTTAATGCGTCCATCCTCAATCGCCTCATGAAAGGCAATAGGAACAGTTGCAGCGGAGGTATTTCCGTAATGCTCAATATTCGTGATCATTTTCTCCATGGGAAGCTTAAGAAGCTTTGCCGTAGTTTCAATGATTCTAATATTGGCCTGGTGAGGAACAACCCAGTCGATATCTTCTAGACCCATGCCCGCTTTTTCTAAGCAAACACGAGCATTGTCTGCAAGAGTTCGGGTGGCGACTTTAAACATCTCTCCACCTTTCATTTGCATATAATGAGATTCTTCTTTGAGGTGATGGGCTTCAATAGGTGTCACTGCTCCACCAACGGGTTGGTTAAAGAAGTGGCCACCTGATCCATCAGTACCAAGATGACTTGAGTGAATTTTAGAGCTTTCG
>CATLOT010000036.1 GCA_950054155.1 uncultured Bacteriovoracaceae bacterium
AATAGTTTTACCATCTAGCTCAAGCTTAGCTACTTTATCAGTCACATTTTCCTCCACAGTTTACCGTCAGTCTTTGACGGCTAGCAACAATTGAATAATTAACTGCTCAAATATAGGGGAAAATGGGCCATAAAACAAAGGTAGGAGCGTTAATTTTTATTAGACCAGGCCTTCGGATCACGCTGCCAGTCAATAAGCTGATCCTTCCCTTCAGCGCTTATGAGATTCATCTCTAAAGCCGCATCACAAAGAGAATTAAAATCAGTTAATGAATGCAAAGGTAGAGACCAGCTTTTAAGAACTTCCTGCGACGCTTCCATTTGGTAAGTCACAATAGAGAGGCAACCCACGGCCTTGAGCCCTGCATCCTCTACGCCGAGGAGAGCTTCATTTAGACTTGCCCCTTGATTAACCAGATCTTCCACAAGAAAGAGACGCTGCCCTTCACTATAGTCGCCCTCAATTTGATTGCGCCGCCCGTGGGCCTTAGGCTTTGAGCGCACATAAACCATGCTCTCATTGAGACGATCCGCGATAAAAGCAGCGTGAGGAATCCCCGCAGTTGCGAGCCCCGCCAAATGATCATAGGCAATACCACTGGCCTTTAAAGTTTCACAGAAATAGTCACAAATCTTTGCCCTCTCCGCGGGATGAGACAGAAGCTTGCGGTTATCGCAATAGATAGGTCCCTTAAGTCCACTAGCGTAAGAGAAAGGGTTCTCCGGTCTAAACTCGACCGCTCCGATTTTTAAGAGAATTTCAGCCGTGTTTCTTTTGATATCGTCCATAAATCATCCTTATCAGTGTCATGCCAAAGTCATGGTAGCAGTTTCACTCAAGTAATGCCATACTCCGCCCATGGTGCAATTTATGGAGAGATAATGGATTTTGAAACGACCCTTATTCCTGGAAAAATTTTAAAACGCTATAAGCGCTTCCTAGCTGATATCGAACTCGAAGATGGTGAAGTCATCGTCGCTCACACTGCCAACACAGGAAGCATGAAGACATGCTGGGAACCAGGCTGGCCAGTGCTCCTCTCTCATCATGATAATCCTAAGCGAAAGCTTAAGTACTCACTCGAACTGACTCATAATGGTGACACTTGGATTGGAATTAATACTTCTCTCCCTAATAAAGTTGCCGCCGAAGGCATCCAAAGTGGCGTGGTTAAAGAGCTTCAGGGGTATGAAAATTTAAAGCCAGAAGCCAAAGTCGGTAAGAGCCGCATTGATATCCTGCTCTCAAATGATAAGGATGATCTTTGCTATGTTGAAGTAAAGAACGTCACACTCCTTGGAGAGAATCGCGTCGCCATTTTTCCAGATGCCGTCTCTACGCGTGGTCAAAAGCATCTTGAGGAACTGACCTCACTTGTTAAGGAAGGCATTCGCTCGGCGATGCTCTTTGTGGTTAACAGAGAGGACGTTGATACTTTCTCTCCCGCCGATCATATCGACCCTGACTATGGTCGCCTTCTTCGAGAGGCCCATGATGCCGGGGTCGAAATTTTAGCTTATCAGTGTCATGTGGGCCCAAAAGGCATTGCTCTTAAGAAGAAGCTTCCGGTAAAGCTCTAAGGCGTTAAGAGAGACTCATGAAAGAAAAGCCCCACTTTAATAAAGCTCTACTCTTTTGTGCTTTTGCAGGTCTCTTTTATTTTGGCTTGATTGATAATGGCCGCGGACCCGCTTACCCTGAAATTTTACGAGGCCTCGGCTTCTCTAATCGTGAGGGCTCCTTTCTCTTTGCCCTCACCTCTCTTTTAAGTTTTCTCCTAACAATCTTTAGTCATAAGTGGCTTAAGAACTTAAGCCTAGAGGTGGCGATGAAATGGGGCTGGGCCTTTCTCTCACTCTCCGCTCTCTTCTATGGTTTAAGTGGATTCCTTGTTAGTGGTCCTCTTATTATTCTCGCGAGCTTCATTCAAGGAATCGGGATGGGCATGACGGGAATGACCATGAATTTAATGGTAGAAGCCGCCAGTCCTGCAAGTCATCGCCGTCGCACTTTTTCTGCTCTTCACGGGACCTATGGTGTCGCAAGTTTCTTAGCACCTCTTCTTTACACATGGTTTAAAGACTTTGGCCTTAGCTGGCCTCACTTCTTCTTTGCACTTGCTCTCTTAGGTCCTGTCATCTTTATTGCTGCCCCTAAGACAAATGATGACGATCAAATTTTCTCCCACATACCTGATCCCAATCTTGATTTTAAACTCCCTCTTCCCTTTCTCATTATTCTAGGTCTTACAGTCGGTACTTACGTCGCCAGTGAAATTGTTGTCTCCTCGCGCTTAGTACTCTTTTTGGAAGAGGGCCAGGCCCTCACAAATAAAGAGGCGAGCTATTATCTAAGTGGCTTCTTTATCGCTTTGATGGGAGGAAGACTCTTTATGGGCTTAGTGGATATCCCCTTTCATGGCAGCTCCATTTTATTAACAAGCCTTCTTTCAACCATGACTCTCCTTCTTCTAGGGCATCAAGGATACCTCTTTTGCTTTAGCCTCACCGGTCTTTCCATGTCAGTGTTCTTTCCTGCATTTATGGATTGGCTAGCTGACTCTTTTCCTCGTGACTTTCAAAAGACAACAACCTTTGTCCTCTCGGGAATAGGACTTCACCTCGTTCTTATGCACTTGGGATTTGGTCAAATTGCGGAAAAGCTTGGAATAAAGAAAGCGATGGGCCTTGCTACCCTCTTAACACTAGCTAGCCTCGTCCTCACCCTTATCTCACTGTCTTGGACAAAGAGATTACAGGCTATTTCCAAACAGCCAAAAGAAAGCTAACCCACCAACCGTATAGCTCTTCTTTTTAAAGAGTGGACTATCATCAAAGGCGACATCACCAAGAAAATCGTGACGAATAAAGGGAACCATCACCACGTCTTTATAACGGCGATTTAAGATTAAGGTGAGCTGAGAGCCAGAATAACCTGCTCTTCCTTGGTAAGATCCTCTAGCTGCTGTAGCGTACTGAGGCGCGACTCCATAGAAGTGGTCGTGAAAGTCCTTCGATCCCCACATATAGGCCACACTTGCTTAAAAGGCCCAGTCATAGAGAGACTTTAAAGGGCGAGACCTTAAATTAAGATAGGGAACACTAAAATAACCCGTGTGTTTGATGTAAGTGAGGTCGGTAGTATTTACCATGCGAAAGGGGGCTTCTAGCGTGACAGAGAAATTTTGGGAGGGAGAGGTCTTCGAAAGGAGAGGGTTCCAGCTCCCCACTCAAAGGTCTCATCTGATTGGATCAGTTGCTGGCCCAGAATGTTAGGAGCTATTATCAATAGAGCTAATAAGTAAATTCGTCGCATATTTGTCAAAGGCATACACCTTAGGCATCATTTTTTCATGTCTTTTCCACAAAACACATTAAGATTCCATTGGTTTTTGCCTAGAATCCTCTTAGCCTCTACTCTCATTTTATTGAGTTGTTCTCTAAAACGCCGAGATAATCAAAGTTTTATCTACTGCTCAGAGGGTTCACCCAGTAGTTTTAACCCCCAGATTTTTACCGACGGCACGAGTAACAATGCTTCTTCTCATACCATTTTTGAGAGGCTTGTCGCCTTTAAATATGGCAGTGTCGAAATCATTCCCTCTCTCGCTGAAAGTTTCGATATTAGTGAAGACCGCCTGACTTACACTTTTCATTTAAGAAAAGATGTCCCCTTTCATGCCAATGATCGCTTCACCCCAACACGCCTCTTTAATTCAAAAGATGTCCTCTTTAGTATCAACCGTATGCTTAATAAAGATCACCCCTATCATAAGGTTAGTGGTGGCTCTTATGAGTACTTCGTGGCCATGGGAATGAATAAGGCCATCCGCTCCCTTAAAGCCCCTGATCTTCATACAGTTGTCATGACCCTCTCAAGCCCGGATGCTTCTTTCTTAGCGAACCTGGCCATGCCCTTCATGAGTATTCACTCTCAAGAATATGCTGAAGCCCTCCTCAAAAATAAAGAGCAAGAACGAATCGATCAATATCCCATTGGCACGGGACCCTTTGTTTTTAAAAACTACAGTAAGGATAGTGTTATTCGCTATAAAGTAAATCTAGACTACTGGGGAGAGAAACCTTCCCTTAAGAGGATGGCCTTCTCAATCACCACGGATGCTTCTGTTCGTTTTCAAAAATTAAAAACGATGGAGTGCCATTTTATTAATTCCCCTAGCCCCGCTGATCTTGAGGCCATAAAGAGAGAACCCCATCTCAAACTTGAAGAGGGCTTTGGTCTAAATGTTGGCTATCTCGCCATGAATACCGAGAAAAAGCCCTTTAATAATCCTAAAGTACGAAGAGCGATCAGTTTAGCTCTCAATAAGAAATCGTATATAAAGGCGATCTACCTCGACCAGGCCATACCAGCTAAAAACCCGCTCCCCCCGACAATTTGGTCCTATCACGATGAACTTAAAGAGCTCGAATACAACCCTCAAAAAGCGAAAGCACTCTTAAAAGAAGCGGGATTGCCACAGGGCTTTAGTGCCGAACTTTGGACCCTTCCCGTTAGCCGTCCCTACAACCCCAATGGAAAGAAGATGGGTGAAATGATGCAGGCTGATCTTAGAAAGGTTGGAATCGACATCAAACTTGTCTCCTACGAGTGGCCAACCTATTTAAAGAAAACAAGTCAAGGTGAACACCAAATGGTTCAACTGGGCTGGAGTGGAGATAATGGTGATCCCAGTAACTTTCTCAATGTTCTTCTCAGTTGTGATGGGGTTACCTCAGGATCCAATAGTGCCCGTTGGTGCCATCCCCAGTTTGACCAGCTTCTTAAAGATGCCCTTCTCACAAGTGATATTAAAGAGAGAACACGTCTTTATAAGAGAGCTCAAGAGATCTTTAGAGAAGAGCTCCCTTGGGTGCCTCTTGCCCATTCCAAAGTTTTTAGGGCCATGAATAAGAAGGTACATGGTTATAAGATGGATCCCCTTGGTGGTGATATTTTTAGAACGATCTCTCTTAAAAAGGACTCCACTCAATGAAAGACTTTTTTGTGGCGCGACTTAAAGACCTCCTTCCAACTCTCTTTGGAATCTCACTCATCAGCTTCTTTATCATCAGAATGATTCCAGGAGACCCCGTTCTCCTCCTTCTCGGAGAGCGCGGTGCTGACCCCGTCGTCTATCAAGAGATGAAAAAAGAGCTCGGACTTGATAAGCCTATGGCAAGCCAGTATGTCCCCTATCTTGGGAATGCCTTAAGAGGTGACTTTGGAAAGAGCATCATTTCAAAAAGAGAAGTGAGCGAAGAATTCTGGGATCGCTTTCCTGCAACTTTAGAACTTGGCCTAGCAGCGCTCTTTTTTGCAGCAGTGATTGGAATTCCCTTAGGTATTATTTCGGCCATAAAGAAAGGTAGCTTTTTAGACTTCTTCTTTATGACAACAAGTCTTGTTGGCTACTCAATGCCCATCTTCTGGTGGGGTCTCATTCTCATCATGATCTTCAGCGTAGGCTTTGGTCTCACCCCAGTGAGTGGACGTATTGATATCTTCTATGAGGTCCCCACCATAACGGGCTTCTATCTCATTGATACATTAATAAACCCAACCCTTCTTAAGGAGGAGGGACTTGCTCCCTTCTTTTCCGCTATCGATCACTTGATTCTTCCTGCCCTTGCCATGGGGACCATTCCCTTAGCTGTTCTCGCGCGAATGACTCGTTCGAGTATGCTAGAAGTTCTCGATGAAGATTATATGAGAACAGCAACGGCCAAAGGTCTTCCCCCCTTTCGGGTTATCATGATTCATGGATTTAGAAATGCCCTTATTCCCATTATCACTGTGATGGGTCTTCTCTTTGGAAGTATTGTAACAGGTGCTATCTTAACGGAGACAATCTTTAGCTGGCCTGGCATCGGTAAGTGGCTCGTGGCAAGCATCAATGCGAGAGATTACCCCGTCATCCAAGGAGGCGTCCTCTTCATCGCTTCCCTCATTGTTTTCATCAACCTCTCAATCGACTTTCTCTCAAAGATCATCAACCCAAGGCTTAGATCAGATGACCTTTAAAATCTTTATCCTACAGTTTTCAAAAAATAAGGGAGCTCTCATTGGGTTCCTTATTGTAGCTATAGCCTGTGTTCTCGCCCTTTTGAGCCCGATTATTGCTCCCCATCCTCCCCATGAAATTTTTGAAAACGCTTTTCGTTTGCCACCCTTCTTCTCTGAAGGCGCTCATGATCATTTCTTTCTAGGAACTGATGATGTCGGACGCGACACTTTAAGCCGACTTCTCTATGGTGCGCGAGTTTCCCTCTTTGTTGGCTTTCTTGTCGTTACTTTAAGTGCAAGTGTTGGAATTTTTCTTGGACTGCTCGCGGGTTACTTTGGTGGTCGTGTCGATTGGTTCATCATGCGAATTGTGGATATGCTCATGGCCTTTCCCTCCATTCTCTTAGCGATTGTGGCGGTTTCCATTATGGGTCCTGGATTGATCAATACGATTTTTGCCGTGGCCATCGTCGCCTGCCCTCAGTTTATAAGAATTGTCAGGGCGTCTGTTCAAAGTGAAGTAAAAAAAGAATATGTTCTTGCTGCCCGCTCCTTCGGAGCAACACACCTTCGTCTTATGCTTAAGGAAATCCTCCCCAATTGCATGGCCCCCCTCATCGTTCAAATAAGTCTTGGATTTAGTGATGGCATACTCAACGCGGCCGCCCTAGGTTTTCTAGGGCTTGGGGCGCAACCTCCAACACCGGAGTGGGGCACGATGCTTGCTGATGCAAGAGCGTTTATCGTGAGTGATCCCTGGCTCGTTACCTTACCAGGGCTTTGTATTCTCGCGATTGTCTTAGGCTTTAATCTTCTCGGCGATGGTCTCAGAGATGCTCTTGATCCTAAACTTCAGCGCCATTAAGCAGCTTCAATATACTTATGAATCGTATCCTGAGTCTCATGAAAGATACTGAGAAGGTTCTTCATGCATTGCTCGTGACTCTTAATAGAGAGAAGAGTGATTTTATTAAAAGGAATGAAGACAAAATACTCTCGGCCCCCTTGTCCATTAATAGACTCACTAATAAGATCACTAAAGTCTTTGCCATTGAGCGTAAAATTTTCAAGAGCCGAGGTCCACTCCTGCGCTTTTAAGCAGGTTTCAATTCCACTTTCATGCACGAGTGAAAGTTCCTTCTTAAGAAAGATAATCTCTTCATAATCATGCCACTCTTTAGCTTGACCATAGGAGGCTAAATGGAGAACAAGTCCATGGGTTGATATTTGATGGATCTTGCCGTTAAGCACGCCAAAGGGACTTCCCCCAGCTCTAATTTCAAGAGGAATATCCAAGGAGAGACGAAAGCTTCGTTGAGGCACCCATGAGGTGATCATTTTATGATAAATAAAGCGAGCATATATATCCTTATCCAGCCACCTCATTGATTTTAATGATTGAAAGGGGCCTGCTTCATGGTTCATAGAAACTAAAATCTCTTCCAGTTCAAACCACTGCGTTCTAAGCCTTGGATCGAGATAACAAAGGTAGAGATTATAAAGATCACTCTTTAACTGACCATGGCGACTCATCAACCAAATGGGAGTTTCTTTTAAGGAGTAGAGTTCCCTTTCAAGTTCCTCTCTTCTCTTTGCCTCTTTTTGCCCTTCGCTTTCATAGAGATTTTTTACATACCCCGTAGAAAGTTTATCGTTGGCCCAGTGAAAGCTAAGAATATTATTCTTACCGATCTCAAGAGGTTGAGAGAGTGAGTGGGACTTAAGATAGTCATGAATTAATTTTTGAGTCTCTTTCTTTAACATGGGGGGTGTCTCCAAAAAGGTTTCTCCCCCACCTTAGCAGTTCTTAAAATGAAGCCAAGCAAAGGATGATGATATCCTCATATTTAAATAGTTTTAACGACTTAGATCCTATTTCATAAAACTTTTTCATCGGGCCTCTGGCCTAAAAAATTGCCAATTTTATAAGGATATCCCAAGGAAGTGATGGGGTCGCGATGATTTCAATTCAACTTTTGGTCATAAGACTCGTAATGAAGGAGGCTAATTCGTCATCACGAGCTTCAACATAGGACCCCTTATGGATCATAAGAATGAACTGAAAATGACCTTCAATCCCCTGCTTCGCAACCTGGTCAGGACTTATATTATATTGTCCAACTGTTAGACTTGTCTCAAAGTCGACATCGAGAAAAGTACGATACATCAATTCTGAACAGACGATCTCTTCTTCGGTGTTTACATCAAAAGCAAAGTCATAATCCTTTCCAACTTGGGCAAAAGCACTCATTAGGTACTCTCTTTTAAGTTCATTGTTTAAACAAACCGCCTCACCATCAACAAGAGGTTCTTCATTTTCGCCACATTCTCGAAGCCTCATTACCGCCAGATCATCAATATCCAAGAAGTGCCTGAATGTATTGAATTGAACTCCAGGTCTTAGAGCCTCAATCATTCTGTGGCCTGCTCTCACCTTTGCTTTGTATTCATCCTTAAGTTCTCGCCACACGCCGATCTCTTTAAGCTCCTCTTCTCCTCCCGTCCAAATAGCAGCGTGGCCAAAGTGACCAGGAATAAAGCGGTCGGTTAGACGAAAAGGTGTCTTTTCAAAAATAATATCAAGAGGTTTGAATTGCTCAGAAAGAGCTTCTTCCTCTTCTTTTGACCAATAGTAGAGATGTCCATTACGACTTTGAAAAAGTCCTGCAGTATTCCCAAAAACTTGTGATCCTGAAAAGAGAATGGCAACGCCAATATCCTGATAGGTATCCCATCTTCTTTTGGCCATGAAGTTGATATTTCTAATCATGCTTTTAAAAAAGTTATTCCCCCCCGCATATTTCCCTAATTCTTTTAAGACATGGTTCTTTTTAATAAGACCATCCATGAGAAACTCAAAGGATCTTTCATGCAGATGACTCTCACGACTTGTGTATTTCATAACTCGTTTTGTCGTATCCATCACCTTAAAGAGATCTGTGGCCTTAGCAAGGGCTTGAGTTCGAACCACACTCTCCATATATTCAAACCATAGCCTCTCGACCTCATGAGACTCCTCTGCTTCATCAAGATCCCTTATAAGGACGTGACGAAAGGCTTTCGTTTCAAAGAAGGGAGCAAAACCCAGACTATATGATTCAAGCCAAACTAGTTTTGCGGCCAACTGCAGCCTAAAATGTTTAAAGATGGAAGAGCCTAGGTCATCACCAAGATTAACTTTTACATAGAGTGCTTTTGTTTTGTTAGTGTGATTCCTTCCTCGACGACTTCTTCTTAGGACATCAAATCTTACGCGATATTCGTATTGAGATGGCCCATTCGTGAGTTCAATTTGACTAAGACCATCAATCAAATAAGGCTTTGTTTCTTGAAACTTTTTAAAGCGGGGCTTGTGGATATTTTTAAACTCGGTCACGAGCTCACGGAGTTTCTTGAGTTCACGAGAATCAAGGGCTCCGCCATTGGCACGAGAACTCTGCGCCATCTCTTTGTAGAGTTCTCCCATTTCATGGCGCCAATGGACCAATTCTTCAGCATAGGTAATCAACGCCAACTCTTGCTTGGCATAGTCTTCAGAACTCAAAAAGATTTCTTCACTTCGTGCGACGAAGCTCCAAAGGAGAAGAAAGCCAAATAGGACAATTACTCGATTCATTATGCTCTTAATAGAGCAAGAATCCTGCCGGCCAAAACAAAGTAATTCAATCAGTTACATCCTTCCCAGTGTCTAAAAACTCAACAAGTGTGTATAATCTAACTTATGGAATTTACTGAGAGTTATAACTCGATAGAGCAAAACCACCTCACCTTACAATTGGTCCCTATCAGCATTAGGGAGCTCCTCTTTATTTCGACTGCTCCTTGCGATATCTACGGTATAAAAGATGGACTTTTTAATCGAACTCTAAGAAGAGGTGTCTTCACTAATAAACCTCTTCTGCGTGATCTTATCAGCAAAGGACAAATTCACCTCTTTGTAAAAAGGGAGAACCGTGAACTTATCATTGATACTGTTCAAAAGAATTTACTCCAAGTCACTCGCTCATTGTCTGTAGGAAACCCCTTAGAAAAAGGCAGAGCGGTTATGAACCTGCTGACAATTAATATGGGATATCTCTACGCCGATCCCACCAATGACAAATACCTAAAGCTCCAACATCAGTGTGCCAAGAATCTCGCTTATTTTTTAATCAATAGAATTAATCTTCTCGAACCTCTTCAAAAAGATTTTATTAAACAAAAGCATCACTTTGTTCTCGCTCAACCTTTAATTGCTTCTGTATTTCTTCTCGGGCTGATGAAATACTCTCAGCTCTATAGTGACAGTGAAATTGAAAATCTCTTCATCACATCCTATTTTAAAGATATTGGTATGAGTTCAATTCCCGCCGAAAAATATGATCGTGATGAACTCACTGACAAAGAGAAGGCGCTCCTCTCTGGGCATGCCGCACATTCAGTTCAAATTTTAAAGGGACGCTTACCGCTCTCTCCAAACCATCTCAATATAATTCTTCATCACCACTCCTTTAGCTTGCTCACCAATGATCTTCATCTCGATTTAAAGCAAAAAGAACGAGAGGGTGAACTTATCGCCGGTTTTGAAACAATGCTCGTCACCGTCATGGATGTCATCTCTGCCATGATAACGGGTCGTCCCTTTCGCCCACCCACAAAGCTTTTTGAGTCCTTAGATCTGATCAAGATCCTCATCGCCGACCAATACCCTCAAGAGTTTAGACTTATTGTCAGTTTCTTTAAGAGCTTTTTCTTTGATAAATAATCCGATCAAAAAAATCAGAAAAAATAATTTCCTTTTCAAATCGTTTTAAGATTGCCACAATTTTCATGAGGTTAGAGTTACGGAGTGACCACCTCAAAAAAGCGCAGGCCATCAGATATTCTAAGGAGGGAAATCATGGCACAGGAAGTAAGTCCCGTTACAGGCATTATTGAAGAAGACCAAGTTTTTGTAGACTTTGGTGACCATGAAGGAAAAAGCATTCTCGAAATTGCTGATACTCTTCCAGACTATTACGACTATCTTATCGAAAGAAAAAATGACGGCCATTGTATGATTCGTCGTTCAAGGGACAAAATCTTTCGTCTCTATGTCACTGCGACTCTTAACTAATTCCAATTTAAAAATATAAAAAAAGCTCGGTCCCAGCCGAGCTTTTTTTTTGCCTTATTTTCCGCTGGCCATGCCTTGCCCTCTTGGGTCACTTACTCCAATTAAGGTCCCCTCCTCAAAAGCAATCGCCTGAACACGACAACCAAGATTTTTATGAGTCAGCTTATGACCCATCTCTTTAAGCTTAAGCTCTGTCTCTCTTTGAAGACCAAAAGTACCAATACGCAGTTCATCGGGATACCATTGCTGGTGATAGCGAACTGAACTTACGGAATTAAGAAGAGGCTCCTTATGCTCAAGATAATTAAGAAGGGTTTGGGCCACACAAGTGAGGATTCGGGTTCCCGAAGGAGAGCCGACGGCTATTACAGGTCGCTTATTTTTAAGAACTATTGTTGGAGACATAGAGCTAAGGGGTCTCTTTTCAGCTTCTACTAAGTTATTTTCGCCTCCCACAGCACCAAAGAGGTTCTTTGCCCCCACCTTAGTAGCAAAGTCATCCATCTCGTTATTAAGAAGAATTCCCGTACCAGGGATCACGAGTGATGATCCAAAGTAGCCATTAATGGTTTGGGTTGTACTCACGACATGCCCCTCACTATCCATAATAGTAAAGTGAGTGGTTTCAGGGGATTCATATCCCGCAAACTTCCCAGGTAAAACTTCCTCTTTTTTGAGAGCGCGGTCACTTGGAATTTTTTCTCGAATTTTTTTAGCATACGCCTTACTTGTAAGCTCGCGAATAGGAACCTTAACAAAGTCCATGTCTCCTAAGTACTTCGCGCGATCAGCAAAGGCTTGCTGCATGGCCGATGCTGTGTAGTGAATGGTTCTCCAATCTTGTATGCCATAGTGGCCGAGGTTAAGAGGCTCAACAGTGTTAAGGATTTGAATGACATGAATACCACCTGAACTTGGAGGGCTCATTGAAAAGACATTGTAGTCTTTATAGCTTCCCCCAACAGCTCGACGTTGAATCACATTATATTTATCGAGATCATCTTGAGTGATCAGACCTCCTCTCCTCTTCTCTTCTCTTACAATGGCCTTGGCCACCCAGCCTTTATAAAAGCCATTCTTCCCTCTGTTTTGAATGGTGCGTAAGGTTTTAGCGAGATCCTTCTGAACAAGCTTATCGCCTTCCTTAAGGACATCGCCATCCTTGAAAAAGATTTTCTTACTGGCCGGGAATTGAGCAAGGGCACTCTTCTTATAAGCAAGCGCTTTTGCTAGACCCGGATAAACTTCAAATCCTTTTTCAGCGAGATCAATCGCCGGCTGGATAACTGTATGTAAAGGTAATTTTCCATAGCGAGCATGAGCTTCAATCACCCCTGCAACCAGACCAGGGGTTCCACCTGCAAAAATCCCATCAAGAGATTTGCGAGGAACTTCCTTACCTGATTTATCGAGGAACATATTCTTATGACCCTTTAGAGGGGCCTTTTCTCTAAAATCAAGAGCTATCGGCTCATCCATTCCAGGCTTCCAATAAAGCAGAAAACCTCCTCCTCCGATTCCGGTAGACTGAGGTCGCTCTACAGAAATAGCAAAGGAAATAGCGGCGAAAGCATCAATGGCATTTCCCCCTAATTCCATCATTTTCTCTCCCGCTCGACTGGAGTGGCGTCCCTGAGTGGTGATCATATACTTTTTGCCCGTTTTAAAATGCTCTTCGACACTTTCTCCAGGGGCCATCGGAACCGTCCGGTAGGAAGGTCGATAGCTCGCACAAGAGACAAGAAGGAAGAGGAAAATCATTAAAGAGGTTCTTTTCATGCCGGTAACTCCGCTAAATTTTTAGCTTCTAGTATCAATGACTGAGGCGGAAATAGCAAAGGGACACCATGCGCAAAAACATCCTTTTTTGAATTTTCACAGTTTTTATTTCGTGCTTTATTAAGATTCTAATAATTCTCGACCCCAAAGAGTGAAGCGAGGCACCAAGCCCTAGCAAAGCCATTTAACGACGTGCTATAGATTAGTGAGTTTATCGAATTGAGGAGAGACCCATGAGCGCCAATATCTTGATTGTAGAAGATGAAAAGGATATTTCAGATATCCTAAGCCTTCAGCTTCAAAATAAAGGGCACAACGTCACCGTTATTGCTGACGGAGCCGAAGCCCTTGAGTTCATTCAAAATAACGATCACTCCATCGATCTTTACATTCTCGATCGTATGCTGCCCGGAACCTCTGGTCTTGAGATCTGTAAGTTCCTTCGCATGTTTAAGAAAACAAAGAGCCTCCCCATTCTCATGGTCACCGCTATGACAAGACCTGATGATATTGTCGACGGTCTGGATGCCGGAGCAGATGACTATATTACGAAGCCCTTTGACACAACGATTCTCATGGCGAGAGTTCGTGCCCTTCTAAGAAGAGCAGAGAATATTAAAATTCACGAAGAGGGAAAAGAGACGAACCTCTATACCGTTAACAAGCTTAAAGTTGACACCAACCAATGCAAGGCGTGGATTGAAGAGAGAGAACTTGACCTCACTCTTAGTGAGTACAAGCTCCTCGTCTCCTTTTTAAAGCAACCAGGTAAGGTACTGACGAGAAACCAGCTCGTAGAATATATCCAAGACGGACCAGTTCATGTTACAGATAGAACCATTGATACACATATTTTTGGTTTAAGAAAGAAGCTCAAGGATTATTCAAAGCTCATTGAGACAATACGAGGAATTGGTTATCGCGTGGCCGCTGAATCTTAATAAATTCTTAGGAAAAGAAAATCATTCGCAGGGAGCCTCAAACTCCTTTACTGCGATTATGGACTCCCTCCCCTGGCGCTTTTTTAGAAAGCTCGCACTCATGCAAATTATCGTGAGTTCACTCGTTATTATATCAACGGCGTGGATGGCCCGGTACTACTTAAAAACCTATATTACGACCCAGGCCCAGGAACAGCTGCAAGAATCCCTGACTCTCATTAAGTCTTCAATTCAAACCCAAAATATTTCCCCTCTGCGCTGGTGCCGCTCCTTAAAACTCAATTGGACGACTCGCTACACTCTTATCAATAAAGACGGTAAAGTTCTCTGCGACAATTACCTCAAGCCTGAACTGCTTGAAAATCAGCTTTCTTTTCCCGAAATAAAAAAGGCCCTCGAAAAAGGCTTTGCTAGTCAAATTCGTTATGACCAAGTTGCCGCGACAAATATGATCTTTGGAGCAACGAGAATTGTAACCTCAAAGGGCAATGAGTTTATTATTCGCCAAACAGTTCCTCTGCATAAACTTGATAGGGCCATGAAAGAACTTGATCGCTCTATCATTATCTTTCTCTTTCCCCTTCTCATTCTCACAAGCCTGGTGAGCCTTTGGGGTTCTCTCCAAGTGAGCTTTCCCCTACGCTCTATTCTCAAGAAAGTAGAAAGAATGAAAAGAGTCACCAGAAATGAGAGCCCCGTTCCCAATGCCTCCCCCAGTGATGAATGGAGTATTGTGGAGAAAACTCTAGATCAGGCGCAAGAAGGTTTAGAGCGCTACCTTGAACAGCTTTATAATGAAAATGAAAAGATGAGTACCGTTATGGAGTCGATCACAGACTCCATTCTCGCTATTGGCCTTGATGAGGAAATTCTCTTTGCCAATCATCAATTTAAAAAGAACTTCCTCTCTAAGGCCATTAAGGAAAAAGAAATTATCAATTTTAAGATCTGGGAAATTACAGGTGATCTTGAATTACAGTCTCTCTTTAATGATTGCCTCCTCACTGGAGAGCCGGTGAAAAGGCGAAATATCGAACTTCCCATTAAAGGCGGCAAGAGAAACTCATTCTTTGATGTAAAAGTTAACCCCCTCTTTGATCAAAAAGGTGATATTTTTGGAGCTGTTGGAGTATTCCATGATGTGACGGAAAGAAAATTAGCGGATCAAATGCGAGAGGACTTTGTGGCCAATGTAAGTCATGAAATCAGGACTCCGCTCACAGCGATCAAAGGATTCGCTCAAGTCATCAAAGACACACCTGATGATAGTCCCGTGGATACGAAGCCTTTCCTCGATAAGCTTGAAGCCAATGCGGATCGCTTAACCACACTCTTTAACGATATTCTTCATCTGAGCGTGATTGAATCTAAGCAAAAAGTCCCCAAAGAGACAATTTCTCCCCAAGACCTTACGGAGAATATCATGATGAATGTAAAACAAAATTATCTTGATAAGAAGATCTCCATTACCTTTGACTGTGGACTTTCTAAAATATGGGTGAATCCCCCCTTTATGGAACAGGTCCTAACAAACCTCATTGAGAACGCTTATAAATACACTCCTGAAGGTGGTAGTGTTCACGTTCAATGGAAAGTATCAGATAATCAGAAGTGGGATATCTTAAAAGTTTCCGATACGGGACATGGCATTCCAAAGATTCACCATGATAGACTTTTTGAGCGCTTCTATCGTGTGGACTCAGGCCGGAGTCGAAATGCAGGGGGCACAGGACTTGGTCTTGCTATCGTCAAACATATTGTCGGCATTCATAATGGAAAGATTTCCGTTGAGTCTAAAGAAGATCAAGGAACCACCTTCACTGTTAAAATCCCAGCTCACTACTAAAGCGCATTTTACGGGGGTAAGGAATAATCCCTTACGGCCTTATCTTCACAGCGATAAGCAAGGCCTCCAAAGGGCCTAATCGCACTTACCATGGTCTTAGCCCAGCGTTGGCAGCGCTTTTTCTTATCACTCATTTTACAAGACTCAAGAAGATCCTTTTCAAATTGGTCATCACACTCTTTTCGAGTGAGACCATTTGTTGCAGGCTCATGATGGTAGCAAAGGTCGTGCTTTATACAGCTTGAAAGAAAGAGATCCTTAAAGCCACCAGTTGGACCAGTACATCCATCAGTAAATAACTCCTCACCATAGGAGTTTTCAAAATAACAAACTTTACCGGGGGAGCGAAACCAGGTCTTAGGACACTTAAAACCTTGCTCAACTCTCCCACCAAGCTGACCACAAAGGAGGACAAGGAGGGCGACTTCTTTCATAAATTCATCATAGCGAAAAAGAGGGATCGAGCCAAATCCTTACTCGAGAAGGAGCTTTGCCTTGTCAGGAAGGCCATTAGCATGGCTTAGGAAACCAGTGGCTGCATTGGTCTTAATTGTTGATATCGCTCTTTGAGCAGTTGATTGGGCCACATCTGTATCGCGAATACGTGAGTTCGCTGCCGCTGTATTTTCCTGAGAGATTTGTAAGTTTTGAATAGTCGATTGAACGCGGTTTTGAGTTGCCCCCAAGAAGGCGCGAGCACCACTCACTTCTTTAAGCATGTCATTTACTGCATTTAAGCTCACTTGAGAGCTTCCTTTAGTTGTGATGTGAGATCCTCTGGCCATCAATTTATCAGCAGAGCGAATCACCTTTCCCATGTCATAGTTGACTTGCTGGCCAGGGCCATCACCGTGAATTCCTACTTGAAACTGATAGTTGCCACTATTTGTATCAAGAAGATCTCGGCCATTGAACTTAGTTGATGAGACAATTCTTTTAATCTCATTTTTCATATTCTGGTATTCACCATTCACGTAGGCACGATCCTCATCACCAAGAGTGTCATTCGCACTTTGCATTGCGAGCTCTTTCATACGAATTGCCATTTCTTGAATCGTTCCCAGTGCCCCTTCAGCGACTTGAATAAGGCTTACCGAATCGTTTGCATTTCTCTGTGCCTGACCATAGGAGCGAATACGGGCTTTCATATTTTCTGAAATGATAAGTCCCGCAGGATCGTAAGCGGCTTTATTGATACGATCCCCCGTCGCAAGACGTCTATTCTCACGGTCGACTTCAGAAATATTACGGTCTAACTTCGCTCGCGAATTAATCGCAACGACGTTAGTGTTTACACGCACGCTGACCTTCTCCTTGGTCTGGGGGGTAATCCATCGATCATTAATCGGTATAAATAAGGAGAAAACTTAGAAACCTACTTCTTTGCTAGGGATTAGAAGTATCTTCTAGCTCAGATAGCTGACTATTAAGGTAGAAAATATGGCGCTCAACTAATTTGCGCCTCTCTTGCATTTTATGAAGACTCTGGCGGCTTGATTGGGCCTTGAAGCCGTGAATGTCTTGCTGATTTCCGTTAAGAGCGCTGCTCTCTTCCATCACTTCGTGTTGAGTGAGAACTCTCGTTTCTCTATCTTGAGCACCAGAAAGCCCGGCAAGCTCCCCTCTCTTACGCTCGAGCATCTTATTGAGCCAGTCTTTATAAGCCTTTCCCTTAAGTTCACTTTTGGCGCGCTTTGCCAAGGAGTAGAAGTCCTGGTTTTCACTTTTGAGATTACCCTTACTCTGGGCACAACCCACTGAAATCATTAATAATACGAGAAGAATAGAGAAGATATTTTTTTTCATAAAGAAAGTATCTCAAAATTAAAATGATTTGCACATTTTACACCTTATACATCCCGCACATTGACTAAGCGCGCCAGACTTTCTACTTTTTTAAGAACTCCAAAAACCAAAAAAAGAATGAGGAGAATTTATGCTCCCCCAATTAATTTGCCTCTTGGCCCTCTTGAGTCCCACGGCCGATGCTCTTGAGAGCTCTCTGCGTCCTAGGCCTAGACCCGTAGAACTTACGACCACGCAAAAGTACGGAGACTATTTTCCCACCCAAAAATGGAAACGCCACTCACTAGAAGATGCTGGATTTGACCGCCAAAAATTTCAGCGCGTCCTCGATTATGTTTGGGAAGAAAAGGGCAATCACTTTAGCGATGCCTTTGTTGTCATTAAAGATGGCTATATTGTTTATGAGGGTTATTCTCGCGGTTATAGTCCAACCAAAAAACATATGTTTTGGTCTTTTTCAAAGAGCCTCACTTCTACTCTCATAGGTGCAGCGATTCATCAAGGCCACCTCTCGTTGCAAACGAAGGCAAGAGATTACTATCCTGAAATGAACATCGAAAAAGCTCGTGATGTCACTCTACGCCACATCCTCAATATGAGTAGCGGCTTTGACTTTTATGAAGAGCACCCTTTTAACATTGCTCTGAGTGATTCCATATTTGTTTATTATTCACGTAAAGCCTACAAAGATGTGGCCCTCAATGTGGCTAAGACTAAAATGAAGTATGCTCCTGATCAGCAATTTAATTACGGCACCCATGAGCCCATGCTTGCCATGGGAATGCTTAAAAAAGCGATGGGCGATATAAAGAAGTATGAGAACTTTCCTTGGGATGCCCTCTTTAATCCACTCGGAATGAAAAGTGTCGTCTTTGAAAGAGACCTTTCTAAAACTTTTCTTGGTGGCAGCGGCGGCTGGGGAGTGGCCACGGATTATGCAAAGCTTGGCTATCTCATGCTTAATGATGGAGTCTGGGAGGGAAAGAGAATTCTTCCGCGCGGCTGGGTTGATTTTGCCACAAGAAAAGTTGCACCGGCACTTGAGAGAAGATCGAGCGAGGATGGTCAACAGCGCCTCAATGTTGAATCATATGGTGCCTACTGGTGGCTCAATAAGAAGCTTAAAATGAATAAGAAGAGGCCCTATCCAAGTGCACCAGATGACCTCTATCAAGCGATGGGCTTTCGAGGTCAAACAATGGGAGTCATTCCCTCAAAAGGACTCATTATTGTTCGTATGGGAAGTGACGGTCGAAAACCAAAGAAGAAACTAAAGCGCGATAAACTCTATAAACTTCTCTTAGCCAGTATGATTGAGGAGGATAAGTAATGAGAACTCTTTTTTTAGCCCTCTTCCTTTGTCTTTCTCTCACTAGCTGTAAGTACACAGAGGCTCCTTCCGCAGGCCTCGCTAAAGAGATGTGCAGCTGCCTCTTCATCTCTGGGCAAACCGAGAGCTATTGCAGGCAAGTCACAAAAGAAAGTCATATTCTCGCCAAATTTGAGGCTGACTTTAACCGTAAAGAGGTTTGGGCCCGTGGTGCTAACTTTAGGGCGATGGCACGCCTTGATGAGGACTCTCGCTTTGGTTGCTCAATTCAAATCGTTGAGCGAGACCCCGAGGTCAATCGCCGCCATAATGAGAGATAAAAGGTGTCAAGGCGAAGCTACGCCATGAATCACCGTAGACAAATAACCAGCACCTATGATGAATTACGCCTATGAGTAAAAGAAGCGATGCTCTTCCAGAGCCAAAAATTGACCCCAAAGCAAAGCGCCCTGACTGGTTAAAGGTCCGTGCTCCTACAAGTAAGTCCTATCATAATATTAAGGATATGCTTGGAGAGCTTAAATTGGCGACTGTGTGCCAAGAAGCGATTTGCCCCAATATTGAAGAGTGCTGGGGCGGAGGTACGGCTACATTTATGCTCATGGGTGACACCTGTACCCGGGCCTGTCGTTTCTGTGCCGTTAAGACGGGAAATCCAAAAGGCATCCTTGATACAGAAGAACCTGAAAAAGTTGGTTATGCCATCTCTCAGATGAATCTCGATTATGTCGTTCTGACATCGGTGGATCGCGATGATCTTCCCGATTTAGGTGCTGAGCACTTTGCCCGTACTATTGAAGTCATTAAAGAGAATAACCCTAAAATGATTGTTGAGGTTCTCACTCCTGATTTTGATGCTCGACCAGAACTTGTGAAAAGACTTATGCAGGCTAAGCCTGATGTCTTTGCCCATAATATTGAAACCACAGAAACTCTTACTCCTCTTGTGCGCGACCGTAGAAGTCAGTACCGAAAGTCACTTGAGACCTTAAGGCTTGCTAAGGAGATTAGGCCGGAGCAATACACGAAGACCTCTATTATGATGGGTCTTGGTGAGACAGATGAAGATATTCTTCAAGCCTTAGAAGATCTGAGAGAAGTTGGCTGTGATGTCGTTACTTTTGGTCAATACCTTGCCCCCACCAATAGACATAAGAAGTATCTTCCTATCGTTGAGTACGTTAAGCCTGAGCGATTTGATTATTGGAAAGTGAAAGCTGATGAGATGAACTTTCTCTACTGTGCAAGTGGGCCTCTGGTGAGAAGCTCTTATCGTGCCGGTGAGTTCTTTATGAAAGGGGTCATTGAAAAAAGACGGGCTCAAGAAGAGGAGTCTGAGCGCAAGAATGCTCGTCCAACCTTTCCCACTCTGTAAATGAAGAGACTTAATTTAGGACTTATTGATTACAAAGAAGCTTACGAGATTCAAAAGGATCTCGTTAAGAAAGTGCGCGATCAAAGTGAAGAGGAAACTCTTATTATTTGTTCTCATCCCTCCGTTGTGACTCTTGGCAAAAAATCGACTCCTTCTGACCTTATTGGCTGGGAGGGTCCGACCTATGAAATCGAGCGCGGTGGTCAGGCCACGTACCATGGCCCAGGCCAAGTGGTCATGTACCCTATTCTTAATTTAAAAGTGCGTGGACAAAATATCGCGGGATACCTTGAGGCGATGGAGCAATCTATGATTGAGGTGCTTGGCGCTTACGGTCTGCCAGCAACAGGTAATACAGACAGAGGCATGCCTGACTTTACCGGGGTTTGGCTCAAGCTCAATCCTCCCAAGAAAGTTGCTTCAATAGGAGTCGCTATTCAAAGATGGATTACCTATCACGGTCTTGCCCTTAATCTCTATCACGATGATCAAGCTTTTCGAGGAATTAACCCCTGTGGTTTTTCAACAGATACAATGACAGACCTTGAAACAATTCTTCAAAAGAGACTAAAACGATCAGACTTTGAAGAGCAACTCTCTTCCTCCCTCATCCTCGCCTTTTCAAAACTCCTGACTTAGGCGACAATAGAGCCTAGTATTTTTTCTTATCCTAAAGGAGCCCCATGAAGCTTTACGAGTATATCCAGCAAGGTGGACTAATTATGTACATCTTGGTTCTTCTTAATATTATTGGCTTTGCCGTCATGATCACCAAGTTCTGGCTTTTTAATAAAGAAAAGAAGAACACTGGTAATGTCGCTGACGAAATTAAAGGCCGTATCCACGGAAGTAATGAAAAGGATATGACTGCCCTTATTGAAATTTCAAAACAAGAAGTTGCCTCTTATATTACTCATGTTGAAAAAGGGCTTAATACGGTAAAAATTATTGCCAGTATTTCTCCTCTCCTCGGTCTTCTTGGTACGGTTATTGGTGTTCTTGTCGCCTTTCAAATTATGTCAAAGCAAGGTCTTAGTGATCCCACTTATTTTGCCCAAGGTATTTCCATGGCCCTTATCACAACTGTTGGTGGTATGACGGTGGCCATTCCTCACTTTGTTGGTCATAGCTACCTTCTTGGTATGCTTGATGCCCTGGAATCAAAGCTGGAAAAAGAAGTTCTTACACGCGTAATTTAAGGAGGTCCTCATGAAAAAGCGCTCACGCGAAACGGCCATGCCGGACATCACTCCTCTGATTGACGTTGTCTTTCTTCTTCTTATCTTTTTTATGGTTTCAACCGTTTTTAAGAAAGATGAACTCGCACTTCTTCTTAATCTGCCAACAGTGACGGATGGAGAGAGTCAAAGCCAGACTCAAAAGACAATAATCATTGAGCTTTCCACAAAGGAAGTTGCTTTTAATGGTAAGAAACTCTCTTTTGAGGAAATGGGAGCAGAACTCGCTAAAGTAACAAAGAAGAAAACTCCTATTGATGTAAGAGTAGATAAAGACGTTAAGTATGAAAGGGTTGTAAAGGTCCTTGATGAGCTCAAAAAATATAAGCTCAACAACCTTTCTCTCATAACTAATAAATAATTCCAATGGCAGTATTGAATCTTCAATACTGCCTTCCTTAAAGAATTTCTTGATAAACTTCAATCAGAGAGTTAGCGGTGTTCTTCCAGTGAAATTGTTCCGCATATTCTCGTCCTTGGCGGATCATCGTTTCTCTTAACTCATCATCAAAAAGAACCTTTTCCATTTTTTCAACGATATCCTCAACATTATGAGGATTAATGTAAACAGAATGTGGTCCAGCACTTTCTGGGAAACAAGAGCCTTGTGAAGTGATGACAGGAGTTCCACTAAAGAGGGCCTCAACATTGGGAATGCCCCAGCCTTCAAAGAAACTAGGAAAGACAAAGAGATCGGCCATCTGATACATACTGGGCAACTCATCATCCGTAACTGTATCCAAATGCTTAACGCGATCATTTAGCCCTTGATGGACAATTTCTTTTTCGACCTCTTTCAAATACTCTTTTCCTCGCCCCACAAGAATAAGATCATGAGGAATAATATCTTTTAAACGGGCAAAAGCTCTAACCAGGGCAAGTGTATTCTTTCTCTCCTCAATCGCTCCAACAAAGAGAATGAAGTGATCACTCAATTGATACTTTTCCTTAACGTGATTCTTTGTCTCCTCACTCGCTCCACTATAGAAAGTCTGATGACAGGACTGATAAACAACTCTAATTTTTTCTTCCGAGCATCCCAGAAAATCGATACAGTCCCGCTTCGTTTGTTCACAAATCGCCACGACAAGATCAGCCTGTTCAACCGAAGCTCGAAACTTTAGTAAGTAAATCTGACGATCTATCCAAGGAAAGAATTCTGGATAGCGCATGAAGATAAGATCATGAATAGTCACGATAGATTTAATCCCCCTCTTCTTTAGACCAGGAGGGAGTTCATGAGAGAGGCCATGATAAATATCGAGATTCTTCTTTTTAACGGTGTCGGCTAAGAATAAGGAGCGCCAAGAGGAGCTAAAGGTTTTACCTAATGAACTCGTCGGCTGCACCACTTCAAGATTCTCAAAGCGTTTGTGCCACTCCTTAGCTCGCGGATCAGAAAAAGGAGGAGTGAAGAGGATGTACTCATTCTCGGGATTTTGGCGCACCAAACTTTCAATCAAAGTCCGACTATAATTACCGAGTCCCCTGAAGTTGTGAAATACTCTCTTCGCATCAAATCCAATTCTTGCCATAGGGTTAATTCTAGAGAATTGGACCTCGTTGATCAAATTAAATGGGTAAAATGATTTTTTGTTTAGGAAAGATTCGCTTATCTTTAAGAGAATTCGCCTGAACAATTCTTTTTACGCTTACGCCGAAACGTTTTGCGATCTGATAGAGGTTATCTCCACGACGCACAACATACACTTTTGTCGCAGAACCCGAGACCTTTAACCTTTGGCCAACATAAATTTTAGATGATCTTAGGCCATTTAATCTTTTAAGGGCCCTTAAGCCCATCCCATGATGAGAAGCGATTGTTGAGAGGTTGTCCCCTCTTTTTACAACATAGTAGCTTGAACTCGCGGGAGTTCTTACCCGGAGTTTTTGGCCAACAAAGATCTTATTCCTCTTAAGATTATTTCCTCTTTTAAGCTTAGCAATTGTTGTCCCATACTTTCTTGCGATTTTATAAAGACTCTCTCCTCTTCTCACTCTATGAACAGTATTTTCTGTAGGAATTCTTGCAATCACTCTGCGCTTGGCTTTAGGCATTTTTGCGATCTTACTAACGGCAACTTTCGAAATATTTTCAGGGACATAGAGAGAGTAATGTCTTCTTCTGCCAACATAATCTCTTCTCACATCTGGATTTAAGCTTTTAAGGGTTTTGTAATTAACCTTTAGAGTCTTTGCTACTTTCTTAAGTGAGATTGGCTTATCAATTTCAACTTCAAAAGCGTTATTATAGAGCTTCGCTACTCTTGGGACTTTCGTTTTACTATAATGGCGCCTAACAATTTCTTTTGCGGCAGCAACTTTAGGGATATAGAAAATGGTTTCCTTAGGAAGGAGACGTTTTGAAACAAGTTCTTTATAGTCTCTCGTATTACCGCGACGGATCGCATTTATAATACGATACTCACCGGCATTGTAAGCACAAAGAGCAAGTTCCCAAGAGCCAAAAATATTATAGAGGTCTTTAAAGTAATTCGCCGCTGCTCTTGTGGCCTTAAAGATATTAGTTCTCTCATCAAGATAACTATCAACATAGAGGTTATAGCGCTTAGCCGTTCCTTTAATAAATTGCCAAGGTCCGACAGCAGAAGCATGGGATTTTATGTGAGTGTTGTAACCCGACTCAATTAAACCAACATAGAAAAGGTCCTTCGGAAGCCCTTCTTCTTCAAAAATATTTTCGATCACCTTCTTATATTTGAGTCCATTCTTTACATGACGAGTGAAACGATCTTTATTTCTCGTCGTAAAGTACTTCATCCAAAACTTGTAGTGCTTTTCTTTATAATCAAGTTCAAGTGCAGCTTCACTTTCAGCGACACTTGTTACAGGATCTTCTTTTTTAAGATCTTCCTTTCCAAAGGTTTGAACAATCTCTTCTTCTGCTTTAACAATATCCTCATCAAGGTCGTTAACTTTTGATGGAGTAACAACAGGAGGAAGCTCTTCTCCAATAACGACTGTTTCTTCAAGGTCCCTTGAAAGAGGCTTGACGGAAAGATTTTCCGCTTTAACTTCACTCTGAGTGTCACTGTCACCGCTGATAATTGGTCGAATTGATGAACAGGAATGCAACGTTGAAAAGATAATTAGGGTATGTAGGGCAGTCCTGGCCATCATGAGAGATTCTCCTGTTAGACTTCATGTCTGTATCTCTCTATTTTATCGAATATCCGGATGGGTTACAAGGTAATGAAAGACCTAGAGACCGACCTCTAGGCCAAGGAAAACACCCACTTCTGCAGAAATCTCCATCTCTGTTTCGGGAACCTTCTCCACGACAAGCTCTGTATGAATAACAAAGGTTCTTTGAGTTTTGAGAATCTCTTTCCAGTCCAAATTATTCACCTTAAGTTCGATTTTGCGACCAAGATCAGTCAAGTTCTCTGGGTCTTCTTCCTTGTTGTAACTCGCGATAAGAAAACCTCTGTCAGCAATCACTTCAGGACTTCCCTCTTCAGGAAGGGTGAAGTCCAAGTAGAGCCTAATATCTTTGATGAAGCCAAGGTCTGCCACCTGCCAGTCCGTAGCATCAACAACTTTGAGGGCCATTCTCTCTAATCCCAAACGATCAATAAGAGACCAGTCTTCTATTTGATCAAGTTCAGGAGCAAAGTAAATAATCGGATCGATCTCATAATCCTGGCCACCGTCCTGAGAGAGTTGAAGATTGGCCGCAATATTAGCAAGTTCTTGGAAGATAGGACCCAGCTCAGAAACCTCACCAAATTCAGTGCCGAATTCCTCCACTTTCATGGGGTCCGTCTCAATACTTACGCGCAAAGGCTTTTTACGCAATTGCTCGTCCAGGGGGACTGGCTCGAAACTTGGCTCAATAAACTCTTTGGTTCCGCAGGAACTCAAGAGAGCGGCCATAAGTGCCCAAAAAATGGTGGTTTTTTTGATTAGTTTCATAAATTAATAATATTTTATCTAAAAGTGTGGCGTGAAAATAACAGAATCTGACTGAGAAAACTACGGCCCGAGTAGAAATTACGCTACGCGCGATATTAAAATGCCGCAACGCAGACATTGTGTTACTTTTCCCTATGCTCTTTTTATTGACCTCCATTCTTGCCCTGCTGGTGGGACTTCCCGCGCCCCAGGCCGCTTATTACGACACTCTTCCAAAGGGTGTCCGCATGGTGGTTATGAAGCAGGTTCAAACGAGCACCATCAACTCAGCCTTTGATCGCCAAAAGCAAGAGAGCCAGTACTTTTACCGCCTCGACCTCAACGCCAAAACAATCGCGGAGATTAACACCTCCTTTCAAGCAGCTTTTGACCAAGTCAAATCCATTTCACCTGAAGCCTATGATCAACTCACTTTCGGGGAGTACCAGGCCAAGGGGCAGGCCCAGGTCAAAGTGAATGGTGCCGGTCTTGCTTGGGGCATCAATAACCGTCTCACGATATATAGTGCTTTCCCCTATTATGATGCTCGAGTGGATCTCAATGTCCAAAGAACGAAGGGAAATAATTATGCTGAAGTCGCCGATCAGCTGAGAAAGAGTGGTGATAATAGTTCCGCCCAAGTCATCTCTCAAGTTGCTCCTAACCTCCCTGATGTCAATGAGGGTGTGGTTCAATCTGTTGTCGTCAACTATCTTGGATATGAGCCCCTCGGAAATTGGCAAGCTAAAGGAATGGGTGATGTGGAAGTAGGTGCCATTTATCGCCTTACCGATTGGGACTATTCAGGATTGGCCCTCTCTGGTGGAATTGTCCTTCCAACAGGAAGGCAAGATAACCCTGATGTTCTTCAGGACTTCGCCTTTGGAGATGGACAGACAGATCTCTTCGTTGAATTTGGGGGTGGCCTCACCATTCCCAACACGCGTTGGAGTTTTGATTCTTTCGCCCGCTACACCTATCAATTTGCCCATAATAGAACCATGAGAATTCCAGAATCACGTGACTATCCCTATGGTTCAGAAAAAGCTAACTTTGAAGAGAAACTAGGGAATATTTTTGACTTCACTTTGAGTACCAATTATCAATGGCGCCGTTGGCTCAGTTTTAGTGCCGCTGCTCTCTACAATCATATTGGACAGGCAAGTTATCAATCACCACATCAGCTAGGAAATGAAGTTCATGCAGCCGACACTGAGATTGTTCAACAGTCGGTTCGTCTCGCCACTCATTTTTCAACAGTCCCCCTTTATAAATCAGGCGACTTCTTTCTCCCCTTTGCCATGAATCTTTCGGCCCAGCAAATTCTAGGAGGAATGAACACTCCTAAGTTTTCTCGCTACGACATAGAATTTCGTTTCTTCTTTTAATGATGATAGCTGTAGAGCAAGTGACCCTTCTCTAGAAAAACATGATCAAAAGGATCTTTCTTAAGATGGAGAAAACCGTCAAGATCATAGAAGTCAACTCCATGGCCAATGACCATTGCACTTGAAATCCCGAGACTAGATTCAATCATACAACCGAGCATCGTTTTAAAGCCCAGAGCACGTGCTTCGCGAATTTGATTCATGGCCTTTATGTAGCCGCCCGCTTTTTGAAGCTTAATATTCACCCCATGAAAAGCCCGTTGAAAATCATCAATCACGGGTCCATCCTGAAGGGATTCATCGGCCATCAGTAGGGTCGAGCTCATCTCTCTTAAGCGGCAACATTCATCAAAGTGACTATGGGAAATGGGTTGCTCAACGAGCTCTATATTGAGATCACTTATTTCTTTTAAAAATTCACCAGCGATTCGCGCGTCTGAAAAGCACTCATTTCCATCTAAGCGAAGGGGCCCTGAGAAGAGAGAGCCGATTTTCCTTACATAATCGATATCATTCTCACTTGTAATTTTAACTTTTAAAGAAAAGAAGCGCTGTAAGGATTCACTTTGAAAGTAATCCTCAATTTCATCACAACCCATATGAGGTATTGAAAAGCTGGTTGCGATATTAGTAACCTCTCTTACTCCAAGCACTCTTTGAGGGGTGTCTTCCATAAGTTGAGCCAAAAAATGAACATAGGCTGATTCAATTCCAAAGCGCAGATTAGCAGGAAGCTCACTCTCCTCAATTCTCGCCATAATGTCCTCAAGCCCGTTGAGGTCAGATCCTTTATTATCTGCAAAGTTCTTAAAACCTTGCTCTACCTCTTCTTTTGAAATATCTCCATTCGTAATAAAGGCAACTTCTCCCTTTCCTTTAAGCTTTCCTTCACTATAGGTGACTATATAGTTTTCCTTTTCAAAGACTGACCCTCGAGAAATCTTCCACTCTCTTTTTAACGGAAGAACTAATTTTTCTAATGTCCAGCGGACCATACTTCTCCTATACTTGAAAAAACCTCACTTTATCATAACCTAAAACTATGCTTGAAAAGTCGTTAATCATTAAAATAATTGCCCTTATTGTTGTTACCTTTGTCGTTGCCAAGGCCATTGCTCCCTTTGTGGGAGAAACACTTTGGGAACTGGTTTTCGGTACCAAGAAGAAAAAGAATAGCGATCTTGATTTTGATGCTCTTATCTCTCAAAAAAAGTCCATGCTCCGAGGCGGAATGATTGGTGGTGAAAAGATGGAACTTACAGGAGGCGCCTCAAGAAAAGGAGAAACGGAAGAAATCGTTCAGGCCGAGTACAAGGAGCTTTCTCAAAAAGCAAATCGCTCAACAACTGAGGCTAAAAGATTTGAAGAGCTCAAGAAAATGATTGCCATGTTTGACTCCCTTCAATGGGGAAATATCAAAGGAATTGAAGACCTTGAAAAGAAACTCTCTCAAACCTACTCCCATCGCTTTAGTGCAAGCAGCCACTTTACCTTTCTTCTGGCAAGAGGAGCTTTTCTCGACTCACAAGCGAAGTGGGTAGGACTTGATAAAACTTATTTGGCGATTGAAACCTTCACTCTTTTAAAAGAAGTTTTCTTGAGTAGCACCCTTCGCACTACAATCGCAAAGAGGTGGCAGATGAGTGCCATAAGCTTCGATAAAAGCCTATGTCTTATCCTTGCGGGAAAAAAGGGCAAAACAACTCTCGCCAGTCTCGCGAAAGCAAATCAAGTCCAGGTGCCTACGATAAAAGACTTAGACCTCCTCTCTCTTCTCATTATTTCTCCTGGTGTTCTTAAGAATAAGTCGACTATTCTCAATGAATTAAGAGAAAAGGCCGAGGTTTTTCATGCGCTATCCCCTCTTCCTCCTCTTAAGAGCGATAAAGATCTTATCAGTGCCTCAAAATCCTTAGGATTATCGCCAAAGGCAACAATAGAGCAAATAAAAAGTCGCTATAAGAAATTGGCCCAACTCAAACACCCAGACACCCTTAAAGCAAAGGGCATTCCCTCTGAATTCGAAGGAATTGCAACGGAAAATTTTACTCAAATCAAAAGGGCATATGATATATTAATAAAGGAAAAGAACAAATCCTAGGAACTCAAATGCCCCAAAAGAAACAAGTTGTAGATGACCTCGCCCGCGAACTTTTGGCGATTGCCAGTGAAACAAACGGTATCAATCTCGATGATACTCTTGAACTCATGGCCTATTCGCCAAAAGTAAAAGATAGCCCGCTCGTTATCAAACAAGTCCAAGAATTTAAACGCCTTCTCGCAGGCTTTCACCAAGATGAAGTTGATATCGACACCCTTCTTGGCCACTGTGTCTCTGACGCCTTTTTTGATTTCTTTAAAAGCTTTCCCTTAAAATTCAGAGAAGAGCATATTCATCTAACAGGCTCGCTTACTGCCGACTTTATTTATCCGCGCCTAAAAGTTCTTATTGAAGGCCCTCACAGTGAGATTTACAAAGAAAAAATCTGTGAAGTCTATGGCGATGAAGCCTGGCCTATCACCAGTGTTGAAGATGTCGATAAACTCATTCGCCTCCAAGATGGCGAACAGTTTATGACCTATCTTAGAATTCTCTATCTTCCAAAGCTCGTCCTCGTAGACAGAAAGGCCCATGAGGAAGCTGCCTTTCATATGGCAAAAGAGCTTTACGAAGAATATAACGTTGGTCACATTAGATTGAAGTTTACCCTCAACAGAATGACCACTAAGAAGTCTGAGCAAATTCCTGGCATGGAAAATATCACCGAAGAAGATGTGGTCTTCGGGCTCTACGATGGTTTCAAGAAGTTTCAAAAAGATCATCCCGACTTTGACTTCATTCTTTCTCCAAGTTTTAGGAAAGAAGCCGAATTCTTTGACCAAGAGAACTTTGAAAGCAAAGAAGATCACTTCCTCGATCAAGTGAAGAAACTCCTTGGTATTATCGAAAGAAATCCTGAACTTAAAAACTATCTTGTTGAGATTGATACGGTTGGTGACGAGAAGGAACTCTATCGCAAGAAGCATTTTAAGCAAATGAAAGCAGGCCTTAGACGCCTGCAATACAATGGCTTTAAAATTCGCTCTCACCACGGCGAAACATGGAAGACGCTTCGAAAAGGTGTTCAATCTGTTGATAATTCCATGAATATTTGGCACATCGACACCCTTGAGCACGGGCTAAGCCTTGGTATAAATCCCAATTATTATTTTCACCGCCTCTTTCAAAGAATTCTCGAAAAGAATAAAGCGAAAACCCCTATTGATCCTGAAAGCACAGAGTTTAGAGAATTAATGGATATGGAGTGGCGAGTCCCTCAGGTCCGAGACAAACTCATCTCTGGCGTTCCTCTCACAGAAGACGAAGAGATTATTTTCATCAAAACTAAGTTTCATACCGCTAGAGAGATTGAGCACTATCAACACGATATTCTCAATCGAATGATTAACAAGAAAGTTTCCCTTGTTGCCCTTCCAACGAGTAATATAAAACTCACTAATTCATTTCCCGACATCAAAGATCACCCCTTTAGCTGGTGGGAGAAAAAAGGGGTTCGTCTCGGAGTGGGAACAGACAACTACGTCACCCTATCAACGAACTTTATTCGTGAGATGCTTATTCTGCTCTTTAGTGACCCTCAAAACCTCAAGATCACAAAACTTCTTATGGTTGTAACAGGTGAAACGAGAAGACCCTATATCTCTCACCTCTTGTGGCAACAGAGAAAATCTCAAATGAGGAAGGCTAAAGAAGCTTAATTCATTTTCTCTTTGATTTCTTTAGCAACGCTTTCGGGCGTAAGAGAGACCATACACTCTTGATAAACTTTACGAGAGCAGGGACCGCTTCCGTCTTTAGAACAAGGTCGACAAGGAAGATCGACCTCAAAAGTCCTTAAGCCTCCCATGGTCGTAAAGCCAAATGCTGTTGGCCCCATTAGGCTCACACCTTGAACTCCTGAAAAGTCAGCAACCTGTTGCAGTCCAGTGTCAGCCGTCACGATAAAGTCTGCATGGGCCGCAACGGAGCAGCTCTCAGCTAGACTTAACTGTCCCGCAAAGTTCTCAACTCTTTCTGGCGCCACTTCTTTAATTTCTTCACAAAATTGATCTTCAGGTCCCCCGAGAATAAGAAATTGATGCTCAGGCAATAGAGTGACGAGACTCTTAAAATGCTCCAGTGGCCAAGTTTTCTTTGGCCACGCAGCAGAGGGCACAAGTACAACTCTCCCTCTAATAGTGGCACTCATCTCTTCACTAAGGGCCACGGGCCAAGGCCTAGGCCTAAGTTCTCCCTCTAGTTTTAAGGCGCTTTGAAGCGGTTTCCAATAAGAGACCATTGCTTTATAGGGCTGTGGGAACTTATTAATCCCAAAGGTAAAGAGAAGGAACCTCTTCCAGCGCTCCTTTGATCTGATAACCAGGTTCGTCCGTGTAAAAGAACAAGTGATCTTACGCAAGATTCCTGAGCGCGTGTTATTATGCGCATCATAGATAATATCAAATTGATTTCGCAGACTAAAAGCTAGCCGAATTAATCCGCCAAGTCCCTCTGACCGATCAAAGGTGATCACCTGATCAATAAGATCATCCCCTTTAAGAGTCCCTTCAAGGTCTTTTCTTACCAGCCAACTCACCTCACAACCAGGAAGTCCTTCCTTGAGAGGTTTAAGAAGGGCTTTGGTCTGAACAATATCGCCAAAGCTAGAAAGTCGGATGATTAAAATCTTTTTCATTCCCTTCTAATATACCTTTTTTGATGCCTCCTAGCCACTGTCGCTTGTGTTGTATGACTTTAGCGGTGTAAAATAACTTTATGGCATTTACAAAACAAAACTTAGTCAGCCTCGTCAAAGTCGCCGTTGATCACGGCGCCTCAGATATCCATATCCGCACAGAAGAGAAGCCGTGCTTGCGAATTCGTGGTGAACTCGTCCCTATTCAAACAAAAGAGTTCACACCAGAGGATATGAAAGAAATCGCTAAGATGGTTCTCCAAAAGAAGGATCTCATCGAAAGACTTCCAACCCTAAAAGAGTTTGACGGTGGCTTCGCCATTAAAGGTTTATGCCGAATCCGATACAACTTCCTTCGCTATGATGGAAAGATCGGAATCATCATGCGTATTGTAAACGCCAAGATTCCTACAATCGCAGACCTCGGTCTCCCCTCTATCCTCAAAAAAATCGCTGAGATGAAAAGAGGCCTCATTCTCGTCACAGGTCCTACTGGTTCAGGGAAATCAACAACTCTAGCTTCAATGATTGACCACATCAATGACACTAAAAGCTGTCACATCGTCACCGTCGAAGACCCCGTGGAATACCTCCACCCACAAAAGAAGTCTCGCCTCACCCAAAGAGAAGTTGGTAAAGATACAGAAGACTTCAATATCGCCCTACGGGGAGCCCTTCGCCAGGACCCGGATGTCATCCTGATCGGTGAGATGCGAGATCCTGAAACGGTACAAATTGCTCTCAAAGCAGCCGAAACCGGTCACACCGTTTTCTCTACTGTTCACACCACCAATGCTGTCGCCACCATTGGCCGCATCATATCCATGTTCCCTCCTGAAGAACAAAAAGACGTTCGAAAGCGTCTCTCCGTTAACCTTCACTCCACCATCTCCCAACGTATGCTTAAGCGTGCTGATGGAAAGGGAGTTGTTATTGCTCAGGAAATTATGGTTACGACTCCTGGTATTAAGGAGTGTATTGAGGGTGATGAACCTCTTGAGCGTATTGTTGATATTGTTGAGGAAGGGTTTGGTCCTGGGGGGAATGGGTCTCAGTCTTTTGATCAACATATTCTTTGGCTTTTTGAGAACCGTATTATTGATAAGGAGACTGCTCTTGGTGCTGTTTCAAGTCAATCCGACTTCATCCAAAGGTTGAACTTCGAAAACTGACCCCCTCAGTTGGAGTTCACGATAGCAATACCCAAGCTTTCTTAAATAAATTCCAGAACATATCACCTAAAAAAGGTGCTTCACTTAACAAGGAAGCACCCCTATGTGTCCGCACTGTCAAACAAGCACTCATCTTATTAAAAGAGGGATCTATCGCCGCCCCTCCGACCAAAAGAAAAT
>CATLOT010000037.1 GCA_950054155.1 uncultured Bacteriovoracaceae bacterium
GGAACCCGCCGTTGTGCCGTCACTGCCACCAGCAGTGGTTGCGCCACCCGCGCTTTCCTTCTTTGGCGGATCTTCTTTAAACTTCGTGAAGGAATCCGGCATACAGGATGTTAAGAGGAGTAATAAGAATGTGAGCAATGTCAAATTACGTGTTTTCATACACTCTTATTATCGACCGAATTTTTGAGAATCTTAGGACTTGTTTATTAACCAAGTAAAATTAATGCCTTAGGCAATATTTGCCCCTACACCTTCTAGGGATATCTCAGAAAAGTGCCCACTCGTGTGGTCACGCGCATTGATAAGCCTCTGATATTATGTGTAATATGTGCCAATAAGACTTATTTCAAAAACGAAGGATTTGGAAATGCCCGTAGCCAATTATGATCAGTACTGCGACATGCTTAACCGCGCCCGCCAGGGTGGCTATGCCTTTGCGGCCATCAATGTAACCTCAACGTCCACGGCCAATGCCGCGATTAAGGCCTTTGCCGACATGAAATCAGATGGAATCATCCAGGTTTCAACTGGCGGCGGTAAATTTGCTTCAGGCCAAGGTATTAATGACATGGCGATTGGGGCGATCTCATTGGCCCAACATATTCATTTAGTCGCTGAAAAATACAATATTCTCATTGCCCTTCACACCGACCACTGTCATCCCGAGCACGTGGAGAGCTTCCTTCACCCTCTTTTAGAAGAATCTGAAAAAAGAGTCTCTAAAGGTGAAAAGCCTCTTTTTAATTCCCATATGTTTGATGGCTCAGTTCTCCCTCTTGAAGAGAACCTCAAAACAAGTAAGGAACTTCACGAGCGCTGCCAGAAATTAGGGGTTATCCTAGAAATTGAAACAGGTATTGTTGGTGGTGAAGAAGATGGCGTTAATAATGAAGACGCACCTGCTGACAAACTCTACACCACCCCCGAAGAAATGGTAGAGGTCGCGAAAACTCTTCGCCCTATCGGACCCTTTATGTACGCGGCGACCTTTGGCAATGTCCACGGAGTTTATAAGCCAGGAAATGTTAAGCTACGCCCAGATATTCTTAAGAATGGTCAAGAGGCCGTGGTTTCAGAGCTTGGTGAAGATCACCGCCACTGGCTGGTCTTTCATGGAGGTTCTGGATCAGAACTTTCTGAAATTCATGAAACCCTCGGCTACGGTGTCATCAAAATGAATATTGATACTGACACCCAATACGCCTATACCCGCCCTATCGTGGATCATATGTTTAAAAATTATGACCAAGTCCTTAAGGTAGAAGGCGAAGTAGGCTCAAAGAAGCACTACGATCCGCGCGGGTATATGAAGGCCGCAGAGAAGAATATGACCGAGAGAATTATTCAAGCGATCAAGGATCTTAAAGCGGAAGGAAAATCCCTCCTTAATTAAAAAGCCCATCATGTTTTAAAACCAGTGCCCTCCTGTCGATAGAGAGACAGGAGGACATATGGTTCGCGATCTCTTCTATGATCTTTTCACAATTCCCGCTCATCTTAGTAAAGCCCCCTTTTGGAAGAAGCTCTTTCTAAAGTGGCGTGGAGTTAAGCCCAGCCTGGCCCTTCGCCTTAAATTTTACCGAGACACCCAATTAAAATTCAAAGATGGCGCTACTATAAAGCAGCTCAACTTTGAGGCCCTTACTTACATTCAAAAGAACACCCATTACTTCAACAGACAGATCATCAAAGAAAATAAAAGGATTGAAAAAAGGCTTCTCAAAGCTAGCTGGCTTGATTGGTATCCTCATGAGGTCACGCAAATTCGCGTGGTCAATTCTCAAAAAGAAGAATTCTCCTCAAAGCTTCACCATGGTGGCCCCTATCGGGGAGATAGCCTTAAGAACTTACGCTCTCAAATCACAGAGCTTTGCTTTAGTGCACGTAAGAAAGGTTTAGTTGTTGAAGAAATTGAAATCACTCACACTCACCCCTGTATTGAGGCAGTCATTGAAGATGGTGAAGAGAGCAGTTTTATCTTTAACGGTCTCAGCGCCAGTGATATCGAGCTTGGAAAGACCCTTGCTCCCTTCATCCCCTATCCACTTCGAGTAAAGGCGATCACACCGATCGCCAATTACTCAATGCTTTTTTAGTTAGCCTTGAATTTTAGAGACAATCTCAAAGACATTCTTTGAGAGGTCATCTTTTGCCAGGATGCGCTCAAGCTGTGGTTTCATCAACTCCTGCTGACTTGAAACAAGTTTCTTGTAGTCTTTAAAAGCAGACGCGAGTCGAGACGCAACTTGAGGATTAATTCCATCCATTTCAAGAACCTTATCCGCCATTAGCTTATAGCCCCTACCGGTAGCATGGTGAAATTGAACGAAGTTGCGACTAAAGCCTCCCCAAAGCGAACGCACAAGGTTAGGAACATTGGCATCATAGACATCGCTCTTTTCAAGCTCTTGAACTAAGTCAAAGGTCTCATCAGTGGAGGCACTAGAATTGATAACGAGCCACTTTTGAATAACAAGAGTGTCATCTTTCCACTTTGCATAGAAAGAGTCAGAGGCCTTCTTAAACGCCTCGCCCCCTAAACTCGAAAGAACGGCTAAACCTGCGCTCTTTTCAGTCATATTAGTGGCCTGCTCAAAATGATTTTTTGCAAGTTCCTCTACTTCAGAATCATCTTTTAAAGAGGCAAGAATACGAAGAGTCTTTGTGCGAAGGGCCCTCTTACCAATTGAAAGAGGGTCAAGGCTGTAAGCCCCGCTAGTTGCATTTTCCTTATAAATTGCCATTAAATCACTCTTGAAAGTGGTCGCGACAGTCTTAAGGATAAAACCTCTCATTTCATTGAGCGCCAAGTAATCAATAGGCTTAAAGCTCTGAGCAAGAAGCGCTAGTCCTGGTACACCTAAGAGCATTTCTTTTACTGCTGGATCAAGAGTGCGCTCCTTAATGAGAGATCCAAAGGCATCGAGATAACCAGCATCGAGACTGAAGTCTTCACCTTTTTCTCTTTGCTCTCTAAGGCGAGCAATCATTTTTTCACCCGCTAATTGAGAAGCTTCATAACGATTAAAGAGATCACTATCATTTGCCATCAAAAAGAAGAGTTCACTTAGACTAAAGTCAGCATTCACACGAACTGGTGCGGTAAAGCCACGGTTAAAACTTAGAACCGGTTTCTCTTCAATATTCTTAAAAGTGAATTCCTCACTCTCTTTTCTCACATGTAAAACTTCAGCATGCATATCCTCCCCTTTAGAATTGAGAAGACCAATACTCACTGGAAAATGGTAAGGCTTCTTCTCATTCTGCCCCGGACTTGGAGCACAGCTTTGCTTAATTCTGAGAGTATAGGTTTTTTGAGTTTCGTCATACTCTGTGCTGATATTAACTTCTGGAGTTCCCGCTTGGGTGTACCAGTTTTTAAATTGCTCAAAATCAAAATTATCATTGGCCACACTCATGGCATGGAGAAAGTCTTCTGTTGTCACGGCCTGACCGTCAAAGAGTTCAAAGTATTTATCCATTCCCTTTCTAAAGCCATCCACTCCAAGCATGGTTCTTACCATACGAATAACTTCAGCACCTTTTTCATAAATCGTCGCCGTGTAGAAGTTATTAATTTCAATATAAGAAGAGGGCTTTATAGGGTGGGCCGTTGGACCAGCGTCTTCCACAAATTGCATCGTTCTTAAGCGCTCCACATCTTGAATACGTTGAACGGTGCGAGAGTTAAGGTCACTTGAAAATTCTTGGTCACGATAGACTGTCAAACCTTCTTTAAGGGTAAGCTGAAACCAATCACGGCAGGTAATTCTATTTCCAGTCCAATTGTGAAAATATTCATGACCTACAACGGATTCAATACCGAGGAAGTTTTGGTCCGTTGCCGTTTCTTCGTTCGCAAGAACATACACAGAGTTAAAGATATTAAGACCCTTATTCTCCATCGCCCCCATATTAAATGAGTCCACGGCCACAATCATATAAATATCAAGATCGTATTCAAGGCCAAAGGTCTCTTCATCCCACTTCATGGATTTCTTTAAAGACTCCATAGCGTGATCACAGCGTGATTCATTTCCTTTGTCACAGTAGATGCGAAGATCAATCTTACGCCCACTCATGGTAGTGTAAGAATCCTGAACAAGACCTAAGTCACCCGCGACGAGGGCATAGAGGTAGCAAGGCTTCACAAAGGGGTCTTCCCACTCAACCCAATGAAGTCCACCATCAAGCTTCCCCTCTCCTATGGGGTTACCGTTGCTGAGAAGGACTGGATACTGAGTTTCATCTGCAATGATCTTCGTCGTGAACTTGGCCATCACATCGGGACGATCCAAGTAATAAGTGATTCTTCTAAAACCTTCTGGCTCATTTTGCGTGCAGAAGATGGGACCGGATTTATAGAGACCATCAAGCGCTTTATTCGCTTCAGGATTAATTTCATTTTCAATTGTCAGGGTGAAGGAGTCTGGTACGTTCTTAAGAGTCAGAGACTCCTCAGCGACACTATAGTCTTCACTTGTGAGAACTTTGTCGTTGATCGTAGCACTTAAGAAAGTCAGCTCCTCACCGTTGAGAACGAGGTCACTAATCGAGGCGTCCCCTTCTGGGTTTCTATTGATGGTAAGTTTGGAAATAACTTTTGTTTTATTCGTATCGAGATGAAAGGTAAGGTGCACCTTTTCAATGGAAAAAGGATGAGGTCGGTAATCTGATAAATGGATCGTTTTTGGTGTTTCTGTTTTTAACATAAGTCCTCTCATAGGCATTTTTAGTGTGCCCATAATGTGCCAAAACTGCCCTTATTTGTCAGTTTTTTAGCCTCTTCCTTTCGGTAATCCCTCAGTTTGATTTCTCATAGGGGAATTAATTTACACTTTGTGTCTAAGCGAATTTTGATTAAAATGGTTAAAGACTGTTATTTTAAGGACTTATGGTTAAGCTTAAACAAGACCCAAATAAGAAGCATTATTTTGCAGAGGTAGACCCCGCTGAATACGCCGAGATTTGCAATAAGGCCATTCAAGAGAAGATTGAAGTCCTTGCCTGGGAGCAAGGTAAGAGTGACAAAGATGTTGAGAAATACACCATCAACTCCTTTGCCGCAGATAAGTACCAAGTCACCCTTGAAAGCGCGGGTGGTTTTCTCTCAAAACTCTCCTCTTCTAAACTCGTTGATAAAGATATTTTCATCAAAATTGGCAGCGGTAAGTTTCAGTTCTTTACAACTACAATCTTTACTCAAAATGAAGAGACCAAGGAATACCAATTCCTTCTCAATAGAAGTGTCTTTAAAACCCTTCAACGCCAAAACTATCGTTTAATGGCGAGTCAGCACATTAGAATTCAATTTCGTATTGATGAAGATACCCTTCACAACGGCCTTGACATTAGTGCCGGGGGAACAGCTTTTATCATCAATAAAGAGGATGAAGAGCGTTATCAAAAGGGCACTGTTTTTAAAGACTGTAAGCTTGGTCTCAATAATGCGAAATTCGATATTCCCACCGTTAAAGTAGCAGGCTCTTGGCCTGTTAAAGATATCGAAGGAAATGTCACCGATGAAGTGAAAGTTGGTGTCGCTTTTGAGGATATCAGCGACGACACTGAAGAAGAGATGTTCAAGGCCATCAATGGTGAAGCCCGCGCTGAAGAGATGCGAAAGAAAATGCTCGAGAAAAAGCTCAACGCTAAATAATTTCCTCTTACTCTCAATACTTTCAAAACCTTAGACAAAGACTAGTAGGCCAGCCTCAAAAGAAGTAGCTTTTACATAACGAGGACTTATTCTTTGACGTGCATCGCTCCAATGGGTATGTTACTCCGCACAATTCTCAAAATTAAAAAGACCGAATAAAGACAAGTGAGACAATATGAATATCGAGTCAATGCGTGGTTATAAAATGATCCAAAAGGCTAACCTTTTGCGCGCGAATAACCTCTACCCTTTCTTTCGCTCCATTGAAGATTCTGAGGGAACTGTCGTTCAAGTTGATGGCATCGATCAAATTATGATCGGCTCTAATAACTACCTCGGGCTCACCCACCATCCCCATGTTGTCGAATCGGCCATCAAGGCCATTGAAAAATACGGCACAGGTTGTACAGGCTCACGCTTTCTCAATGGAAACCTCTCCATTCATGAAGAGCTTGAAGATCGCCTCGCAACTTATGTCGGTCATGAGAAGGCCCTCGTCTTTTCGACTGGTATGCAAACAAACCTAGGTAGTATCAGTGCCATCTGCGGTCCTAAAGACTGCCTTATTTTTGATTCTGAAAATCATGCATCTCTCATTGATTCTTCACGCCTCGCTCTCGGTCCAACTTTTAAATACAAGCACAATAATATGGAATCTCTTGAGCAGGTTCTTGCTGAAAACGTTAACCGCTTTAACAACGTTTGGATTGTTACGGACGGTGTTTTCTCGATGACGGGTGAACTTGCTCTCCTTCCTGAGGTTGTTGAGCTTGCTGAAAAGTATGGCGCCCATATCTATAACGATGATGCTCACGGTATCGGCGTCATGGGTAAGAAAGGAAGTGGAACACTTGATCACTTTGATATCGTCGATCGTGTTGCCCTCAATATGGGGACCTTTTCTAAGTCCTTCGCTTCCATTGGTGGTGTCGTAACTGGTAGTGCCGATATGATCGATTACATTAAGCACACGGCCAGAAGTTTTATGTTCTCCGCTTCGATGGCCCCTTCAGCTGTTGCCACCGTTGCGGCTTGCCTTGATGTCATTGAAGAAGACAATACTCTTCATGAGCGCCTTTGGAATAATGTAGCGATGATGAGAAATGGATTCAAAGAAATTGGATTCTATACTTATAATTCTCAAACACCGATTATTCCAATTTTCATTGGGGATGAAATGAAGGCCTTAATGGTCACAAACTTTCTTAAAGACAATGGTGTCTTCGCTACACCTGTTCTTCCTCCGGCCGTACCAAAGGGAGAGGCCCTCATTAGGACAAGTTACATGGCAAGCCACTCTAGCGCGGAACTCACTAAGGTTCTTGAAGTTCTCAATATGGCCAAGAAAGAATTTGATATTCCAGCGACTCTCCACTAAGAACAGTCTTAGGAGTTATTGATGGAAAAAATCACAGTTAAGCCAGTAAGAGAGTCACGCGAAAAGAAGTGCTTTGTTAATCTGCCATGGTCTATTTATAAGAACGACCCGAATTGGGTCCCCCCCTTAAAAATGGCCGTTAAGGATCAGCTCAATCCTAAGCACCCCTTTTACGAAACTGCTGACACTCAAATGTTCTTAGCTTGGCAAGACAAGCAAGTTGTCGGTAGGCTGATGGCCATCAACCCCAAAGCTTATAATCAATTTCACGACACAAAAGTTGGCTTCTTTGGTTTTTACGAGGCGATAAAATCAGTTGAAGTATCAAAAGAGCTCTTTAAGGCAGCAGAAAAGTGGTGTCAGGCTCAAGGTCTTAATAGTATTATGGGACCCTTTAACCTTAGCTCTAATTACGAGGCAGGGCTGTTGGTAAAAGGCTTTGATGATCCTCCTCAAATCATGATGACCTATAATCCTCAATACTATATGAAACACCTTGAGGAAAATGGTTACACTAAAGCAAAAGACCTCTTAGCCTATGAAGTCGATTATCCGGTAACGATGCCAGATGTAATTGTTAAAATCGCTGAGCGGGCTGAAAAGAAAAATCGTATCACCTATCGCTATCTCAATAAAGCCGACTTCAAAGGTGAAGTTGATCGCATGCTTGAGATTTACAATGATGCTTGGGAAAAGAACTGGGGTTTTGTCCCCATGACGGAAAAAGAGTTTCGCCATACGGCTAAGGACTTAAAGACTATCGTTGATGAAAGACTTGTTGTCTTTGCTGAGGTTGATGGGGAGCCCGCTGGTTTTATCGTGGGTCTTGCAGACCTTAATCAAGTTTTTAAAACAATCCCGAGTGGAAGTCTTCTTCCCACAGGTCTCTTTAAACTCCTTACCTTTAAAAAGCGCGTCAGCCGCATGCGTGTTCCCACGATGGGAGTTAAAAAGAAGTTTAGAAAAATTGGTCTCGAAACTCTTCTCTATCGCAAGTGTCAGCTCAATGCTGAAGAGACAGGTCTTTATAAAAGTTGTGAAGCGAGTTGGATTTTAGAAGATAATATCGAAATGAATAAGCCTCTTATTCGCATGGGCTTTGATGCCTATAAGACCTACCGAATCTACGAAAAGAACCTCTCATGACAAAGTCCATTTTTATCACAGGTGCTACTGGCTTCGTGGGAAGTCATCTCTATGAAAACCTCCTCAAAGAAGGCTTCAATACTCTTGGATTAGCGAGAAGTGAAAAAAAGTGGCAGAGTTTTAATCTTCCCGGTGCCCCTGTTCTTGGTGATCTTAGTGATTCTTCTCTTAAGGACTGGGTCAACAATCTTCCTGAGGATCTTACCCATTTTGTTCACACTGCTGGTGTCGTTCATTCATTTGAAACTCAGGTTTTTGAAAAGACCAACACCCAAGCAACAATCACCCTTTTTGAACTTCTTAAAGAAAGATTTCCAAGACTTCACTTTATCTTTATTTCAAGCCTCGCCGCTGCTGGTCCCGCATCTTCTCATCCCTTAAAGGAAGAGGACCCACCACGACCTGTAAGTGCCTATGGGCGCTCTAAGCTCAAAGCTGAAGAGTATATCAGCGCTCATCTTGCTCCTGAAATGAAGCTTACCATTATCAGACCTCCAATGGTTATTGGGCCTCGTGATCCCGCTGTTCTCGATGTCTTTAAGATGGTCAAAGGTCGCGTTATTCTTAATACAGGACTTAAGGGCCCTCAAAAAACTTATAGTATTGTTTGTATCTTTGATTTGGTGACCCTGATCACAAATGTTATTAAGAAGAGTGAGGAACTCGAGAAAATCACCTCTTATTATCCTAGTTTTCCTCGTCACTATACATTTGCAGAAATTATCAACTCCATGGAAAAAGGTCTCAACGTTAAAACGGTAGGCCTTCCCATTCCCTTTCCCGTTGTTAAAGCACTAGCGTCCCTCTTAAATGCTGCTTACAAAGTAAAGAAGCATGATATGCGCTTAACTCCTGATAAAATCAATGAACTTGCACCAATGGCCTGGACATGTGATGGGGCAAAGTCCCTTCAAGAACTTGATATGGTCTATGATTATGACCTCGACAGGACCGTAGAAATTACCATTGAAGACTACCAAAAAAGAGGCTGGCTCTAAGGCTCTTCGGTATATTTCTCACTCTCAATCTCCCTAAAGATATAGGAGTTAACGGCCCTTCTGATACCAGCTCGTTCAGCTTCTCCAATCCCGTGAATGATTCCTCGATAGACAAAACCATCTTGGGTCGGCTCTTTTTCTATAATTGTCAAAGCAAAGGAAACCGGCTCTTTAACTCTAATCTGGGACCAAAGAGCGAAGTCTTCTCGACTCTCAAACAAACTCCAGGCTTCACAAACAGAGCGAAGCTCTATTTTAAAGTGATACTCTAAAAAGCTTTCGATGGAATCCTTGGCCACATAGAAACGTTTCTCTTTATTGTGATAAGAGCTCTCTTGATCATGACTTTTTTCTCTTCCCAATTTTTTTTGGTAAGTCTCACAAAACCCAAGCATTTGCTCAAAATCAAAGGCGTTATTCCAGGCCATCAAGTGGTCATAGTCATACTTCTTTTGCAAGTCTTCACTTGAATAAGGCGTTCTAAAGACGAAGATAAAAGATGAGAGTCCCTTCTCTTCTTTAACTGCTTTAACCAGAGCTTCTAATTCACCACTGGAGTCCTTTGGGCATTGATAAACTACGATCCCAGGAAGAATTCTTGAGATGATATTTTCATGACACTCAAGTGTACGATAGAAACGAATGGAGTAAGGATAATCGTCTAAGGGTTTAGGAGCTTGCTTTACGATTTCAAGCTCTTCATCAATGACAAGTAGGCGAGTTCTCTTTGGGGTGTTACGTGTGGTGCTTTTTTCTATGAAAGTCGCAACACCTTTTTTACTGCGCTCAATTCGCTCTTGCTGTTCAATCACTTGATATTGAGCTTTCTTTAAGGCCATTGGGCCTTTACTCTTATAATCATCAATATTGATTTTCTTACTCTCTGAAAGATGAACGTAACCGTAATCAGAGCAGTATTCTTTGTGATAATAGAAATTGCGATCAATTCTTCGAAGGACCTTAAATTCTGTGACAGGAAAGCCCTTTAGGGAATGCTTGAGTGTGAACTCATTTTCCGGGGGTAAGAAGTTATGCTCCACATGGATGTAATCTTCCGTCATAAAACCCACGCGAAAAAGACTAGAAGCTTCAATTGTGACTGGGCTTTTCATAATTTCAGCTTTCGCAAAGGCTCCTTCAGGAAATTCCCCTCCTCTATGTAGAAAGAGTGCCTGCTGAATCACATCATGAACTTCTGGACTTTTAAAGTGAGTAAAAGGCACTCCAAGGGTTAAACTTTCAAGAAGGAGCGCTTCCGTTGCATGAGCATCCCACAGGCCAATGATGGTTGGCCCCTTTTTAAATAAGCGCGGCAAAGCCCGCGCGAGTGTCATCACCTTTTGAGGGTGGGAGCTGTAATCAAGAAAAACAATATTAGGAAGCTCGTCGACAATATTCGCACTCAACTGATGAAAGCGATCCCAGTCCTCTGTCCAAAGGACTTGAAACTCAACTTCTTCATCCTTGGCCACCTCAGCAAACTGATTTTGAATGGTATTAAAATAAGAGAGGTCCTGACCGACATAGATAATCTTCATCATAAGATTATTCTAAGCCCTTAGGTTAAAATCTCCAAGAAACCCTTGGCCCCAACGCTCCTTTGAAGCGTAGAAATCCTATTTGGGCATCATGCTCAAAGACCCACTTATAAAAGGGATGATTCTTATCATATCCTGCGGCCTTTCTAACCCCTTCAGAGGCCCAAGCCGAAAGAAGAAGTGAACCCGTGATATCTGAAAACCAATGTTTTTGATCCTGTATTCTTTGCATCGAGGAAAAGACCGTAAGAACAAGGGGAACAGCAGCCCACTTCGGTCCATAGAATTGAAGTGTCTTAAAAAAGAGAGTCATATAGGGAATAACATGACCACTTGGCCAACTTGATTTCCCCCTAAACTCTTCTTCCCAAAAAGAATTGTCCGTTGTGATGGGTCTCTCATGAATATCGATATAGCTCAAAAGACCAGACTCAGCTAAGGCAAGGTACATGGCCGCAAAGTACTCTTTAGCAAATTGCACATGATGGTTATTTCCCGTCTTTTTTCCATAGTAATAAAAGCCCGCATGAAGAACAGGGAAATTAAAAATAACCCCAAGGTCACCAACATTATCCACAATATTAGCGATCTCTGTGCCCCCGTAACGGCTTTGAATGCGTTCATCATGCTCAAAGGCATACCAATTAAGAGGCACTCCCCAGGCCGCGTGATAGAGATTATTGACGGTGGTGAACTGCTGATAACTCCCCTCAAAGAGCAGACGAAAAGCATCTTTGGTGTCACTCCAAACTACGGATGAATCGAGCTTACCTTCTTCCCCTTGGGCATAAGTTGAATTCACAGAAGCAGCTAGGAAAAGAAAAATGAGGATAACTTTCTTCATCGTCATGACTTACTTAATGTCCTTCTTAGGACCCGTCACGGTTCCTAGGATATAGTCCCACATAGGATTACTCACACCATACTTACTCTCTTCCTTCGCATGGTGATGACGAAGGTGGTATTTTCTCAGGTATCGTCCCACCTTTGATTTCATGGGAAAGTGGTGAGTGGCATAGTGAATATAATCATAAATAAGGTAGCCAATAACAAACCAGGCCATGAAGGCTTCAATGAAGTTTTCAGGAATGACGAGGCTAAAAAGTCCAAAGAACATCGCCATTAAAATAACAGCTGGAACTGGAGGCATTACTAAGCGAGTTGGGTCATCTGGTTGATCATGATGAATGCCATGAAAGAGAAAGATGAGATACTTTCCAAATCGACTCTTCGCTGGAAAGTGAAAGAGAAAACGGTGAACAACATACTCAGTGATAGTCCAAACAAAGAGGCCGAGAAAAGCATAGAGTGCCATATCCGCTGCACCAACATTCTTAAGAATAAGAGCGCGATAAAAGAGCCAAACCGTAAAGGGTCCCCACATCACGAGAGGAATGATCGGATGAACATGGGTCATTGCTTCCAAAAGAGGGTTTTCAAAGAGTCTTATTGATTCTTGGGACTTCGCCATAAGAATTCCTTACATATTCGCTGTCAAAGCATGTGTGATCGTTTATAGTGCGGAAAGTTATAAAAAAAAAGCGAGTTTGTAAATGAAACCGAAGGCTTATCTACCATTCTCCATAGTACTCATGGCGATTTTTACAGGGTTTACTTCTCTTAGTGTCCAGAGCGCATCAGACAAGCTTTCAGGAAGCGAGATCAAGCCCGTGGCCCGAGAGATTGAGGGAGAGGTATGGCCTGAGCTGACGGCCAAGGTTTTGATAAAGGCGAGTCCTCTTGAGAGCGCTGCCATCTTTGCGGCCTATGATTATCAAATCAACTATATCCCGGGCCTTATTAAGTCTAAGGTCATCGCCGAGAAGGTGGACAAAGAAGCGAATGACACTCGTGTCGCCTACACCCTTGAAATGCCCTGGCCTCTATCCAATAGCCAATACATTCATGGTCATGAGCTTACTCAACCTAAAGAAGGCGTCTACAAAGTGCGCTGGTATATGATTGAAAGTGATAGCGCTGATAATGTCCAAGGAAGCGCGACCTTTACTCCTCATCCTCAAAATCCAAAATACACCCTCATGACCTATGTGAGCCTGGTATCCCCTAAATCCTTTGCCGCTGGTATCTTTAAAAAGATAATGGTCGGGGATGTTATCAAATCTCTTACGGCCATTAGGGAAACAACAGAAGAATTAAAGCTAAAAAACTCCCCTCTCCTCAAGAAATACTCAAGCAAAATTACTTCTGTTTTGGCTGGTCAAAAGGCCTACAGCCCCTAGCTATCGGCCCTTCACTGCTTAAAATCTTACATTATTGAAATTAAAGGGATTCCTTTTATTTCAGCGACTTAGGCGTACCATAAGGCAACTTTATTTAAGTTCGCGTGAGACAATGTAAGAAATGATAGCTACCAATGCACGGCCTGTGCCCCTAAAATAAAAACACGGAGACATTTTTATACGCAGATCATGAGAAACTGGCGGTGGATAGAGGGAGTTTGATATCGCCAGTTTTTTCCCCTCTCTTCTTTTTTCCCTTAAAAATTCAATAAGATGACTTGTTTTCCCGATTTAAGAGATGGAAATATTTAATTTTTCTTATCTTTCAGGGATCGAAAGTATGACGTTTCAAAAGTGTGTTACCCCTATTTTTCTCCTCTTCATCATAGCGTCTCTTAGCGCGAAAGAAGGCTCTCATCAGCAGCATAAGCCTTACACGACAATTGAAAAGTTTGACCTCTCCCAGCTATCTCCACGTCTACGCGCTCAAACTCACCTGCGTTTAACAAAGATCCTCTTAGCTCTTTCAAAGAAAGAAAAATACCCACCCTTTTATAAGAGCCGTTTTTCACAGCACGACTGGAGGAAGACTTTAGAGAACATCATGGCAGGAGTCATTAAAGAGAGCCACGCTAGTAATGCTGGATTTTGCTTCTTTGGGGGCTGGCCATCAACTAGAAATGGCAGTTGTGCGGTTCCTTGGAGTAGTGCTGGTAAGGCAGTGGCGCAAAGTATGGGAAGCGCCAGTTATAATAGTGACTTTTACTGCGGCAATGCGAACCTCTTTCGCTGTAATCCCCTCGTTTTTGGTCCAGGAATGGAGGGCGCTAATAATGGACGAAATAATAATACTCCCCCCTATGAGGCTGGGGTATGTGTCGAGATTGGCGAAAGCTTTGTTGGTCTGTCAGCAAAATGCCAAAGGGCTTCAGAGGAACTTGATGCTAAGAGAGTCGCTGCGGGAGGAAAACCTTGGCGTGAAGGAGACTTCTTTACGAGCGAAAGAGCAGAAGACTTTAAAAATATTCAAGGCCAAATTGCCGAGCTCTGTCGCGAAAATCGAAGCCGACTTAATAAAGATAATATGTGCGACAGTCTTGAAAAGTCTCTTATTTTGACGGCGACAGCGGTTGAGGCGCAAAAGATTGCCAATATTGAAACAACCGATATGTTTCCCCAGTGCTCACTCACCTCCCCTGAAAAACCAGAATGTAATAGTGACCTCGACTCAAGCTACTCTCCACTAGCTCAGGCACTCGACACCATCAAGATGAAAGATGGCTGCTCTTTTAAAGCCGTTCAGGCCATGAAGGCAGGGATGCTCAACTTCCTCTTTGATAATCCCAGTTTTCAGTGCCACGGAAAGATTTCGATCTCAGGTCAGGAAGACGAATTTAAAGGAGAAGATATCGCAGTTAGCCTCTTTAATAATAAAGATAAGTATATGGTCAATCTTCAGGCTAAGATTACTCCTGATATGAATCACGATCAAATAGTTAACGCCCTCACAGGGGGTGAGAACAAGGAAAGGTTTGAGAATGCTTGTGCTGAAACCATTTGCCCAAAGAGTGATAATCCCACTCTCAAAAACCTCTATGAAGTTCTCAGTCAAATAAAGAACCGTCGCAATTGCAACTTTGGCTCAGTCAATGCAGTCGACTTTGAAAGTGGAAATAATGAACTCTATCAAGCAAAACAATGTCCTCTGGCAATTGATGGCAGGATAGAGACTGAAGGTCTAAGTGAGAATCCTCAAAAAGTAAGTGTCACTATTAGAGACGTTCACGGTGATTTCTTAGCTACTGTAAATGGTGATGTAACGAGTGATATGGACCCTCAAAAAATCCTAGAGTCAATCGATAAACACGACCATATAAAAGAGGCGTGCCAAAGGGCCGTTTCTCAAGCGAGAGTTGATCCTACTCTAGCAGCAAAGGACCTTGGTCTTTCACCAGATGAATTTATCGCTCCAACTTGGAATGAAAATAATCTTCTTGCCCGCATTCGCAATATTGACGGACTAGAGGACATTGAAGCCTCTTTTGATAGTGAAGGTAATTTAATTCTCAAGGGCGATGACGTCAATAAAAGCTACACTGCCATAATGCAAACCTTACGTGTCTCAACCCATATTCCTTCACAAGAAATAGATATCACTATGGCAGAGGAGGGTCTCAAAATAAAAGCTCCGATTCAGGCTAGAGTTGAAATGATGGCCCATAAGTCAAACCTTACTCTCTCTCCACAGGAAAAGGATCTCCTCATCGAATTAGGTCGGGCCTCTTACGGTGCTCACGATATCTCACGCACTCAAAAAGCAGCTGATGGCTCTCAATATCTTGTCGTTAAAGGGAGTTTCCCCCAAAGTGAAAAGGATTCGTTCTTTAAGGAGAATGATGAATTGATGGAGGGACTCTTTGCCAGTGGTCTTCTTAAGGAATGCCCTACTGATACGAATAAGCCATGCCAATATCTCTTTACCGTTAATCCTCATCAGCCAGTTGTAAGCGAATGAAGAAAGAAACAGATTATCTTATTGTAGGCAGTGGATTCTTTGGCTCAGTTTTAGCCGAGAGAATAAGCCGTGTCCTCAATAAGCGCGTCACTATCCTTGAAAAGCGTAATCACATTGGTGGCAACTGCTACAGTCATCGGGATGAGGAAACCGGAATTGAATATCATAAATATGGAACCCATATTTTTCACACCAACTCCAAGGAAGTTTTACAATACCTCTCTCAGTTTACTGAACTTAATGGCTATTATCATCAGGTCCTGACCACTCATAAAAATCGCGTCTACCAAATGCCCATTAATCTTGAGACCATTAACGCCTTCTTTGGCGTTAACCTCAGACCATTTGAAGTGAAGGACTTCTTGAGTCAAAAAATTCCTAAAGGACTTGATAATCCCAAAAACCTAGAAGAAAAGGCCATTAGTCAGATTGGCCCAGAGCTCTACAATGCCTTTATCAAAGGCTATACAGCAAAACAGTGGCAAAAAGATCCCAAAGACCTTCCCGCCTCAATTATCAATCGTCTCCCCATTCGAAGCAGTTATAATGAATCTTATTTTAATAATGGCCGCTACCAGGGTATTCCTCTTGAGGGTTTTACAGCAATCTTTGAAAAGATGCTTGATCACGAGTTAATTGAAGTTCATCTTGAAAAAGATTATTTCCAAGAGAGAGATAATTATGAGGTCTTAGAAAAAACGATCTATACAGGCCCCATTGATCGCTACTTTGAGTACTGTTTTGGAAAACTTGACTGGCGCTCTGTCCGCTTTGAACATGAGGTCAAGGATGTTGAGGATTACCAAGGGACTTCAGTGATGAACTATGCTGACCTTGAAGCACCTTACACCAGGATTCACGAGCCCAAACATCTTCATCCAGAGCGAAAATCAACTCAAAAAACGCTCATCATTAAAGAGTACTCCCATGATGATGAACAGGCTCCCTACTACCCTATTAACGATGAAAAGAACAAAGAGCTCTATCGCCAGTATGCCCAAAAAGCGAAGCAAGAGAAAGACGTTCTCTTTGGGGGTCGCCTTGGGACCTACAGTTACTACGATATGGACCAAGTCATTGCCCAGGCCTTAACTCAATTTCAAAAGCTAAGCTGAGTCCCTAAGAAGAAATCCCAACGCTGGCCACTATCAATTTTCTTAGAGTAGCGAACCCCATAATCTAGAGGTAAGCGGCGAAACCATGTCGCTTGAAAGTTAAGCTCTCCACCAAAACTTTTAAGATCATACTTACGCCCCAATAACTCAGCTCTTGTTTGGTCATAGAAGAGATTCATGTAGAGACGTTTAATGTAATGCCAACCGGCGAGGTTCCAATCAGTATTAAGAAGGGGAAAAGCATAGTCAGCACTCCCTTTCACATACTGATCCACATAATTGTAATTAAAACCTCTCGAAAAGACATAACTTCTAAAGTCCTCATTAACGGGGTCATGACGGTAATTATTAAGACCATCATCTTGAATCTCGGCGACTCCCCTTAAACGAAGCCCTGCATTCTCCCAAAGACCGGGTAGGAAGAGACTTCCCTCTAGAAAGGTCAGATAAGTCCCATAACCGTCACGCCTGTCAGAATCGATATTGCGATAGAATGCTTTGAAAGAGGCGCCATACTCAGGATAAATTTGTTGATAGGTCCTTCTTTTAAGGAGAGAGAGACTAAAGGCTGCTCCATAGACATCAAGCTTTTCATCATTCACTCTAAAGCTATAAATACCATAGCGGTCACTCACCTTAAGCTGACTAAGGTGGGCGCCTAATCTCATGCGAGTTGTATAAAGACCATCCACCCAAGTTAAGGGAACGGCCAGTCTTAAACCGTACTCAAACTCATTCCACTCTTTATCACCTTCCACAGAACTAAGACGGGTGTCTCTTTTCTCATAGATTCCATAGAGCGAAGTTGTGATGAGGTACTTATTGTAACTTAAGTGAAACTCGCCAAAGGGCGTTTCCTCTTCACTATCTTGTCCAGCGACAGCAAGGTAGCTGATATCTCCAAGGTAGTTACTCCCCTGTATTTGGGCTTGAAAGCCACGACCTCCAATAAAGGACCAAGAGTTTGGTGAAAGGCCACGTGTTGTCAAAGAGGTATCGCTTAGAGGAAGGTCTTTCTTTAAGCTCAAGTCGTAATCTCTTGCCTTAGACTCACCAAATCCAGCAACACTTAAAGTTTCCTCATCTCGTTGATCCCAAAAAAGTGCTGAATCTATTCTTTGGCACTTTGAAAGATCAACTTCCTTAATTTTCTCTCCATCGCCATCCATTGCAGCATAAGTTATGCGATCGAGACTTCCACTAGGGTTTCTGGCCATAACCGGCTCATTCGTGCAGGCCTTTAAAGCCCCTTTCTCACCCATTGATATAACTTGAACTCTCCCTTGCCAGTCACCTTCAAAAAGAAGGTCGTCATTAAAAGCGCGAAGAGAATAGAGATTAACACGTGTAAAGGGAGTCAGTGCTGTTGCCTGACTATTTTCAAGATCGACAAGCCCTAGAGCACGCTCTCCTTTCTCATTTTGATAGAGAACGTAAAGCTCAGAATTATTCTTATAGGTCGCCTCAAGGGGAATTCCTAAACCAAAGGGCACCTTACTCCATTTTTCTTCTTTGTAAGTCTTTATCGACCAGGTCGCTCCCCTTTCTTTTTCAATGACCACAAGCTCTTTTGCATCAGGGGACCATTGGGGATGATAGAGAATACGTTGAGACGTTATTTGAGAGGTCTCATCCTTTTCAATATCATAGATAAAGAGATCACTTCGCCCTTTATAACCAAAGCGGTAATGAGGGAGAAATTGAGTGTAAGCAAGCTTTGAGGCCTTAATATCAACTTTAGAAAGGTCTGGTCTAATATCGAGCTCGATTAGTTCTCGCTCACCGCTTTTAAGAGTCCAAAAACCATTTAACTTCTTTTCAAGGTAATAGTCCTCTTTTCCATCATTTAAAGGAAAACGTCTTTCCGTGTACTGAGGCTCACTTACCTCTGGGAGTGAATCTCCCTTACTTTGCCAATTGCTCTTAAGCTCCTCAAAGGTTTCTCTGACAAAGGTTTCAAAGGATGTCCCGCTGATAAGTTCGAATTCTCTATAGATTTGATAGGGGTTTATCGCAAAATCAGAAACTTCATTAAAAACCTTATACCAAAAATCTTCCCCGAAAAGTCGATAAGCACGAGCTACGATATAGTATCCATAAACATAGTGATTAGGATAATCAGTCTTAAAAGTCCCCCCCACAAGTTCATCGTAAGTTGGTGTTTGTCCCGAAAGGATTAGGGCCTTGAGACGGGCATTAAAACGCGGAGAGCGTCCCCGGCCTGCCTCTGTATACTTCGTTTCGGCCCAAACAGCATCACCTTCAAAATACCAATTAGGCATACCAATATTGAGAAGAATCGCAAGGCCATACTCTCCAAAGAGGTAGTAGCCTAATTTATTAGTGCTTCTATAGGAGAAATCAAATTGATTCACGTGACGGTATTCATGAATGGCGAGAACATCTACGAAGTCGAGTCCCCCTAAGAAGGGAGAGAAAGACTGATTGAGAAACCACTCACTCCGTCTAGGCGCAAGAGTAACAAAGCCATTGGGAAGGGCCATTTCAGGTCTGAGGATAAGGGGAAACTTCTCTGGTTTTTCAATCTTAAGAGATTCCCCTACAACTTTAGAATAATGCTCGACTAAGAAGGCACTTCTTTGTGCCTCAGACTCCCATCCCTCAGGAAAGAGAACCTCAACGAAGTCATTCTCTAGAGACTTCCAATGATAAGAGCTTGAGCTTTGGGCATTATCAAGAACAAGGAAAGGTTCAATTTGGGCGTGAGTTGAAAAAAAAGAAAAAAAGAGGGAAGCAAAGAGAGTCAAACTCATGAAAAATCCTTAAGTGTTTTTCACAAAATGATACTCTTTCTTCCCTAATTACCGCAAGTTAGATTATTCTGCGTAAACGAGGTGTGAGTGGGTGTAAGACTTTTTAGACTGGGTATAGAGCATAACAAAGTTTGACTCTACTCCATAGCCTCCCCAGTAACTGCCGCTAACACTGATAAGGTAAACCTCACAGTTTTTCTTTGCGTTACAAACAAAGAGGTCGGTTATTTCTTCACTATCAAGTTCGTCTTCATAGGGAAAGTCTTGATTAGGATCAAAGTATTTTGTAAGGGCCTCACGGCTCATCCACTCAGTAGAGCTTGAAACATCTTCATGTCCACTGCGCCACATCCCGCGACGAATGTCTTTTGCTTTTTCAGTGATATACTCGTTCTGTTCAACAAGGGTCATGAAAGACTCTTCAGGTGCAGTCGTTCCTGCTTGAGCCTGGAGAGCTCCCCAAAGAATCATCAAACTTAAAATAGCTTTCATTTTCTTTCTCCTCAATAGAGACGATTAACTTAGTCGATATATTTTTCAAGACTCATGAAATACTCAAAGTCTTTAACCATCTGAGCGTTACCGGCATCTTTTCCTCTAAATTGTTTCTCTGGGCGACCATTAACGATCTCAGCAGAACAATTAGAACGTGAACACTTCACAATTTTTCCTCTAAAGAACTTTCCATTACTTTCGCCACGAAGAACCTTTTGGCATGTTTCATAAACCTTAGGATCGGCCATACGAGGACACATATAATCCATGACCTGATCTTCCCAACTCTTATTAATTGTTGGAGTCGTTCCAAGAATGGCGTCGGCAACACCACGACCACACTTCTCACCATCGTTATTAGAGAAAGTACAAAAAGCCTGATAGTAAGGAAGGCCAATATCGTAATAGCCCCAGTGACCACGGTAAGTATGCTCATTAGGCATCATTCTGTGACAATAACCCTTCCAACAAGACTTGCTCTCATTAAAAAGAGGTCCACTTGTTTTCTTCTTGGCAAGACCACTTGGGTACTGACCAAAGCCTTTATTATTGTGATACCACTGATCATTAACAAAGAGCTGTTGAAAGTCTGTCGAAGTGAGAGAGCCCATAACAGGTAGTCCTGTAATACGACTAATTCCAGGAGCAACAACAAAGCCAGTATTACAACCATGGAGAAAGATATAGGCACCAGGAGCAAACTTGCCGGCCAATTCATCCCAAGGAAAGTTCTTTGCTCCAATCCGCTCGCTCTTTTGAACGGCAGCACCAGCAAAGGCAGCATTATGACTAAAGAAATGAATTGAATGAATTGAAGGTAGTCTCTTAAGTTGATTAAAAATAACTTTATCACTTAATTTCCAACGACTTGTTTTAATAACAGAGAAGCCCCGTCTTCTGATCTCTCCTTCATCGCTCTTCTTACCATCTTCTTTCGCCCATAGGATAAGCTGAGCACGAGAATCTGGGTAGAGTTCATCATGCTTTTGAGCCCTTGTAATGGCGCTGTAAAGAAACTGAAGACCAAGCTCTTCCCCATAGCCTGCAATAAAGACGTCAACACTCTTAACTTTACTCCAGTTCACTGGCTTTAAAGAAAAAATAGTATAGGCACTGGCCTGGCCTGCCCAGAAAGCGAGCACTAGAAAAACGATTAGTTTCTTCATTATTAAATCCTTATTCTCAATTTGTTTTGTTTTACCTAGCCTACTCTTGTGCAACTTGTCAGCATTAAGTGTGAAAAAGGGAAATTTATTCAACGCTTATAATTCTTACTCGCCCTTCATAAAAGAGAGCAAAACTCCATAAGTTCATGTAATTTCATGAAATGCAAGTAAACGTACGATTCCTCTCTAATATGAAGCTAGAGGCTAGCTTTGATAATTTTAAAATCCTAACGGATCAGCCTGTGCGCTATAAAGGCGACGGCACGGCCCCTAGCCCCTTTGACTATTTTCTCGCTTCAAGTGCTCTTTGTGCAGCCTACTTTGTAAAGCTCTACTGTCAGGCGCGTGATATCCCAACAGAAGATATCCGTGTTTTCCAAAATAACCTTGTTGATCCTGACAACCGCTACAAACAAGACTTTAACATTCAAATCGAGCTCCCTTCCTCGATTAGTGAAAAAGACCGCGAGGGAATTTTAAAGGCCATGGACCGCTGTACCGTTAAGCGCGTTGTTCAAAATGAGCCTCGCTTCGTCATTGAAGCGCGCGAAACTCTCGGGGCCGGTCAGGATATTGACTACGATCATTACCAAGAAGAAGATTTTAAAACTCAAATTAAAGGAAAAGACCTCACTCTTGAGGAGACCATCACTCAGATGAGAAAGCTCCTTTCTGAGCTTGGAATATCAATTGAGATCGCCTCCTGGCGCAACCCCCTTCCCCATATTTGGTCCGTCCATATCAGAGATGCTGACTCTCCCCTTTGCTATACCAATGGAAAAGGCGCCACTAAAGACGCTGCTCTTTGTTCGGCCCTTGGAGAATATTTAGAAAGAATTAGTAATAATTACTTTTATAACGACTACTACTTAGGCCAAGAAATTGCCCACGCCCCCTTTGTTCACTATCCCAGTGAAAAATGGTTTCCCCTACCAGAAGATGGCTCTCTTCCCACTGGGTTAATGGATCAACACCTTCTTGAAACTTATGCCAATGAAGGGGAACTTAAAGCGATTCACTTGGTGGATAGTAACTCGGGAAATCAAGAGAGAGGAATCTGCGCTCTTCCCTATAAGCGCTGGTCTGATCAAGAAGATGTTTACATACCAGTAAACCTCATTGGAAACCTCTTTGTTAGTAATGGGATGAGTGCGGGCAATACCCTTTTTGAAGCCCGGGTTCAGTGCCTAAGCGAGATTTTTGAAAGGGCCATTAAGAATAAAATTATTCTTGAAGAGATCACCCTCCCCACTGTACCGAGAAGTGAGCTTGAAAAATACCCCTCTATTCTTGAAGGCATCAAAGGCCTAGAAGAGCGCGGTTACCCCATTGTTGTGAAGGATGCGAGCCTTGGGGGTCAATTTCCTGTTATGTGTGTCGCCCTCATGAATCCCAATAATGGCGGAGTATTTGCGAGCTTTGGGGCCCACCCAGATTTTGAAGTGGCCCTGGAGCGAAGTCTCACTGAACTTATGCAAGGAAGAAGTTTTGAAGGGCTCAATGATACGGCAAAACCGACCTTTAATAGTTTTGCCGTTACAGAGCACAATAATATCGTCGACCACTTTATTGACTCCACTGGAGTTGTCAGCTGGAAGTTTTTTAGCTCTCAAGAGGATTATGCTTTTGAGGCCTGGAATTTTTCCGGAACAACTCAAGAAGAATTCGAATACCTCATGGGAATTCTTAAGGATCTCGACAAAGAAGTTTATATTGCCGACTACGAAGAGCTCGGCGCGAAGGCCTGTCGTATTCTGGTCCCTGATTTTTCTGAAATTTATCTCAGTGAAGATTTAATTTGGGACAATAATAACCGCGCTCTAAAATTTAGAGAAGATATTCTCAACCTTCACAGCCTTTCACCAGAGAAACTCCTCGCTCTTATGGAACGATTAGATGAAGAGGGCCTTGATGATTATATGCCAATCAGTGAGCTTATTGGTATTGCCTTTGATGAAACAAGCGCTTGGGGCAGGTTAACTATTGGTGAGCTTAAGGCACTGGCCTTCCTTGCTCTTGGTAACCTTGAAGAAGCGAAAAGTAATGTTGAAATCTTCCTCACCTTCAATGACACCACACCTGAGCGCCAAAAGTTCTATCAGCTTCTTAATATTCTTCTGGACATTTCCCTGGATGAAGAGGAGCGCGGTCTTAAGATTGAAGATTACCAAGATGCTTTAAAGCTCATGTACGGAGAGGAACTCTTGCAAAAGGCAAGAGAATCAATCTCCGGAGAGATAACATTCTTTGGCTTAACGAAGACTGACTCAAGTCTTTCTGGTCTTGAAAAGCATCTTGAATTAATCGCTTCTTACCACAAATTATTAAAGGCCAGAGAGCTCTCAGTTAAGAGATAAAGTAAGATTGAGAGGGCAATGGTCTGACCCTAGTACCTCAGGACTGTGGTCACAATTTTTAACTCGAGCTCTTATCCCCTCTGTGCCCCAGAAATAATCGATACGCCATCCAATATTTCGTTCGCGACAATCACCTCGATAGGTCCACCAAGTGTAGTGACCATTTTCCTCGGGAGTAAACTCTCTAAAAAAGTCAATAAAGCCTTGTTCTTGAAACTCATCCATCCACTCACGCTCAATAGGCAGAAAGCCTGTCGACTTTTTATTGGTTTTAGGATTAGCGAGATCAATTTCATGATGAGCAGTATTATAGTCGCCTGTTATAATCACTTCCTTCTTCTTTTTCTTCTTAAGCTCTAGAGCGAGGCTTGCCACTTTTCTACAAAACTCAAGTTTATAGGGAACCCTGCTGTGATCCCTTTTTCCATTGGGAAAGTAACAATTAAAAAGGATAAAATCTGAGAATTCTGTGATGATCGTTCGTCCTTCACAGTCAAATTCATCTACACCTAGGCCAACTGTATGTTTAAATTCGATACCACTTTTTACCCAGGTTGCGACACCACTATAACCCTTGCGCTCGGCAGGGGCATAAAGCGCTTCATAACCTTTGGGGTGAACGAGTTCATCGCTGAGTTGCTCTGGGAGCGCTTTCGTCTCTTGTAGGCAAATGACATCGGGCTTAGCACTCTTTACCCAGTCGTGAAATCCTTTCTTCTCACAAGCGCGAATACCCGCGACATTCCATGATGAAATTTTAAGCGATTTTTTTGCCATTTTCTGTCCTTTACATTTGTTGCGGCCGAGGAGGAAATTGTCCCTCAGGGGTATGGGCTATCCAATTATCAAGGGTTTCTATAATAGATTTTAAGTCTCGAGGTAAAACCCCTCCGAGCGGATGTTGATTGGAGACATGATTAGCCCTAAAAATAACGGGATTTAAAGTGAAGCTTGAACGAGAGAGGATCTCTCTCATCTCAGTTAAGAGCATCTTTGAGGTTAAAGGCTTAATTAAACCTCGCTCCTCCATTTTATGATAAGGAGTTCCCGGTACACTAAAGGTAGTCAGAAAAGAGAAGAATTCAGGACAAGTTGCACTGAGCACCTTTGCCGTTCCCTCTATGTGTTGGGCACTTAAATCTTGCCCTCCTACACCGAGCATGGCAATCGTTGATAATTTAATCTGAGCTCGTTTTAGCTTTAAAGAGGCTTCAATCATCTCATTAGCAGTGTTGCCTTTCACTATCATATGAAGGATTTTCTCATCCCCAGTTTCTAAGCCAAGATAAGCGATTCCAAGACCTAACTCACGAAGTCTCTTAAGTTCATCATCACTCTTACCTAGAATATTCTCCGCAGTTGCATAGACTCCCACACGCCGGCAGTCAGGAAAATATTTTTGAACGGCCAATAACGATTTTTCAAGAAGCTCAAAGGAAGCCCCAAGAGCATCACCATCACAAAAGAAAATCTTATCAGGATAGAGGCCAGAGGCGGCGCACTTTCTGATGTCCTCTTCAACCTCTTCGATTCGCCGCTCACGATAAGTCTTTGAGCGATACATGTCACAATAGGTGCACTTATTGTTTGAGCAACCGATGGTCACCTGAATAAGAAGGCTTCGCCCTTCAGAGGGTGGTCTGTAAACGGGTGGTTCATAAGAAATCGGGAAGTTATACATACCCCTAACCTACACAAAAAGGCCTCAAGCATCAAATTTGACGTTTTGATAAGCGTCGAAAGAAAATATCTTTATGAAAAAAATAATCACTCTTCTTCTTTTGGGACTTATGGTCTCCTCCTACGCCGATGTGCGTGTCCTCAAACATAATAAGGCCGCAGAAGTCTTCACCAATTGGCACTTCTTTGAAAATGGCCGCGGGATGACAATTTCTCCCAATATGTCACGCTTGATGTGGATGCTGGGCGAAGATCGACGAGCAGAAAATAAAGCTGATCCTATTACCAGACTTATTTCCAAGCGCTATGGCTTCGTTGAAAAAGACGACAAACTCATGGGCGTCTTCAATGTGAAGTATAAGAATATGGATGTTGGTGTTCTCGGTTGTACTGCTTGCCATTCAGGCAAGGCCGCAGGAGTCTTTGTCCCAGGACTAGGCAATAAGACCATTGATCCTTATCTCATTAGCCGCGACACTTTAAAGATTCAAAGGTTTTGGGGTTGGGGCAATCAAGATCCAGATTATAAGTATATTCACAATAAGGCCCTCGCCTTTGCCAAAGTGACAAGTGATCCAAAGATTAGCAGCCTCACTCGAGGTCTGGTTCCCGATTCAACGATTAAAACATTCTTCTATAAAGACCATGGACTCGAATACCCCAAAGATATGGGGCGTGCTCAAGTAAAAGCCCCCCACCTATGGGGCATCAAAGAAAAGCGTCTTCACGGAATCTTCAATGATGGAAGCCTAAGTGGCGAAAGCTACGCTTGGATTTTTGGAGCTGAACTCTTTGCAAGTGATTCAGGAGATCACTTAAGGGCAGTACTTCCCCAAATTAAGTGGCTCACCGATGAAGTTCTCGCCAATCTCCTTCCCCCTTCCTACCCCTTTAAGGTCGATAAAGAAGCCGTATTTAAAGGAGAGGTGCTCTTTAAAAAGACTTGCATGAAATGCCATGGAGAACACCAAAGAGACCCCCAAGGCCATCCAATATACACGGCACCAAAGATCATTCCTCAAAAGGTAGTCAAAACAGATCATGAAAAACTCAAAGCGATTAGCCCAGAATTCGTGAGGCTAGTAGAAACAGGAAGTCTTGGTGATATCCTCACATTTAACCACGATAAGATTCAAAAAGGATACTTTGCACCGAAACTCTGGGGAGTCTGGTCTCGCTTTCCTTACATGCACAATGCCTCCATCCCTTCCCTCTACCAAGTCATGCTTCCCCCCGAAAAGAGAAGCTCAATTTTTTCAATGCTTGAGGCAGGAGAGGAACACCGCTTTGATAAGGTGCACGTTGGTCTCACTCTCTTTGAGAAGAGGGAACTTCCAAGAATGTTAAGAAGAGCAAAACGAGGTGACCGCGATATCTACTTCATTCAAAGAGAGGGGCAATCCAATAAAGGTCACTACTTTGACTCTTTTACTAAGCTCTCCCATCAGGAGCGTCTCGCTATTGTAGAGTACTTAAAAACACTATAAAAATCTCTTATAACACCAATTAAGATCTATAATTTTATTTATACCTTATTTTGAACTACTTTCTCCCTAACAAAAACCTCATTTGTGAGGACATTCTAGGGAGAATCTATGAAAAAGTTAAAAATTGCCTCTTTATTAGCAACTCTAGCCCTTACATTTGGGGCCTATGGGAGAAATATCGAAAGTAAAGAGATCGTCATTATTGACCGCGTTCACAAAATCAATCTGAACCTCAATGAGAAGAGTGTGAGATGTTCAGCACTTGGCTACGGTGGACGTGAACTCAAAATAAGTGTGAATGATCTAGAGTGGATCTCTTTCTTCGATCACTCTAACCGAGGAGAGGCTGAACCTTGTATGACCGCTGGTATGATGAGTTGTGGCCAGGATATCTTCAACTTCCCTCTGCCAGGATCTGATCAAAATACTCCTGAAAACCAAACTCTTCAAAGGTTTAGAAGTTTAGGGCAAGTTGAATCTACCCTTAAGCAAGTTGTGACAGAGAGGCTTCGCATTGATCACGATAACCTCACCTGTCACAGATCTCTTCAGGAGACAGTTGAGACAATTGTTGACGGTGTGAATTTCACCCACTTTCGCTCTGGCGACCTTGGTGAATACCCCTTTGAAATTTGTCAGCAACTTTAATTCTCTGCTATATTGTCGTCCTTCTCAATTACCCTTTTAGAAGGACGACTTATGAGCTTATTAAGAAGTGAAAGAATTCATTCTACTCTATTGGCCCTCTATGAAGATGCTTATCAAAGAACTCAAGAAACCAAGAAGTTAAAAACCCCGCGCTCTGGTCTTACTCCTGAAGAACAATTCGAACTCAAGAAGAAAGCCTATATGGCCATCAGCTATGAGTGTGGAGAGCTACTCTATGGACTCGCCCGATCAAATGATTCTAAGAATATCGTAGAATTTGGTATGAGTTTTGGTCTCTCAACACTCTTCCTGGCCACCGCGCTAAAGGAAAATCAAGGTCACAAAATTATTACTACGGAGTACTTTCAGGAGAAGGCCGACCAGGCCCTTCAAAACTTTGAACGCGCCGGACTTAGTGAAATAATTGAATGTCGTGTTGGAGATGCTCTTGAAACTCTAAGCACTAACCTTCCCGAGCAAGTCGATTTTCTTTTTCTCGACGGAGCAAAATCACTCTATGGAGATATTCTTAAAATGGTTGAGCCTCGTTTAAGAAAAGGATCTCTTGTTGTTAGTGATAATACCAATCACAAGGGGATGGAAGAACATCTGGCCTATTTAAGAGATCCGGCCAATGGCTATACCTCAACGGCAATAAACACTCTTACAGAGCGGGCACCTGGCCACCATGAGATTTCAATCAAACTTTAGATTTCATTGAGTGACCAATCGTAGCTATTGAATTCGACATTGTATTTTTGACGTTTCAAATTGAGAGTTTTTATAACGTAACCAATATAACTGCCATACATCAGTTCAAAATCATCTCCGTACCAATCAAAGATCTTAGAGAGATAAAGAGTTCTCCCCTTCACGAAGTTTTTCTCTGTATTTCTGAGGAAATTCTCTGCAGCAAGATCCAATTGCTCATCAATTCTATCCCCAACAAAGGCCTCTTGAAAGAGAGACGGGCAACCTATACTGGCACAATTGACAGCAAAGTGAATACGTGGCTCTTTAAACTGCGGTCGGATAATTTCATGCTCAACCTCATCTAAGCTCAACTTCTCACCAAAAAGAGGGATAAACTCTATCTTCCAAGGACCAGAAGAAAACCATCCTGACTTAATTTTCTTAATACTCTTAACTGGATAGTGCTTCAAAATAATGTCGATAGTATAGGCATTATAAACATTGATCCAAAAAGCCAGTTTCTCTTGAAGGGAGAAGCTTTTAAATTCCTCCTTACTGACAGATTCTAGCTGAGACAAGTAAGCCTTTAAACGAGAATGATTCTTCTTAAGACCTTTATAATTGACTAAGACTTGCTTTCCTTGTTTTTGAGTAAACTCACTCAAAAGAGCACTCCACTGAGAGTGATTCTGATCAAACGAGGCTAGAGAAAGACGACTAAAACTAATGAATAGTAAAAAGACAAAATACCTCTTCATGACGGGACCTCTAATAGTTTAAGCGTGTCTCTAATTCCTTCTTTCCAGCATAGTTTATGAGAGTTACGCCCTTTTCGTCACGGAGTAATTTCATCGGCCAACTTGAGGTCTCATCATAAATGACTTTGTTATCCTTAAGATCAATCACAACAATATGTTCACCATGAACCCCTTTACGCCAGAAACTGACAAGCCACTGCTTTGATTTGTCAGGAGAGGTATAGATTTCAAAATGCTTAAAGCCTTCTGAAAGGTAGGGGTAACGAAGCTCTACTTTAAGCTCCCCTTCACTCTTCACTTCGAGACGGTCATAGTTTTCAAAGTAATAAGCAACAACACTCGTGCTTTTCTTTGCAATTTCTCCCGTCCACTCTAAACGAACGATTTTCGCCATGATATTAAAGCTACACAAAAGAGAGAACATTATGAGGGGGTATTTTATTTTATTCATACACCTCCTCATAGCAGTCACTGCCATTATTGCCAGACTTATTCATGCAAGGAAGACACTTCTCCATCACATTTCTAATATATTCACTTTGATTATCTTTATCATAGGCCAGCACTGCAGCCCTTAAAAGTTGAGTTCTCGTCTTATTTGGACTGGAAACATAGGCGCGCTTGTATTCATGATTAAGAAGTCTATAGGCCATCTCAATTTGTGCCCCTGGATAACGGCTCATCAGCTTATGGGCTTCATGAGCTGACTTTCCATTTAAGGGAGCACTATAGGTGGTGTTAAAAGGGGCCTGATCACCATCAGGATGATTCTTCATCATTCGAAAGGTCGTTCGCGTAAACTGAGTCAGCCCATGAGCACTTGAGCGCGGACTTTTTGTATTCGCACAGTAAGTGAAGTTGTGAGAGGTGTAATTAAGATGCCCCTCTGTTTCTTGAAAAACAATACACGTCACTAACTCAGGTTTGATTCCATTATCTGGAAAATAGTGAGGATTAACAGAATTTTGAAAGCGACTACTCTTTCGCACATTCTGACCTGACTCATTACTCTTTTGAATAATTTCACTTCTCACATCTTTTGCAAGTGAATAAATCTTATCTGCTTTCTGGTGCAAACTTAGGCCAGACCATTCACTTGAGAGAAGACCTCTTTCTATCTCTCGTCGGTCGCTTTCACACCCTCTTTTTCCTTTCAAACTAGACCTTCGTCCCATTACTACATCATAAGGGCTAGGCACGTTTAAATTGGTGGGCCGTGGCTTTGGTCTCGTTCTTCCAAGCTCTGGATCAACCGCAGGGACTCCAGTAGCACTCACATCACATGTGGCCCCGCTATTATCATCGTGAGTTAAAAACACAAGTTCATTAATTTTATTATTCAAGAGTTCAGCGTGAAAGGATTCTTTTCTTACCTTATAAGTAGGATAAGGCTCACCAGAGCGAGGATCATAGGGAGTTCCATCGAGCCAAATTGCGCCTCCATCATCATCTGTAATCGCGAGAAGATAATGCTCAAAAGGATGGCTTCCCTCGCCTATTCTGACGATATTAAATCCTCCAGGAAGTGAACCTGCATCGTTGCCATTTTCATCATAGAGCTTCAATGAATTAAAGAACATCACACCGATAGCAACATTAAGATACTTTCGGCTAACGCGATAAACCTGTCCGTCGATTTCATTATTCTCATCATCCACTAACTGAACTTCCGCATACCATTTGCCTAAATTATTATCGACGTTGACCTGACGGATAAAAGCATTCTTATCCAAATTCTGACTTGTACCATTAGGGGCTTCAAGAGTAAGAGACTCTTGAATTTGATTAAAAGTACTCTCCGTAGCGAAGAGATACGGGCAGAGGATAAAGGCAATGAATAAACGAATAACCATCTTTCTTTGTTCGGTAAAAAAGAAGGAATACTTAAGAGAATTATTAAAAATCAATGAGTTATATTGACATCGAAAGGTAATCCTTAGCTTTTTCCAACCTGTCGTCTCACCCAGTCCTTTCTTTGGTAGATAAGAAGAGAGATGATCCCTGCAGCAATATTACTAAGAGAAAAGGCCCACCAAATGCCCAATTCATCAAGTCTGGTGTGGTGAGAAAGGATGTAGGCCAAGGGAAAACGAAAAACCCATAAAGTGACAATCGCCACCATCATGGCCAGAAGTGTATTTCCTGCTCCTCGAAAAACCCCATTGGCCACTTGCTGGAGGCCAACAATACCAAAGGTAAGGGCAAAGATCTTAATAAAGACCGCCCCTCTTTCGATAACAGCAGGATCATTAGGGACAAAGACACCCACCGCTTCAGCTGCAAAAATAAAGAAGAAAACACCAAAGAAACTTAGGCCAAAGAAAATAATTCCCAATCCATAGCGCGCCACTTGAAAGGCTTTGACCTTCCCTTAGTTTAACGGACACTCTTTTAACAGCACGACTTATGTGATAAGGAGTGCGTTATGAAAAAGACAC
>CATLOT010000038.1 GCA_950054155.1 uncultured Bacteriovoracaceae bacterium
GAGAGAAAGTCTTTCTCGCTCAGCTTTTTCACCAACGGCCTCATTCATAGGAGCTGTTGACTCCCCTCCAATATCGAGGACTGTGGCCTTTTCTTGAATCAAATAATTAAGGTGATCAATGAGGGAGTGGTCACTTTGATAGCGACCACCATCGCTAAAAGAATTGGGAGTGAGGTTAACCACTCCCATTATTTCAGTATTCATTCTTACACGGGAAGAGGATCGTCGCCGGTCTTCTTCTCGTCTTCTTTTACCTGCTCACTTGACTCCTCTTCAGAAGGAACTGTTTGAGTCTTAGGCTTTACGAGAGGAACACCAATATCCTTACCTTCAACAAGTTCTGTCACTTGTTTTGAGTCTAGCGTCTCCCAAACGATAAGACCTTCCGCTAAACGGTCTAAGGCCTCTTTATTATCTTTTAAGATATTAAGGGCGAGGGTGTAGTTTTCATCGATGATTCGGTGAATTTCCTCATCAATCTCTTCACCCGTTTTCTCTGAGTAATTTGAAGAGCTTGGTGCTGCCCAAGCATTGCTTTGTTCTTTTTGATAATTGATGGGACCCATTTTAGAACTCATCCCCCAATTACAAACCATTCTTCTGGCAATACTTGTGGCCCTTTCAATATCATTAGAAGCTCCACTTGTGATCTCTCCAAAGATCAGCTCTTCAGCACAGCGTCCTCCCATGAGCACAGCAATCTCTTGCTGAGCACGAATTCGCGTCATACTAAGAATGTCTTCATCTGGAAGAGTTACCGTCACCCCAAGGGCCCCACCACGAGGCATAATAGAAACCTTATGAACAGGATCAGTATGCTCGAGATTGATCCCTACAAGAGCGTGACCCGCTTCATGAAACGCCGTCACGCGCTTTTCCTTATCACTAATAACCATCGACTTTCTCTCTGGTCCCATAAGAACTTTATCTTTGGCCGTTTCAAAGTCGTTGTGATCAAGACTCTTCTTATTTAAGCGAGCTGCATTGAGGGCCGCTTCGTTTACGAGGTTTGCAAGATCTGCCCCTGTAAAACCAGGAGTCCCCTTGGCGACGACTTCAAGATTAACGTTTTCAGTGAGAGGAGTTTTAGAGGTGTGAACCTTTAAAATCCCAAGACGGCCTCTCACATCGGGAGAACCTACTGTAACTCGACGATCAAAACGCCCTGGTCTTAAAAGAGCAGGATCAAGAACATCGATTCTGTTGGTCGCGGCAATCAGGATAACACCCTCGTTGGATTCAAAACCATCCATTTCAACAAGAAGTTGGTTGAGGGTTTGCTCCCTTTCATCATGACCTCCACCCATACCATGGCCTCTGTGACGTCCAACGGCATCGATTTCATCAATAAAGATAATACAAGGAGCGTGCTTCTTTCCTTGCTCAAAAAGATCACGCACCCGTGAAGCACCAACACCCACAAACATTTCAACAAAGTCAGAACCTGAAATACTAAAGAAAGGTACATCTGCTTCCCCTGCTACAGCACGAGCAAGAAGCGTTTTACCGGTACCTGGAGGACCAACGAGAATAACACCTTTTGGAATCTTCCCTCCAAGCTTTGTGTATTTCTTGGGGTCTTTAAGAAAGTCGACGATCTCACGCAACTCTTCCTTCGCTTCTTCAACACCTGAGACATCTTTAAATGTGACCTTCTTGTCGTGGGCCGACAGCATTTTCGCTTTAGACTTGCCAAAGCTCATGGCCTTGCCACCACCGGCTTGAATCTGTCTTAAAAAGAAGTAGAAAATAACAATGAGAAGAAGAATCGGTCCCCAGTTAATAAGAAGAGTTGTAAAGAAGGTTTGCTTCTCTGGCTCATCGTATTCGGGAGTGATGCCATTTTCTCTCAAAATGGTAAAAGTCGTATCTCCAGTGTCGCCAGTAAGAGTAAAGCGGTCTCCTTGTTCGAATCCCTCTTTATACTTACCAATAATTCTCTTCTCACCTTTAAAGGTTACTTCGGAGACATTCTTTGACTCTACGGCCTGAATAAATTCAGGGTAAGTGATTCGTTTATAGGTTTCCTTCTCATCAATTGCGAATTTACCAACGAAAAGGGCCATAAGAAGAACCATAATCCAAAGGGATATGGTTTTGTGCTGCTGTTTCATATTATTCCTTCAAACTTTCTCAAAACTGGCTTTAAGGGGCAATGGATCGCCACCGTGGCTCACCTTCCTTAAAGATTACCATATTTTAGAAAGCATTACCCCAATTTACAAGAAAGCAAGTGTTGCACAGAGCTTCATTTAAAAGGCGATACAGAATCCGTCTAATGCTTGAGTATAGCGCCCCTGCTTTTTGGCCTGACTTATGAGTTGAGTCAAAGGACGAATATGCCACTGATCGGGGCCTTCAACATTTATTAGCTCCCCTAAGAGACTGTCTTCCTTCAGTCCGTTGAGACCAAAGGTCTTTTGCCGGTAAAGGACAAGGGGAAGGGCCTCGCCTTGGAGGACGGCCTTGGTCATTTCTTTTAATTGGATACGCTGTCTAGGAATCTGCGTAGCTAGAGTCTCTTTTAATTGCTCAAATAATTGATCCAAGAGCGCTTTAAAGGGAGCCGGATAGAAAATCATCAAATCCGGATAGCTCTTCGCGCAGACACCACCACTAAAATTCATCGCACTTGAGTTTTGACCACTCTCAAAAAGTGTGGCGAGTTTATTGATATTCTCCCTAAGCTCTCCTCGCTCTTTTTGACTCAGTAATTTAATGGCCTTTGTTGCCTCTCTTTTAAAGGCTTCCCGAAGCTGCGATCGCTCTTCTCTCTTAGGTCCCAACTCCACAGGAAAGAGCACGCTCATGAGAGGATTCCCTTCACCATCACGATAGATAATATGATGAAAAGATTTTTGAGGGGCCTCCAAAGAATGGGCCCATTGATTAGCCCTTTCCACATAGTGAGCAAGGCCCTTGGGAAAGATATCAAGAAGAGGTCCCTTAAGAGTGGCGCGCACTTTATTGCGCTCAAAGCGCTGATCACTATTGCTAGGGTCTTGAATAAGAGGAATCCCTCTCACCAATGATTCAATCTGTTTTCGAGTTAAGCAATGAAGCGGTCTTCTTATATGATTGTTAATAAGAGGAATCCCCATTACAAGGTTGCCCTGGCTACTGCCAAGAAGGGATTTCATGTACCACTCAAAACTGTCGTCAATATTATGGGCGAGAAAGAGGACCTCTCCTTCTTTAAGAGCGCTCTTTAAAAGGTGATGGCGTTTTTTTCGCGCCCAATTTTCAATATCACCTGTTGGCGGTGATTGGTCGATAGTTGTGACGGTGAGGTCCCAGCCCCAAGAGTCGGCATAAGTTTCAAGAGTCTGGGCCTGGGCACGAGACTCCTCTCTCAGTCCATGATCCACATGGACAAAGCGCACGGACTTTAAAAGAGCGAGGTTGTAAAACTCGACACAAAGGTGAGCGAGCAACATGCTATCGGCCCCACCACTAAGACCTATGACAACCTTCCCTTGGGGTCCTTGAAGATGGTGGCGTTTCACAAAACCCCACACATGATCAATTAATTCTCTCTTTAACCTCTCTCTAAGGAGTGATTTCATTAAAATTTACCTCATCCTTATTTAGGGCTTAACCCCTCGAAATTCATAGTAAAGAGTTATTGACAGTTACTCAAGACTTCATTAATATCCCAATCCACAAGTGATAGATGATGGCTTTGTAGCTCAGTTGGTTAGAGCGTAGCATTCATAACGCTAAGGTCGGCAGTTCGATCCTGCCCAAAGCCACCACATCATCTCCTCCCCCCAACATTCATGGCATCATCATTGCACATTATCTAAGCAAAACTAAAAATAATCGTTATTTGCGAGGTTTTGATGACAAATGTGCTCAAAAAGTTAACGGCCGTCCTCATTTTGATGACTTTCTCTCTTGGTCTTAGCGCCAAGCATATGCCCGACTATGGCATGGTCGAAGGGGAAAGCCAGGAAGGACTCGTTAAAGTGGACCTCCCCTTCCCCTTGGTGGACATGGAGTTAAGAGACCTTCTTCAGGCTGAAGGTTCTCCCATTAAAAGCATTGAAACCCTTAAATTAGATCCTATAAATAACACCTTTATCCTTGAAGGAAGTCTTATCCTCCCTTCAAGTATTCTTCACACCCTGGAAGAGCAGGCCAATAGTAAGCTTGAAAAACTCCACCATTTTGCCATCACGCTCGCTCTTCCCTCGCCCAAGCTCCTATCTGCTTCACGCTACGTCCTCTTTAAAATTCACGAATTTAAACTTGATGGAATCGATTACTCAAAGGGCTTTCACATTATTTCAAATGTTCTTGGAGCAATTCTTTCAAATAGAAGTCTTGTTAACTTCTTTATGGATGACACCAAAGTTCCTACAGACTACAGGCCAGAGGACTTATCCTCACAAATTAAAAACTTTCTCGACACCAAGGCCATTGTTTTTAGAGACAATACCATTCGCGTCCGCTTTGCTCTGAGTGAGTTCACTGATCTTAAACGCTTTTCGGCGCTCAAAGACCTAAGACTTTGGCACTTTTCGCCTATTCTTCTTAAAGGAACCCAAAATAATATTGCCTTTCGCATTGAGGCCGGCATGGGAAAACCAGGACAAGCTTGGGTTGATGCTTCTAAAGAACGTGAAGATGATGATGAAACATCAATCATTGAGGCGAGATCAAAGCTCTATCAAGAATATTCTTATAATGAAAAGGTACAAAAGCAATTAGAAGAGAACTTGAGTCTTGCTGTTGAACAAAGTGCAATCACTCAATGGAATGCTATCTCCCAAAGAGAGTTAAGTGAACTCGGACAACTTCTTGAAAGTAAGGCACGCCATCATTTGAGCCGTGAAGATTACTTCTTTGAAGCCGATCCTGTAGAGGCCCACCATGCCTTTTTAAAAGAGGCCAATGATATCATCAAGACATCCGTATTAAAGATTAAGCGCAATCAGCTTTTAGATGATGCCAATCGTTTAGGTGGCAGTTATGGCCACACCATGCCTGTCGCCACCAAGAGACTGTCACAAAAAGCCCTTGACCAGTTCACAAATTTCTTTAGGGATTTTGAGTTTGATCAGGAACCCCTCTTTTCCCAATTAAAGGTTGCGCTAGCTCCCCAGTTTCCAGGTGTTGTCGTCAAAGGAAATGTTAATCTCAATATCAACACTCTTCTTGAAATTGGTTTAGAAGGAAGTGGTGTTGAGTACGCCACGACTCCCCTCCGTTTTGATGAATCAACCTATGGTACAGGACTTCCTTTTGAACTAAGCCTTAATGTCTACATGAGAGATGACAGTATTTTAGAACTTGACGTGAAAAGTGCTTCTCTTGGGGAAGGATCTCATCTCGTTCATTTAACGCCCAAGAATCAAAACGGCGATTTCCTCTCTGAATTTGCAAAAATGGTAACCGTCAATGTCCTAAAGACTTACCTCATCTCTGATCCCCTTTCCACAGGTGAGGGAGATGCTAGCGAGAAAAAGAGAGACCTCACCCAAAAAATAAGAAATTTTAAAAGAAAATTTGACCTGGTCGCGGGTAATAAAAGTCAAAGCGAAGAAGCGGCTGAAGATTTACGCCGTTTTATCGAACTTGATCTCAAAAATCCTCTCTTTGAAATCCCTGCGCAACTTGCGGCAACGGAGCTCACAGAATTCTTTAGCGGACTTCTTGGATACGATAAGGAAACCGGACGAATTCAAGTGAACCTCAGCCCTAAGACATTTAGTGAAAAACTCGGACAAGCTGAAAACAGCCTGCAAATCTGGAATCTAGAGCCCCTCTTTGATAAGGGCGCGAATAAAACATTCCTTGAATTAAGTGTCGGCGATGACCTTCGAACAAAGAAGTATATTGATCATCTCTACACCAGAAAAGAAAAGAGCGACAGTGAGGACTTTAGAGGAATCACCGGTCAAATCAAGGATCAAACACCCGTTGATTACTCTCTTAATATTGATCTTTCGCAATTTAAAACTACTGTTAATAAAATTTTAACAGCATCAATAGATACCCAAGTCAAAGACATCTCCAAACAACTTCGCGCACCTAAGGAAGCGAGTTTTAGTCTCTTAGAAGATTTAAGCCTTACAACCTCAAATGAGGAACTTAACCTCTCTTTTTCATTAAATGCAATCGAGAAGAAGAAAAAATCCTTTGGTTCTCGCTTCTTTGGTCGCATCATAAGTGGCGATAAAAATGACTTTATTGTTGAGCAGACAAGAAGTTCTTTTAAAGCAAAAATCAATTTAGTAAGCGTTCCCCTAGAGTCTGTAAAGGCCCAACTTTTAAGAAAGAACCCTTCTGAAGTTTTTCTAGGTGACAGCCTCATAAGAGTGGATCTGTTGGCTATTGGTCGAACGGTTGAAAATGACGGCTTTGTGAGTTCACTCATCAATCGACTTATTGGCAACGTCAACCTTGAGTCAGGCCTGCTTGGAAAGAACCTTAAAAAACTCGTTCTCAAAATTGCTGGCCCCTATCTGAATAGCGAAGGCCGTAACAATGGATCAACAAAATTAGCAGGCATCAATATTAATGAATACGCCAAAATCTTCACTGTTGATGGAGAGATTTATCTGCAAATCAACCCCCGAATTGCAGGACCCGTTTGGGACTTCTATCCCTTAAAAACGCAAGAGTTTAATAAGAGGAAAATTGGCATCTTTGCTAATCCTCAAACCAATAGTCTCAACATCGATTTCAAGTCGGCCTTCGCTCCTTCAAGTGCTGATAAAGTTATCATTCATGGTATTATCTCTAAGGCCAGAGAGCTCACTAAGAAGATACAAAATGAAGGACTCACTTCAGAAAGTGAGGTTCTTAAAATTTACGATCAAGTCTTTTATAATAGCGACCGCACGAAACTCTCCCTCTATCATCAATTCCTAGGTGTACTCGCTCACTACCAGGACTTAACCTTATCCCAATACCAAGAGGGACTCGATCAATTTACTTTCACAAGTGCAGGAGCTGAGCTGATTCACATTGCAAGTGCAGCAACCTCCCTAAAAAAGACAATGAATGAACTTCTTCTTTTAAGTGAAGACCTCTCTTCTTTAAGTTATCAAGAACAGCTTAAGACCATCATCAAGAGATTAGAGGATCAGTTCATTAAGCCTTCACTGGCCATCTATAAAGACAAGTTCCATTCCAATAATAAGCGTCTTCTCGCCCAGGACGTCACAGATTGGAACCTCTACGTCTATCCCGAAACCCTCTTTGCTGAAAACACTTACCAGGCCCTCCTTAAGCTTCGTTAAGAAAGGCCTGCTTTATAAGCTCTTTGGCCACACCAAAACATAGGGTGTAGCCATTCTTATAGAACCCCCCTACCAGAAAATGGCCAGGAGTGACTTCCTTTATATAGGGTTCTCGCTTTTTGGCCTTTGACCTTATCCCCGTCATAATAGTCGCCTCATTTAAATAAAGGTTTGAAAATTGAGGTCTCAATTTCTTAAAGGCTAAAAGCTGATCATTTAATTGATCAAAGGCGGGAGAGATCATTTCATCCTTTTGCGTAGAGCCACCAAGAATAAGCTCATCACGGTCATGATGATAAATTAAATTGTGCCCATCAATCGTCAAGACCCAAGACTCAGATTTTAAGCTGTGATCAAAATCTGGGTGGTTCCAGATAAGATAATGACCAGGAGACTTTTTAAAATTATCTTTGATGAGATTATAGTCTTTAAGAGAACTTCCTCTGCAATCAAAGAGAATATCGTAATCATATTCACCCTTTAATCCCTGAACGATTCCCTCTTTTGCTTCCCCCAGAAGATCGTCATGCATCTCTATATGAGGCCCTTTCGTTTTGATTTCTTCATGCCATTGGGAGAGGAACGTCAGGGGCTCAATAATATAGGCCTCTTCTTTGACAGGATAATCCAGACAATCAAAGCGTCTTTGTAACTGCTCTCTTTTCTCTTCGCTACTTGCATAGTGCTCCCGAACCACCTTTTTAGTGCCAGTAGTGTGATTCTCAAAAAAAATCTTAGCAAGTTCATAGGAGTGGACAAGGAGGTCACCAAGAGGGCTTATTCCTGAAGAAATACCTTGACGCGCAACAAGGGCAGTTGAGCGGAGTGCACAATTTTGAGCATCTCTTTTGTCGAGTCTTGGGCCTACCCATATGAGCTCGGAGCTCTTAGGTCTATGCTCACTGGTGACAAGCTCCCAAACGAGCCCTGTCGCCGCCAGACCCTTACCAATAACAAGTATTTTCACCAGCAATCCTTAGAAAAAGACTTCTTGGCACACTATCTCATTTTTTCTAAAATTTCTCTCCAAGAAAAATAAAGGGAGTATTAGAACATGACCCAAAATGTCATTGAAGCAGAAGCGGCCAAGTATGCGGCCATCACCACAGAAATCAACGCCCGTCAGGTAGCGGCCACATTACAACTTCTCATTGTCGAAGATTGTACTGTCCCCTTTATCACCCGCTATCGTAAGGAGGCGACAGGTGGTTTGGATGAGGAACAAATTCGCGCCATTCACCAGGCCTATGAAGATTACCTTGAAAGAGAAAAGAGGCGTGCCTACATTCTTGAAACCCTCGAAAAAATGGAAGTGCTCACACCTGCCTTAAAAGACCAGGTGTTAAAGGCCGACACTCTCAACCAACTTGAAGATATTTACGCTCCCTATAAGTCTAAGAAGAAGACAAAGGGGCAGCTTGCAAAGGATGCGGGTCTTGATAAGCTCGCTGATCTTCTCTTTACAGGAAAGAGTGATCTTGCGGAACTTGAAAAAGAGGCCGAGAAATTTCTTAACCCCGATCTTAAGTTTAAGACTTGGGATGATTGCCTCAAAGGCGCTCAGGCGATAATCGCTGAAACTTTTGCTCACGATACCGAAGTCAAAGAAACCCTCAGAAAGGATTACTGGGAGGGGGCGAACTTAGTAGCTACGAAGAGAAAGGACGCTGAACAAATCAAAGACTGGGAAAAGTTTAAAGACTACTTTGAATTCTCCCAACCTATTAAAGAACTCACAAATCCAAAAGCTGCTCACCGCTTCTTAGCAGTCCGCCGTGGTATGAGCCTTAAGGTTCTTAAAGTTGAAGTTGCCTATCCCACAGAAGAGGTCGTAGGACATCTAAAATCAAAGTATTTCCCTGATGGGGGCAAGACTGCTGACTTTCTAGAAAAAACGGCGACTAAAGCGGCAACGATGGCGATCCAACCCTCACTTGACCTTGAAGTAAAGACGGAACTTAAGAAAGTCAGTGATGAAGGGGCCATTGATGTCTTTAACGTCAATCTTAAGAACCTCCTCCTTCAACCCTACCTTGGCGCCAAAACCGTTCTTGCCCTTGACCCTGGAGTGCGTACTGGCTGTAAGACAGTTGTCGTCGATAACACAGGTAAACTCCTTTTTGATACTGTCGTTTATCCCCACGAGCCTCAAAGAGATATCAAAGGCTCACAAATGGTTATTGAGCGTTTGATTGATCACTATAATGTTGAATATATCGCTATCGGAAATGGAACCTATGGCCGAGAAACTCTTCACTTCATCGAAGAGTACGTGGCCCAGGTAAAAGAAGAGAAGGTTAAGGCCACACTTGTAAATGAAAGTGGAGCTTCTATTTATTCAGCGAGTGAAATTGCAAAGAAAGAGTTTCCTGATAAAGACGCTACCGTAAGAGGGGCTGTGAGTATCGCAAGACGCTTTCAAGACCCTCTGGCCGAGCTTGTAAAAATTGATCCTAAATCTATTGGAGTAGGTCAATACCAGCACGATGTGAATCAAAGTAAACTTAAAAAGAGCCTTATGGGTGTCGTTGAATCCTGTGTGAACTATGTAGGCGTTGACCTTAACACTGCTTCAGCTCCCCTCTTAAGTTTTGTTTCAGGAATTGGTCCTAGTGTTGCCGGCAATATTGTTAAAAAGCGTGAAGAGCTTGGTGGCTTTAAAAGCCGTGAAGAACTTCTCAATGTTAGTCGCTTTAGCCAAAAGGTCTTTGAACAATCGGGTGGTTTCCTTCGTATTTATAATGGAGAAAACCCCCTTGATGGCACCTTTATTCACCCTGAACAATACAGTGTCCTTGAAGAGTGGACAAAGAAAGTCGGAACAAGCCTTTCCGAGCTCACTCAAGATAGCGCTATTATTTCACAGCTTGAAAATGACTCTGAACTCAAAGAGAAGATTGGTGAATTTACCCATAAAGACATTGTTTCGGCTTTAAAAGCTCCTTCTCAAGACCCGAGAACAGAGTTTAAATCCACAGAATTTAGAAAGGGCATCAGAAAGCTCACTGACTTAGAGCCAGGCCAGTGGTACACGGGAGTCGTGACTAATATCACTCAATTTGGGGCGTTTGTTGATATCGGTATTAAAGAAAATGGTCTTGTTCATGTTTCGGAAATGGCCGATCACTTTGTGAGTAACGCCCTTGAAGTCCTTAAGGTAGGTCAGGAAGTGAAGGCGCGCGTGATAGAGGTTGATGAGAATCGCGGCCGCATTAGTCTCTCTCTTAAGACAGGAGAGAGCGTGCCTAAAGGAAAATCACAAGGGAGATCTCAAGGGAGTAGGCCCGCCCGAAGCAGTAAGCCCATGCCTCAAAAGAATATTAAAAACAATGCCTTTGCAGCTCTTAAAAACTTCAAAGTAAAATAAAAAAAAGGAGGAGCCTAGCTCCTCCCTTTTTTATTCTTTCTTCTTACTTGTTTTCTTTTTCTTCTTTTTCTTTTTGCCACCCTTAGGATCTTTCTTTTTTCTCATCTTCGAGAGAGCAAAGACTGCACCACCGGCAACGAGGGCATAGATCAGATAGTCAGTCGTGCTCTCTCCACCACCACTACTCTTCTTGCGCTGCTTATAACCGATATCATTGAGATTGGCCGAGTCTGGAATCACAGGGGCATCAAGAAGATCACCCTTACCACCACCTGCAAGCTTAAAGTTGCCGGCCTTAACATTCTTTTGGCGAAAGACTTTAAGGGTTTGAATAATTTTATCAAAGAGGTCTTGGTAAGCCTCATAGTGATCTTTTGCTACGGAGAAAGTGACCGCTATTCCAAGGTCTTCTTTAACAGTGGCCATGTAGCGTGTGTAAAAGCCTGGTACTTCACTGGCCATATGAAGTGAATCAACCCACATTTGCTCATTGACCTTATTCATCTTTGTATATTTAGCTTCTGATACCTGAGTCTTTCCTCCAGGGAGGTTAAAGGTCTTTGGCTTCTTTAGGTAGGCTTGATACTTAGCAAGCTCATCTTGTGATCCACGAATTTTCGCCGCAAGAATAATAATGGCTTCTTTCTTTCGTGACTTGTTCACACTTTGGCAAACCCACTCTGTGCCTTCTAGTGCACATTCCCAGCCTGGAGGAAGTTCAAACTCACAATACTGCGACGTAAAGGTCTTTGCCTGAAGCGCGGTCATCATAAGAGGGAGAATGAAGAAACTCAAAATAAGTTGTTTAAACTTGGGAAAGAACATCTTTCTTATCCTTATTGGGTTTAAAAAAAGTTGAATCATGAACTTAGTTTAATTTTAACCGAGAAGAACTACAAGACTGAATTTTAAGCACTTAGAACGAGAATAACTGACAATTCGCATCACCTATTGAGCCCTTGCCACAAATCCCTTCTTAACCTTTAGTTTGCTATGGACTTTGACGATTCTAAGAATCGACTTTTGGATACCCACTTCATGGGCCACAGCACTTGCTACAAGCTCATTACCGCCAAAGTAGTCCGATTTATAGATATCAAAAATCATATTCTTTTCCACATCTTGGCTTAGGCCATGATCAATTTGCACATAGCGGCCACGAGGACTTACTTTAAGGATAGTTGCCTCTATCCGATATTCCTTGAATTGCTTTTTCTTAATCTCACTGACACTCTTGCCTTGACTAGCGCGAAAGAGAGAGAGCGTGACTTCATTGCCTTTATCAGTACTCACCCCAGAGACCACAGACGCCAACTGAGCCCCCACACGCCAATTGCCAAAGCTATAATAAGCTCCAATTTTAGGGGCTATATACTCACGATTGATAGATTGAAACATTGCTGTGGCACCACGGCCCTGGGGAACCTTAGCCGCTGGATTATCACTAAACTCATCTCCCCCCATGGAAAGCACGCCTTCTAGACCTAGACTTACACTCCACTTATCCCAAAGCCAGGTACTATCCAGGCTCCATGGCAGTTCAGCGGAAAGATCATTAGCAGGCTGATGATAGAAGCCACTGGCGTTAAGGTAATGGTCCTTTGAATAAAGGTAACTCAAGTTAACACCAAGTTTATAACTTGAGCCACTATCACCTAAGACGATTTCGTCATTGGGGATCTCACTCGTATTGGCATACTCTGTATTGGTATAGGCCGTTTGGGAAAATTCCCCCTGAATATTATAACGAAGCTGACCAGAGGATTTAAAGCCGTAGAGAAAGCCAAAACCATAACTCTCCACTCCACTATTGGTTACACTTAAATCCTCACTCCCCAACGTGTATTCACTTGTCAGTTGGCGAAAGCGAAGTTTACCAAAAACGGTGAAGTCATTATTAAAACCATAGGCCACGGAAACGTCCGTATCGATCTTAGTAAAGCTTTCAGTATCCTCAAAGGCGGTCTCTGTCCCATCAACATCGTAGAGCGCGCTACTTTGCCACAGGCTTAATTCAGCGTTAAGTTCGTAGGTACTATCTTTCAGAGTATGACCCGAAGGACGATAAAGAGGTGTGGCCATCGTGGCCTGACACAAAAGTGCCAATAAAAGAATCATTCTCAAGAGATTGCTCCCGCTAAAATCAATAAGGTTTTCTCTTATAGATTAGCAGGAGTTTTAATTAATGAGAAATCTGACCTTTCATTCTGGAAATTTTCGCCTGTCTCTGCAAAAGAAAAAAGCACTCGTCTTGGTATCCATTGTCCCGGCATCTTCTCAAAGAGAACAACATCCTTTGCCGTTAGGCTAAAGGGCTGAGCAAATTCAATTTGCGCCTTATCCACCGCCTGCTTAAGAAGCTCCATATCAGTTGAACGCCCTATTGGCAGGAAGGTTTGAAGATCATTACTAAAGGACTTTGCTAAATTCTTATGCTTATTAAAAACACCGCCATGCCCTTTCACACTTTCACTGAGGTTTTCTTGGCAGTGAAAAATATCGACAGGTATAGAGGGTTTTAAGAAGACGATCCCTTTGCGACCACTTTGAAAATCAAAACCATTAAAGTCGACCTCACAGGGAATATCACAACAGCTCAAGTGAGTGTCGAGATCATCACTCAGATCTTCTATAATATCCTGAAGTTCAAACATTGTTATTCCGTCCATTTTAAAGGGCGGAATCAACGTCATTTGCAATATATCTGAGCGAGTAAATTTCTCATCAAATCGCTTACGAAAGGAGTCTATTTTTTTGTAAAGAAGATGGTTTTGACGAAAGGTCAATCCGATAAAGAGTTGCATGCATGAACTCCTTTTGTGAGGTGTGTGCTAGCCAGTCATTGGTAAGCCCCTACTAAAATGGTAGGCCTTATCAAAATTTTTGACAAGGAAATTGCAAATAATTACCTTTTATCCAACTCTTTTAGGCAGCTTTTTTATCACTTTTCGGTGACTTAGATAAGATGTCCTTATTCAGATGGGAGAGGTCACTATGATGAGGAATGGTAATTTCACTCACCCAGATATTTCCCTCCCAGTGAAAATGAAACTCACCTTTAAGCTCACCCACTAGGGATTCGATAGATTCGAGACCATAACCTGAAGTGCTATTTTTAAGATCACTTGCGATCTTTTTTTCAAGTGTTTTACTAAGGTCATAGCCCGTATTCTTAGCCTTGGGAATTTCATTTTTTAAGGTTAGCTTGTATTCATGATGGGTGCATTCTTGAATGACCTCAATTTGTCTTGAATGCGCCTCTGAACAATTTTTTATAAGATTGGTGTATATCCTTAAAAGGGGTAACCCACTGAGTTTTATCTCTTTAAAGAGAAAATCATGTTTCTTAAAAAGTCCTTTGTAATGAAAATGCAAAGGAAAAACTTCAGCATCAAAGTAATAACTATTGATTCTTTTAAAGTCCTCATTGATGAGGCCAAGCTCTTTTAAGTCAATATTGGCCAGGGGGTTTAAGTTCTTATGACCCATACCAAAGTGAGAATGCATAAGATCTTGCCATGACTGTATTTCACTGAGAACACTCATCATTTCCTCTGGCTTCAAATCATTGCCTTGAATGATCTTATTTTTAAAGTAGAGACTTAGACCATGGGTGTGATTAATGGCATCGTGAAAAAAGTAGCGCTCCTCAAGAACAGAATTTTGTCCCTTATCGCGACGGTTGCCTGCAATGAAGAAAAGTCCAAGCTGCCAGCTAAAGAAGGCCAAGTAGCACCAGCCAAGATCAATCTGACCATTAAATTCGAGAGACAGACTGTAAAGTGGTAAGGGAAGGGAGCAAAAGACCACACCATAGGTCTTTACCCTCTTGTCTTCCCCTGACCAAAACCAATGACCAGAGATCATATACAAACTGCTCACGATAGGAAGACTCGCCATTAAGAGCAACTCTTTGACTTGTAATTCAAAGGCCATGCCCAAGAGAAGACAGTATTGAATCAAAAAGAATTTAACGAGTTCAGAACTCACTGCAACCTGAGCACGCCAGGGTCTCGTCGTAAGATTGACAATACTTGTGAGTCCAAAGAAAGAAAGAGATAAGGGATACCTTAAGAAAAGGTCTTCTAAAGTGGTATTTTGAAGGAGGCCTAAAATAACCAAGGCCCCAGCACTCATGCTTAAAAGAAAGTAGTTCTTAAGCGCTCTATTTTGAAAAATAAAACGATCACTAATACTATTACCCAAAGGGCCCCCTAGCAGGGCCCTCTTCTTACACTCGCTTAGCGAACGGGATCAAATCGGGCCTGACTTCCCAATTGCTCTTCAATACGAAGCAATTGATTATACTTTTCAATACGATCGGAGCGTGAAGCAGAGCCAGTCTTGATATGTCCAGCACCACTTGCAACAGCGAGATCTGCAATGAAGCTATCCCCTGTCTCTCCTGAGCGGTGGCTGATGATGGCCTTAAAGTTATTCTTAAAGGCAAGCTCTAAGGTCTCAAAAGTCTCAGATAAACTTCCAATTTGATTAACTTTGATCAAAATAGAATTGGCCTGCTTCTCTTCAATACCGGTGGCTAGAATCTTTTTGTTCGTTACAAAGAGATCATCACCCACCAGAAGAACCTTTTCGCCGAGCTTTGCAGTCAGGTTAGTCCAACCTGAAAAATCATCTTCTGCCAGTCCGTCTTCTATAGAGTAAATCGGATATTTTTCACAAAGGCTTGAGTAGTAATCCACCATTTCTGAGGCATTTAGACCCTTTCCTTGCATTTGATAAACACCATCTTTATAGAATTCAGAACTGGCTGAATCTAAACTAAGGGAAATATCTTCTCCAGGTCTGTAACCGGCTTTTTCAATGGCCGACAAAATCGAATCGATAGCCTCTTCGTGACTCTTCAGATTGGGAGCGAATCCACCCTCATCCCCCACATTAGTGCTGTGCCCAGCAGAACTTAGCACCTTTTTAAGGTGGTGGAAGACTTCAACACCGGCACGAAAGTTCTCTGAAAAAGACTTCTTCATGTGAGGCACAATCATGAATTCTTGAATATCAAGGTTATTACTCGCATGAGCACCGCCGTTAATAATATTCATAAGAGGGGCTGGGAGTCTCATCGTCTCTGAGTCCATAGGCACCTTGAGGTTTTGACTCATATGAAGATAGAGAGGCAGACCACTTTTAAGAGCGGCCGCTCGGCATGAGGCCATACTCACGGCCAAAATAGCATTGGCCCCAAAGTTTTCTTTATTTTCGCTCCCGTCAGCTTTAAGCATTTTTTCATCTAGAGAGAATTGCTCCATAGGATCCATTCCCTTTAACAAAGGAGCGATCTCATTGTTAATATTCTTTACGGCCTTGTGAACTGACTTGCCCATATAAACGCCAGCGTCACCATCTCTTAGCTCGAGCGCCTCGCGCTTTCCAGTAGAGGCACCTGAAGGAACACTTGCTCTTCCCATCATTCCATTGTCCAAAGTAACATCGGCTTCTACGGTGGGGTTCCCACGAGAGTCCAGAACCTGACGCGCATGGATGGATTGAATTTTGGCCATAATAATTTCTCCTAGAGGTTGGGTTTGGGCCCTATTATAGAAAAGGGCATCCACTGTGAAAAGCCCTAGAAGAAATCTAACCTAAGAACTCTGTAAGCGTCGCTTCGCGCCACTTTTCTTGCTTACTATTAAAGTAGGAAAAACTCTGTGAAAGCTCCCCTTTGCTTAGCGCAATAAGCCTTAAAACCTGCTCGACAACCGCCTTGGTCGGGGAAACACATTGGGTCTTAAGAACTTGTGAAAGTTCAGGGGCAATAAGAGGATAGTGAGTGCAACCTAAAATTGTTGACTCCCAATTCAAGGGAAGATGTTCTGAGAAAATCGCTTCAAGCTCTTTAAGGAGAGCTTCACGGTCCTTATGCACAAGGAACTCTTCAACAAGAGGAGCCAATTTCTCTAAGGCTAAGATAGGAATTTTTCCCTCAGGGTCGCGTAATTTCTTAAGATTTTTAAAACGCTCAGAGTTGTGAGTATTAGGTGTTACAAGGGCCCCAAAGGTGCCCGTTGCCGCCACCTTATTAACATAATTGAGATAGGGCTCAACACCGACAAAGGGAATCGTGAACGTTTGCCTTAGAGCGTCGATACTGTAGGCCGTCGCTGTATTGCAAGCGACAACGATGAGGTCACATCCTCGTGTCTTAATGAGTTCGTCACAAACCTCAATACTGCGCTCAACAATTTTTTCTTTTTCAAGACTTCCATAGGGTAAATAGCGGGTATCAGCATAGTAACTATAGTCCCCCACTACCGAGGCCATCAGTTCACGAAGAATATCTAATCCACCATGGCCACTGTCAAAGACGCCAATAGAAACCCTATGATTTGTCATACTGAGACTATAATATGACCTTTATTAGTGGTAAAGAAGAGAAAAACTAATGACGAGGTCCCCCGTGAGAATAAAAATTCAACTTCCAAAAGGTGAGCCCCTATTTCAGTCGAATTATACTATTGGTATCCAAGAGCTTAACTATGGCAATCACCTCGGTAACGACAAAGTCCTAAGCCTCGCCCATGAAACGCGAGTTCGCTTCCTGCACTCACTCGATCAAGGAGAGCTTAACTTCTATGGCACGGGCCTTATTATGGGAGGGGCAAAAGTACAGTACCTGGGTCAGGGCTTCTTTGCTGACCAGCTGAAGCTTAACCTTTGGGTTGACGAGGTCAGCGACTATGGTTTTAAGCTCTTTACTCAAATAGAAAAAGAGACCAGTGAAATTGCAAGAGTTGAAGTCGATATGGTTTTCTTTGATTATGAAAAGCAGTCTGTCAATAAATCCGCAGGAGTCAAAGAGAAGCTAGAATCCCTCTTAAGCGAGAAGATGAAATGATTTTTTCTAAAAAACCCACGCCTGAAAAACTTGAAAGACTGGCGCTGAATTGGCCTACTCAAAACCCCACATGGCTGGTGGTTACGATGAATCAAGAAAGCTTTGATACGGGAGACACTTCATACTCCCTTGAAGCCCACCACAGGCAAGGCGAAAAATTACTCGTCAATCAGCTCAAGTTTTCAAATGAGGACAAGGATGAACTTAGCCTCGTTGGTTTTGAAAATTCCAAAAAGCTCTTTGCTGGAAAAATTGAGAATAACAAAGAAAATCAGGACTTCATCAACTCTATTCTTTTCAATCAAATGAAGAGTGCTCGAGAACATCTTGTTAACTGTGGGAAACGTGCTCCCTTAGAGAGCAACTTCAACCCTAAGGAAGCGCAAGGTGAAGAGTGGCTTAGAGTAAGTTTGGGTCTTCTCACTAAGGCCCTAGAATCAGTAGCACAGGCCAGAAAGAGTGGCGGTGATGAAGTAAGCCATGGTCTCTTCTTTTGTGGAATACACCCCAATAAAAATCGTTTCACTTATCGATTACGTCTTTTTAACCTCGACATAGAAGCCTTTGAAGATGAGGCCCAAAGTCTAAGAGTGCTTGTCTATGACAAGAAAAAGGCTGATTCCTTTGATGGTCTAGAACCCTCATTAACCATGGTTTTTAACGATCACAAACAAAGAATTATCAACGAATTCATTTTACTGCTCTCCCCTCTATCGAAAACTTTGCTTTTTTAGAGAAAAATTTTAGCCTCTCGTATAAAATAAAGAGGTATGAAAGAAAAGAAAATTTTAATCGTTGATGACGATCCCGATATTCTCAATATCTATAAGCATTTTTTAAAAGGCATCGTCTCTGAAATTGTCACCACTCAAGATCCCCTTGAAGTCCTGGAGCTTCTTAAGCTTCAAAAATTCGATCTTCTTCTTAGCGATGTCCTCATGCCTCAAATGAATGGAATTGAGCTTACTAAGAAAGTCCATGACCTCTACCCCAGTCTGCCTATTATTGTTTGCTCAGAGGGCGGAAGTACAGATGCCAAAGAACTTGTCGCTTCCATTGTAATGAACAAGGCCATTAGTTTTGGTGCAGTCTTTGCTCTTAAGAAGCCCTTTAAAAAGGCGACAATTCAAGAAGTCATCAAAAGCATCTTAGAGGGAGAGATTCCTGATCAGAAAAACTAATTTAAAGTTTGAAGCTTTTTCGCCTTAGCCTTTGCCATTTGATCAATCACCTTATCCTTACTTAAAGGTTTTTGAATATAGCTATCAAAGCCAAGCTCTCTCGCATCATCTTCTGAATCAAAACTATCGGCAGTCAAAAAAACAATATGAGAGGATCTTTCTTTTTGTGTTTTTTCTAATTCTCTCATAATGATGACGGCTTCCTTACCACTCATCTCCGGCATATTCATATCCATAAAAACCACATCAAAAGACTTTTCTTTATAAATTTGCACCGCCTCGAGTCCGTTGTTGGCAATCGTAAGGTCAAGCTTCTCCTTTCTCAAAAGTACCTTAAAGAGAATTTGCATATCCTCACTATCATCAACGAGTAAGACTGAACTCACGCTTTCAACAACTTTAGGTTCATCTGTTTTTTCGCGTAAGATGCTCTTTTCTTCGCTCATAAAAGAACCTCCAATATCTTCATTCACGGCCATACTAATCTCATCCACTTCAAAGGGTTTACTAAAGGAGCGCTTCACTCCTAGCTTTTCTAAAAGTGTATCAGAAATTGAGTCAACATTGGCAGACATGAGAAAAACAACAACATGAGGATAGAGCTCTTTTACGCTTTTAGTTAAACGAATGCCATCAACCTCGGTCATCCTAATGTCAGAGATGACGAGATCCACCCTGTACTTTTGAACCAGAAACAACGCCTCAACTCCACTCTTAGCTGCTATGACGTTGTATCCAGAGCTTTGCAAGCTCTCTTGCAGAAGAACTCGTATCCCCTCTTCGTCATCTACAACGAGGACTGTCTTCTTATTTGAATCCAGATTTTTTACAAAATCACTCGGATTAGCAGACTTGAGTAATGTATCTACTTGAGTATATATATCCTTCATAAGAGTCTCAGGTGAGATGACATCATTAACAAGATCTTTGATAGTCTCAAATTGGGGATCTTTAAGAAGTCCAGCTTCCCCTATGAGTAAAAGAGGGATTTTAAATCCTTTCTTATCCTTGAGCTCAAAGAGTGCTTCGACCCCATTCTTAACTGGCATATCAGCATCAAGGATAATGAGATCAGGGTGATTAGATTCAAGCAAAAGAAGAAGCTCTTCACCATTTTTCGCTTCAATGATTTGATAGTTATTTTGACCAAAGATAAGCTTCGCCTCTTTTCTAAAACTTGCTTCATCGTTAGCAATGAGAATACTGAGGTTTTCTTTTTTAATGACTTCGCTATTTTTATTTCCAATAAGAAGCCTAGGAATTCTTATGGTAAAGGTAGCACCCTTTCCGGCCTCACTATCAACAAAGATTTCTCCATTGTGAAGCTCACAAATATTCTTACTGATTGTTAAACCTAGACCTGTGCCAATTTCACGGTCTTTCTTCCTTGCTTGTTCAAACTTATTAAAAATGGAGTCAAGCTTATCCTCAGGAATACCCGGTCCCGTATCTGTTATGCTAATTTCTAAACCACGATAACTTCCATTATAGCTATACTTGGATTCATATTCTCCAACATTGATTTTTATTTTTCCATTGGCCGGAGTAAACTTTAGAGAGTTTCCAAGGAGATTTGAAAGGACTTGAATAATTCGCCCATAGTCAGCGAGAAGATCATAGTCTTCTTGTTGTTCAATCTTAACTTCAATATTCTTCTCTTTACTTTTGAGATAATAACCATCAACAACACTATTAACCATATCCTCAACATTAAAGCGTTCAAGATCAAGACGAATTCCACCTTCAAGACGACTGAGGTCAAGAAGATCGGTAATCAAATTAAGGGCCACACGTGCCGAATTCTTACTTCTTCGAATAAGATCATTCGCTGTTACTCCTAGACGATCTCGCTCTTCTTCTAAAATGAGATCCATTGAAGTTTCAACCACCGCCAAGGGATTTTTAAGGTCATGACTCACAATCGCCAAAAGGTCATCCTTATCCTTACTTACGCGTTCAATTTCCGCCTTCTGCTTTCTTAGGTCTTCAAGAAGGTGAGACTTTGACTTGAGAGCATCTTCGGCCTGATCTCTTGCCTCTCTAATACGCCTCTCTGACTTTTTAAGAACTCGGGTCCTCTCATTAACCTGACGAACCATGCCTTGAAAAGTAAGGGCTAAAATTCCGATTTCATCCCCACTTTTAACGTGGATATCGATATCATGGTGCCCCTGAGTGAATTTTTGAGCTTGAAGCGTAATTTCATCAAGATTGGTTAAGAGGTAACGAACGGAAAACCAACCAAGAAAGGAAAATCCAAGAAACATGAAAAGAAGAATGATAATGTTTTCACTTTTAAGAAGACTTCTGTGAAAAGGCGTTAACTTCTTCTTCTCAGCAAATACAAAGTAGTAGAGAAGATTAGGACCTCTAGAAAAAGGCTTGATGAGATTGAGCGTTTTCTTCTTTTGGTAAGAACCTTGAAGTTTAAGAGCACCCTTGCCTTTTTCTTTTATAAATTCATCAAGAGAAGGATGAGAGAACTCCTCAAAAATTGTATATTTAATCTCCTTAGCCGAACTAAAGCGCTTAAACTCACTTGGATGAAAGAGATACTCTCCCCTTCCATTAATAAGGTAGATAAGACCGTCATCGGAATTCTTTCTAAAATAGCGAGTGCTCTCTTCTAAGAAACTTTGAAAATCATAAATAATTTCAACCTTTAAATGGTCCAAGTCCATCATCAACTGAATATAAGCTCTGCCCTCCTCATCAAGAAGAACCTCCGTAAGAGAAAGGCCACTAACGATTTGAGTGGTAGGTGCAGTTGAGTTTTTCAACTTAATCGCGTTATCTTCAGTTAAGACAAGACTTTCTTTGTTTAATATTCGATAGCCAATGATATTTTCATCTAAGAAGCGCTCATCTTTAATAACGAGAGCGATGCGCTCGGTCTCATCTCCAGCATGAGAGATAAGCTTGAAAAGGTTTTCAAAATAATTAAATTGATTATCAAACTTTTCATGGAGTAAATTACTTTTAAGCTCAAGGTCAAGATAGTGATTTTCAACGACAAGATTATCACCAGCAAAGTAAAGAACCCCTCCAACGACAAAGGCCGAAAGTAGGACAATCGAAGAAATAATAAGCGACACTTTAGCCGCCAGTGAATTTTTAACGAGATCAATCACTATAATTTCCTTAAATATGACTACTTATCGGAAATTAAAAAAGAATTCTTATGAAAACCTAAAGAATTAAGTGACTTAAAGCCGATAGGGCTAAAAAGAATTAATTTTGAGAGGTGCCTTCTTGCTCAGTTTCATCAGGACCATTATCAACACTGTCTTCACAAAAGCCCAAGTAGGCCATGTAAGAGAAACCAGCAAGACAAACAACGGCCGTAAAAATAGCCCAATATCCAAATACCATAATGAAATCCTCCAAAAATTTAAGCCTATTTTAGCAAGACCTGACTACAAGGGTCAATCTCTAGTTAATGAAAAAGGTTTCTCTCTTATTGAAGTCATGGTCGCAGCAGGCATTCTTGGCGCACTTAGCTACGCCGGAATGCAACTTATGGATCAATTTAAAAGGGGTCAAAAGCAAACAGAAGAGCGCTTTGAGGTCTTCGACTTTTTAGCTGAGAAAAAGAGCATCCTTTCTAGTGATATAAATTGCATGCAAACCTTTGAAGGTATTGATGTAAAGAAGCTGACCAATTGGAAAGACAATAAAGAAGCCCCCCTTGAAATCACGTCATTAAAGAAGGTTATTTTCAAAAAAGAGGAAGAGCCTGAAATCAGAGAGCGCTTTATTATTGGCGGCCAGAGGACAACACCTAAAATCAGTCAATACTCACTTTTTAAGGATGAAGAAGACTTTATTGAAGACGACCTTCAAGAGGCGAATCTCAATCTTCAAATTACCTATCTCCTTAAGGATGATTATCAACTAGTAAAACGCATTCCGATGGTCTTTAAATTTGACTATGAAAATCCAAAGACCCTCGTCAGCTGCCACAGTCTTACAGCTTCCCAAGGAAGTAGAGGTGGTCAAATGATCATCATTGATCCTCTCAAAGAAACAGATCTAAAAGGAAAGAGTGGGTTTGATGCTTGTAAAAGTAAGGATAAGAGCTGCCAGTATGTCTCAAGCCTTAATTACGCGAGTCAGACCTATGGCACTCAATCAGGTTTATCCAATCTCTGCCAAATCAACTATAACCAACCTTTAAAGGCGGTCAAACAAGGCAGTCCTGTAAGCAATATTCATAGCTGTGATGCCCTTCTTGATCAATTTAAAACCTACGAACTCAATCAAAAAGACTTTGGGGTAACCTGCCAAGGAATTTTTATGGCCCATTGTCAGTAGAGGCTATTATAATAAAAGAAAAACTATGGAGTTTTCTTTGAAACGCTTCTTCATTACTTCTGTGCTCACAATACTTTTTTTCTTTCCAAGCACTCGCGCCCAAGAAGAAGACATTCACCTGGCCACGATCTCAACAGATTATGTCACTAAGACTTATGATCTTGTACTTACCCTCAATGACCGCAAGCTTATTGATGCCATTAAGACCATCAATAATAAGAAAAAGAAAACCAAACGCTATGGAATAGAAGTCCTTGGTAAGCCCATCACCCTCGTTAAGGCCGTTGGAGTGACTCTTATCAGTCTACGCTGTCTTAATTTCACCACAAGCAAAGGCTGTGATATTGAAATTGAGTATCCCTCTAACCTTACAATTGGTAGCTTTAAAACCTTCAACGCAAAACTTGAGAGGAATGAGAACGGCTGGCAGCTCACCCACAAGGGAGCCCCCTTTAAAAAACTTCATCTTGTCGCTCGAAAAGTCCTCGGCCTTCTGATTGGTATAAAACGCATTGAGACCCACTAAAGTGCCCATAATAGTGGTCACTCTCGATAAACCTAATTAACAAACAATCACTTAGCCAATTGGCTAATCCTCTAAATTCCCAATTTGATATTATTCTGTGATCTACTACTATAGGGCTCAGCTCTTCCCTAAAGGTGAGGTACCTCTACCATGAATAAGACTCCATCCCTGCTCACAAAAGGTCTTAAAGGACCGATGAATATCTTTCCTCTGTTCTTCTTTCATGACGACCTTGATAATCTGTGGCAAAGCACTTCTCTTGATATGCAAAGACTTGAGCATATGCACTTTGGCTCCTATCTCAAAAATCTGGAAAAAGCACCGCTCAGTTATCTCTCTGAGCAAGACCTTAAAGTCCTCTTCTTTATCGAAGCAGCAAAGGTGTATGAAAGAATCATGAGTGATTTAAAAAGAAATGAAGAGCCTCCTATAGAGATCCTCTTTAAATTAGAGTCAATTGGAGAAGTTTATAAGCTTGAGCATTGCAAATCCTCGAAGGAATCCTTTGCAACACTTGCTAGCGCTTTTGTGAGCTTCTTTCACGCTCTAATGTACAGAGGTAATAGAAGTCGAAAACTCATGGTTCTAGCCGAACACTACATGGAAGAAGCAAATTTAAAAGACGAGAAGGGAAGGCCACATCCCTACACCCTTCTCTTTAAAGTTCTTACCCAAGTGGGAAGAGGTCTATGGCGAGAGGCCACAGAGTCGCTAAGAGAATACTCAGAGCTTTACCCCGGATCTCATGTCTATAAAGTTCTTATCAGAATGTATGAAAAAATCGGCCTTACCAGTGTCGCCAACCTCTTTAGAGAAAAGAGACAGGAAACACTGGAAAGAAACGTTGCCGCTTAAAAGAGCTTACTCTTTCTTTTTCTTGGGCTCCTTAAGTTCTTTTACAAACCCTTCATAGTCACTGCTTGAGCGTAGCGCCGCCAAGTCGGCATCACTTGAGATGTGGGCCCAGTCGTTATAGCCCCCATTGACGGCCATTTTGAGATACTGCTTTGAAAGATCAAGCTTCTTATCTTTTGAATAAAGGCACGCTAAGTTATAACAACCTACGGCCTCATCCAGAAAACACGCTTTAGTGTAGAACTTATTCGCTTCCTTTAATTTCCCTTGAGTCTGCATGATGTAGCCAAGATTTGAACAACCGGCGCCGCTTCCTAGGTCACAAGACTTAGTGTACATCTCTCGGGCCTTTACTTCTTTATTAAGTTGCTCTGAGAGAATCCCAAGATTAAGACAGGCCTGACCATCCTCAGTCTGACAGGCCTCTTCAAATTGGCTAAAAGTTTCATCAAGGTTAGGAAGACCATGCATGATACTAATCGCCTTCTTTCTAAATTCTTCAGCCTTTGAGTCCTCACCATACGCTTTCTCAAGCTCCCAAGCAGTATAGCAAGCATAAGCATTCTTCTGTTCACAAAGCCCTTCAACATGGGCCTTGCCCTTTTCTTTAGAACCAAATTCAAATTCAACGCGGCCGAGCCAAACACATCCTCGCGCTTCCTTTGCCTGACATGCTTTATTAAAGAGGGACATAATAATCGGCTTTGTTTCCTTGATCTTGCCATTTTTAAGCAGGTAGAGCGCTAGGCGAGAACAACTCTCCCCCACATTCTTCTCACACTCTTCTTGCCACTTCTTTGGCTCTCCCTCGAGGGTCATTTCATCATAATTGGCCGCATTGATCGTGATAACCTTAGAAACCAATTCATCAAGAGTGACCTTCTCGATTTCATCACCATGGAGGAAGTGATCAATTTTTTGATTCAGGTCGTGAAGTTCCCAATTGATTTCTTTATACCACTGAGGGGGATTAAGCTTGCCACTTGAACCATCACTTGAAAAGACAACACCTTCTTCACTCGTAAGAGGAATTCCTGTTGGTTTATCGTTGTGTTTTGCGAGAACGACTCCGCTTCTGACCGCCACCAAAGTTTGCCCATCAGGAGTAGCATGAATAAAAAACTCCGTCCCACGCACGGCCATGGCCGCCGTCTTTGTTCTGACTTTTAATTTATTCTTATCTTTATCCTTATTAAAGTAATCAACAAGAATATTGCCTACCTCTAGGAAGAAGAAGGTCTTCTTTTCATTATGCTCTTCAGGATCTTCTTTCTTACCTTCTAGATTCAATTTGGTATTAGGCCCCACCTTCATACGGGAGCGATAATCTTTCCCAAAACCTAAAATCACAAGAGAATTGGGTGAAGTTTTAACAAGGTCATTTGAAATGAGAAAATCGCCTTTAAAAATCTTTCGACTTTCTCCCTGACGGGTCATCGACACATCACCTTTCTTGTAGACGACTTTATAGAGGTCAGGTCCAGCTAGGGTCGTTCCACTAAAAAGTATTGAGAAGAGAATAATTAAAGTCCTCATAATTCATCCTTGGGCCTTGAGTTTCTTCTATTATAGAGAATCCACCCCCCTAGGGGCTAGAGAACAAGATTTTCCATGTCTATTCAATACCTTGTAGTTTTCCTACCCGACATTTTTCTCTGTCATTGACTTTTACATTATAATATTATAATATATTAATATGAAAGATATTTCACTAATGAAAGAAATGACACCAAAGGTTGCAGCCATTCTCAAGCAAATGGCCCATCCCAAACGTCTCTTTCTCCTTTGCCTTATCAGAGACCAGGAAATGAGTGTTTCTGAAGTCGAAAGACTATGCGGGATGGGCCAAAGCCAAACAAGCCAGGTCCTTAATCAACTTAAAGGCCAGGGACTCATCATGGATCGCCGTGAAGGAAAGAATGTCTTTTATCGGTTAAAAGACAAGAAAATTATCCAACTTCTTGAAGCCCTTTATCTCATCTACTGCCAAGATCAGGAGACTACCCATGACTAACTTCACCCCCATAGAAGCCCTTATAGGCGGAGCCTTTATTGGGATTGCCACCTCCCTTTTCCTCTTTCTTAATGGAAAAATTTTTGGCATCAGTGGAATCGTCTCAGGCCTTCTTAAAGAGTTCAGTCTTTGGCGCGTCCTTGTCATCACGGGACTCATCCTCGGCGCCACTACGGCCCACACAGTTCTTCAAACACCCACGACAATCACAACAGTTCCGCTTCCCTACCTCATCATCGGAGGTTTACTGGTTGGCATAGGAACGAAGCTTGGAAGCGGATGCACGAGTGGTCATGGAGTATGCGGAAATAGCCGCCTCTCTCCGCGCTCCATGGCAGCCACCATAACATTCATGCTATCAGGCTTTGTTGCTGCCGGACTATTAAACGCACTTGGAATTATTTAAGGATAATCTATGAAAAACCTCATTGCCTTTATCTCTAGCTTTATTTTCGGTATGGGTTTAGAAATCTCACAGATGACTAATCCTCAAAAAGTTCAAGGATTTCTTAATATCTTTGGCGAATGGGACCCAAGCTTAGCCTTTGTCATGGTCAGCGCTATCGGGATTAATGGTATTCTCTATTTCCTCTTAAAGAATAGAACGCCTCTATTTGCTGATCGTTTTGATTTACCTCAAAAAAACGAGATTGATCGCTCTCTTCTTATTGGCTCTTTTCTCTTTGGGCTTGGTTGGGCGATTAGTGGTTTTTGTCCAGGGCCTGCGATTGCGGGAATTTTTCGCCTTCATTGGGAGCAGGCGATCGTCATCCTCGCCATGGTAGGAGGCTTTAAATTAGCGCCCTTAATTGGACCTAAAACACGTTGAAGATCAACGTCAGTTCTTAAACTTCAAAAACTGCCCCCCTTAGATGGATCTAGATCGCATTGAAGATCCGAGGCCTTCGAATCCCCTCAATAATCTGATTATGATAAATCGCATAGATCGCTAAAAAATCTAACAGTCGATCTATGCGCTTTGTCGTGCACCACGTCCTCCTTGCCATCCTCTTAATATTATCGCGAATCATGGCAGCCGTTTGGTTCAGAGAAAACAGCGGATCAAAGCCCCCTTTCTTCATCTCACCTTGCCCGACAATAGCCGCTGCTCGCCCCTTAAATTGAAGATGTTCAGCGTCCTTAAAGTGCCTTCTCAAAACGCCTGGATAGTGAGTGGACTCATCTGAAGAGAAACAGCATTTTGGATGAGCAACCTGCTCAATTTGTTTAAAAAGAGATTCGAGAACCTTTCTTCTTTGGCACTTTCTCTTGCCATACTTCTTCACACTAATATGCGCTAA
>CATLOT010000039.1 GCA_950054155.1 uncultured Bacteriovoracaceae bacterium
AGGTCATTTATGGTGCTGACGATCGCCGTGATGTTAACGATTACGCTGATCGCCTCTTTCGCGAAAAAGCAAAGAGTGTTGCGGGCATGGTTTCAAGAAATAAGCTCGTAGAGGACTTCTTCAATCCTGAATTCTACAATTTCTTTAAGAAAACAGCTTCTCGTGAGTACGGACTCTGTGAAGACGAAAAGTACGCGGACCAAGTGATCCTTCCCGTGTGCACGGGCTTTCTCATTGATGAGCGCCACCTTGTGACAGCAGGACACTGCTTTCGCTCCGAGGCAGACTGTGAGAACTTTGCTTGGGTCTTTGACTACAATAACGACACCAAGAAGATTGCCAAAGACAATGTCTATGGCTGTCAGCAAATTATGGCCCGTGAACTCAAAGAGACCTACCTCACCCTCAAAGACTATATGGTGATCAAGCTTGACCGCGATGTTCTTGATAGAGAGCCTCTCGAGTTTCGAGTGAAAGGCCGCCCCAATTACGGAGAGGAAATGGTTGTGATTGGTCACCCCCTTGGACTTCCCAAAAAGATTGCCGACGGTGCTGAAGTTAAGCTTGGTAATATTACAGAGGATCACGCCCCTTTTAGCACTCTCATAAAAAAGAGAGATTTCTTTATGGCGAATCTTGATACCTTTATGGGTAACTCTGGCTCTCCTGTCTTTAATAAGGAGACGGGACTGGTAGAGGGAATTCTTATTGAAGGCGCAGAAGATCTTGAAGATGATCTTGATAATCTCTGCACCCGTTCGGTGCGAAAGAAGGATTCAACTTTCGTCACCAATGAGAAGGTCTTTCGAATTAACAGAATCCCCTTCTTGAAAGAGCTTTCCAAGTAAGCATTCTTCCCTCTTTTTCGTCGTAGATCTTAAGAGCAATACAAGGAAGAATGTCCTTCATGGTCAGTGTCGCTGAATTTTGAAAAATACCATTTTCATTGTGACACTGCTCAAGGCGGTAATTAGGAATTCTATGATTGAGGTGGTGAATATGGTGAAAGCCAATATTACCTGTAAACCATTGTAAGGCCTTAGGAAGTTTGAGGTAGCTACACCCTTCTAACGCCGCTGTGTTGTAATCCCACTCTTGGCCTTTATTCCAATAAACTTCTTCATACTGGTGTTGCACATAAAAGAGCATACACCCAAGAATCTGAGCGAGCCCAACAGTGATTCCCATAATGAGAAGAGTCGCTTGCCAAGTAAAGAAGTAGCAAAGCGCAGACACAATAAGAGTGAGTGCAATATTTGTGAAGTAGACATTCTTCTTTTCAAGAGGACGATCTGTTTTAAGGGTAATACGGTGGCGAAATTGGAAAATGAAAACAGGCCCAATCCCAAACGTCACAATCGGGTGACGATAGAGATAGTACTGAAAGCGCTCTAGCTTTGAGGCCTTCTTATATTCCTCTAAAGTCATGGTCCACACATCACCGCGACCACGATAATCAAGATCACCTGAATGCTGGTGGTGGGCCGCATGTTCTCTCGTCCATTGGTAGTAAGGAGTCCAGGTAAGAATTCCTGTTAAAATTCCTACGAAGTCACGGGTCTTCTTCTTTTGAAAGAAACTTCCATGACCACAGTCGTGCATAATAATAAAGGTTCTTACCGTGAAGAGTCCGCCAAGAATACTCGTTGGAATCGCTGCCCACCAACTCAATTGATAGAGAGCAAAAGAAGCCGCGTAAAGTGCGAGAAGAGGAAGGACCGTATTGGCCACTTGAAACCAACTGGCACGGTCATCGGCCTTACAGTAAGGCTTTACAATTTTTTGCAGGTTTGGTTTTTGTGGATTCGTGGTCATGTCTAAGGTCCCATTTAGAGTCATACTTTCTTGTCGTATTATGACTCTTTAATGGTAACCACAAATCAGCTGCTTGTTTGTAAAACAAGTGTAATAGCTGGAGCTAATTAAATATTATCGACCCTTAAGAAGCTCAGCCGCTTCCTTGGCAAAGTATGTGAGAATCATATCTGTGCCCGCTCTTTTAAAGGAAAGAAGCATTTCAAGCATCGCCTTTTCCCCATCAAGCCAGCCCTTTTCGGCGGCGGCCTTGATCATGGCATATTCACCACTTACATTATAGGCAGCAATGGGAAGATCAGTTTTCTCTTTTAACCGACAAATAATGTCAAGATAAGGAAGCCCTGGTTTAACCATGAGGATATCCGCGCCCTCGGCCTGATCAAGAAGGGCCTCACGAATCGCTTCCTTCGCGTTAGCGGGATCCATTTGATAGGTCTTCTTATCACCACTCTTTGGTGCACTTTCAAGAGCGTCTCTAAAAGGCCCATAAAAAGAACTCGCGTACTTGGCCGAATAACTCATGATCGAAGTTTGAGTGTGGCCGGCCTTATCAAGGGCCTCGCGAAGGTATTTTACTCGCCCATCCATCATATCACTTGGCCCAATAATATCACTGCCCGCTTGCGCTTGAGTGAGGGCCATTTTGGCGAGAATAGGTAGAGTTTCATCGTTAAGAATCTGACCCTCTTCACTGACAAGCCCATCATGCCCGTCACTGCTATAGGGGTCCATCGCAACATCTGTCATGACCAAAAGTTCAGGATACTTTTCTTTCACCGCCATAATGGCGCGAGGAAAGAGCCCTTCACTATTATAACTCTCCGTCGCTGTCTTATCTTTTAGCTCATCTGAAAGAGCGGGAAAGAGCGACACACAAGGAATTCCAAGCTCTAAAAGGCGGCCACACTCATCGAGAAGATCAGACACACTAAAGCGGTACTGACCAGGCATACTGGCGATGGCCTCTTTTTCTCCTGTTCCCTCTTTAACAAAGAGAGGAGCAATGAGGTCTTTGGCACTGAGGTGATTCTCGCTAACAAGATCACGCAGAGCTTGATTTTTACGGTTGCGACGAGGACGACTAAGCATTCTTATATTCCCATTTGTAATTTTGTTTTAAAGGCCAGAGCATACATTTGAATTTGCTTCATCATGGCCGAGAGTCCATTCGCGCGGCTCATGCTTAAGTGCTGCTTAAGACCGATTTCATCGATAAAGCTCTGATCTAAGGTCAGGATCTCATCGGGACTTTTATCCGAGTAGACCTTGAGAAGAAGAGCGACGATTCCCTTAACAATAGCGGCGTCACTATCGCCGGTGAAGTGAATCTTATCTCCGTTTAACTCAGCAAAGAGCCACACTTGAGATTGGCAGCCACGCACCTTATTCTCTTCGATTTGGTGATCGGGATTCATGGGCTCAAGGGCCTTTCCCATGCCAATGAGATGCTTGTAACGATCTTCCCACGTGGAGAAGGACTTAAATTCTTTGATTAATTCTTCCATGGCGCGACTTTAGCACATTAAAAACGGCTTGCCATCAGGATATCCCACAGCTTTTGGCTCAACGGCCCCATGGGGTGAACTTCACTGTGCATCAAACAAATATCCACACTCTCACGCATCATATCACCAAGCTTAATCTCGCGAAGCAGCCCCTTTTCAAGGTCCTCTTGGGCGAGATGATCTGGCAGGCGCCCCCAACCAAGACCGGCCTTAATAATCTCACGCTTCGTTCCCATATCCTGAACTGACCACTGGCGTGCTCCCTGGAGGACGCCATAGGTACGAAAACTTGGACGAGAGCTGGTCTCACGCACAATAATTTGGGGAATATTCTTTAATAGTGCTGTGGATAAGGTGCGCTTCGCATATTTTGGTGGGAGGTTCTTACTAATCACGGGGATCATATCAACAGAGCCCAAATGCTCTAACTTAAGCTTTTTATCTTGGAGACCAATGCGGGGACTGATCGCCAATTGCACAGTGCCTTCATCTACTTTTTCAGCAGCACCGCCTAGGATTTCAAAGCTTAGATTAAAACGGGTATCGGGGTGAAGCTCACTAAAGGACTCAAAACTTTTAAGGATAAAATCTAAAGGGCAAAGAGCATCGACGGCGACACTTATCTCTGGCTCTTCACCAAGACCCAACTGACGTCCATAGCGCTCAAGCCCCTTGGCCTGATCAAAGAATTCGCGCGCGCGGTGATAGAAGGCGCGCCCCTCTCCAGTCAACTCTGGTCTGTATTGTTCACGGCTAAAGAGCTGAATACCAAGCTCCTCCTCCAGTTTTTTCACGGCCACACTAAGGGCCGGTTGAGAGCGGTGAAGGACTTCGCTGGCGGCCTTAAAGCTGCCTTCATTAGCGACGGTTAAAAACGTTTCAAGTTGATCTAAAGTCATGAAAAAAACTTTAATCTATTGATCTAACCTTTGCCAAATTTCTCTTCACATAATTTGTGCACAAGCGCATAAACGCTCAGCATAGGATTGGTCCCAATACTGGTGGGAAAGAGACTGCCATCAAAGACACTTAAGTTTTCAAGGTGATGGTGGGAGCCATCTTCTTTGACAACCCCATCCTCAGGCTTAAGGCTCATGGCACAGCCTCCCATAACATGGGCTGACACCACCGTGAGGTCATGGGCCTGCATACTGAGATTTTCAACCTCTTTTTCAAAGTCAGAGAGGTTTTGGCATTTCTTCGCATGACGATGAATCGCCAACACTTCCTTCGCACCAGCGGCAAATTGAAGACGCCCCATCACCCTAAGGGCCTTTCGAAATCCTCGCTGCATATACTCACTGGTGTCATAATCAAGATGAACTCTTCCCTGCCCATCAACTCTCACCTCTCCCCCCTGACTTTCCGGATGAAAACCATCGCGCTGAAGAGCGATCATGGCATTGGTTTTTGAGATCAGACTCATCAACTCTCGATGCTGATCACTCCCAAAGGGCAACACACTGGCAAGAAGAAGAGGATGAATGGGGGGCACCTCAATTTTAAAGCCAAGCTCACGAGGGTCTTCGCTCATAAAGGCATCACTATAGATCACTTGAGGTGCACCATAATAAGGATCAATAGACTCTTTAAAATGAGCTCCCGTGAGAACGACGGGATGAAGAAAGGTTCTCTTTCCAAGATTTTTATAGGGGTCAGGGCTTTTTGAGCGCAGTAAAAGAGCTGCAGAGTTTATGGCCCCCCCACTGACGATGAGCTCTTTTATAGGAATGCGCCACTGGCCACTTTTTTTCCCTCGCGGATAGAGGGTCAACTCTTTAACTTTCTTCTTTTCACTTAAAGAAAAAGAATGGGCAAAGGCATCGGTGACAATGGTGACATTCGGAGCTTTTCGTAAGAGGGCCTGGAGGCTTGACTGCTTGGCCCCAGTTGGACAACCAAGTCCACATAAACCTAGGTTTTGACAATCGAGCACATTTCGAGAAATCAATTCAGCTTTAAGGCCCGCACGCTTAAGACCACGCGCGAGCACTTCATTATTTTCATTGGGAGAGATATCCCAAGGCTTAATATTTAAAAGCTTCTCACACACTTCAAAGTACGGAGCGAGAGAATCCTCCCTTAAATCTTTAAGACCAAATTCATCCTGCCAAAACTTAAGTGTCGTTTTGGGCGTGCGAAAACTACTGGTCCAATTGACCGTTGTTGAGCCCCCCAGACTTCGTCCTTGCAAAATAGTAATAGCACCATCGCTCGTCTTTCTTGCCGCAGCCTCTTGATAAAGCAGTGGATAGGCCTTCGCTTCATCTTGAGAAAGGTCAGCCGTTTTAACAAAGGGACCGTGTTCAAGAAGAAGAACTTTATGGCCGTACTGACTGAGAAGAAAAGCACTCAGTCCTCCCCCTGCCCCTGAGCCCACAATGACAAAGTCAAAACCGTGATCGCTCTTTTGAAAGAAACTCTGCTCGCGGTCTTTTAGAAGACTATAAATTTTCATAGAGCCCCCTCATTGAGAGAGAAGCTCGGCGCTCCCGGATAACCAATATCCTGATAAGACTCAACTCTTCCATAGAAAGAGGAATTGATAATGGCAGCAACACCTGCATAGATCTTTTTTTGCTCCATCCTTTCAGAGTACTGCCACTTTTGAATAATCTTTGAAACTTTATAAGGGTCTTTCCAAGGAAAGAAGTAACCCGTCAAATAAAAACACGTTGGAGCAAAAGTAAGAAGCTTAAAGGCCAAAGAAAGCTCAGCCCTCTTATCCTCACGAATATGCTCAAGTACTGCTTCAATATCTTTTAAAGGTGAAGCACTCTTCGGTGTCCAGCCCTCTGTCCAACTTCTATAAAGCGCCTGCCAAACAACTTCCTCTTTAGGCCCAAGTGCGTAGGCCATAAGGGCACCATAACCACTAATCCCCCCAAGAAGGAGAAAGCTGCGACGACTGAGCTTGACTTGATTAAAAGGACCATTGAGTTTCATAATAAGAGTATACTTTGTGTTTAAGAGAGGAATCAAATATGCGTCTTATATTAATTCGACACGGCCATGCCCCCCAAGACATTATCGATGACACCAGAAAGTTATCTGAACTTGGAAGGGAGCAGGCCAAGAGCGCAGGTCAATGGCTAAAAGGCCAAGTCCATGATGCGCGAAAAATTATTCACTCCCCTCTCACCAGGGCCATTGAAACGGCCAAAATTGTTCACGAGCAACTGAGTCGTGAATTGCCCTTTGAAGAAAATAATACGATTCGTCCCGAATCCCCTATCACTCCCTGGGTGCATGAAGCGATGGCCTTAGAAGAAGATACGATTATTGTTGGTCACATGCCCTTTCTTGCTGACTATGCGACAGAGCTCGCTCAGAAGTTTATTTCTTTTCCCACTGGCGGGGTGGTCATTCTAGAGCGCGATCAAAATCAAAACTGGCAAGCAACCACTAGCTTTTGAGTTGACCGCAAGCAGCTAAGATTTCATCGCCCTTGGTCTTTCGCACCATCGAAGGAATACCATAGGACTCCGTCACCTCACGAAAACGCTCCACCAACTCATCCAGAGGCCGCTCATAGGATGAACCTGGAATCGGATTAAAGGGAATGATATTGATAAGAGGACTCATGTCCTTTATGAGATGAGCGCTTTGATGAGCATACTCTTCACGATCATTGAGATCTTTGATGAGAAGAATTTCAAAGGTAATAAAGCGCTTCTTTTCTAAAGGGAGTTTCTTAATTTCAGCGAGAACTTCTTTGAGAGGATACTGCTTATTGAGAGGAATGAGTTCTGAGCGAATACGCTCATCAGGACAATGAAAGCTCAAGGCCAAATTGACTTTGAGAGGATCAGCACTCCACTCCTTAAGCCCGGGAAGATAACCCGCAGTAGAAATGGTGATTTTTTCTCGCCCAAAGCTTAGGCCGTGTTGACTGAGAAAAATCTCACAGGCCTTTCTTACCGCAGAGAAATTATGAAGAGGTTCCCCCTGACCCATAAAAACAATATTAGAAATGGTTTTTTCTAAATTCTTCTCTCTTAGATATTTTTTGACGGCCATGAGTTGGCCCACGATTTCGAAGGCCTCAAGATGACGGCTTAATCCCTGCGTGCCCGTGTAGCAAAATGAGCACTTCATAGCACAGCCCACTTGAGAGGAGAGGCATAAGGTGTGCTTGCCTTGAAAGGGAATGAGAACACATTCCACCTCTTCAAAGTCACTAAAGCGAATGAGAAATTTCTTTGTTTCCTCCCCACTTTCAAGACTGACTTCAGGGATGGTGAGTTCATAGTGCTCTTCTAAGAAGCGAATAGTCTCCTTAGCAAGGTTAGCAATGGTGAAGCTTTCATGCCCCTTCTTATAGAGGTAGTTATAAATAAGGGAAGCACCCGATTCGTTTAAACCGTTTTCCTTAAATTGACTCTTAAGGTCATCCAATGTTTGCCCATAAATACTAACCATGCGCCTAACTTAGTATATAATGATTGAGGGCACAATTATTTTGGAGAAAAGAGATGAGAAAAGAATTCTTTATAGGAAGCTTTGTCCTAACCCTAATCTTGGTCGCAGGCTATTTTGTCCTTCCCAAGGTTTACTACCCTATCCATCACACCATCAGTGCTGTTAGTGCTCTTCTCATCGCTGTTGGGCTTCACGATGCCTTTCAAAAGAAACAGGCGATCAAAAGAAACTTCCCCATCCTTGGCCACTTTCGCTACATGCTTGAGTCCATTCGCCCAGAGATTCAACAATACTTTATTGAAAGAAACACGGATGGAAAGCCCTTTAGTCGTGAAGAGCGCTCCATCGTCTATCAAAGAGCAAAGGGAGTGAATGACACTCTTCCCTTTGGGACTCAAAGAGATGTCTATGAAAGTGGTTATGAGTGGGTCAACCACTCCATCATGTGTAAGCACGTCACTCCTGAAAGTCTTCGGGTGACCATAGGAAATGATCAATGCAAGAAGCCCTATGACGCCTCCATTCTCAATATTTCCGCCATGAGCTTTGGCTCCCTTTCAACCAACGCGATCTTAGCCCTAAACGGTGGAGCAAAGGATGGAAACTTTGCTCATAACACCGGCGAAGGCTCCATTAGTCCCTATCACCAAGAAAATGGTGGCGATCTCATCTGGCAGATTGGAACCGGTTACTTTGGGTGTCGTAATCACGATGGCACCTTCAATGAGGAAAAGTATCAAGAGCGTGCGACTCAAGAACAAGTCAAGATGATCGAACTCAAACTCTCTCAAGGGGCCAAGCCAGGCCACGGTGGTATTCTTCCTAAAGAAAAGATCACCCCCGAGATTTCTAAGATTAGAGATGTCCCGATGGACCGCGATGTCCTCTCGCCTCCAAGCCACTCCACTTTCTCAACGCCCCTTGAATTTGTCGCCTTTCTCGCCAAACTTCGCGACCTCTCAGGAGGAAAGCCTGTGGGCTTTAAACTCTGCGTGGGCAAGAAGAGTGAGTTTATGGCCATTTGTAAAGCAATGCTAGAAACAGGAATTTATCCCGACTTCATTAGTGTTGATGGTGGCGAAGGCGGAACAGGTGCTGCCCCTTTAGAGTTTTCAAATTATATCGGAGGCCCTGGAATCGACGCTCTTGTCTTTGTTCACAACACCCTTAAAGGATTTGGCATTCGAGGGAGAATAAAAATCATTACGACCGGAAAGATTAGTTCGGGCTTTGATATTGTAAAAAGAATCGCTCTTGGCGCCGACATTTGTTACAGCGCCCGTGCCATGATGCTTGCTCTTGGCTGTATCCAAGCACTCCGTTGTAATGCCAATATTTGTCCCGCTGGTGTCGCCACTCAAGATCCCGATCTTGTGGCAGGGCTCGTTGTCGAAGATAAGCGCACCCGGGTGGCCAACTATCACCGCAATACCATTAAAAGTGTCGCCGAAATAATTGGCGCCATGGGACTCCAAAGCACCCTTGAACTAAAACCCTCCCACGTTATTAAACGCGTAGGAGAAAGCCGCAACCTCAGCTACAAAGAAATCTTTGACTACGTTGAAGATGGTGATTTTCTCAAAGGCAAATTCTTTAAAAACTATGAGAATAGTTTTAACAACGCCGAGACCACAAGATTTTAATAGAGATCCTTTAAAAGAGAGAAGAAGTCGCGCCAAAAGTTTTGCCCCTGCACTTCTTTTCTCTCTTGGTAAAGCCCGATGACCTCACCCATTGAAAGCCCCTTTCGCAAATCCCGTAAAAGCAAAGTAAGCACTCAGGTTTTCAAAGGCCATCTCTGGAAAGTGGGTATGGCGCAGACCTATTCCTATCGGGTCACTTAGTTGATAGCTCATCCCTCTCTCCTATGAAGCGATTGTTCCCTTCTTAGAAAGACATTCCTTCTTACTCATTTTCTTAAGACCCTTGCCCTTACAACTATTATGACCCTTACAAGAGATCTTCTCTTCACAGCCATTCTTTCCAGAACAAGCGTCCACTTTTCCAGCGCAATCTCCATGGCCCTTACAAGAATTCACGCCGTGGCACATAACCGTTTCGCTTCCACTCGTTGCACTTGCTCCCGTTGAGGTTGCGCATGAGCTTAAGGCCAAACCTGCCATAACGGCACCAATCATTACTTGTGACTTCATCATTTTCTCCTTAGTTGAAGTGCTTGTGTTACAAGTAAGTGCAGCTGCTTAGTGTTTTCTTACAGAATATTTTGAATAATTTAAAAAAAAGTAATAAATTATCATTGTTTCCTTTTTCCCCCGTGAAATTATGTCCTCTACTCATGACTTTCAAAGCCCCGAGTTTCTAAGGCGCCTTAAAGAGCGCGACAAAGAAGCGATCGAAGCCGTGGTTCGCGCCTATACGAAGCAACTCTATAATGCTTCTCTAGGGCTGGGTTTTAACGACCAAGAGGCCCATGAGGTCAGCCAAAATACATGGCTCGCTTTTTTTAAAAGTATTGAGAACTTTAAGGGTAACTCTCATATCCGAACCTTTCTCTTTGGCATCCTCTACAACAAGGCCCGAGAGCAGCGCCGTGAAACGGCAAAAGTCTTTGATAGAGAGCCTATCGACACTATTATGGAAGAGAGATTTAAAGATAATGGCGCCTGGAAAGGCGAATTTTGTGACCCCGAAATCTTTTATGGCCATGGGCAACGTCTTGAAATCATTGAGCGTTGCCTCTCCCTTCTTAAGGTCAATCAAAGAATGGCCTTCTTTTTAAAAGAGGTTGAAGGTCATGTTAGCGAAGAAATTTGTAATATATTAGAGGTTTCAAACACTAACTTAGGAGTCCTTCTCTTTCGTGCCAAGAATAAGCTTCGTGAGTGCATAGAGAGAAAAGTAAAAGGAGAAGAATGAAGCATAATTGTAAGCGTTCCATGAAATTAATGACCTCTCCAAAGGAACTCTCCTTTGCTAAGCGCTTCTTTTTAAAGCTCCACCTTCTCATGTGTGATAAGTGCTCTCGTTATCAGGCTCACCTCAATAGTCTTGGCGACCATTTTCGCACTTACCTTAAAAGCAAAGAAGAAAGCTCTCAAGAAAAAGTCACCTCCCTAGAAGACGAAATGATCAAGTCCCTCTCAAAAGATTAATCCAAAAAATCAATTCTCAAGAGACGTCTGTCTTTCTCCCATGTGGGCGAGCGGTGAATGATAGCTCCGACTTCAGACTTCCACATTTCTCCTTTGAGAAGGATCAGGTCATTCTTTTCAGTATGAATTTCTTTTCCCGACAGAGTTTGCAACGTTGTTCCAGGCCCATCAAGGCATTGAACGATTCGAAGAGGTAGCTTGTCCCCATGAAAGCTTGGACACATCTCTTTAGAAGGAGGACTGACCTGCACTCCTATCAACGTTGTCTCAAGTTCACTCAAAAACTCCTTAAGAAGGCTGACCATCTCTTGAGAGAAACAATATTCTTCTAGCTTTACTAAATCACTAACGTTTTGGATTTCAATATAAGCTTGAGAAGGCTTTCTCGGCACATTGGTAAAAACGGGAAAGTCTTTCAAAACCAGAGCGTTAATCTCCTCAAGAAAGAAGAGGTCGGTCACCACGGAACTATTACTCACAAGAATATTTTCAATCTGCTCAAAGTAAAAAGGTAAGTCTTCCTTGGTCTCTACTATTTGCTCTAACACTTTAAAATCCTCCCAGAAGCTTATTGCAACATCGTTGCATTATATTGTTTAATACAACCCCATTCGTGGCAACGAGCAACGCGCAAAGTAATCTCGTCAGGATAGAGAAAAAAAGGTAGGTTAAAGATATGGAACCTCTTATCGTCATCGTTGGTTTTCTTGGCAGCGGCAAGACAACTCTATTAAAGAGTCTCGTCAAAAATTATCTTGAGCGCGACTGGAATCCCTTTATCATTTTAAATGATTATCAAAATGCTAATCTTGATATTCAACACTTCACCCAACTTATAGATAAGAAGAATCTCTCACCCCTGAGCGGAAGCTGTATTTGCTGTAGTGGAGTTCAACAACTACGAGAAACTGTAAATGACATCCCTCATAGAGAAAAAGGGATCACATTCATCGAGGCCAATGGCACCACCGATGCTTGTACCTTGCTGGGCTTTCTTAGCGTGGGTATTAAAGAGAACTTTCTCCCTCCTGTTCAAGTTTCCATTGTTGATACACGCCATTGGCAAAAACGGGGAATCCACAATGAACTAGAGGCGAATCAAATCCAGGCATCCTCCCTTATTCTTCTCAATTACACTGACCATGTTTCAAAAGAAAGACTTGAGGAAGTTAAAACTGAAATCCGTTTTAAAAATCCTGCTGCAAAAATCACAGTGTGGAATAAAGATGAGGTCTTACCCGAGCTTCGCACTCAATCTTATAACCCACAAAATATGGATCATCTTAAAACTCACTGGTCTTCAGTTTCAAAAAACCTTCCCGACCCTATGAAAAGCCATTCCCTCCAATTAATGCTTCAAAGTATTCCCTCAAGTGTTCTTCGAGTGAAGGGCTGCACTCGCATAGATGGGGACAAAGACTATACATTCTTTGAAAGATTACCTGGTGGTGAAATCATCAAACGCCCCTATTATGGTGAACTCGTTTCGGGTGCCCAAGTCATTCTGATTGGCCCAGGCTGTAGTGATCGGAATTTAAGGATCGAATAGCCTTCCCTTAAAATAATTCACATCTACACTCTCAAATCACATAGAATGGGAAAAACTAAATTATGGAGGGTTAGAAATGAAGAGAATACTCTTTTCAATGCTTATAATAGCAAACTTAAAAGTTACTTTTGCCGTTGATATTGACGCCGAAAGATATGAGAATCCGGTCACCACTTTTGGCTGCGCAGACCCAGGTGTCCTGAAAGACCTCTCAAGCAGCGGCTATTTTTTCTTGGCCTGTACAGGTGGACGCTTTAGAATTAGAAAATCGACAGACCTCATTAACTGGAGCAACACCAGTAATTATGTTATCCCAAGCACCAATCCTAATGGAATAATGAGCTTCGCAGGCTACAATGCAAGTTGGAATCCCCCCAAAAGAAACTGGGCCCCTCATCTCTACAAATATAATGACAAATACCGCGCTCTTGTCACCCAAAATGGTAAAGGGAGTTATGGGATTATTGGTCAGGCCCAGACAACAGATATTGAAACTCTTGATTTTGAGGAAACTAAAAATACCGCCCTCGTTCGCTCTGACAATATTGGAGGGGCAATAGATCCTAGTTACTTTCTAGATACGGATGGTAAACACTACCTTCTTTGGAAAGTTGATGGAAACTCAAGGGGAATGCAGACGAGCATAAAGATTCGCAAACTCTCCCCTAACGGTAAATACTTTCAAAGCAGCACAAGTGAACACACCCTTAAAACAGGAGGCAATACCTTAGCCACACTCGTTGAAGGACAAGAACTCATTAAGCACCAAGGAAAATACTATCTCTTCTTTAGCCATGGCTCTTATCTCGATAGCTATAAGGTGAAGGTCGTAAGGGCAGACACAATTTACGGTCCCTACACAGGAGAAAGAACCATTCTTTCAGAGAGACCCAATGGACGCTACTTTGGCCCTGGACACGGAACCATCACGAAGGTCAATGGAAAACACTATTACTTCTATCACGCCTATGACAGAACCAATAATAATGGAACCCGCTATGCCATGCTTGATCGAATCTATTTTAGAAATGGCTGGCCCATTATCCACGATGGCCATCCTAGTGAAACCCCAACTTATAAACCGCTGAGTAACAAGTCACTCTTTCCTGAGGTCCTCTTTAAATGGACAACAAATCTTCCCTCGCCCCATATAAGTCTCGATGTTAAATCAAAGACAGGTCAAGTCTTCGCTCCTTGTGTGAATGCGAGTGTTTTAACTGGAAGAAGCTCTTACTTCTTTGACGGCAAGTGCGTGAGTGCAAATAACCAAGTGATTGAACTTGATAGCGCCGCAAAATATAGAATCTGTGTCGCCACAAATGGAAACTTTACGAATCCTTCTCAAAGCAAGTGCACCTCTTATAAGAATATAAGTAGTGAGGTTCTTAAAGACGATATTAACAAATAAAAAAAAAGGTTGTGACCGGTTCCTTCTCAGAGACTCAGGTCACAACCTTCTTATCTTTAATAAAATTTAATAAAATTTAATAAACTCTAATAATCCTTACTTAACATGCTCACTTTCAATCACTTCACAAGTACTCGCATCAAGGGCAACCCAAAAAGACTCTTCAGGTAAAGCCGCCGAGTACTTCCCTAACTTCTTATGACTACCTACTTCATAAAGAAGAATATCCTCACTCGCTTCAAATGATTTTTCATTAATTTTAGCACCATTTAACTCTAAGTAGAGAACACGTGTATCCTCACTCTTCACTAACTGGCTCTCAAGAGAGAGAAGGGCTTCATCACAGTGACCTGCAAAAGTTGAAGTTAAAAGACTAAATAGTGTTAGGGCTAAAAGTGATTTCATTAAATTCTCCTCTTATTATTTCGTTTTTTAAATAATAGCGAATCCAAAGAAAAAGATGAGGCAATAAGCTCTTTTTACATAGCCCTGTCAGATTTCTAGCCATAAACTGACCCCTATAATTGGATATGCTCAGGAATGAAAGTATTTTTACTAATGAAATTAACCAGTTAAGATCCTAATTGGTGCTATTTCAAAAGAGGGTGTGCCCTGCATCCGCAGCCTTAAAATGAGAATCGAAATCCTCTCCAGCATTGAGGATTTCGATTTTAAAACAAGTTAACCTCCACTTAGAGGGGTCAGTTACTGGACGTTAAATTCGGCTTTGATGCCATCAAGATCTTCATTAATGGCATCATCATCAAAATCAGGATTCTCCTCAAGCATAAGATCACTATCCACACGATAATTAATCTTCTCCCCTGCGCCAGTTGGGCCACCACGCCGGGACTTACGAGAGCGCTTTTTAAAGGTGGTCTTCGCCTTTGCTTCTTTCTTCGCTTCCTTTTCCCAATTAAAATGACTCTTCTTCGCCTTCACGAGGTCTTCTTTAGGAAGGTATTTGGCGACAACCATTTTTTCAAGAATGTTATCGACTGAGTTTTTCGCAAAATCAGTCATCTTCTTTTCCCTAAAACTTTGCGAGTAGCGCTTAGGACTTGGAAGGAGCATCGCGAGAAAGGCGCCCTCTTTAGGAGATAACTTCTTAGGGGCTTTATTAAAGTAGTGCTTGGCCGCGGCTTTAATCCCATAAACACCGGGAGCAAATTCAGCAATATTCAAATAGGTCTCAAGAATCTTTTCTTTGGAGACATTCTTTTCCATATAGGTTGAATACATGATCTCCTTTAATTTTCGCGTCAGCGTTTTTTCGGGAGTGAGAAAAACATTTTTAATCACTTGTTGAGAAATGGTTGAAGCGCCTCGTGTGCGCTCCCCTTCAAGCGCTTCATTAACAGCTTCCTTAATTTGGTTGGGGTCATAACCATTATGATTATAGAAAGCCCAGTCTTCACTGACGACAATGGCGTTAGCAGCAAAGGGACTCACCTCTTTTAAGGTCACCCAGCCTTTTGGTTTCTTATCCGTCACTTTGAAGTCGGCCTTGCCTTCTTTATCAATTGTGACTTCGACGTAGCCCTTTTCTAAACCCAGCAGACCTGCGCGGGGGAAAATAGCAAAGAAATAGATGAGGACCAGTGCCACGAGGGCAAGAGGGACTCCTATAAGAACTTTCTTCTTAAGCTTGTCATCCATTTAGGGGGCTCCTTCAAAATTAGGGATGACCCTCATTATAGAAAAACATCTGCTCGTGATCAAAATCTGTCTAAGTCCTTGAAGTTGGTAAAAATCCTCCTGTTATTCGCCGCACAAACTTGTCACATATGTGCAAGTCATTGAAAACTCGAGCAGACAACGCTCTCTCCCATAAGCAGAATCCTTGAAAAGATGCATTTCCCTATGTAGATTTCCCTATCTGAAAATTATGAGGATAAGTATGCGAAAAGATTTAGCAATTATGGGTGCGGCCACCGACCTTGGCCAAGGAAAAGCGGGCACAGAACTCGCCCCCTCATGGCTTCGCCTTAAAGGCAGCAATGAGATTCTCACACGAAAATTCTTCTCCCTCGAAGACCTCGGCGACATTAATCCCGATTCCCAAGGCGGAGACCTTCGCAAGGCCAATACTGAAGAGGCCGTCATTCATCAATTTATCGCTGACTACAATCAGCGCTTAAGAGATGTCGCCTACGAGAGCATTGTCACCAAAGGAAAGACTCTGCTCACTTTTGGGGGTGACCACTCTATCGCGATCGGTACTCTGAGTGCCAGTGTGAAAAGTAATCCTGATATGAAAGTCGTGTGGGTTGATGCTCACGCCGATATTAACACCCCAAAGAGTAGTCCCTCTGGAAATGTCCATGGTATGCCCCTCGCCTTCTTCTTTGACCTGGTCAAAAGAAAGGAGATGAAGGAACTTTTCAAGTGGGTGCCAAGCCTTAAAAGAGAGAACCTTGTTTATATTGGTCTTCGTGACGTTGATGACGGCGAGATTCAAATTCTTAAGGACCTCGGTATTAGCGCCTTTTACGCCGAAGATGTGAAGGCCCAAGGCATTGAGGAAGTCCTCAAGCAAACAGTCAATCAACTCTGTCCAACTGGCGAAGAAGAACTTCACCTCAGCTTTGATGTTGATGGCCTTGATCCCCTCTATATCCCAGCAACGGGTACACCGGTGCCTGGTGGGCTTTCTCTCTATGATGGCCAGCTGATCATCAACACCCTGATGAAGAAATCCAAGGTCGTCTCTTTTGATCTCGTGGAAGTAAACCCTATGCTTGGTGCGAGTGCAGAGGATCTTGAAAAGACAGCGTCAAGTGTGTCCCAACTTCTTGAGGCCATTCCCAACTGGAATGAAAAAGAAATCAATCTTCCCGAGCTTCTCCTTAAGAGAAATGATCGTCTTAGCGGCGAGCTTTAATATAGAGCTTGGCTAAACTTAACGTGCCCTCTGAACAGAGGGCATAAAGTGGTGCCATATTCTTACTCTGGTCAGGATAGGTGTCATCCTCACGAGCAATTTTTGCAATCTGCAGGCGCAGAGGATCACAGGAGCGCATGAATCCCTTAAGGGCCAGCCAATCTCCCCAACTAAGAGTTGAGCTATCAATACTTTCTTCAAAGTATTCTTTTACTTGTTTGGTATTGGTTTCATAGGGAGTCAGAAGCAGACGCTCGTTGGTCGTGAGCTCACGCGCACGGGCCGTCATAAAAACTAAGAAGAGCCCCAATAAGAAAAAGGCAAAGCGCATAATCATTCATCCTTGAATAAACTAAAGTTCATTTATATTCTGAGCAGTTTTATAGACTTTAGCAAGGGCTTAGAGAGTTTTTTCGAGAAACTTTTTAAGAGAATGGTGATCATTAAATTGCGGCGAGTATCCCCCGATCTCATAATTTCCTTTGAGAAGAAAAGAATCGATATCAACGTGAGCTAAAATATCACTCACCTTATCACCAATCATAAAGCTCTTTGAAAGATCAATACTCCAGTCTTCGCTGGCCTTAAGGGCCATCCCCGGCATCGGTTTTCTGGTGTAACTTGAGCGCTTATAGTGATCAACGCCACTCTCAGGATGATAGGGACTGTAATACCAACCATCAATCACAGCGCCTTTTTCTTCGAGCGCCTTAGCCATTTCTTGATGAAGCTTAAGAACATCGGCTTCACTGTAAAGACCGCGGCCCACTCCCGATTGATTGGTGAGAACAATCACTTTATAACCCCGCGTTTGAGCGAGTGCGATGATTTCTTCAATGCCTTCTAAAAGTTCCACATCTTCGTAGCGATAGACGTAACTCTTATCCACATTAATGATGCCATCGCGATCAAGGAAGAGCGCTTTATTTTGACCTTTAAAAGTAAGGGGTAAGAGAGAATCGGAAAGAGTACTTGTCTCCTCTTCTTCATGCCACCAAATCTGGCCTGCAACGAGCTCGTCTTTGTCGGCATCATAGTGCGCACTCTGGGCTTCTTTGCGGCGAAAGGCCCTTTGAAGCCAAAAGCAATAATCCACTCCTGCCTCAGGTTGACTCTCTTTAATAAGAAGTTTCCCTGCAGGTAATGAGCGAGTGTCATTTAAGAGGGCACTAAAAGCATTTTGCCACTCTTCACTATTCTCACTCACACTACAGTTTTCTTGCCACCAAGAAAGATTCGCACTCAATTAGACCTCTCCGTTTTCACTGAACAGTTTACCTTAAGAGCACTTACTGTAAACTTATTCATGGGCTTGACCCTGATCTGTAGAGTCTTGTCTTTAAGACCTAAAGAAAAACTACTCACCTCTTTCTTTAAGGGATGAAAGAAGAGATCCTCACGGGCCTTTAAAAGGTCTTCACCTCTTTCGATTTCAAGGGAATCAAAGTGATGACGATTCTTATGATAGAGTGTGACCTGAATAAGGCGCTCGTCACTTAAGCCCATCAAAGGAGCAAGAGCACTTAAAAAGCGTTCGCGATCCCTCTTCTCAAATTCACAAATAAAGAAGTGCAGCTTATCAATGACACGATAGTAGTGCTCAAAGAGGCTCTTGCGTGGCCTCTCTTCAAGAAGACCAGGGAGCTCGGGGAGATTAGCTTCGCTCCACTGCGGACTAAAGTGGCCGGAGTGACCCATCAAATGATTCGCATCAATATCGGCCCAGGCATAGAGCTCTTGGGCCATTTGAATAAAGCTTTGCTCAAGAAAGGCATTTAACTCCTCTTGATATTGAGTAGCCTCAGAAAATGAAGCGAAGTATTTTTCAAGAAAGGAGCGAATGCCACCCGACTTAGTGTTAACGTAAGCGCCGCGCTTACTGAATTTTATACTAAGAGGAATCGTCTCTTCTTCGCCTTCTATAAGGATGTCACATTCTTTAAGCGAGTTTTGTCCACTGACAGCACCGCTCTTTCCGGTGACCATAAGGTTATGAAACTTCCCCTCTCTCAAGGCCGGAAGCTTTGCAAAGAGCTGCTCACTGGTGGTCCTAGCAAGGGATGGAAGTTGATTAAAAAGATCAACATCATTCTCTCTTAGCCACTCTTGGTAGTGGCGCAGATCCTCTTGAGCGCGACCTCCCCCAATCTTACTAAAGGTACGGATAAAGCTACTGCTAAGACCGAGCAATCGACTGAGCTCAAAGGCCACAAGGTACTCAAAGAGATTGCCCTTAACCTCATTAATAAGGGCCTCTGATTGTGGCAATGTGTGTAATGTATTCCAGTCCTTGGCCATGACCCTTATGCAAACCTATAAAATTTCATCTGTTTCTTGGCAAAGCATAACCTATTGTTTTAGACTAATTCAAATCAAAGACGAGAGAGGACCATGCAGAACTTCCCTTCTGTTTTTGAGTCCATCAAAGACCTCAACAAAGGTCATATTGATGGTCTCTTAAAGCTGGCCGGCAAATTTAAAGGCTTCGCCCACGACTGGCAGGGACTCCCTATTCCATTTATTAAAAGACCTATTATCGCCACGAGTTTTCTTGAAAACTCGACGCGCACTAAACATTCTTTCGCTATCGCGATTAAAAATTTAGGTGCAACTTATATTGATTTCAATGCAGATACGTCGAGCCTTAAAAAAGGTGAAAGTCTTGAAGAAACTCTTCACACTCTTCACTGCCAAGGAGTGGACCTTTGCATTATTAGAACCAATATCAGCCAAGAGATGGCGCAGTTTAAAGAGAAGCCTCCGGTGCGTATCATCAATGGTGGCGATGGCACTCATCAGCATCCCACTCAAGCCCTTCTTGACCTCTTTACCATGATGGAAATTGGTTTAGATCTTGAGGGGAAAACGATTTCCATTATTGGCGATACCGCTCATTCAAGAGTGTGCCATAGTCTCCTTGATCTTCTCCCGCAGTTTGGAGCTAAGATCATCCTCTGTGGCCCAACGGAATGCCTTCCTAGTGAAGAGGAAATGAAATCTTATCCAGGTGTCGTCCTCAGTACCGACGTCGATGAGGCGATTTCTCAAAGTGACCTTCTCTATCTTCTTCGCATCCAAAAGGAGCGCCACAAAGGAAGAGAAGTCAATTACTATGAGACCTACCCTGAGAAGTACGGTGTCAGTGTCGAGCGACTTGAAAGACTTGGTAAAAAGATTCCTGTTTTTCATCCAGGACCCGCAAACGTGGGCGTTGAAATTTCAAAAGATCTTATGCTCAGCCCTTTTTACTTTGGCTATGAGCAGGTTCACAATAGTATTTTTATGAGAATGGCCATTATTCAAGCCGTTCTTCAAAACACAGACAAGAAATTGGGGATACAATTTGCAGGCCGAACAATTAAAGACCTCGCTTAATTTTCTTTTTAACTTCCGTTGCATATCCCAATGCTTTTGTTTTTTCTTTTTCCTTCAAATCCACACACAACATAATTTAATGGAGCATTCTCTATGACAGCGATTACACCTGAAGAATTCCAAAAGAGAATTCACACCACGGCCATCTCCCTCACTTTTGAAGATGGCACCTCTTTTAAGGGATGGACCAATTTAAAGGAAGATCACCCGGCCCTCCAAAAAGGTATCTGGGGAGAAGCAGCTTTCACAACAGGCATGAGTGGCTATCAAGAGACAATGACCGACCCCTCTTTTCTCGGTCAGCATATTATCTTCTCCACTTCTCATGTGGGAAATTATGAAAGTGATGAAAGAGTTAACCAATCAAAGAAGTGTCATGCCACTGCCCTCATCGCGCGCCACTTTTCTCCCAACACCTTTCTCAATTCCATTATCGCTGAAGAAGAAATCCCTCTCATTCATGGTCTTGATACAAGAGCGCTTGTAAAGTTCCTCACTAAAGGCCACTGCTCTCATAAGAGTGTGATCACCCTTCAAAAGGAAACCATATCACCCGCAAGTTTTGAAAGTGCGTCTCTTCATTGCTCAGATCTCTCTCGTGTATCGCTAGCAAAACCAGAAGTTTTAAGAGAGGGCGCAAATCCTATTGTTCTCGTGGACTACGGCTGTAAAGAGGCCATTAAAAAATATCTCTATGACATGGGCCATCCCATGATTGTCGTGCCTTTTAATACGACGGCAAAAGAGATTACCTCCACTCAACCGCGCCTTATCTTTCTCTCCAATGGTCCAGGGGATCCAAGAGAATACACAGAACAAATCGCCGTCGTAAAAGAACTTCTCAGTGAAAAGTATCCGCTTAGAGGAATTTGCCTGGGTCACCAGCTCCTCACCCTTGCCCTTGGGGCGCAAACCGTGAAGATGCCCTTTGGTCAGCGCGGGATGAACCACCCCATTCTTGAGCATGAGAGTGGTGAAATTCTTATCACGAGTCAAAACCATGGCTATGCCAGCGATGAAGAGTCTCTTATGGCGATCGCCAAAGACAATCCTTTAAAGAGAGAGATCTTTATTTCCCACCGCTCCCTCTTTGATAAGACTGTCGCCGGAATGGCTTCAACTGATCACTTCATGCGCTCCGTTCAATATCACCCCGAAGCCAACCCAGGCCCCGCTGATGGCTTTAAGTTTTTTACCGAAGTCGAAAACTTTCTTAAAGGTCAAATTGCAAAACCAGTTGAGCCTTCAACTCTAGAGCCCCTCACTGATCTCTCTCAAGGCATTAAGAAAGATATCCCCTATAAGAAAATACTTCTCATTGGCTCTGGTCCCATTAAAATTGGCCAAGCCTCAGAATTTGATTACTCAGGCACTCAAGCATGTAAGTCTCTTAAAGAGATTGGCATCGACGTCGTTCTTCTTAACTCTAATCCCGCGACCATCATGACGGATGCGGATATGGCCCACAGAACTTATATTGAGCCCATTACAAAAGAGACGATTAAAAAGATTATCGAAGCTGAAAAAGTCGATGCCGTTCTCTCGACAATGGGCGGACAGACAGCCCTTAATATGTGTATTGAGCTTGAAGAAGATGGCTGGCTCTCTAACCATGGTGTTGATCTTTTAGGGGCGAGAGTCGATACGATTAAAAAGACAGAAGACCGCGACCTCTTTAGTGCTGAACTTGCAGGCCTAGGCTATCAGACAGGAAAGCGCTTTCATGCGGCCAGCGAAAGTGAGGCCCTCCTCTTGGCCAATTCCAAAGTTGGATTTCCCCTCATTATTCGCCGTGATTTTGCTCTTGGGGGCAAAGGAGCTGCCCTTGTTCACAGCGAAGAAGAACTTAAAGAGGTCTTCGCCACCACTGACGTGAAGTTTCCCATCACCATGGAAAAATCCCTGCTTGGCTGGAAAGAAGTCGAGCTTGAGGTCATGGTTGATAAGGACCAAAACGGGGTCATCATTTGTTCCATTGAAAATATCGACCCCTGTGGTATTCACACCGGTGACTCGATAACAGTTGCTCCGGCCCAGACGATAAGTGACCGCTGTTACCAGCAAATGAGAACCATCTCCCTTAATGTGGCCAAACATATGGGTGTGGTTGCCGGTGGCGCCAATGTTCAGTTTGCCGTAAATCCCCATGACGAAGACGATATTGTTGTCATTGAGATGAACCCTCGTGTGAGTCGTTCTTCGGCCCTTGCTTCTAAGGCGACCGGTTATCCGATTGCCAAAATTTCGGCCCTTCTCGCTGTCGGTTACACCTTAAAAGAAATCTTAAATGACATCACAAAGGCTTCACCCGTTGCCTTTGAGCCAACGCTTGATTATGTCGCCATTAAGATCCCCATCTTTCCCTTTAATAAATTTCCAACAAGCTCACAAATTCTTGGCCCTCAAATGCGCTCCGTGGGCGAAGTTCTCGCCCTTGGAGGGAGTTTTAATGAGGCCTTTCTTAAGGCCCTCCGTTCTTTGGAAATGGGCCTTGAAGTTCCTAGCCTCTCTCAACTTAAAACGACGCCCATTGATATGGACCGCGAGTATGTGACAAAGAGGCTAGAAGAACCAAGAAGTCTAAGCCTCCTCACTTGTCTTGAGGCCATCAGAAAGGGCTTAAGTGTAGAAGAGGTTCACAAGATCACTAATATCACTCCGTGGTTTCTTGAGCAGATTCAAGACATCTATTCTTTTGAAGAGAGAATCAAGGCCAATCCCGAAGAACTCTTTAGAGTGGAGGCTATGAATGCGGCCAAGAGATTTGGTCTTAGTGATAAGTACCTGGCCTTTCTCACCAATAAAGGACAAAAAGAGATTCTCGCCTTTCGTTTTGAACACGGCATCTTTCCGGTCTACAAAGCCGTTGACACCTGTTCTGGGGAATTCCCGGCGCAAACCCCCTACTTCTACTCCACTTACAATAAAGAAAATGAAGCGACGTCATGGGATGAAAATCAAAAGACCGTGGCGATCATGGGGTCAGGCCCTAACCGTATTGGCCAAGGGATTGAGTTTGACTACAGTTGTGTTAAAGCGTGCCAGCGCTTAAGAGAAAAAGGCACTAAGGCCGTCATGATCAACAGTAACCCCGAGACGGTTTCAACTGACTATGACAGCTCCGATCGCCTCTACCTCTCGCCGCTCTTTAGTGAAGACCTCTTTGATATTTTCTTAAATGAGAATCCCTCAGGAATCATTGCCTCTTTTTCAGGTCAAACCGGAATTGGCGTAAGGGAGCATATAGAGAAGACCTTTCGCGCTGACTTTAAGACTTTTAACTTTCTTGGCCCAAGCCTTGATGTTCTTGAGCAAACCGAGGATCGGAAACTCTTTAATCGAGTCACTCAAAAAGTGGATCTCGCGCACACCAAATCAAAAGTCGTTCAAGGTTATAAGAATCTCGTTGATGCTATGACCGAGATTGGTATGCCGGTCATCATCCGCCCAAGCTATGTGATTGGTGGTGAGTCCATGTATATTTTCTATGGCCACGACGACATCAATCACCTGCCTGAATCTTTTAAGAACCAACTTAAGAATTCGACCACAAGCTTTCAAATTGAGAACTATCTTGAAGATGCTCTTGAATATGATGTGGACCTTATTCGCGACCACAAAGGAAATTGTGTCTTCACTGTGTGCGAGCACATTGAACACGCGGGCGTTCACTCCGGAGACAGTGGCATGGTCAGTCCCCCAGTGGTTCTTACAACTAAGCTCTATGAGCGCATGAAGAAGATCTCTGAAGACCTTGCTAATGAGCTTGAGGTGATCGGACCAATTAACTTTCAATACGCCGTGAAAGATGGAGAAATATTCTGTATCGAAGCAAACCCACGCGGTTCAAGAACTCTTCCCTTTCTCTCTAAGGCCTACAACTTAAGCCTTCCCCAAATTGCAACAGACGCTATGCTTGGGGAGACGATTGAGCCGTGGCATCGCCAAAGCTCTCCCTTCTTCGCCGTTAAGCAGTCCACCTTTCCTTTTGACCGCTTCTTAAAAGATAATATTATTCTTGGCCCTAAGATGCGCTCAACCGGTGAAACCATGGGACTTGATCGCGATAAGGATAAGGCACTTCTTAAGAGTTACTTAGGCAATTATCCCAACCTTGATGGCAAGGGAAAGATTTTGATCTCCCTAGCGGATAAGAATAAAGAAATCCTTCTTCCCTATCTTAAGACTCTCTCAAGTATTGGCTTTGACTTTATTGCCACTCCGGGGACAGCGGAATATATCCGCCGTCAGGGAACGCCGTGTGAAAGTGTTGCAAAGCTTATGGATGGAAAGGAAGAGAATATCGTTGAAGCGCTCAAAGACGATTCCATTAAAATGGTCTTCAACACACCAAAGAACACAGGTGAATCAAAGTCAGATGGTGAGATCATTCGAAATCACGCCATCGCCTACGGTATCCCCTGCTTTACGAGAAAGGAAAATATTAAAGCGGTTATGGAAGCCTTGATTGGTACAAAAGCGAGTGGTGATGGAGAACTCTCCCCCCTAAGCCTGCAAGAGGCCCATGCTGACAAAGGACTCTTCTCATGAGCTTTCTTCCTACACAAAGAACGATGGTGGCCTTGGATAATATGGACCAAGCGGCCGTGCACGCTTTCTTAAAAACGTTGCCTCAAGACATCCCCCTCGTAAAAATTGGTCTTGAGCAGTACCTGGCCGGAGGACGTGCACTCGTCCAAGAAATTCATGAGCTCTATGGAAAGGAGATTTTTCTCGATCTTAAGCTTCACGATATTCCCAATACCGTTGCCAAGGCCATGACCTCACTCATTGGCCTTCCCATTAAGTTTCTCACCGTCCACCTCAGCGGTGGTAAGGCCATGCTTGAAGCAGCTCAGGAAGTAAGAGAGAAGCACTTTAAAGATCTTAATATTCTTGGCGTCAGCTACCTTACTTCTCTTGATCAAGGTGACTTAAAAGACCTCTTTAATTATGAAGAGGATCAGGTGGCAGAGGCCTTCTCACGCTTTTTTGATCTCGCTCAAAACACAGGAACTCAGGGAATTGTCTGTAGTGCCTTTGAAGCTAAACACGTTGCCCCACGCCCTCTCATAAAGGTCTGTCCTGGCATTCGCTTTCAAGATGAGATTGGTACCGCCAATATGGGGGATCAAAAGAGAGTCATGGACCCCGCGAGCGCCTTCAAGGCCGGAGCCGATTACCTTGTCATGGGAAGAAGTCTCACCCAGGCCCAGAATCTTGAGGAAAGAATTAAAGAATTAAATGGCCTTAATATCGCGTAGGACACCTAACCAGTAATCAATCTTTTTAATGAGGTGTTCACGCTGCTTGGGCGTGGCCACACTCATGATCTTACTGATGAGGGCCGAAGCTTCTTCGCGCCATTTCTTAAAGTCATCATTTTTATAGCGACTTTCAAAGAAGCGATTAAAAGCGGCTTCTCTGTTTTTTTGAGGCTCATCAAAAGTATTCATAAATGCTTTATGGCCTTCAATAGCGCGGGCGTAAGCCGCTTTTGGTGAATAGAGAACAGAGTCAATCCCCTGAGCGATAATCTCTTCTTGCTTATCATTGAGTGAACCAAGCCAGTCAATGGTATTATCCTGCCACTTCTTAAGAGTCTCCTCTTTAAGCCTTTGGCGGTCCCACTCAAGGCGGTCCTTATTTTCATCAATCTTTCTTAAAAGCAAAGTATTGGTGCGCTCAACTTGCTCCTCTATGAGTTCAGCTAAGAGAGGGCTCACGCGTTTTGAAAGAGGAAGAGTCGTTTCTTTAAAGAGTTGGCGCGAGCGCTCCATCTGCTCAAGAATAACCTCACTCGTGAGCTCTTTTTGCGCCAGCTTCTTAGCCCTTAGCAGCTCTTCTTCATAACGAGGGATCATCACTCTTTGGTGCCACTGCATATACTGATCAATCTCTCCTTCAAGTGTCTTGATTTGAGGAGAATAGAATTTGACGACCTTTATGATTCTCTTTTTAATGAGCCAATCCGCATAGCGGTAACCAATCTCTGGCCACGAACAACTCGTGAGAGTTAAAAGCGCCAAATAAAGAAAGAATTTTTTCATCTACATTTCCCAGTAAGATTCTTCTAGAGAATCTTCTTTCTCGGGAAGCCCTTTTGAAAGACGCGGCGAGTTCTGATTAAGAACCTCAAAACTCGCACGATTGGCATACTTAGCAACCTGATGCACGCTAGAATAAGTGAGGAAATGCCCTCGGTGCTTAGGACTATTGGGCACAAGCAGACGGTGGTAACAATTGGCCGAAAGGTCATGTAAAACAGCACTCAAGGCCGCATCCCCTGCACCATTCGTATTAAGAATCTGACCAGGCCCTCCCATGAAGGGATTGATATGCGTATAGATTTTCTTAGGATGAGCGCAATCACGCTTTCTCATCGCGCGCGAGTACTCATAAGCATTATAGTTAGGAATAGACTTAGAGTGGAGGCTATCTTTGGTCGATCTTAGAAATTCCTCATCACAATAGCTTCCAAGATAGAGACCACTTTTTCCCACCGTCAAAAGCGCCATATCTGTAAACTCAAGCGTCTTTTCAAGCGCAAGCAGAGGATCATCTTCCCCAACAAGATACTGAACTTCCTCTTCATTACCGGCCATAATGGTCACATAGGATTCAATAAAATCTAAAAGAAACTCACGATACTCTCTAATAATCCCAGAGGTTCCCAACGAAAGGACAACAGGAACTCCGGCCTCTTTCGCAATTTTCACGGCCTTCAACGTTGCCTTAAAAATGGGACTCGATTGATCTCTTAAAAGGTAAGTGGAAAGAAGAAGAGAACTTGACCCCTCAATCACTTCCTCAGGAATATAATCCTCACTCAACTCATTCATAATCCCCTTGCCAATAACAAAGGTTCTCTCCTTATCAGGAGTAATCAAACACATCGCTCGCGCCATCGGGCCCGAACACGGCTTCAAATAAGTAAGATCTACATGAGAATTGGTCGTGCAAATATATTTGTAGGCGTAATCCCCCACCTGAATATTACGATTAATCGCTCCAAGCGCGACACAGTCATCGTCCGACAACACCGCATAATTATGAAGCGTATTGCCCGTCGAACCTCCAGCAAATTCCCCAACAATTTTTCCCTGATCACGAAGCTCCTGATAAATATCTTCGACTATCGTCCCATCAGCGATCTGACTCTCCCCTTTAATCAACCCAAAGCGCTCAAGATAGCTTTCATCGACGTGCGCTTCGATATCCACAATCAGTTGATCGATTCCTGTCACGTAAACTCTCCCCCTTTCGACTAGATTTCTTTCTAGGGGTGTCCGCGTTTCTTCGGAGACTGGGAAGTAGTGCTTTGTTTTTCTTTTTCCTGGAAATTTCATTGTCTTTTCTTAGGTTTATGGGAGGCTACCGTCAAGCACAACAGTAAAAAAGAGAAACTGACCCCCTTAAATGGACCTAGGCCACATTAAAGATCCGAGGCCTTCGAACCCCCTCAATAATCTGATTATGATAAATCGCATAGATAGCTAAAAAATCTAACAGCCGATCTATGCGCTTCGTC
>CATLOT010000040.1 GCA_950054155.1 uncultured Bacteriovoracaceae bacterium
CAATTATAAGTTGTTGATTGCCATGCCTGACTTAGTTACTCGTGATGCGGTGAAAACACCCCTAAGTGTGAAGAGCCTTAATTTTAAATTAGGCTAGAGCTTCGCGTGTTGAATCTTTTCGTTGAAGTAGCGGCTTCCATATGATGGGCATTGAACCTCAAAGTCTCTCTCCCAAATGCGATCGTTTGGAAATTCAGATGCACAAATAATACAACTTAAGAACTCCTCTTTTTCAGGATGAAGCCATAGGAAATCCTGGAAGAAGGTGGAATTAAGGATATTGCCTTCAAGATATTCTTGGATGAGATTTCTTGCCGTCGGCACCAAATCTGAGGGCTCTGTGCAGGCGAGAGAGAGTCTTTCATTTCTGATAACATTGTGAAGGTCCCTTAGGGGGGCTTTGGGTGCATGAGCTGCCTGTAGTCCTTGCTGGAGGACTAGGAGGGAAAAAGTTAAGCAGAATGCACGTAGGGCGGTCATAAAGATGGAAAATCCTTTAAATAGGTGTGCCCATAAATTAGCATAGGTGGTGAGGCCATGGGAGAGTGATGATAAGCTTTACTCGGGTTGTAAAATCAGAAGACACGTAACTAGTTATTATTTAACGAAGAAACTATATGAATAAAATCAATGACTTAATTGTTTGCGGAGGGGGAAGTGGCGGCCATGTTCTTCCGGCCTTAACTGTTATTCGTGAGGTGAAAAAGAAATTTCCCGATGTTCAGATTACTTGCATTGGCAGCTATCAGGGAATTGAATCGAGGCTCTTTCAAGCTGAAGGATTACCGTATAAAGGCATAAGCACTGGAAAGCTTAGGCGCTATCTCTCTTGGCAAAATCTTACTGATATTTTTAGGATTCTCTGGGGCACGATTCAGTCCTTCTTTTTCTGCCTTAAGTTTTCACGTTCACAAAGTGTCGTTTTTTGCACGGGTGGCTTTGTGACTGTTCCCGTTGCTCTTGCCTGTTGGTTGCAGGGAAAGAATATTTACGTTCATGAGCAAACATCGCGAGTTGGTCTGGCCAATAAGATATGCAGCACCTTTGCAAAAGGTGTGATGGTAACTTTTGAAGCGAGTAAGAAATTCTTTCCAGCGGAGAAGACAAAGCATATTGGTTATCCCTTGAGGGATGAGATCTTTAAAGAGTCTTCTCTTGATAATGAGGGGCAAAAGCCAGTTCTCTTTTTAACTGGGGGAGGAAACGGCTCCTCCCTTCTTAATAAGACGCTCTTTTCCTTAAAAGACGGGCTCATTGAGAAATATCAAATCATTCACCAGTGTGGGAAAGCCGAATTTTCTCTCTATAGTCCTCATTCAAGTGATGACTATAAGGTTTATGAATTTGTTGGTGAAGAAATGATAAGCCTTCTCGATAAAGCTCAGATTGTTATTTCAAGAGCGGGGGCGGGGACTGTTATTGAGTTAATGGCGCTCGGAAAACCAAGTATTTTTATTCCTCTTAAGATAGCTCAAAAGAATGAGCAATTTCATAATGCGATGGAAGCTCATAATAAACTGGGAAGCATTGTCATTGAAGAAGATCAATTTAATGAGGAATCTCTAAGAGAGGCCATTACAAAAATGAGCTCCTTAGAAAGGGCTCCTAAAGAAACGAAGAACCCGACTGGTGATATTGTGGCCATTTTAATGGGAGAGAAGTGATGAATCTCAATAAGTCTTTAGAATCTGTCCAGGAAACAGTCGCTGAGTTTGCAAAGGAGCGTGATTGGGATCAGTTTCATAGTATCAAAAACTTGAGTATGGCCTTAGGGGTTGAAGTTTCTGAATTGATGGAGTTCTTTCAGTGGTCTAATGGAGAAAAGGATATCAATGAGGTTCTTTCTCATAAACGAGAAAAAATTGAAGATGAAATGATTGATATTTTCATCTATTGGCTGAGATTGGCGACAAAGATGGATCTTGATATTGATGCAGCTTTTGCAAGAAAGTTTAGTGAGAATCAAAAAAAATACCCCGCTGAAAAAGTGCGGGGTAGTTCAAAGAAATACTCTGATTATTAAATTTTTCCGAGAAGCTCATCTCTTAGCTCTTCGTCGCGAGCATTGACGAACCAAATACTAAAGAGGGCTTTTGAGAATTCTGCATTTCCAATAGGCCCACTTTTCTTGCCGTTAAAAACGACCTCAACACCGGTTTCAAGAAAGCTTACAAGGATTGTTTGCTCTTTCTTAATATTACCCATCGCTTTGTTAAATTCTTCAAGGGCTGGCATGAGGGCTTTTCTTTTGGCCTCTGGCACAGCTGCGACAAATCCTTCTTTCCATGCATCAGTGAGACTGTCACTATCTACATCTCTAAGGAAGTTCATACTAATGTATTTTGGAAGAGGCTGCTCAAGGATGGCCTTAGCGTCAGTAGACTTTTGAGAAACGTAGAGTCCACCGACGTAAACCTTGATATTGAAAAATGTTGCTCGTCTTACACCCATTCCATTAAGAACAAGTTCTTTTCCAGCAAGTGTCATCTTATCTGGAATAGTGATTCCTTCTTTTTCACCAGCAAAAGGTGATGAGATAAGTAGTAATGAGATCATTCCAAGCAAACATTTTTTCATCTTAACTTCCTTATTTACGAACAACACTCCTCTTATTCGACTCAAGAACCTTCTTGCGGATACGAATGCTTTCAGGAGTAACTTCTACCCATTCATCATTATCAATCCAATCGAGTGCCCAATCAAGTGTTCTTGGCTGAATCGGAGGTAGAATAATGTTAACATCTTTTCCGGCCGTTCTCATACTTGAGAGGTGCTTTTCACGAACCGCATTAACGTTCGTATCATTTACCTTTGTGTACTCGCCGATAACCATTCCCTCGTAGCATCGCTCACCTGGTTTAACGAATTGTTTACCAAGACTAAGAAGATTAAAGAGAGCATAAGGCGTTATCTTACCAGCACGGTCGGCTACAATCGCACCATTTTGGCGGGCGAGAAGGTCACCAGCATAAGGTCTATAGCCAAGGTATTCAGAACTCATAATCCCTTCACCGCGTGTGTCTGTCAGGAACTTAGAGCGGTAACCGATAAGGCCTCTAGATGGAATCACGAATTCCATTCTTGTTCTTTCATCACCAATGGGCATCATGCCTTCCATGAGACCCTTTCTCTGAGAGAGGGCTTCTGTAATAGCACCAGTAGCATCTGATGGGATATCAAGAACTAGTTTTTCATAGGGCTCTGTCTTTGTTCCGTCTTCTTCACCAAAGAGAACCTCGGGGCGTGAGAGCATGAACTCAAAGCCTTCACGTCTTAATTCTTCAAAAACAATCGCAAGTTGAAGTTCACCACGACCTTTTAGTTTGAAAACTTTAGGGTCATCCGTTTCTTCGTATCTAAGGGCAACATTATTTCGACAAGAGGTTACGAGAAATTCTTCAAGCTTTCTTGAAGTGAGGTATTCACCCTCTTGGCCACTAAGGGGAGAGGTGCTCACTGAAACCGAAACACCAACCGTTGGTGGCTCAACTTCAATTCTTTCAAGAGGAGTACCATCTTTATTGTCGGAGATGGTGTCACCAATATGAGACTCTTCAACTCCAGAGAGGATGACGATCTCACCGGCAACAGCTTCATTAACTTCACTCATGCCAAGTTTGTCATAAACTTGAACCGAAGAAACTTTAAAGTTCTTATTCTTATCTTTTCCCATAAGGGTTGCTTGAGAGTGCTTGGTAATTTTTCCTTGTTGGATACGACCAATAGAAAGTGTCCCAAGGAAAGAAGAGTAAGAGAGGTTTGTTACAAGAAGTTGCAGCTCACCATCTTGGTTGAATTTCGGAACGGGATAGTAGTCACTGGCCATGAAGTCGAGAAGAGGACGAAGATCATCCGTTTTTTCATCTTGATTCATTGAAGCCCAGCCATCTTTTCCGGAAGCGTAGAGGAAAGGGATATCAAGGTCAAAGTCTTCAATCTCAAGAAAGGTTGCAAGCTCAAGAAGGAGGTCTTCGATTTCATCTTTAACTTCATCAATTCTTGCATCAGGGCGGTCAACTTTGTTGACGACAACACCAATCTTAATGCCTCTTTGCATTGCTTTACCAAGGACAAAGCGAGTTTGAGGCAGACAACCTTCAGCAGCATCAACCAGAAGAACAACACCATCAACCATCATTAAACTTCTTTCTACTTCACCACCAAAGTCGGCGTGTCCGGGAGTATCGAGAAGATTGATTTTGCAGTCATTCCAAAAGATAGCGCAGTTCTTAGCCTTAATTGTAATTCCTCTTTCTCTTTCGATATCGCCAGAGTCCATCACACGATCTTGAATTTCGTCGCGCTCATTAAAAGTACCGGACTGTTGAAGAAGTCCATCGACAAGAGTAGTTTTTCCGTGGTCAACGTGGGCCACGACAGCAATGTTCTTTAAAGAATTGTAAGGGGTCATGAATTGCGCCTCATAGCGTTATTCACACTTGTGGTGAAGTGCGGTAAGTGATTAGTAACGTAGTTAATTTATAACCAGAGAATCCTCTAAAAATGATTCAGTTGCAAGAAATAAGTAAGTCATTTGGGCAAAGAGTTTTGTTCGAAGATGTGAATTTAGTCGTGGGCCCCAAAGAGAGAATCGGCCTTGTCGGTCGAAATGGAATGGGGAAATCGACCCTCTTTCGTATAATCCTCGGTGAGCAGAGTCCAGATTCGGGAAATGTGGGTATTCCCAAGGGCTACCGACTGGGAGCACTTGAGCAACACCTTGATTTTACTGGTGCAACAATTCTTGAAGAAGTGATTCAAGCTCTTCCAAAGGAATTTATTTATGACCACTGGAGAGGAGAGAAGATTCTCTTTGGTCTTGGCTTTTCTCAGGAAGACCTAGAGAGAGCACCAAGTGAATTTTCTGGTGGCTATCAGATTAGAGTTAAGCTTGCGAAGGTTTTAGTTTCAGCACCTAATCTTCTTTTATTGGATGAGCCGACAAACTATCTTGATATCGTCTCTCTGAGATGGCTCGCCCAATTTTTAAAAGACTTTGATGGTGAAGTTCTCATGATCACTCACGACCGCTCTTTCATGGATCTGGTGTGCACCCACACAGTAGGTATTCACAGAAAGAAAGTTAAGAAAATTAAAGGGATCACCTCTAAGTACTATGAGCAGGTGAAAGTTGATGAAGAGATCTATGAACTCACTCGTCAAAATCAAGAGAAGAAGAAACAGGATCTTGAAAACTATATTAAGAAGTTTGGGGCGAAGGCCTCAAAGGCCCGTCAGGCTAATAGTAAGAAGAAGATCATTGAAAAGATGGATGAGATTGAGGTCCTCGATGAGATTCCAGATCTTAACTTCTCTTTTCATTATAAAGACATTCCCAGCAAGTTCCCACTCGAAGCAAAGGATTTAACCTTTGGATATGAAAAGGATGAGCCCCTCTTTAAGAATCTTTCTTTTTCACTAGGGAAGGGAAACTGTATCGGTATTATTGGTAAGAACGGTAAGGGGAAGTCAACTCTTCTCAACGTTCTTGCTGGTGAGCTCTCCCCTTGGGAGGGAAGTGTCTGGAAGGCACCTGGTGTTTTGCAAGGGCACTTTGGTCAAACCAATATTGAAAGACTTCATGAGGGAAATACCATTTCTAATGAAGTGGCTTCAGCTAATGAGGATCTTTCTTTTACGGAGGTTCGCTCCATTTGTGGCGCGATGATGTTTCCTGGTGAAGATGCTGATAAATCGGTATCGGTTTTATCAGGGGGAGAGAAGGCGAGGGTGATGCTGGGAAAAATTCTTGCGAGTCCCACGAATATCCTCATGCTTGATGAGCCGACCAACCACTTGGATATGGAATCGATTGAAGTCCTCTGCAAAGAGATTAAGAAGTTTCAAGGTTCTAGTTTTATTGTCACTCACTCGGAACTTCTTCTTAGGGAACTTTGCACCCACCTTATTATCTTTAAAGACGGTCAGGCAACCTACTTTGAAGGAGGCTATGAACGCTTCCTCCAAAAGGTTGGCTGGGATGACGATTTTCTTCCTAAAAAGGAAAAAAAAGAAAAAGGACAAAAGGTAAAACCAAAAGCCGCACCACCTCAGAATACTCAAAAAATAGAGGCTGAGATGGCCCAAATCGAAGAAGATATTATTAAGCTTGAGGAGATGATCGAAAAATACGAAGGTCTCTGCCAAGAAAAGTCTTTAAACGGCGAAGATATTCGTGATGTGAGTGAAGTTTTAGGAAAGCTTCATAAGAAGGTTGAAGAGAAGTTTGCTCAGATGACTGAACTTGAAAACCAGAGCATCTAGTAGGAGATCTCTCCGATTTGTTCCTTATCGTGAATAACGATCATTTTATCTTTTTCAAACTTCCATTGGGCAAGCTCTGTTTCCTGCTTGCCATTTTTGTTAACAACTACTTTGTAGAGAACATCACCTTTAAACATTTGCTTCTTTTGATCCCAGACAGCTGCCCTATAGAAAGTAGCTAAAACACTTGTTCCCGCTGTTTGAGAGATATAGGTAATAAAATAAAGGTGAGGGGCCTGAGGGTTATTAATAACGTCGATAACTTTTGCATAGTGAGGAGCTGTAAGCTTATAGAGCTTAAGCTCAGAGTCTTTTTTTTGTAAGAATCTCTCTTCACCATAGGTAGTAACTTTAAAGTCTTCCTTTGAAAGCTCACTCGCTTGAGTCGATTCAAGGAACAACGTCATAAAGGTGAGAACCATAACTTTTAAAGCAGCTTTCATTTAAAATCCCTATATTCATGCTCCACAGAAACTCTAAAACCGTCTGAGGTCTTATCTCTTCCTGGGGCATCAACATTTTCATAAACAGTATGTTTATTAGTTTGACCAAGATCTCCTAGTTCAGGATGCGTAACTCTTATGACTCTTTTGGGACGGCTCCCCCCATCTTCATAACGAGCCCACTTGGGGTTTGATATTTCATGATTGACGTAATGATAGATTGTATTGACATCAATATCTCCAGACCCTTGTATATTGGCTTTTGGATATGCCATTAATACATCGATTTGATCATCAAAGAGGCTGTCAGAGGAGCTATCTAACACTTTATGCCAGTTGCCACCAGCAGAAACTTGATTGTACATTGAAAACTGGCCATATTTTGAATATATGGGTGTACCATCTTTCTTTTTACCAGTCTGAACTCTGTGGACGGCAATATCGAGTAGATTGAAAACTGAATCTTTGGTGGCGTTACGCATACAAGCGTCACGATCTGGCTCAGAAGGGAGTTTGCAATCTTCAATAGCTCTTTGAATATTATTTGCATTATCTCGTCTATTATTGAGAACCTTTAAAATCATAATACCATCAGCTTTATTTCCACTTTCCATTTCTCCTTTAAGTGTGAAAAGTGCCGCTGCTAGCTCTTGTTCTTGATTGGGAAGTTCAAATAGATTTTGGAAAAATTGTGTACGGTTATTTTCGTTTAAGGGGGGGCTAACCTTTGAAAGAAGATTTTTGTGGATGTTGGTAATACACGCTTTAAAATCATCCTTACTCGGTTCTTGTGAGCCTCCTTCTTCTGTTGCCATCAAGAACTCACAGCCTTCAGTTGCGTTACTTGCTTGGGGATCATCTTCTTTTGCATTGATGAGACCAGAGCCTCCTGCAACTGAGGTAGAAAAACCACCAGCAAAGGGAGCATCACCTTGGTAGCCATAACTTGTTGAACCGTCACCTACACCAGGAGTAAAGCGTTCTGCGGGGATGAGTTTTGGGCGTCTTTCATCACGTTGTTTTGTTAAGCTTTCCCTGTACTTCTTTTCTTCTTCTGGTGTTAACTTCCCTTTGGTTGTAAGACCAATTTCAGGGCAAGGCTGATAATACATGGGTTGATTCTTAAGAAAGGCAAGGGCGTCCTGAGTTTGTTTGGCTGCATTATGGGTGGTCAGGCCACTAAGAGCGGCTTCAGGAATTAAGTAAGTACCACTGAGTTGGCCATTCTTGCCTTTGATGCGAACCTGATAGTAATTCTTTTTATCAACACCAGAATCTCCCTTTACGGTAAGGCCTAAAACGGAAATTTTACCATTTTGATACTGAGAGGGACTTGGAACCGACTGACCATTGAGAGGAACAATGGGGGTAAGAGTTCTGTTTCCAATATTCATCGTCTTACCGACAAGAGAGTTGTCAGACGCTCCTGTTTTTTGAGCGAAGGGAATATCTCCGTCATACAATTTGGATTGATCATTCATGGTGACAAAGGCATTGGCACTCCCTATCAGTCCAAAAAGAACAATAAATTTCAGAAGAACTTTTCTCATCATTGGCTTCTACCTCTACAGTTCTATTATCGGAGAATTGGTGAATTAATTTAACTAAAATTATTGGGTAAAGTGTAAGTGGTTGAATTTATTCAGCTCTTTTGTGCTAAGGGGAGAGAAGCGTTGCCTGCAAATGATGGCGATTTTTGAGAATTCAGATTGTTAAGGGGAAAACCAAAAGTTTTTACTGAATTTCTGTAATAATGAAGCTTTCGGGTTCACTAACGATTGAATCTTTTCCTAGGAATAAAATGTGAAAAAGAAAGTTACCCAAGTTCTCCTGGTCATTCTCGTCGCTGTTGCTGTTTTCTTTTTAAAGGGGCCAGCTGGAGAGTATTTAAATCTTACTTTTTTAAAGGAGAATATTGATTCCTTTAGAGAGCTGCTCGGTGAGAATCCTATCCAGGTGACTGCTGCCTTCTTAGGAATTTATATTGGGACAACAGCGCTCTCAATTCCTGGAGCAACGATTTTGACCTTGGGTGCTGGCGCTCTCTTTGGTTTTACAGAGGGGCTTATTATTGTCTCCTTTGCTTCGACAATAGGAGCAACTCTCGCTTTCTTAGCATCGCGCTTTCTCTTTCAGGACTTCGTGCAAAAGAAATTTAAAAGCCGATTAAAGAAGATTAATGAAGGTGTTGAGAGAGATGGAGCCTTTTATCTTTTTACCCTTCGTCTCGTTCCGATCTTTCCTTTCTTCGTCGTGAACCTTGTCATGGGTTTAACACCAATAAAGACTTTAACCTTCTTTTTTGTGTCGCAAGTTGGAATGCTACTGGGTACCGCTGTTTACGTTAATGCTGGGGTTCAGCTTGCGAGCATTGAAAGTGTGAAGGATATTCTTTCCCCAGAATTGATTGGGAGCTTTGTCGCTCTTGGCTTACTTCCTTTAGTGAGTAAGAAAATCATAAATTTTATAAAGGCGCGAAAAGTATACAAAGGTTATAAGCGGCCTTCATCCTATGATTACAATATGATGGTTATTGGTGCGGGCTCGGCTGGTCTTGTGACAGCCTATATCAGTGCTGCTGTTAAGGCTAAGGTCGCCCTTGTTGAGAAGAATAAAATGGGGGGGGACTGCTTAAATACTGGGTGTGTTCCCTCTAAAGCCCTCATTAAATCAGCAAAGTTCGTGCATTCAATAAAAGAAGCCCAGAAGTATGGAATTAAAGAAGCTCATTGTGACTTTGATTTTAAAGATATTATGGGAAGGGTTCACCAGGTTATTAAAAAGATCGAGCCCCACGATAGCATCGAACGCTATACAAGCCTTGGTGTTGAGTGCTTAACAGGAAAAGCAAAAATCCTTTCTCCTTGGGAAGTCGAGGTCGAAGGAAAGCGTTACACAACGAAGAATATAACGATTGCAACTGGGGCTTCCCCTTTTGTTCCACCAATCGAAGGCATTGAAAAGGCCTCGCCTCTTACAAGTGAGAATTTATGGCAGCTTGAAGAGCTACCAAAGAAGCTCACCATTTTAGGCGGTGGTCCCATTGGACTTGAGATGGCCCAGTCCTTTCAACGCCTTGGCTCTGCTGTAACACTGGTCGAAATGGGGTCCCATATAATGGCTGCAGAAGACAGCGATGTGAGCGAGTATGTGAGAGAGCGCTTAGAAGAAGAGGGAGTTACCCTATTGACTGGTCACAAGGCGGTGGAGTTTAGTGAAAACTCTGTCTTCGTCGAAAAGGAAGAGGGGAAGCGCATCGAAATCACTTTTGATCGAGTCATCGTTGCTGTTGGAAGAAGAGCTAATATTAAGGGCTTTGGTTTAGAAGAGCTTGGGATTGAGGTGCGAAAGAATGGAACAGTTGAGGCCAATGATTTTCTGCAAACCAACTTTCCTAATATCTTTGTGTGTGGTGATGTTACAGGTCCTTATCAGCTCACTCATACGGCAAGTCACCAGGCATGGTACTGCGCTGTGAATGGACTCTTTGGTCGCTTTAAAAAGTTTTCTGTTGATTACTCTGTCATTCCTTGGGCCACGTATACTGATCCTGAAGTTGCAACGGTTGGTAAGAATGAGAAGGCCCTGAAGTCTGAAGAAATCGATTATGAAGTAACCAAGTATGGGATTGATGATCTTGACCGCGCTATCGCTGATAGCGCTGATTATGGCTTTGTTAAGGTTCTTACGGAAAAGGGAGGAGATAAGATTTTGGGAGCAACCATTGTTGGGGTCAATGCTTCTGATCTTCTCTTGGAGTTTATATCAGCGATGAAGCAGGGTTATGGTCTCAATGATATTTTAGGAACCATTCATCCTTATCCGACGATGGGGGAAGCTAATAAGTTTGCAGCAGGAAATTGGAAACGAGCTCATAAACCAGAAAAGGTATTAGAGCTCGTTAAAAAGTATCACTCCTGGGAGCGAGGCTGAAAATTCAGACTAACGGAGTTGAGGCAGTAGCGAAGACCAGTTGGTTGCGGCCCATCAGGAAAGACGTGACCGAGATGAGCTCCGCAGCGGCTGCAGTGAACTTCGGTTCGAGTCATGCCAAAGCTTGAGTCTTTTCTCTCCCCAATGGCCTCTTGAGAGAGAGGCTTAAAGAAGGAAGGCCAACCCGTTCCACTCTTATATTTTGTATCGGAGCTAAAGAGTTTTTGACCACAATTCGAACAAGTATAGACACCTTCTTTCTTGTAGTCCCAATACTGTCCTGTGAAGGCCCTCTCGGTGCCTTCATTTCGCGTGACTTCGTATTGCATGGGAGTCAATACTTTCTTCCAATAGTCCTTATCTTTTTCCTTCCAATTGACTTGGTCAGCATCAATACTTTTGAGGTGAGGGGAAATTAAGCCAATTTGTGAATCATCGGCATCTTTTTTAAAAAATCCAAACACTGATAGGGCTCCTACGCTAATAAAGAGTAAAACAAAAATCAGGGCTTTCTTCATGTCTATCCCTTGGTTCTGATATTTTTGTAGACCTTTATCCCGCTCACTAAAAGAATGACGAGACCAACAAGTCCAATAATACCATAACCCATACTAAGGATATTTTTAAGAACAACTAGGAAGACAATGGCGACTAAAAAGAGTGTCGAAACCTCATTCCAAAGCCTTAGCTGAAAGCTTGTGAGCTTTGATTCTCCAGACTTGAGGCGCTTATAGATCTTTCCTAGACTGAGGTGATACAGGAAAAGAAAGAAGACAAAGCAGAGCTTTGTGATCAGCCATGGATTTTCTGATAAGGGCATCCAGTAGTGGATCATGGAGCCGCCAAAGAGTATGGCAAGAACACAGGAAGGCCAAGTAATGCCGTACCATAGGCGACGCTGCATAATCAGAAATTGCTCTTGAAAGGCATCACGTATGACATCTTCGCGTTCATTAGCTTCAACAAAATAGATGAAGAGTCTTGGTAAGTAGAAGAGTCCTGAAAACCAGGTCACGACAAAAATGATATGAAGTGCTTTAATATAATCGTAGGGCATGAGTCATTATTAACCCTTTCTTAGCATGCTGTCACTTTCTTGGAGTTTGATATGAAGTTTTACGTTTTTCGTCACGGCCAAACCGATTGGAATAAAGAGAGTCGTATTCAGGGATCAACCAATACTGAGTTGAATGATCAGGGACGAGAAGACGCCAAGGGCTTGGTGCCTTTAATGGAGAAACTGAGACCAGAGATTATCTACACGAGTGACTTAAATAGGGCCTTTGATACGGGAAAGACTGTTGCAGATGCCTTAGAAATACCCATCATTAAAGAAGCTCGTTTGAGAGAAGCCAACTTTGGTCAAGCTGAGGGAATGACAGTCCCCGAAATTATCGAGAGGTGGGGGGCTCAAATGTGGGAGGACTTCAGGAGAATAAATCCTAACAATAGGGAAGCCTGTTTTCCGGATGGAGAGACACGAGGGGATTCAGTCAAAAGGATGAGATCAGTGGTTGATGAAATTCGTGCTGCTGGTGAGTATGAGAGAGTTGGTCTTTCAACTCATGGAGGGGTGGTGAGAAATTTACTTCACAGTTATCTTCCACCGGAGAGTGAGTCCCTCCCCATTCCAAATTGTGTGACCTACCTTCTTGAGTTTAAAGAAGGTGAGGTCACTGTTGAGGGACCCCTTAAAATTTAGCCTTTAAAGGTTGGAGCACCTGCAATATTTTGCTGGTAGAATTCTCCAAATTTTTCCATTTGCTTGTGAAATGAAATGGCGAGTTCTTTAGCCTTATCATCATAGCCCTTGGCATCTGGCCAAGTACTTTGAGGACTAAGAAGACTTGTGGGAACGTTGCGAACCGCTTGAGGAACATCAAATCCAAAAATAGGATCTTTGTCACAAGGAACATTATTAAGAGTATTGGCTTGAACAGTTCTGATAATAGAACGAGTGACATTGAGTGGGAATCTTTGGCCTACGCCATATGGACCACCAGTCCAACCTGTGTTTACAAGCCAAACTTTAATGTCGTGCTTATCGAGAAGTTTTCCAAGAAGCTCTGCATACTCTGATGGATGACGAAGCATGAATGGAGCGCCGAAACAGGGAGAGAAAGTTGCTGTAGGCTCTTTGACACCAATTTCAGTACCTGCAACCTTCGCCGTATAACCAAGAACAAAGTAGAACATGGCCTGTTCTTTAGTAAGCTTAGCAATGGGAGGAAGAACGCCAAAGGCATCAGCACAGAGGAAGAAGATATGATTAGGAATCTTTCCTTGTGAGCTTGGCTCAAGCTCTTCGATAAAATCGAGAGGGTAAGAACAGCGACCATTTTCAGTCAGTTCGTTATTATAGAAATCTGGCTCACCCGTTTTCTCTGTGAGGATAACATTTTCTAAGATAGCGCCAAAAGTAGAGGCCGCTTTATAGATCTCAGGTTCACCTGACTTAGAGAGCTTATAAGTTTTTGCGTAACAACCACCTTCAAAATTGAAGAGCCCTTCGTCTGAAAGTCCGTGCTCATCATCACCGATGAGGTAAGTACCCTCATCTGTTGAAAGAGTAGTCTTACCTGTACCAGAAAGACCAAAGAATACAGATGTATCCATATTTTCAAGACGATTGGCACCAGCGTGCATCGGAAGAACACCTTTTTCAGGAAGAACATAGTTCATAACACAGAACATACTCTTCTTGATTTCACCGGCATACCAAGTACCAACGATAATAGTCGTATTGGTATCAAAACATGTTGTAACTACTGTTCCTGTTTTTGTTCCAAACTCGTTGGGATCGATCTCAAGATCTGGAGCGTGGAGAATCGTGAAGTCGGTATCTGTGAATTCATTTGTTGGGTAACGAAAGAGGTACTTCGAGAAGAGTGAGTGCTGAGGTCTATTGGTGATTGTTCTCACGCCAATATTGTGTTCTTTGTGAGCACCAACACTACGATGAGTAATGTAGAGGTCGTTATCACCGTTGAGGTGAGCTACGACTTTTTCTTTAAGCTTAGCAAAAGTGTCAGCATTCATTTCATTGAGAGAGTTGTCCCACCAAACAGACTTTTCTGTTTTAGCTGACTTGACGACATACTTGTCACCAGCAGAGCGGCCGGTGTGTTTACCTGTTTCAACACGAAGAGCTCCGTGCTTACTTAGGGTACCTTCACCACTAATAATTGCCTGTTCGACTAGAGTATTAAGGGGAGCATCGACGAAGAGCTTTTTTGGAGCACGGTCGAGCTTGAGTCCTAGGTTTTCATAAAAAGAGTTGTTCATGGGTCCTCTCTCGTTAGTTGTATTTAGCATTGTGCCAATTAGGGTTTTAATAGACCTGTGCAGTTTAAAACATAGGCTGAGTCGTGCCAATAGGAGAGAGGCGAATATTCGTTGTATCTTGCTATTTATTTAGAAAAGATGAGGGCAAAGGGGTTACTGCACCGAGGCGAGTGAGCTCTTTTGGGATTGAATCTTTTTAAGAGTCGCGTCCCACAATTGAATTCTTTGGCGCAATGCTTGAATACCGGCATAGTTGGCCCTGCATTTTGTGGCCGGATCATTAGCGCAAATTTCATCGAGACACTTAAGAGCAAGAGGTCCGTGATGATCACCATCAAGCTCGATGTGTCTTTCAAAGTAATAGGTTAGTGTAGGACAGGGAATATTTTCTTCACGCAGGACTTTTACGATCTGGGTGAAAACATCGGGGAGAAGTTTTTCCCGACCGTAGAAAAAGGCCGCCGCAACTTCTTCAACTCTGCCATTTTCACTAAGGTCTAAATTGAATTCTACAAATGTTTTAACGTCTTCAGGGAGATGATCTTTCTTGAGAGTTTCGAGAAATCGATTGATAGGCTGCGTATCGGCGCCCACCTCTTTCATTGCTCTAAGGTAAAGCTCAAAATGGCTGCAAGCATTTCCCTCTTGGTCGACATCACTCTCTTCAGCGAGGACAATTTCGTTGATCATACGAACAACTTCGCTTGAGTAGGGACTAGGTCTCCAGGGGACAGATGTACAGGTCAACTTGTTTTGGAGGGCCTTGAGAAGGCTCATGAAATCCCAGACAGCAAAAATATGATTCTCCATGAAGCTGCGAATAGCCCCAAGGGAGGTTAGCTCACCATATATCGGATGCTTGACCAATTGGTCATGATGCTCTGAGATAATTCTTTCCATGGAGGCAAATTAACAAAGAACGGGATGGAAATCTAGGTCAAAATCCTAGTAGATAAACTCTATCTGGCCATTGCCTAGGATTGTTTTCATTTAGGGGCATTCTGGTTTATTCTCAGCCAAATTTTCTTATTATTTTTTATTGAGAAAGCCGCCTGTTGGGTGACTGGTGATGAGCGCTAAGGGATATTGATGATCAATCAAAACTTCAAATACGACATTAAGGCGGGCTTCTCCGTTTTCTTGTTAGCGCTTCCCCTTTGTCTTGGGATTGCTATTGCCTCTCAATTTCCCCCCATTGCTGGAGTTCTTACGGCCATCATTGGTGGTCTTGTTTCAACATTTTTAGGAAGTTCACGCTTAAGTATTAAAGGACCTGCTGCAGGCCTCATTGTAATTGTTCTTGGTGCGGTCAATGAGCTTGGTGGCGGAGACATGGTGCTTGGGTATAAGAGAGCTCTCGCTGTTGGGGTTGTCGCTGCCGTTATTCAAATTCTTTTCTCTCTCTTCAAATGGGGAAAAGCGGCCGAAATAATGCCCCCTTCTGTGATTCATGGCATGCTTGCCGCCATCGGAGTCATTATCATAGCCAAGCAGGGGGCCGTGATTTTTGGTGTAGAAGCTGTTGCAAAAAGTCCTCTCGGTCTCCTCGCTGAGCTACCCCAAAATATAATGAACTTAAATCCAAAGATTGCCTTAATTGGGGGACTTAGTTTTCTCATCGTGAAACTTTGGCCTAGGTTTAAGAAATTAAATTTTGTTCCCGCAGCTATTGTTGTTTTGTTAGTTAGCATTCCTCTTACCTTCTTCTTTACTGTCGGACCTCAGTTTTTAATTGAAGTTGATTCACAATTATTAAAGGCGATCACATTCCCAGATTTTAGCGTCGTCTTTTCACCAGTTTCCTTAAAATATATTGTGATGTATGCACTTGTGGGTTCTATTGAGTCTTTGCTCACTGTTTGTGCCGTTGATAATCTTGATCCTGAAAAACAGACCTCTGACCTCAATAAAGATCTCTTTTCAACAGGGATAGGGAATCTCATATCGTCTTTGGTTGGCGGGCTGCCCATGATCTCTGAAATTGTGAGGAGCAAAGCTAATATTGATTACGAGGCTAAAAGTCGTTTTTCAAACTTTTACCATGGACTATTTTTATTACTCTCTCTTCTCTTAATTCCTGGGCTATTAAATATGATACCCATGGCCGCATTAGCAGCCTTACTCGTGCACACCGGGATGAGACTGGCTTCACCATCTGATCTTATAAAGACTTTTAAAATTGGTAAGGATCAGTTCTTCATTTTTGTCTCTACAATGGTCATTACTTTACTTGTGGATATCCTGGTTGGGGTTGGAGTTGGACTGTTATTAAAGATCATTCTTCACTTAGTGAGAGGCGCAAAGCCTAGAGACTTTTTTAAGTTGGATTTTAGTCGTGAGGAAAGAGAGGGCAGAGTTCTTTTGAAAATTAAAGGTGCTCTCGTTTTCAGTAATTTTCTTTCCTTAAAACGACTTATTCAAAAAGAAGGTGCACGCGAGAGTAAGCCAGTTCTCGACTTAAGCGAAACTCTTCTTGTTGATCACACTATTCAAATGAAACTTGCTGGTTACAAAGAGAGAGGTCTTCTTGAAATAAAAGGTCTTGATTCTTTAAAGGCAGTCTCAGATCATCCACTGTCGTTTAAGAAAACTGGTGCCTCGGGGGGGACTTGAACCCCCACGCCCTTGCGAGCAACGGATTTTGAATCCGTCGTGTCTACCATTCCACCACCAAGGCACGTAAGAAAGATCATATTATTGTATTGCTGTGCGTTCTGTAAAGAGTTTAGTCTAGCTTTGAGAGCAGAAGGGCTTCTCGCGTTTTATAGCGAAAAGCGTCTTGGCCTAGCTGACTCTTAAGAAGTCCGTTATCGATGATACAAGCGAACTTGAGGTAATCGATGAGATAGCGGGGAAAGCGCCAAAAGGAAGTACTGATAAGTTTCGCCGTACTTGAAAGGACGAAGCTTGGAATGGGGGTCGTTGGACGATTGAGTATTTCTTTGGCCGCTTTAAGGGAGATGCACTCATCTGTTGCAGCATTGTAAATTCCTGTTGAGAGCTTTGTCAGGCTGTCCCTTAGAATGGAGGCCATGTCATATTCGTGGATGAATTGAAACATGGGATTGAAGTCCGCACACACGGGAGCATAGGGAGTAACAAGATAGCGAGTCATCGTATTCTTGATTTGAGGACCGACGATCGTACAAGGACGAAGGACAATAGTTTCAATATCTTTTTGGTTTTTCCACATCCAATTGGTTGCGATCTGATCCATTTCAACCACATCTCTAAGTTCAGGATATTTAATAGAAGCTCTTAGGGGGTGGTCCTCATTGATGAAGACCGGGTTGTCCGAAAGGGCGCCATAGACATGGTAGGTTGAGAGAATAACAACTTTCTTTATCGCGAATTTGAGGCAAAGATCGAGAATTCTTCTTGTTCCCATAAGGTTGAGGTCGAGTCTTTGTTCCATCGTACCAATGGGACTGGTGTCTGCGTGAGACATTCGTCCGAGGTGAAAGACGGCATCAAACTCTTTGTCTCTAAAAAGTTTTTCAAAGTTTCCTCTCGTGTAGCGCATTTGGCGATACTCAATATTATCGTGGCGAATGACAGGATTGATGGGTCTTGAGTCGACACCAATAATTTTGGCGTGCGGAAAACTTTTAAGAAGGAGGCCCGCTGTAATTTTGGCGAGGCCACCAGCGATCCCAATGATTAAAACTGATTTAATATCACTCTCTTTCATTCTTCTCCCTCTTTCTTATTGGCAAAGAAAGGTCGACGATTTTTCAAACCCTCATTGGTCAGGTTGCGAATGATATTTCTAATCTGGTCGATATGATAATCGATCTCTTTATCGTGGGCCTCTGGACTTAGGTCAGGCATAGAGTAGGGCTTTCCGATAATAATATCCACAGGACTCGGTAGAGGAAGATAGAGAGGGGATAGGGGAAGAGCAGGCAGACCTAAAACCTTTGCGAGTTTTCGAGGATGATAAACCCAGGGAAAGATCTCTTCAGCTCCGATAACGGCAACGGGAAGAACCTTGGTTTGAGTTGTAAGACTCATACGAAAGAAGCCACGTGTGAAGCGCTGAAGTTTATAAAAATCAATCGTATTTTTGGCGACTCCTCTGACTCCTTCTGGAAAGACGAGAACCGATTGGCCTCGACTCAGAAGGTTTAAACAGTTTTGACGGTCACCTAATACGGCTCCGCCTTCAGCTGCAATGGTGCCGACCCAAGGGAGAGCTGTAAAAAAGCGCTCGACCATGGATCTCAAAATACGAGGCGGATCAATTTCCACGGCAAAGGCCGTTGAAATAAGCATGCCATCAATTGCGATTTGTCCTGAGTGATTTGATGTGACCATATAGGGTTCATCTTGGACATTTTCTTTACCAAAGACCCTGACCTTGAAATAGTTTTGATAGAGAGGCCAGATATATTGAAGTGTTGTACGCGCCCTCTCAAGGTTTAAACCCCAGGGATCCTCTCCCTCGGGATACTTAAGGCGCAATTGTTCAAATATTTCCTCAAAGGATTCATCACTTGGGCCAAGAGAGGGAAGATTTAATGATTTTAAAAGTTTATCCAAGGTATTCCCTAGTGTGATACTCAATCTTTGGAATTTATCTTGAGTTAATTTTAGCAGAATGTATCCTCTTCTCAAGATTCTTATTTAAGAGGTATAATAGTCCAGACAAATTAAGGGAGTTTCCATGGATAAGTCGACAGATTGGCAAAAGAAAGTTCAAGAGATGTTTCAGCTCTGTTCTGGTGAGTTAAAGAAGACAACGGCCATTGGAAAGAAGATGCTTTCTGCCTCACGAACTAATGCCAATCTCCATGAAGCTTACGAGGAGCTAGGCGTTCTGGTCGCCGAGGCCCTCAAAAATGGTGAACTTGAATGGGAAAATGAGAAGGTTAAATCTCTTCTTAAAAAAGTTGAAGGCTGTGAATCTGACCTTAGCTCCATTGAAAAAGAAGTGAATGATATTCGCTTTTCTAACGAAAAAGACCTCTAGTCTAAATTCTTAATTTGGTGCTGCTCTAAAAGAAAGCTCACGAGAGCTTGCTCTAGTTGGGGCAGACCTGCACTACTTTCAGCTGACACAAAGTGAATCTGTTTGACCCATTTGTATTTTGCGAAAAGATCCTTCTTACGTTTTTGAAGAGCAGCCTTTTCTTTTTGTTTCTTTAATTTGTCAATTTTATTAAAAGCAAGGGCTGTGTAGTGAGGAGAGTTTTTTAAGAAAGTATGGAACTCTTGATCACTCTTTTGATCGGGATGACGAGCATCTTGAAGATTAAGAATACAAACAGATGTGGGCATCATTTCAAAGAAAGTTGCCATGAGAATATTCCAATTCTTCTGCATTTGCTTTGAAACTTCCGCATGACCATAGCCAGGAAGATCAAAAAAGAAGAAGGGAGGAAGTTCTGGATCAACAGTGTCTTTGTCGCCGACGTTAAAGGAAAAAACATTAATTTCTCTCGTGCGCCCGGGTGTTTTTGAAGTCTTTGCTGTTTTTCTACCAAAGAGAGAGTTGATCATACTCGATTTGCCCACATTGGAGCGGCCAACAAAGGCGATACCCACCATGTCTGGGTTTTGGGTAAAGAGCTTTTCAACTTGTTCAAATTTATCGAGACCCAACTGAAAATGGGCGCTTCCTTTAATGAAATTCATGCCACCTTGTACCTCTTTTTCGCAGGTGAAACAACTCTAAGAGTAAGTTTTCCTTAGGTTAAGGTGGGGTTATAGACCTCTTTTAACCCTTTAAAGGAGAAAAAATGCTTCATCAGGCTTATTTAAGAAATGCCTTTCGCCACCAGGACTATTTAGAGATTGAACCTTTAGATGGCAGAAGGAGACGCGTTGAACTCAAGAGAACACGAATTGAAATCAATCATTTTCCAGCTTTAAGCGAAAAGTTTTCGCCGCAGGCATTCAGTTTGAGAAGTACGGAAGGAGAGAGGGGTCAGTACTCATTAACCTTAGAGCAGTTTGGAGAAAAGAAGCTCTACAGGATGACTTCCCTTAATGGAGCTCCTTTTCTCCACAACGGGAATATCTCTTTTTCGGGGCTCCTTAGACGTGGTGATATCGTTGATATTGGTCTCTACCGCTTTCGCTGCTGTCACCAAAAGAGAGTGAAAGAAGAGCAGCTTCCTCTAGAGCATTGGCCAAGTGAGATGTTTGTCTCTCTTGAAGGGGAGACGGGAACCGGAAAGACGAGCCTCGCGCGAAAGCTTCATGATTACTTTGTTGGTCCCCAATTTCCCTTTGTGGCGATCAATATCTCTGCCTTTAGCGCTGGGCTCATTGAAAGTGAAATCTTTGGTCATGAAAAGGGAGCCTTCACAGGAGCTGTGGGAGAAAAGCGTGGCGCCGTCGAGTTGGCACGAGAAGGCACCCTTTTTATCGATGAACTCGATAGCTTACCCATACCAATTCAAATAAAAATTTTAACCTTTCTTGATGAGAGGAAGTTTAGAAGAGTAGGAGGCGAGAAGGAGAGAAGAGCGCGCTGCCGAGTGATCTTTTCCTCAGGACGCTCCCTTTATAAGCTTGTTCATGAAAACCAATTTCGTGAGGATCTTTATTACCGTGTTTCATCGGGAATCACCTTGAAGCTAAAGCCCTTGAGAGAAGATCGCCAGCTTATCCAGAAACACCTTATTGATTTTGAGGAGGAATTTGGGCTGACTTTAAGTAAAGAGCTTCATGACTTCTTAATGCACTATCCATGGCCTGGAAATTACAGGCAATTACACAGTCATCTCCTTCGTAAAAAGTTTCTGGCAAAAGGCTGCTCTCTTCTTGAGTTAGGAGAGAGTGAACAGGAGTTACTTCAAAAGAAGAGTGACTTTAATGAAGTCCATGAAGTTGTCCCCCTCGAGCAGTTTAAACGAGACTACTGCAAGAGTGTTCTCTTAAGGAATCGAGGTAAAGTCGAATTGACGAGTAAGCAATTAAAGATTGCGAAGAGTACTCTTCGCCGGTTGACCGCTGCCTAGCCGGCGATCATGGAGTCGATATAAACGTCTTTGATGGTGCCCTTGATTTTCATCTCCTTAAGAAGATTATTCATCTCTGCTTTGATCTTCTCCTTGATAATATCTTTACCTTCATTTTCTAAGGGGAAGGTTAGGGAGATGGGCTCTATTTTAGAGTTGAGGGTGTCCTGAATAAGATGTGGATTACTCCACAGATACTCTTTGATGTATTTATTGGAAGACTCAAAAGTAAAATCAATAACGAGCTTTCTCACAGCACCACCTTTTTGATGGTAGGCAGGAAGAACAATATTGGACACCTTAAATTGCTTTTCAGTCTTCTTAAAATAAGCAGGCCTTCTCGAAATGGCAGTGGCTTTTTCTACCTCTTCAACGAGTTCGCTGGCTGGGGTGCGGCTCTCTTTAGCAATCTTATTGGATTGGACATAGATATTGACGGACGAAATTGCAGCCACTGTCGAAAAGGTCACAACACCCACAATTTGCGTGGGCTTTAAGTTCAAATACCATGTCTTAAGTTTGAGAAGTGGGGGAGTGAGAAAGGCGGCGACGACAGCAAAAATTTTTGCTGGCTTGAGGTCACTGACTTTCGTTTCCTTAGCTTGGGCGACGAGACCAACCGCCGCCACTTTGGCGTGATCGACTTTGTCTTTTGCTTGAAGGGCCTTTGCAATGGCTTCCTCTTTTGTCGATTTAACCTTCTTTGAAAGCTTTTCCTTTCTTTGATGGAGTCCTTCTTTTCCTTGATCAAGTTTAGATTTAATCTTCTCAGGTGTCAGCGACACAGCTTTGCCTGTGAAAAGAGAGACAATCTTTTCAATAAGCCCATTAATAAAGTCTTCTAAGCGTTCCCATTTTTCCAAGAAAAGGACCTCCTCATTACTTATCTTATCGGAGCAAAGCACCCGAATATTGAGACCTTTATGGAGGTTGGAATTTTGATAACTTATTGTGTTTTCAGTGGGTTACGAGAGGTATTTCTTTCCGCTAGAGCACTTTCTTAGCTTCTTCGATCAAAGGAGAGGGAGATCTCCCGAAGAGTTAATCAGACTGTTTAATTTGACCTCATTGAGGGGTTGAGTTTTTGAGGAAAGAAATGGAAAAGAAAAAATCGCTCAAACTTATTTTACTAGCTCTTGGTTGTATGACTTTTACAAGTTGTGCGGGCCTTCTTCAAAACAGAACTTTTATCGATGAAATGGATCGTGAGTCTGATGGTCTCTTTGTCGCTGGCCGCGACTTTGATGCTGTTCCCGGAGATAGTGGTAGTGCTTATCGATCAAATGATGAAATCCGCATGAGGACACCTGCTTCTGAGAGTGAAGCCTATGATATGGCCCAAAATAAGGCACTCTACCAAGAGCTTGCTCGTAAAGAGAGAACGCTAAAACCTCGTGAGAGAGAGCTTTATAATCAGGCGATGCCTTATCTCAATACTCCTTCAGAAAAGATTTACTTTCTCTCTTTAACTCCCTACGAGCAGACGGATTATCTCGCCGCCCGCCAAGTCCCTATAGAAGGCATTTATCAATCTGCAAGAGGAGCTTCTCGAAGTCTTGCCTCTCTTCAGCCAATTTATGATCGCACGCTCAATCTTGGAATGAGTAAAGATCAAGTGGTGGGTTTATGGGGAAGACCAGCTCGTGTTGAAGTGGCGGGTAACCCTCAAAATGAAAATGAGCGTTGGGCGTTCTATGAAAATGGGCAGATTAAGTTTGTCTATTTTGAGGCAGGGCAAGTTCAAGGTTGGAATATCCAATAGACCCTGAGAAATGCTTGTCGCGTCACCATGATGGCGACTCATAAAATCAACTACTTATCACTTAATTCTCGTCTTTAAAGCGTTGTTTTCTTACCTAATTTTTTATAAGGTTCTAAGAATTAATTTTTAGACACTATAAAGAAGGCGGACCCCCATGAGCGACCTCTTAAACGACTTTACGCTAGACTTTGAAAAGCCAGTTAGAGCCCTTGAAAAACAAATTGAAGAACTTCAAGAAGCCGAGAAGAAATCAGAAATTGATATTTCAAAAGAAATCACGGCGCTTCAAAAGAAAGTAAATAGTTTGATTAAAGAGATCTACTCAAACCTTACTCCATGGGAGAGGGTTCAACTTTCTCGTCACCCAAAAAGACCGCACTGTATTGAGTACATCAATAACTTGATTGATGACTTTCATGAAGTTGCAGGAGATCGTTACTTTGCAAATGATCAGGCCATCATTGGCGGCTTTGGATATCTTAACGGTAACAAAGTTTGTGTTATTGGAATTGAGAAAGGACGTAAAACTAAAGAAAAAGTGATTCATAACTTTGGTATGCCAAGACCAGAAGGTTACCGAAAGGCCCTTCGTCTTATGCAAATGGCCGCTCGTTTTGATATTCCAGTGATCACTCTTGTTGATACTCCCGGTGCCTATCCTGGAATTGGTGCAGAAGAACGTGGCCAGTCGTCAGCTATCGCTGAAAACTTGGCTGAAATGTTTGATATTGAAACTCCCATCATTTCCTTAGTTATCGGTGAAGGGGGATCTGGTGGTGCACTTGGAATCGCGATTGCTGATAAAGTGCTGATGATGGAGTACTCAATCTACTCTGTTATTTCTCCTGAATCTTGTGCTTCAATTCTTTGGGCAGACCCTAAGAAAGCGGAAACTGCTGCTAATGCTCTTGATATCGGTCCTCATCGCGCTCTTGAGTTGGGTGTGATTGATGCCATTGTTCCAGAGAGTAGTGGTGGTGCTCACAAAGATCCTGAAGCGACTTATGAGATGGTGAAAAAGGCCTTAGAGAAAGAAATCAAAGGTCTTTCAAGACTTACGAAAAAGAAATTACTCGATAATCGCTTTTCAAAATTTAGAAAAATTGGAAATCAGACCATTGCTCTTGATGGAGAATCTGATCTTCAAGTCTACCAATAGTTGGAGTAACTATGTCATTATTTTCGATGACGGGATTCGGTCGTGGGGTCGCTGAGGGTGAAAACTATACCGTCACGACTGAAATAAAGTCCGTCAATCACCGCTTTAAGGACGTTCGCTTTAAAATGTCTTCTCTCTTTAATGGCATTGAGATGGAGTTAAAGAAAACTCTCTTTTCTCAGGTTAAGCGGGGAACATTTGATGTCTATATTAATTATAAGAAAGCGGAGCAGTCCTCTCGTTTTGATGACCTTGACGCTGATAAGGTTCAAGCCTACCTCGAGAGATTTAAAGAGATCGTAGGAGAAGGACAGAAGCTTAAGGTTTCTCCCACGGACTTTTTAAGAAGTGAATTCTTTAAGGATAATGACCTCTCTCAAGATCCCGAGTTAAATAAGTTGGCCCAGGAATCTTTTAAGAGTGCTCTAGAGAAGTTGATGGAGTCTCGCTCTGGTGAAGGCGAAAAGCTAAAGAGTGTTATCCTTGCTCATAAGAGCGAGTATGAAAGTTACTTTCAAAAAATTGAAGGCCAATCTGAGCTCTTCCAATCAGGGATGGAAGAGAAGCTTAGAAAGAGATTTGAAGAATATAAAGATGAGGTCAAAGTTGATGAACCTCGCTTCATGCAAGAGGTGGTCTTCTATCTTGAAAAACTTGATGTTCACGAGGAAATTAATCGTATTAAGACCCATCTTGAGAAATTGGACTCAATTATTAAGAAAGGTGGCGAAGTCGGGCGTCAGATTGACTTTCTTATGCAAGAGCTTAATCGCGAAACAAATACCATTGGATCAAAGTCGGCTTCTGAAGAAATCTCAAGCAGTGTGGTCCAGATGAAAGTACAACTTGAAAAAATTAGAGAACAGGGGCTAAATCTTGAGTGATTCAATTGGTGAAAAAGGGAAGATTATTATTATCGTTGCCCCTTCCGGAACTGGTAAATCAACTCTTATTAAGAGCTTAAAAGAAGACTTTAGAGACCTGCATTGGAGTGTGAGTTTTACTACAAGACCAATGAGAGAGGGCGAAGTCGACGGTAAACACTATTTCTATATCTCAAGAGATGAATTTCTAAAGAAGAAAGATCAAGGCGACTTTATCGAGTGGGCAGAGGTTCATGGAAACTTCTATGGAACCTCTTTAGGTTTTGTTTCCAGTAAAGTGAATAATGGTTACAGTCTTTTATTTGATTTAGACGTCCAAGGTGCCGATAACATGAAGAGAGTATTTGGCGATGAGGCCAAGGCTATCTTTATCGCTCCCCCAAGTATTGAAGCTCTTGAGGAGAGGCTACGTGGACGCGGCACAGATAGTGAAGATGTGATAAAATTGAGACTCGAAAACGCTAAGGGTGAGCTCAGCCGAAGAGATGACTACGACTTTGTTGTCGTAAATGATGATCTCAGTAAGGCTTATAGCGATCTTAAGGCGGTTGTAGAGGGTATTTTACAGAGTTAGAGGTTTGGATTGTTCCAGTCATTAGATTTTTCCCATGAACGCGATTTAACAGTAGATGATGTCCTAAGAAGGGTAGAGTCTTATTATCCTGATGCGGATTTTGATCTGATGAGAAAGGCCTATGAAATGGCCGAAAAGTCCCACTCTCACCAAAAGAGAAGTTCAGGCGAACCTTATATCATTCATCCTCTCAATGTGGCAGCAACGCTCGTGAAACTGCGAATGGATGCTGACTCAATTATGGCAGGCTTTCTCCATGACGTTGTTGAAGACTGTGACGTTAAGCCAGAGGAAATTGAAAAAGAAATTAACCCTGCTGTTGCCCAACTTGTGGTTGGGCTCACTAAAATCTCAAAAATTAATTTTAAGACAAGAGAAGAAGGGCAAGCAGAGAACTTTCGTAAAATGGTTGTGGCCATGGCGAAAGATATTCGCGTTGTCATTGTTAAGCTTGCAGATCGCATGCACAATATGCGTACTCTTCAGTACGTCTCTGATGCCAAACAAAAGAAGATTGCACAAGAGACCCTCGATATCTATGTCCCTCTCGCTTCAAGACTGGGGATCAACTCCGTTAAGTCTGAACTCGAAGATCTTTGTCTTCGCTTTATGCACCCGGATATCTATTACCGCCTTGCTGAAAAAGTGGCGATGAAAAAGTCTGATCGGGATGATTACATCAATGACACCCTTGAGGTCCTTTCTGAAAAGCTCCTTGATCATGGATTAAAATCAGAAATTAAAGGTCGCCCAAAACACTTCTACTCAATCTATAAAAAGATGACGGCGCGAGGTGTGGACTTTGAGCAAATCCACGACATTCTCGCCTTCAGAGTTATTGTGGGCAATATTACAGAATGTTATAAGGGCCTTGGAATTATTCATAGTGCCTTCACGCCTATTCCTGGGCGATTCAAAGACTATATTGCAATACCTAAGGTGAATGGCTATCAGTCACTACACACCATGGTTATCGGCCCAAAAGCCGAGAGAATCGAAATCCAAATCCGTACCGATGAAATGGATGAGGTTGCCGAAACTGGTGTTGCTGCTCACTGGAAATATAAAGAGGGGATTCATTCAGGTAAAACGAAGCTTGATTGGGTTGAGCAACTTCTTGAATTTAATCAAAATGTTACGAATAACTCTGAGTTCATGGACGTTGTGAAGAATGACCTCGACGTAGGGGGAGTTTTTGTTTTCACTCCTCATGGTGATGTCTTCGAACTTCGCTATGGAGCAACGCCTCTTGATTTCGCTTTTGCCGTTCATACTCAGGTCGGAATTCAATGTGTAGGGGCTAAAGTTAATGGAAAAATGGTTCCTCTTCGCTACACGCTCAAGTCTGGCGATACTGTTGAGGTCATGACTAGCAAGAACCAGACCCCAAGTAAGGACTGGCTCAATATTGTGCGCTCCTCTCGAGCTAAAACAAAGATTAAGCAGTACCTTCTCAAAATTGAAAGAGAGAATCACAAAGAGATGGGAAGGGATATCCTTGAGAAGGCCTTTCGCTCATACGATACATCGATTAAGTCTCTTACTAAGACTGGGGAGTTTGATAAGGCCTACCAAACTCTCGGTTGTTCTAATGTCGATGAGATGATCATCAATGTTGGATCTGGCAAAAATGGTGTTACCCAGGTTCTCAAAGCGATTCCTTCCTTAAAAAGAAAGGTCATTGAAAATACTGAAAAAGAAAAGATTGAGGAGATCGATCAGTACTCGCAAAAACTTAATCAAGCGGCCAGACGAAAGTCTCATCGTGACAACGCTGTCATTGTTGACGGGTTAGATGATATTGTTGTGAGAATCGCAAGATGCTGTAACCCTATTCCTGGTGACCCCATCAAGGGCTACATCACTCGTGGACGCGGAATTACTGTTCACACCTCGGCCTGTACGCGTATGGATCAGGCCGAAATGAACAGAGATGTGCAGGTTGAGTGGAATCCAGCTTTTGGATTTAAGCATCCTGTAAACGTTAGAGTTATCACCCATGATAAGCCGGGGATTCTTTCAACCTTGTCTAAGACGATTAATAGTATTGGGGTGAATATTCGTTCGGCTCTTGCTAAGTCACTGCCTGATAGGAAAGGTTCTTTTATTTTTGAGGTTGAGGTTAAGGACTATTCTGAGCTTCTTAAGACGATTGCGACGATCGAAAGCCATGACGAAGTCATCTCAGTTAATAGAGTCTGAGAACTGACCCCCTCAGTTGGAGTTCATGAGAGCAATACCCAAGCTTTCTTAAATAAATTCCAGACCATATCACCTA
>CATLOT010000041.1 GCA_950054155.1 uncultured Bacteriovoracaceae bacterium
AATTATAGGTTGAAGGTTCTAAACGGGTTTGGCTAGGGCTTGAGTGCGGTGTGTTCCACCATGAAGGGATAAGAGTCTGAATTTTGATTGGAAAATGTAAGTGAGAAAAATGGTGGACCCTAGCGGGATCGAACCGCTGACCTCCTCGCTGCCAGCGAGGCGCTCTCCCAGCTGAGCTAAGGGCCCTGAGAGATTTGAACTAGAAATTTAAGTTAGTTAAAGGCTTTAGGCAAGTAAAAAAGTCTCCCAAAAAATTGACCAAGATAAGAGAAGATATTTCCGCTTCGCACTATCTTTTGTTGATCAGTTCAGAGGCTCTCTGAGAAGCCGAAAAGAGTGCTGACTGAAAACGATAGAGGAGATTAACATGTCACAAAAATGGTCTGCACAAGTACAAGTAAAATGGAATAAGGATGCACCAGCGAGTCAAAACTGGGATTGGCTCAAGGAGTGGTCTGAGGTTAAGTGGGCCTGGTCTACCATGGGTGATTGGGATATGACTCTTTGGCTCGATGTTCAAACTCCTCAAGACCTAGAAAAGTTTGTTCATGAAAAGCTCAGAGCAAAGAACTGGGTTGAAGATACAAAATCAACTTGGACCAAGGAAGTTTGGGCCGCTTAAGAAAGCGACTCAAAGAAGGTCACAAAAAAAGCCGGGATAATAAAGATTCAAGGTAGAACTCTTATCCCGGCTCTTTTTAAAGACGAGCTTTCTTTTTTTCATCAATATAAAAGAGAAGAGCTGGCAAAAAGAAGAGATCAATCGCTAGCGCTCCCGTTAAAACAAGCGCACACAGCATGCCAAAGTTTACATTCGGAACAAAATCACCAAAGTAATAGATCCCAAACCCACTTGCTAGAATTGTAGTCGTTACAATGAGCGCTGAGCCCGTGTAAGTAAAGATACTTCCCATAATCGTAATCTCATCCATCCCCTCTTTCTTTAGACGGTAGTAATTACTAAGAAAGTGAATCGTGTCATCAACTGCAATTCCCAGACACACTGAAAAAACCAGAGCAGAGCCAATATTCAAATCAACTCCTGCCACCACCATAATGGCAGCGCCTAAAATGAGAGGGAGAACGTTAGGTATTAAGGAGAGAAGACCAATCTTAAAAGAGCGAAAGACAAGCATCATAAGGGCGGCAACCAGGAACATGGCCATAGTTATGGAGATAACAAAGGTCCAGACGATATAATCCATCATACGCTGAAAGAGATAGAATTTTCCTGTAGCCTGAAGATTCAGACCTTCACTCTTTCCGATCTCTAAGAGCTCATCAATATGAGTGAGCCAGCCTCTGGTGTCGTAAATAGACCAAAGGACCGACATACGAATTTTATCATTTTTTAGGGTCATCCGATTATTAAGATCCATTCCCTGGGGAAGACTCATCGAATAGAGAAAGAGCTCTTCGGCGATAACATTTTGATCATCGGGAAGGGAGTAAAAGCTTTTTTCGCCTCCATTAAGATTTCTATTCATATCTTTAATAATATCGATGATGTCGACCGTCTTATTCACATAAGGAAGGGCATTTACTTTATTCTTAAAGGCTTCAACTTTTTTAAGAAACTCTGGATCTTTTATTCCTTCATCTCGACCACTATCAATAATAAACTCAGGACCCGTATTACCGCCAAAGACGTCCTTGATGAAGTCATTGGCCTGTCTGATGGGCTGGTTTTGAGTGAAGTACTCGTAGGGATTAGAGTTCACATTAATTTGAGATGAAAGAAGAATAGAGATAAGAGAAAAACAACTCATTGCGATGAGGATCTTTCCTTTATGATGATTCAGAAAGTGGGCAAGCTTCAAAGCCCAGGGATTAATAGAAGACTCACCTGCCCCTGTTAAGTTTTCAAAATGTTTGGGGACTTTAAAATTTATGAAGTACATCACAGGGCCCATCAAAAACACTGTAATCAACCAAGCAAAGAAACAGCCAATTCCGGCCAAAAGACCGAGCTCCTTAACAGGTACCAGCTCAGTGAGAGTTAGGCTGAAGAATCCAATCATCGTTGAAATGGACGTTAAGAAGGTCGGGATAAAATTCTTATGAAGAGCAAAGTACGCCGCCTCTTCCCCGGCCATTCCCTCTCCTCGAAAGTTGAAGTAGGTCACCAGAATATGCACACTATCAGCGATACTAATGGCGATGAGAATTGCTGGTAGAATCGACATGATATTATTGAAAGTAAAGCCCATGGAGAAGGCCAAACCAAAGGTTGTAACAAGGCTTAAGAGTGTCACCCCAAAGGGCAACAGCATCGCCACAAAAGATCTAAAGGTGAAGAGAAGATAAATGATGATGAGGAGAAAGAGTGAAGGTAAGAAAATAGCTCCATCGTTATTGGCCACTGAACGAAAAGCATCATTGACCGCTGCTTCTCCTACCACATAGGTTTTAAAATTCTCATCATCTTGGTACTTTTTAAGAATACGGTCTGTTTCACTTACAATAGTTGCATAACTTGGAGAGCCTGTTAAGGTGGGCACCAGACGCGCAAATATCATCGCCGCTTTACCATCTTCACTTATGAGGTAATTGGGCATGACTTCATGACTTAAAGCAATTTTCTTACGCTCTTTTAAATAATCTCCAGTTAAGTCGTCCTCATGAAAGAAGCTCTCAACAAAAATGTCATCACCTTCAGCAAAGCTGTAATTGTAATTCGTTAAACTTTCAACACGAATAACTTCCGGGACCTTCCACATCTCTTCCGTAATATTTCGAAGGGCCGTAGCCACTGTCGGATTAAAAATTCCTTTATCACTGTGGAGGGCAACAACAATACTTTCATCGTTGCCAAATTGGCGTTCAAAGGAGTTAAGAGTTTTTATAAGAGGATCTGTTTCGCGAAACCATATCCTAACATCATACTTCTCCTGAAAATGACGTAAACCGGGCGCAAGTGCTCCCACAAAGAGAAGCATCAACACAATACAGCTCTTTCGATACTTCCCTATCGCCTGACAAATTGTTGTCACAAAACCAGGCTTAATTTCGTAGCTCATTTTATCCCTTCTTTAAAAGAAGCGATTCAGGTTGATCAGAACATGATGAGCACCATCAAGGGACTCAAGTCCTACAGGGTTTGTTCCCTTTTGTTTGGCATCATAGATACGAAGACCGGCACTGACTTTCCAAAAATCGCTTAAACGTCGACTATAGGAAAAATTATATAGCCTTTCATCATCTCGCTCAATGTCGTGAATAATGGACAAGAAAAGTTCAGAACCCATAATATCGTTAAAGGAGTGGCGAACCCCAAGAAGGACATCTCTTTGAAAGGCCCCTAAGAGAGCACGCTCTTCTTTTGTCGTGCCCAAAATCGTTCCGCCTTCAAGAAAGAGAGAAGTATCCCCACCCTCAAAGTTAACAGGAAGCATATACTCAAAGCCAAGGGCCACTTCCCCGTGATCGATTGGTTTTCTCTCTCCATTCACAGTAAGGATACTGACATCATCTTGAAAGATACGATAAGCCCCCTCAAACTTTACGAGAAGATTAGAAAAGGCATACTGAAGGGTACCGCCCGCCTGAGTCTTCTTAAAATAGTAGGGTGTCGGATTATTTTGAAAAGCATTCAAATCATTGGGAACAAAACGCCCAAGAAGAGAGTTGAATGTGTATTCGTGAGTTCCCGTAATGGGAAAGTTACGGTCAACATGATGAATCAGGTGAAAACTCACATCCCCATCATCAAGAGTAAAACCTACACGAGCTCCCCCTTGAAAGGTCCACTCCTCGCCAATATTAGAGCCACTAATTGCTTGAGGGTTCGCAAGATCTAGACCAAAGCCTAGGCGTGAGCGGTCTCCAGGAAATTGGGGTTTTTGATAGCGTGGCCAGATAAAGAAGCTTACCGAGCCCCAGTCAAAGAGCCCAGTCACTTCAACAGTGAGTTCTCCTAACTTTTCAAAGTACTCAAGGTCGGAGTCAAAATTTCTTGAGTTGATAACATCAGCAGGGTGAAAGGCTTCTGTGGCCGTCCAGTTATAGAGTTTGTAGCCAGCAAGGGCTAACCAGCTTTGCTCCTCATCGAGATAGCGTGAGAAGTAGAAATCCTCTAAGGCCATAAAGTCGCGGTCACTGTCTTTTTGATCAACACGAGCAAAACCGCGAAAGACATGGCGATTCATCTCATCTTCGTAGACAGACTCTAATCGGGTAAAGACCAATGCTCCCGTATCCTCTGTTCCCACATTATTATCATCATCAAAGCGGCGCCACTGAAGGGACACTTCCCCTTTATGAGACCAGTCCTCAGCGAGAATTGTTAGGGGAAGAAAAAAAGCGAGAAGAAGGAGCTTCATTTTAAAACCTATCTTTTAAGGGCGTTCTTATTAAAGTCTCTGTCCTTGTGCTTTACACCAAGTTTACGACCACTCCATTCAAAGATAGATTCTTTCTTCGTTTGAACATTCTTCATATGAATTTTATTCGCACGCCACATGGACTTACCTGCGACTTTAAAATTTTTAAAGTCAGTAAACTTCGCTACTTTAAGAAGCTCATTCTTACGATCATAGTATTCAACTTCAACAGGGTTCATATACTGAGAAGAAATTTTCATCAGCATTTTTGAATAACCCGACTTTGTTTTTGGCACGCGCTCTAAGAGCCAGCCCTTTTGACCACCCTCAAGAGTAATATCTTTCATCCATTTAAACTTATACTTATCGACTTCCTGAGAACCAAGATCTTCATAACTAAATTCAGAACCCATAAATGAAGAGGACTTATTAGAAGAAGAAATTCTCTTAACCCGTCTAAAAGTAGGAAGGTAGAGCCACTGATCATCATCATCATTCTTATGACTATGAGTCAGCATCTTTGTTCCCTTAACATCTTGTGGGTTTTCAAAGATTGAAATGGACTTATCACCGTCGCCTTGAACTTCCTTAACGAGGCCCTTCATCAAACGTGTAGTCTTAGCGCCGTAGGCATCAATGAGAATCATCTTCATCTGAGATTCTTCTCCAACAAATCCATTATTACTGGCCTCCATTTTTTTTGCGATGTCTAGGCCTTTCTCTTCTGGGCTAGCAGCAAAGGTGGCGGAGGGAGTGAATGTTGTTGCAACGATAAGTAATGATGACAAAAGCCAATTTTTCATGGGGTCTGATCCTCTAAAAAAGTTTTCCCTACTTTAGCGATTTCCCCTCGTTTCTTCAATTTTACTCGTCTAACTAACGCGCTCCCCCATTCTTTTACTATCAATACCTTATAATCTTTACTGGAAATGGAGGACAAATGAGCGTTTTTATTAATCGAACAATTAACATGAAAAAGATCAAGGCCATTGGTTTTGATATGGATTATACCTTGGTGCGCTACAACACAGAGGCTTTTGAAGAACTCACCCATAAAGAGGTTCTTTTAAGGCTGGTGGAACTAAAGGGCTACCCCAAGGAAATCACGAAATTAAAGTTTGAAAATCAACGCTCGATTCAAGGCCTCATCATCGACAAGAAGAGAGGTCACCTCTTAAAGGCCTCACGTTTTGGAAAAGTTAAAGAAGCCTATCATGGTCTTGAGCCCCTTGGATTCTCAACCATGCAAAAGATTTACGCTAACCGAGTAATCGACTTAGGTCTTGAGCAATTTCAATCCCTCGATACCAGTTTTAGTATCTCAAATGGCGTCCTCTATTCTCAATTGGTGCAGCTAAAGAAAGAAGGTCTCGACCTTCCTGACTTCGCAACTCTTAGTGAAGAGATCAAAGAGGTCATCGATATCTGTCATGGCGATGGAACACTTAAGGATCAAGTGGCTAAAGATCTTCCTCGCTTCATTATTAAAGACCCCGATGTGGCCCGCCTGCTTGAGAAGTATAAAGAATACGGGAAGAAACTTGTCGTCATCACAAACTCTGACTACAAGTACACGCGCCTCCTCCTTGATTATGCTATCACTCCTTTTCTTAAATCCCATAAGCACTGGAGTGAGCTCTTTGAGATCACCATTACCTTAGCGAAGAAGCCCAATTTCTTCACTCTCTCTAATGCCTTTCTCAAGATTGACCCTGAAACGGGTTTGATGAGTAATCACTTTGGAAAGATTGAAAATGGAATTTATCAAGGTGGTTTCGCCGGTAAACTTCAAGAAGATCTTAATCTTGCAGGGGAAGAAATCCTCTATCTCGGGGACCATATCTACGGTGATGTCGTCTCTATTAAGAAGACCTTTAATTGGCGCACGGCCTTGGTTCTTGATCCTCTCACAGAGGAAATTGATTCTCTTAAAAAGTCCTCTAAAATTCAAAAGACTATTGATGAGCTTATGAGTGAAAAAGAGAAACTTGAATTTCAACTTAATACTAAAGAAAGCCAACGCTTTGAGGAAGGAGAGAAAGTCTCAAAAGATGAGATGAACCAGTACTACTCTAAAATTGAAAAGCTCAATAACCAGATTTCAGAAAATATTACGAAATACCGCTCTTTCTTTAATCCTTATTGGGGAGAGCTTATGAGGGCGGGACAAGAAGAATCACGAATGGCCGATCAAGTGGAAAAGTACGCTTGTCTCTATATGACAAAAGTAGAAGATCTTCTTCAGTACAGCCCAAAGACCTATTTTAGGCCTACAAAGCGTGTTCTTCCCCACGAAATTGATAATATCTAAATGAGCGTTAAGAGAAATTGTGAGTAAATAGAATGGGCCTGATCACCATAACCTCCGGCCATAAGCCATAACTGGGGAACTTGCCCATTGAATTCATGGATCATTTGATCGCGTGCCAAAAGCTGCTCACGTGTTAAGCGAAGATCTTGTGACGAGAGAAGTGCATCTTTCTCATGGGGATCAGCACCTGCGACAACAACGATGACATCGTATGGACCGCGCTCCTTAAAGAACTGAAGGGCTTCTTTAAGCCTTTCAAGATAGAGATGATCCTCTCCTCTTTCAAAGGTTATATCTAGGGTAGACGGTGTAATGGAAAGCTCGCTTTCAAGTGGCCACTGCTTCGCCATATGAAGGCTTAGGGTATCAATGGAGTCATCATCTTTAGTGACCTCACTTGTGCCATCTCCCATATGAGCATCGACATCAATCACCAGAGCTTTCTTTATTCTTCCCTCTTCTTGTTTCTTCCTCAAAGCAATGACAATGTCTTGAATGGGGCAAAAGCCAGAACCAGAGTCAATACGAGCGTGATGCATGCCTCCCCCGAGGAAGAAGCAAAACTTTCTTGATAGGGCCCACTCAAGTGCAAGAACTGTCGCTCCCCCTTGCAGGAGGATATGATCGCGAAAACGCTCAACGGTCTTCAAATCAATTTTGTCAAATTCTCGAGGATCACCCCCATTATCATAAGTGACCTTGAGTTCTTCTTTTAAAAGAGAGAGGTCACTCCACTTTTCATAAAAACTTTTTGAGTGCACCAAGAGAAGATCTTTGAGGGTCAGACGTTCAATTTCCTCAATCTCAATCGGTGCAAGAGTGGCTTCTTTTTCTTTTAAGGTTTCAAAAACACGATCTGCTCTATCGTCTCTCAAAGGTAAATTAATTCCAAACTTCTTAAAATGGGTCCCCAGATCCGGGTGGTAAAGAATCACTACCTCATCTCCTTAAACGTGGCATAATAAGCTTATGACAAACTCAATCATTATAATGGCGGGCCTTTTTTGGCTAATTCTTTTTAATACCCATGCTGGCCGTGGGGAACTTTCGCGCTTCACTCTCCTTCACGACAGGATTCTGGTGGATCGCGAGCTTCGTGAAATCAATCACAATCATTTCCTTCAGATCGACCTCATGGCAAGCTCTGGCCTTTTAGATCTTTTTAATGACATATCAAATATCTCGGATTCTAACGAAAGTTCGCTTCAAAAGCGTCTCGATACCCTCGCGATCCTCGGTCGAAATGTTAATACCGAAAAAACGATCGACCTTCTCGTCAGTGCAGGAATCCCTCTGCCCACGTTGAAAATTGCAGGTAAAGAGTTTTACTCAAGTCTCCTCTATGACTTCCATGCCGGCGTCATGATCTCCGTTAATAACGAGGCTGATCCCGTCAATCCCGTTGCCCAAACCTACGTGAGGAAACAAATGAAAAGAGGTCTTTCGACTCTCTTTAAAGCGAAGAAAGACCAAACCTATCAAGTCTCACTCTACCAAATGCTTCGCTCAGATACTGAAGCCAGAATAAATGCGACAACACTTTCAACCGATGGTGAGTTCTTCAACCTTGATGAGCTTAATCAAGATGAAACAACGCTTAATATGGACTTTCTCTATCACAAGCATAGCTCTCATGGAGCATGGGATTTAGGCATTCGTGAGCTCAAACTTTACCGCTTTAATGACTTACGCTCCCTCTATGGCCAAAGTCCTCTCTTTCACGGTCGCTACACCTGGTTTCATCGGACTCACTACTTTAAGATTGATCCCTTTGTGGGTTTTCAACACCGAAAACGCTACAAGATACCAAGAAGCCTCTATGGTGGTTTTCATCTGGCCCTTCTCAATGATTCACTTCCCTTCACTTTTACCTTTAAGGCATCCAACCAGTTCCTAACCTTCATGCCCCAAATGCGCCTTAAGTGGTTTCACTTTTCTTATAGCTTTAAGAATCCCTTTAGAAATCCACAAGATGATGTTTGGGTCTCTTCTCTTCACAATATTCAGCTTCATTTTCCTTTTCCCTAAGGACTTTCTCAGTATTTTTAAGTACTTAACAGTTGCAATCTTTTCTCGCCCCCTTTTCAGAGCTGAAATTTTGGGATAGCAAAAATGAAACAACTAGCAGGAAAACTTGATGAAACGCACCCTATGGCTTCGCCACGAGACAAAACCCTTTGAAGAGAGAGTCGCTCTTACTCCAAAGCACGCGGCAGAGCTCATTGAGCGCGGACACCATGTTGTAGCAGAGTATAGTCCGACCCGCGCCTTTAGTGATGAGGACTACCATGCCGTAGGCTGTGAGATGAAAGCGACTAATAGCTGGATTACTGAAGCACCTAGCGACGCGACTATTTTTGGATTAAAAGAATTAGAAGAGGAGAACTTCCCTCTTAAACACCGTCATATTCATTTTGCCCACGTCTATAAGAATCAGGACGGGGCTAAAGATTTTCTCGCCCGCCTCTATCGTGGTGGCGGGAAGCTCTTTGATCTTGAGTACCTTGTTGATGACAAAGGCAAACGCGTCAGTGCCTTCGGTGTTTGGGCAGGATTTACAGGAGCAGCCCTTGGACTAGACCTCTTCATTGCTCAAAAACTGGGTCTCGACATTAATACACGAGAGCCCTTGAGCTCATTCTCCTCTTCACAAGAATTAACACAAACGCTTAAGGCAAGACTTTCTGACCTCTCGGGTGAGAAACCAAAGGTTCTTATCATTGGAGCAAAGGGGCGCTGTGGTCGTGGAGCGAAACAGTTCTTTGACTCGGTCGGTATCGAAGCGACAGGTTGGACCCGTAAAGAAACTGAGGGAAAAAGTCATATCAAGGAACTTCTTGATTTTGATCTTATTGTTAATTGTGTCTTGATGACGAAGAAAGCTAATCCTTGGCTTACTCTTGATATGCTTGATGGCAACCAACGCTTAAGCGTTTTAAGTGACGTCTCTTGTGACCCAACAGGCCCTTGTAATCCAGTCCCCGTCTATCCCAAGGCCACGACAATGGATAAGCCAGCTTATTATATTCCAGGTAAAAACCTCGCCGTTACGGCCATAGATCATCTGCCTTCCCTTCTTCCAAAAGAAAGTAGCGAAGACTTCTCGGCCCAACTCTTCCCCCATCTTCTAAACTATATGGAAGGGAAGATTGATAACGGTCCATGGGCCCGTGCTCTTTCACTTTTCTATAAGAAAATGTTTACTTATTTTCCTGAAGAAGACACTCACTTTGATACTCCTTCACAAGAGCTTCTATAAGCGCAAGGTTTTCTAGATTATTATGCTTAAGATAGCCCTGTTTTAAAATAAGGGCTTTTTTGAGAAGGACCTCCTTAAGCTCCTTGCACTCCTCAACGGAAAGAAAATCTCGGTGTTTCTTATATAACTCATCAAGAGCTTTGATCCGCCAAAAGTCCATGGCCCGAAACCGACTTGATAATTGATCCTCATGACCACCATATTTTCTAATGATAGGTTCGCTAATAAAGCCCACATCATAGCGACAACATACCTTGAGCCACATTTCATAATCTTCGCACACGGGATAATCTTCCCGAAAACCACCCATTTCATCATAGAGTTTTGCTGTCATTAAGGTCGCAGAAGGTGAAATCAAACAAAGATGAAAGGCACGAGGAAGAATTCGCCCCCCAGTTTTTTGATGAATCTTTTTTTGATTGACCCGTTTTCCATTACGAATCCAAATCTCCTCTCCATGAATAAGAGGTGTATCGGGATTCTCTTGAGCAAACTCTAGCTGTCTTTCGAGACGATCTTTGAGCCATTCATCATCACTATCGAGAAGCGCTATCCACTTGCCAGTCGCAAGCTCTCGCCCACGATTGCGAGCGTGGCTTACCCCCTTATTCTCTTCAAGGATGACAGACTTTATTTGGGGGTGATCCAGTCCATTAAGGTATTCACAAGTCTCATCAGTCGAGGCGTCATCAACAATAATGAGCTCCCAATCCGAGAAGGTCTGACAGAGGACCGAACCTACGGCCCTCTTTAAAAGCTCACAGCGATTATGAGTTGGTATTATGACGGAGACACACGGCATTTTTCTTCAATCTCACTTCTTAACTCATCACTAATCTCAACTCTCTTTGCGTCAAGCACAGCCTCCAAATCAGCAACCCTCTTGGCCCCCACTAAGGCGTGACTAGACCACGCCGGAGAGAGTGCATAATTAACGGCAAGCTCACTCAGGCTAAGCTCAAGTTTCTGTGCCGTCTCTTTGTAAAAGTCGAGTCGATCAATTTTAGCGAGAACATCTTTTTGATTCCACCAAGGAGCGTTCTTGCGGCAATCATTAGCATCATAATCTTTTGCTTGTTCCCTTTTCTTATCAACACGCCCTGTGAGAATCCCCTTATCAAACATTCCCCATCCCATAAAAGAGAGGTTCTTTTCTCTTATATAGTTGAGAACTTCTTGAGGGGGTGCTTCATAGATATTGTGCTGACTCTGAACAACACGAATATCAACGACTTCTTCAGAAGCCTTGAGATCTTCACTATTGGTATTGCAAAGACCAACTTCAAGAATTTTCCCCTGCTCTTTAAGCTTGGCAATAACCTCTAAGGGATAGCGAATATCAGTCTTCGGATCAGGCCAATGAATCATATAGAGATCGATATAATCAGTTTTAAGGCGTCTTAAAGACTCTTCAAACATTTTTAAAGTGATCTTAGGGTCATTCGTCATATCGACACGTTTTGAGCTATGCCAATACACGCCAGACTTACTGATAAGGCGTATCTGATCTCTTCTCCCTTTTTGAAACTCGCCTAAAACCTCTTCACTTTGTCCAAAGCCATAAATAGGTGCGGTATCAAAAAGAGTGACCCCTCTTTCAAGTGCTACTTTGAGAAGATCCTGAGGATTATCACCCTCACCAAAGCCGTATCCCCCGCCAGCCCCACTAAGTGCAGCTCCACCAAAGGCAAAGGGAATCTTACTCCAATTCTCTAATAGGTGTGTCATTTTCTCTCCTTCGTTGACGGAGCCCTACTATAAGAGTTATGTTGCACTCAATCAAGGTATGGTCTATGGATAAAACCCATTTAATCCTCACTTTCGCCCACAGGGGTGAAGCGCAAAGTTTCTTAAAAGAGCTCCCCTTTAAATCCATCGCTCAAGACCACTATCAATGGGATGATGGCGCCATCATTCGCTCTCTCATCATTACCGGCGAAGGTCTCGAAAATACAACCCTAAAACTAGCAAAGACCCTAGGCGATCAATCAGCGAACCATTTAATCAATCTTGGTATCTGTGGCCATATCCCGCGTGCTGGAGAAGAGTTTTCTATCGGTCAAGTCATCCAAGTGCGAACAGCGATGAAGGCTGAGTCAACAAATGACTTGGTCTTTAAGAGCTACACCACAAGTTCCGACACCAAACTTAAACTGCCCCAAGCTGATCTCATCTCAACAGTAAATCGCGTGCTCGATAAAAAGAATCACGCTAAGTTTAGTCCTTTTGCTTCACTTGTTGATCGCGAGGCGTGGGCCATCGGTCTCGTTGCTGACCATTATCAAACCCCTTTTAGTGTTATTAAAGTTATTAGTGACTTTGCAGATGGTGAGTTCTGCCAAATGGTCAAAGATGATGCCCTCATTTGGAGTGACTCCCTTTTAAGAGAATACCTAAAATGGGAAGCGCTTCTCTTAGATCAAGAAAAAGAGAGCGACGAAAGTTTTACCCAAGATTTCCCAGAACTCTACCTAACCGTAAGTCAGGAAAGAACTCTTAGTAACCTCTTAAAGGCCTTGCGTCTAAAAGGAAGAGAGGTCTCTTCTCTTAAAGAAGAAACCAACTATAACGAGATTTGCGCTCAAAAAATTCATCCCAAAAAGAAGAGTAAGATCTTTCTTGAAAGCCTCAAGGACATTTTAAACCCGTTAGAAAAAGAGCTTCGTGATCGCCTCTCTCAACAAACCAAACTCTTATCCCAAGCCGGCTTTCAGGTTCGCTTTGATCAGGGTTTTGAAAAAGAAGTACTCCATCTTAATATCTCCCTTGAAAATGAAGAAGAGTACAAGCGCGCGATCAGAGCTCTTGAACAATATGACTTTAAGAAATTTCAAAAAACGATAAGAGGAGACCTTCTTGTTTAGTCGCATCCTCATTGAAAATGAGGTCAAGGACCTTCCCACGACTCAGAAAATCTTAAAGAGATTTCCTTCTCTCCCGTATCAATTCATAGATCGTATCGATGACGTCTTTGGAAGGGTAAAGAAACCGTATCTTCAAAAGCGCCAGAATTTACAACTCTTTCTTGGTAAGAAAAGAGGACAGCTCGTGAAGGAAGCACCAGATGCTTATGGTCTTGCCGGTGAGCCTCATTACTACTTTATTCATGCCTATAACTGTATCTATGAATGCGAGTACTGTTATTTACAGGGATATTTTCATAGCCCAGATATTGTCCTTTTCCTCAATCACGATGAAATCGCCATAGAGATTCAAAACACCTTGAGTCGACATGAAGGGACCGTTTGGTTTCACGCTGGGGAGTTTAGTGACTCTCTTGCCCTCACTCACCTTACGGGGGAGCTTCCCTTTTATTTTGACCTCTTTAGAAAATTTCCTCATGCAAAATTAGAACTCAGAACAAAGTCAGCAAACACCAGGGAGCTCCTTAAACAAACTCCCTGTCCCAATATTGTCACAAGCTTTAGTCTTAGCCCTCAAGAAAGGATCAAAAAGACGGACTTGAAAACCCCCTCTCTCAAACACCGACTGCTAGCCATGCGCGAGCTCCAAGAGGCGGGGTTTCCTCTAGGGATTCATCTCGATCCCATTATTCATGAAGATAACTTTGAAGAAAGTTATCAAAGCCTCTTTGCTGAAATGGACCACTATTTGGACCTCACATCACTTGAATACATCTCCATGGGTGTAGTTCGCTTTACAAGTAATGTCTTTCACCAAGTCAAAAAGAATTATCCCGATTCTGAGCTTCTTGCAGCTGAGTTTAGCTCAAGCTTTGATGGCAAGGTCAGGTACCCTCGTCCTTTTCGTCAGTGGATTCTAGGCAAAATTCGTGATATCGCTCTTGGATACGATGTCTCTCCTGAAAAAGTCTACCTCTGCATGGAGTGACCTCAGGCTAACTCTCAGACTTAAGAAGAATCTCTTCCATTATGTCTCTTAAGCGTTGATCAAATTCCTTTTTACGATTTTCATGAAGGATAAGAAAACGAACAACTTCCTTATCATTAGTATTATGAAGGGTTTCCCTAAACTGAAAAGCCTGACGGTCTACGTCCTCACCTAAACTATAGAGTTCATGGACAAGATATCCTTTTACTTGCTTACTAATGACGAGATTTTTTAGGAGGCCAACGGCATAGATTTGCCCGGTTATAGTCCCAAACTCGAGATAGGCCTTAGCCATTTTGAGAGCTCGAATAAGAAACCACTTCTTAATTCTTTTAGACTTAATCGTCTCTGCGAGAGTCAACATAAACAGACCAATGTCTGCTTCTTTTGAGCAACCTGAATAGGTTTCCTCGACGTCGCGCCAACTTTGCTTTTCGCTTAAACCAGGATTCCTTCTCATCTTTTGAAAGTCTACGGCTATCGCGTCTTTAAAGGCCATTAGACCGCCAAAATAAACTGATAGCATATACTCAGCCTTATCTTTCATCTTGAGTTCATTTTTATAGAACTCACTTTGCGAATCAACATAATCAGGATTTTTCTCAAAAACCTCTTGAGCAAATTGGCATTCTCTTTTTTGTAAGGCTAATAACTGAGTGTCCTGCAGTTTAATCTCAGAGATAAAGGAGCTATTCAAAGAGGAATCAGGGACAATTTCCTCCTGTTTTTCAATTTCTCTTGAGTGTAAAGAAGGACGTTCACGATCAAAACTCTTTTGAACCTGCAAAAAGCTAACATCTTCCACTCTTCTGTCCATGACAGAATAGAGGAGGGCCGCTAGAAAAAGAGCTCCTGATAGTAAGAGGAAAAAGGTACGAGTCTTCATGTCATCATTATACACATTAAAAGAAAGCGGTTACCTCAAATTGAGATTTTCTCTTCCCTCTTCTTGGAGAGAATTCGTTAAAAATGAAGATTATGAAAAACTCTACCAAGAGGCCCAAAAAGAAATGCACTCCAGTGGTATCTTAGGTGCGAAGCTCTTTGAGGTTTATCAAGAATGCAAGATTGAGGAAGCTCATTGGGAGCTGATGCTCGCAAAGCGAAGGGGACCTCAAGACCCTGAAGAAGATGGAATTTGGCATGACGATGGCAGCCGAAACTTAGCCTTTTCCCTAAGTCTCAATGAGCACCCCGAGGAAATTAGCGGAGGTGAATTATGCCTTCGCCCTAAGGCTGAGCCCCATAAAGTGACGCAACTAAGCACTCTGCCCTGGGGAGAGGCCTATCTCTTTGCGACGGGAAAACTCAACTGGGAGCATCGGATTTCTCTCGTAAGCATTGGAAATCGCTTAGTTCTTGTCGCTTGGATCACTGATGGTAAAGAGGGCGAAAACCCGTAAGAGTTACTTTTTTTCAAACATTTCTTGCACTTTAATCCCCAGCGTTTTATATTACGCCTTCGTAACTTGTGGAATTTTAGAGAAATAAGGATGAAGCTATGTCTCGCTCATGTGATTTAACTGGCAAAAGAAGACTCGTAGGTAACAAAGTTTCCCACGCAAACAATAAAACAAAAATGACTCAAAAACCAAATCTTCAAACGAAGAGAGTTTTTGATCCTGAAACAGGTCAAACAATTAAGCTAAGACTTTCTACTAAAGCAATTAGAACACTTGATAAAGTTGGTTCACTTTCTAAGTTCCTAAGAAAGTACCGCCACCTTTTCGAAGCTTAATAGACTTCAATAACCTAGTTTTTAACTAGCCTATAGGCCACTTTTAAAGTGGCCTTTTGTCGTTGATTCCCTAATTTCAACTGCTCTTCTTCCGATAAGTCACTATAGAATTACCTTAGTGGAACTGGTGGAATGAAGAAACTTTTAGATAAAATGGCGGACTATTTTCTTCCTTCAGGATTGGAGCTCAATTCTGAAGAGATGATCAAAGCAAGAGTTTTAATAAACTCGTGTTTCTTGGCCTCAACGCTTATTTTTATCGCGTCACTCAACCGTTACTTCCTTACCGACAGCTTCCCTTCAGTCAGCCTCTATATTATTGCAGCGATTACCATAATCCCCTTTCTCATAAAGAAAGTTAAAAATTACCAATTCATCTTTCACTTTTTCCCCACCATTACCCTATTCTTGCTTCCCCTTATGGCCTACTTTAGAGGAGGACTGGATTCCAATGCAGCCCTTTGGTTCGTGGCCCTTCCCGTATCAAGTCTTTACTTTATTGGACCAAGAAAAGGGATCATTTACTCTTTAATCGGTCTTACTTTCTTAATCGCCTTTCTTCATCTGCATATCACTCCCTTTGAGTTTCCTGAACAGGTCATAAAAGACGAGGATAAAATACTCCATCATGGCATTGGCCTGATTTGCCTCTTTATCTTTAATACTTACCTGACTTGGCACTATGAAAAGTCGACCATTGAAAATCAGACACGTCTTAAAAGTAGCCAAGAAAAAGCTCTTCAGGCTAATAAGACCAAAGATATCTTCTGGGCTAATATTTCTCATGAGATTAGAACACCTCTCAACGGTATTCTTGGGATGACCAATCTTCTCCTCGACTCTCGTCTCTCAAAGGAGCAAAAAGAATACCTCGATATCATCAGAGATTCTGCTGAAAATCTCAATATTATCCTCTCCGATGTCATCGACTACTCAAAGATTGAAACCAATGAAATCGAAATTCAACGCAAACCCTTCTCTCTTATCCGCACTCTTGATCAAGTGCTTGAAGTCTTTGATCATCAGGCTAATGAGAAGGAAATTAAAATTTCCTATAGTATCGATACTGATGTTCCCAATGGAATCCTCACCGATGAAGCCCGACTGCGCCAAATCCTCATCAATCTTGTCGCCAACGCCATTAAGTTTACCGATCAAGGATTTGTAAAAATACTCGTGGAGCGTGGAAGCCGCCGAGATATGCTTATCTTTAACGTGGAAGACACTGGTATTGGTATCCCTCAGTCAAAACGTGAAAAACTCTTTAAACCCTTTTCGCAACTTGATGAAGGAAGTAGTCGACGCTACGGTGGAACAGGGCTTGGTCTTGTTATCTGTAAGAACCTGGTTGAGCTTCTCGGAGGAAGAATTAATGTCGAAAGCCATGTGGGCCAGGGAACGACATTCTCTTTCTCTATTCGCATTATGCCTATTCAAACCAAGAACCACATTAGTGAAGCCAGTGATGAGGATAAAGAATTCTTCTCTCTTCGAACTTCTTCTTTAAAGATTCTTGTTGCTGAAGATAATCCTGTTAACAGAAGGCTTATTATCAGTCTCCTCAATAAGAATGGGTATAACCCTGATATTGCTGAAAATGGTCTTGAAGCCGTAGAGCTTGCGAAAAAGAATAAGTATGAACTTATTTTCATGGACCTTCAAATGCCTGTGATGGATGGCTTCACTGCCACTCAACAGATTCTTGAGCTCTACCCGGAAGAGAGACCTAAGATTGTTGCCGTTACGGCCAATGTCCTTCAAGAGGATCGAGATAAGTGTTTTGAAGCAGGGATGGATGATTTCCTCGCTAAGCCCATCAATAACAATCTTCTCGTTTCCATTTTAGAGCGTTACTCAAAACAGCTCTACGGATATAAGCAAAGCTTTTTGGATATTGCCGATAATTCACAAGAAGTGACACCCATCAGACATGAGGAAACCTACTTGAGTTTTGATGTCTTAGAGCTTCTTGATAATTACTCTGATGATATGTTTGTCATTGAGACTATGGTCAATCAATTTAGTGAGCGCTACGAAGAAGATCTTAAAATTATCCATGACTCTATTTTAACGGGGGACTTCTCTACCCTTGAACTTAAGGCCCACTCTATGAAGGGCTCATTTGCCTCTCTCTTTTGTAAAAAAGGACTAAGTTATTCGATTCAATTAGAGAGAATGGGAAAGACTTCTTCAAACGACAATGCCATTGCTATTATTAATGAATTGAAAATAATTTGTGCTGAGCTTGTTGTTGAACTTCAAGACTTTATTGAAAAGAGAAAAGAGGCAGCCTAGGCTGCCCCACTCCCCTTACTGATATTGAATTTCCTCAATGATGAAGCCCCATTCAGCCACTGAGCGATCCGCTCTAAAAGTAACCTGAAGGGAGTCACCTTCTACGTATTCTGATTGATAGTCTTGACCTGAGAGAGTGATTCTTTCCACTTCTTCCCCTTTCGCATTTTGAATTTGGAGATAGTCATAGCGCTCTTCAAACTCAAAGCGTCTAATGACAACCCTCATATACTTTGCTCCAGGCACTGAGAATCTCTTCTTTAAGACAATATTTACACCATAGGGATGCTCGCTCTCAAAGGGCTCATCAAGAATGAGTGTCTTCCACGCACCAGCATCGGGACCAACGCGAACGGGTCTTTCATCTCTTAAGAGATTTACAGTACTCAAACGACCACCTGATTTTACTTTGCTTCGATACCCACGAGCTGCAACTGAAGTTGCCATGACCCGCTCGCGAAGCTCATCTAACTCAAGTCTTCCTTCACTGGCAATAAGAAGTCCAAGGGCCCCTGAAACATGGGGAGTGGCCATCGATGTTCCGCTTAAAATCGCATAGTCACCATTCTTGTAAGTCGAAAGAATATTGTGGCCGGGAGCTGCAATATGAACTGTTTCCTTTCCATAGCAAGAGAAGCTCGCCAGTTGATCAGAGGCCGTATGGGCAGCAACACTGATAACATTCCTCACGTCATAATTAGCGGGATACTGAGGACGGTCATCATTATCGGAGCCGGAATTACCAGCCGCCGCAGTAAAGACAATTCCCGCATCGGCAGCCTTTTCAATGACTTCTTTAAGGGCCTGAGATTCACCACCTCCGCCCCAGGAGTTACTCATAATATCAACATCAGCACTAATCGCGTATTCAATCGCTTTAATCGCATCTGCGGTACTTCCTCCTCCCTGATCGGTGAGAAACTTTAAGGCAACAATGGAAACATCACCCATCACACCCGCAACACCAAGGCCATTATTATGAACGGCTCCAATCGTGCCCGCGCAGTGAGTTCCATGACCGTTACCATCCATGGGATCTCCATCATCATTGGCAAAATCATAGCCATGAATATCATCAACATAGCCATTTCCATCATCATCAACGCCTGGTTGACCATTTTTCTCTGCCCAGTTTGTCCACATATTTTCACTGAGGTCTTCATGATTGTAATCCACACCTGTATCTATCACCGCGACCTTCACAGCTTTTGACCCCACTGTCATTGGCCAGGCATCAAAAACCTGTGCGTCAGCACCGACGACACCAATACTCCCCGTTCCCGGCTCATTTGTTCCCGTATTATGAAGACCCCAAAGAGCGTTAAGACGAGGATCATTGGTCACTCCAGAGTGTCCATAGTCTTTGTGAGGTGGGAATAGAGATTGAAAAGGCTTATCTATGGTGTAGATGAAGTTGGGTTCAACATAGAGAATATCATCGCGCAGCGACCACTCTTGTATAAGCTCCTCAAGATTTGCTTTTTGCCTATTAAGCTTCAGCCGTAAGTGCCCTTGCCTTGTGAGAACTTCATAAGAGAGAAGATTATTTTGAACCGACTTTTCTTTCAAAAAGTTCCCCTGCCCGTTTTTAAACTTAACAATGAGTTCCCCTGGAATATGGGGTGCAAGTTCTGCATGCGCACCAAGAGAGACGAGTGCTAGGGTCAAGAGACCTAATTTCATATTTCCTCCTTGAAATATACCTGACAAAAGTGAGGGCCTATTCTAAATGTCGTGATTCTTTTAGTTTACGCATCAATAACAACAAGCGTCACAAGGTAATTCCTGCCCAGCGGCATAGCCTTCCTCCCTAACCAAAAATACTGCACCTTGGTATATTTAAGAAAGTACCCACTTCGAGCCTTAGGAGGGCCTCTTGATCCACGGGAATTCTAACGATCCAGTACTCATCAAACGTATCGCTCTTAAAATCTGGACTTTAAGAGATGAGGTTGAGGCCGTAGTTGCCCGTGCCGTCAGAGAGGGAAAAGAAGAAGGTAAAGAACTCTCCCCCGAGGAAATAGAAAATATCCGTACCGAATACCTCTATAAAGGGCCCATCGATAAGAAGCCAAACTTAACTCTCGTTGACGGTGGTGGCGAAGAAGGTGGTGAATCTGGAGATGATCTAGAAGCCGAAATGGCCGCTGCTATGGGTGGTGGTGAAGAAGACTCTGCAGAGGAATCAGGTGAAGAGCAAACCGGAGATGATTTAGAGGCTGAAATGGCCGCTGCTATGGGAGATGGCCTCAGTGAAGCCCCTCCGGCGCCAGAAGGACCAGTAAAGGTCATCCAACGCTCAAGCGATACAATTCCTCAGAGTAAAATTCATCATGGCATTTCAGTTCTCTCTGAAATTAATATGGATAATTTCTACTTCTTTAGTAGTTCCAATTTTCTTGAAGGCCAGTCCGTAGTGATTGAGCTGCAAATTCCCAAAAAATTCGTTATCAATGCCGATATTGTTTACTGTAGACCCTTTAATATCAGAAGTCGTATTATTTCTGAAAGAAAGCTCACTTATAGAGTTGCTGCGAAGTTCTCATTTCTCAAAGAGGGTGAAAGAACTCTACTTCGTCAGTTTATCCAATCCATTGAACCCGATATTCCAGTTGCACCAGTAAAGCCTGCTAAAGTGCAAGAAGAGGATGATGGCGATGATTTTGATGGACTCGACGGATTGGACTTCTAAAAGATTTTAAGGTGTGGCCTCTGCAGCGATAGCAAATTTTTTGGCTCCTGCTGCTTTTGCAATATCCATAATCTGAACAGCATTACCAAGCTTGGCCTGGCGGTCCCCTTCTAAAATCACGAGACCTGTCTTTTCACTTTCAAGTGCCGCTCTAATATCCTGGCCTAAGGTTTCCATTTGACTAGGTCTTCCCTGAACACTGAGTGATCCAGAGTTATCAAGAGAAATGATGACGGCCGTCCCCTCTTGAGCTTCTGTTTGGCCTGCGACCTCTGGAAGATCTACATCAAGGCCACTCTCTAATGACACACTTGACGTCACCATAAAGAGAATCAAGAGGACAAGCATGATATCGATGAGAGGAGTCATATTGATATCGGCCATGATTTGGTCGTCGTCACCGTCTCCGCCACCAAGATGAATTGCCATGATGCCCTCCTCTCTCTAGATACTATCTCTCAAGTCTTCCAATTGGTTTTTAAACTCCACACTCAAGGTTGAGAGCCTCGTTTGAAAGTAGTTGTAAAAAACCACAGCAATAACCGCCACAATAATCCCAGCAGCAGTTGCAATCAAGGCCTCCCCTAGTCCCGCTGCTACGACAGCAAAACCAGACTTTCCAGTAGAGGCAATACTTTCAAACGATTTAATGATCCCCACAACAGTCCCAAAGAGACCAATGAAGGGAGCTGAACTTCCAATTGTCCCAAGAATCCACAAGTACTTCTTAAGACCAATTTGCGTTTCTTTTAATCGTCTTGTCATCTTAGCTTCCCACTTCTCCAATTCCATTTGCGAGTCTTCAAAGACGACAAGAAAAGGTGTGCCAATTAAAGGATGAACATTATGACTAAGGCCTTTAGCCTCTTCAAACTTCTTTTCTTTGATAAGTCCACGGGCCTTACTCATCAGAAGCACTGACTGCATTTTGAACTGATAGAGAAAGTACATTCTCTCAAAGAAAACAATCCAAATGAGAAGTGAACAAAGCAGAAGGGGAAACATGATGAATCCACCCTCTTTGATCAACTGGACTAACTGCATTAAATCCACCCTTAATCTAGAGGTTAAAGTCAGGGCTTATCATCCCTAGGCAACCTCAACTTATCAAGTTAAACTCAGTAGACTCTGCAGAAAATTAAGGAATTAAAGATATGTTGGTAAGACTCGACCTCAATAAATCGAACCTTGCGACCTGGATGATGGTATTCTTCACTGCCGTTCTGATAGTGACAGGCTTTTATACAGACCTATTCCAAGCCCCGACCCAAATAAACCCCGAAATGAGCCAATACCGCAGCCTCTTTCGCCCTGGTCAAATCCTTGGGGTAAAAGAGATGGTCCTTAAAAATAATCTTGGAACTTTTCACTTTGAAAGAACGGGGACAGAAGCAAATTCGCCTTGGAAAATGGTCTCCCCACGCCAGCTCCCGGCCAATACTAATCTTCTGCAAACAATACTTAGTGATCTCAATAAAGTCCAAATCAGAAGCGTTCATCAAAATGATCCCATTAATATTGCCAACTACTCTCTGGACTCCTCCATTCTTCAAGTCACTTTGATTGATAGCAATGGCAAAGAGAGTAACCTCAAATTTGGACTCATTAATCCTCTTGATAACTCAACCTATGTTAGTCTGAGTGACCAAGATGCCATCTATCATATCGATAATATTACAACCACTCTCAATACATTGGATCTCGCAAACTTTGTCGACACCCGCATTTTTACTTTTAATCCTGAAGAGGTTGTCTCTTTAACAATTTTTCGTGGCCCTAAAGAAAAGAAGAATAAAAACTTCCTCATCGAAAAGAAAGAGACCGATTGGTTTGGCCAAAGAGAAAGAACCCTTAATAGTGATTCTGTCAAAGACTACCTTCAACAATTGAGTCACCTTAAAAGTCCGCTCATCCTCGACGAAGTAACTGAAGAGCTTCAAAATGAAGTCGATAAGTATCTTGAAAAACCAGCCTTTGAAATGGTGATCACCGACTCCAAAGGAGTGCAAAACACTTACCTCTTAAGTGGCCTCATTCGATCCTTACCAGGAGTTAAATTAGAGAAGTGGCAGCACTATATTATAAAACCCTCTAATCGTAAGTTTCCCTACATTCTTCAAAAGAAATCTTTGGAAGTTTTTCAGCAGTCTGAAAGGCGCTTAAGAAGTTTTCCTATTAAGAAACTTTTTTATTAACCACTCTTGAATTGGAAGGGAGAGCGGCCCTCTCCTTGACGATCTTCGCAGGATCGACGAAGACATTAATTAAACATTCGACGATCTTCGTGTTGTACCAACTAATCTCATCGCGCTTTTGCAGAAGAACTCTTAACGCTTCTACAGGCTTAAGATCCTGCTCTTGAATAACATGAACAAAGTTGTCTGCTAGGCAAACAATATTACTAAGCATCAGAATTTTTGATCCACGCTTACCATAAGGAAAGCCCGTGCCATCAAAGTGCTCATGGTGCTGAAGAATAATTTGTTTAACAGAATTATTGATCATTGGCTTACCATCGATAAGCTCAAGGCCATACTCGGGATGCCGCTTATACTCCTCAAGCTGTTCTTCATTCATCTCCTCAACTTTCATGGTCGCAATCTCTGGGGGAAGCTTCATTTTACCAATGTCATGAAAGAGACATGCAAAGGCGGTGCATTCAATCGTTGTCTTTGACTGCCACTCAAACTGCTTAATGATTGCCGTGGAAAAGAGTGTCACGAGATAGGCATGAGTGTAAGCGTTGGGGTCGAAGTCTGCGTACTCACGAAAAACAGAGAAGAGGTCTTCATTCTTTGTTACGAGATCATAGACATTTTCAGCGATATCCTTTCCTTGATCGATAATTTGCGGTTTTAAACCGTCAACAAAGGCCTGCTCAAGATATTTCTCAGAGACATTTTGAAGCATTTTAATTTTCTTGGCGCCACCCACCTTTGGATTTGAAATAACTTTCTTTGCAAAGTAACTATTAAACTTCACGTACTTGAGAATATCTTTCTTTTGAAAATAAAGGTACTCCACCTTTTTTTCATTTTGATACTTATCAAGCCTCTCCTTCGAGAGCCCATCCCCCGCGTGGAGAATTTTAATATAGCGGTTACTTCTGAGCTTAATAAAAATATCAAAGAGCACAGGCTGACTGGAGTAGAATTCTGAGATTTTAACCTTCGTAAACTGGTCATCACCAAGGTCGACTTCTTCCTCTGGTCCTAATTCCTTCCTACGAGGAATCGAAGAAACCAGATCCCCAACACTCTGGTGGCCTTCAAGGACTCCCTTGAGATCATCCATTTCAAAGGGCTTCACAATAGAATCCGTAGCCCCGAGCTTCTTTAATTTTTCTGGAGTGAGCTGGTCTTCTTCATCTATCCCCTCTTCGATCTCGGTCACCATAATGACATTTTGACTGGGGTGATTAGTTTTTATGAACTTTAAAACTTGAAGTCCGGAATGATTTTCAGTTTTTACATTGAGAATTACGGCGAAGAATTTGTCATTGTAGAGGGCCTTTTGAGCATCTTTTCCGTTGCCAACAATGACGGTCTTGTAGAGGAGCTCTTCAAAATAGCTCTTAGCGGCCTGAAGCCACTCCAAATCCTTATCTACAAGAAGAAGTTTTAATGCCAAAAGTTTCCCCGACTTTTAGGTGCTCATAACACTAACTTTTCGGTCATTTTCGGGGAAATATTGAGGAAAAACCTTTAGTTAAGCTATTGAAATTACATAATATAAAAAGGCCTTCCTTACGGAAAGCCTCTTTATAAAAATTAATTGAGTATAAGTCTTACTTAATTTCTTTATGAACTGTGTGACGACGAAGAAATGGATTGTATTTCTTCTTCTCCATACGATCTGGAGTGTTCTTTTTGTTTTTTGTCGTCGTGTAACGAGAAGGTGTTTTACCTAGCTTTCTCGCTTCAGTACATTCTAAAGTAATAATGACTCTTGGTCCCTTGGCCATGAGGTGCCTCCACTTTTAATTCACATTAGCGCACGAGAGATTACACCCAACTCATTGCGATGACAAGGCTTTGTTGGTATGTAAGTAAAATGAATTCAAAAAACCTCGTCAATGCGGACAACTGGACATTTACCGGCTTTAAATCCTCTGATTTACTGGCTTTTATTCATTTAGGGGCTGAGCCAGGTCCTGAGGGAAAAGTAGAAATGCTCTACCTTGTGACCCTTCTCAAGGCCCAAGAGGAAGAGGTCTTTCAGCTTGAGTTCAGCTCTTTGCCCCAGGCGATTGATGCCATCAATGAACGTTATGGGCACTGGGAATTTGCCGATCGCTCCGAGCGCCTCGATGGCGGAGGCTGTGGCACCTGTTCTGCCCACTAGTTTTCTCCCCCTATTGACAAGTAGGGCCAATCTAAGGCAATATGAGCCCTCTTTTTAGCTATTAACCTGTCATTGTATTAAGCAATGACCATTAAATAAGGTCCTTAAGTATGAAAGCTGGAATTCACCCTGAATACAACGAAGTAACAGTTAAATGTGTATGTGGAGCTGAGTACAACACTCGTTCAACTGCAGCACTTGCTAAGATTGATATCTGTGGCTCTTGTCACCCATTCTACACAGGTAAGCAAAAAGTCCTCGATACGGAAGGTCGTATTGAGAAGTTCAGAAAGAAGTTTGGTTCACGCTACGCTTCGATGAAGAAGAACAAGTAATTCAAAAAAAAGAAAGTCTCCTTTTCAGGAGGCTTTTTTTACTTTAAATCCACTTTAACTCGAAGCGATTCTTTTAGTTCTTTTATCACTTCGTAATCAAACTCAGTTCCCACACATAATTTTTTAAACTCTTTCACTTCTTTCTTAGAGAGAGTTTTCTTGGGTATTTCAAAATGAATGAGTTTTTGTTCGGCTTCTTCACTTCTACACACTTCCCAACTAAAAGCATGCTTACTCTCTCCCATGAAGCGTACAAAACGATGGGCTCTTTTATGAAAGCTTTCATTTTTTGTATAAATATGGCCTATAAAGGCCATCGACTTGCGATCAATACTCGCAAGTTGTCCGAGTTTTTCAACCTCTGCCCCATGTGTTCCTCGCCACACCTGATGACACCAATCCTCAAGCCCCTCTTCAACTCGAGCTTGAACAGGACACTTCTCTTTCAAACTAGGACAAGGATAAGCACAGTCGTAACCTGCTCTGACAAAAGACTCTCGAAGCTCCATAAGAATATCAAACACAGCGGGAACTCCGGGCTCAAGAAAGACGATATGATCGGGCGCCAGCTTCTTAATAACCTCTTTTATCTCCTGACTCCTCATTTCATTACAAGAGTTGCCAAAGATGACAAGACGCTCGCGTGAGCTTCTTGGAATATCAAGATCATCAACAAGATGAATCTTCTTTTTAAGATGAGGAAAGAGACCATGAGTAAGGCTTAAGGCCTGCTTAAGCATCATTCTATCTTTATCAATACCCCACAGATGACCACAGCTCTCTCCACCGAAAGCTTCAAGGTAACTCACAAGATAAGTCCCAGGCCCCGTTCCAAAATCTATGACTTCACAGCGAGAAAAGACTTCCTTAAGGCTTGGGTCAATTTGATTAAGAAGAAAGTGAAACTTTGCACCATTGGTTGGAAGATAGAAGCTAGCATAGGCGCTCACTTCATCAGCACTCCATTCAACAGACTCAAGTCCCTCTCTTCTTGCTGTATAGAGAGTTTTGATTTTCTCTAATAAAGAAGCCACCTTCCTCTCCCCAAGATTGGGGTTGAGAAGGTGGCCTTTTATTTCTGAGTAATTTTTCGTTTCTATTACTTACGATCCTTCATTGGCGTGTAATCGCGAAGGTTTTCACCAACGTAGATCTGACGAGGACGGGCAATCTTTGAGGTAACGTCCTCTCTCATCTCTTTCCACTGTGCGAGCCAACCTGGAAGACGTCCAAGAACAAACATCACTGTAAACATATCGGTTGGGATCCCAAGGGCTTTGTAGATAATACCAGAGTAGAAATCGACATTAGGATAGAGGTTACGCTGAACAAAGTACTCATCCTTACGCGCTTCTTCTTCTAGGCCACGGGCAATATCAAGAAGAGGGTCTTGGATATTAAGTTTTTCAAGAACAATGTCACACTGCTTTTTAATAATAGTCGCGCGAGGATCAAAGTTCTTATAAACACGGTGACCGAATCCCATAAGACGGAAGCTATCATTCTTGTCTTTAGCTTTCGCAATGAACTTCTTATAGTCACCACCGGCCTTTTGAATTTCTTCAAGCATTTCAAGAACGGCTTGGTTAGCACCACCATGGAGTTGCCCCCAAAGAGCGTCAATACCACCAGAGATCGCAGCAAAGATATTAGCCTGTGAAGATCCAATCACTCTCACAGTTGAAGCCGAGCAGTTTTGCTCGTGATCAGCATGAAGCATGAAAAGAACATCTAAGGCATGGGCCACTTCATCATCAATCTCTTTCCCTTCTTCATAGAACATCATATTGAGGAAGTCCTTAGAGAAGCCAAGACTTGGATGGGAACGATGAGGATCCTTACCTTGAGTGCGGCGATAAAAGTAAGCCGCGATAATTTTAACTTGGGCCATAAGTTGAGCAATAACTCTCTCTCTTTGAACATTATCAAGAGGAGCGTTAAGAAACTCTGGGTAAAAAGCAGCGAGAGATGAAACAGCTGCGCCGATAACGCCCATCGGGTGAGCATCTTTTGGAAATTGATCGATAATATTAGTAACACCTTCTGGAAGAGTCGCAAATGATGTTACTTTCTCATTGAAGAAGTCATACTCACTCTTGTTAGGAAGTTTTCCAAAATTGAGGAGGTAAGCAACTTCTAAGAAGTTTGACTGCTCAGCAATTTGCTCGATGGGATAGCCACGGTAGCGAAGAATCCCCTTTTCACCATTTAAGAAAGTAACTGCAGATTTACATGAACCTGTATTAACAAATCCATTATCTAAAGTGATGTAGCCGGTTTCTTTACGAAGGGCCGCAATATCAAGGGCCTTTTCGCCTTCGCTTCCCGTAATAATAGGAAGTTCAATAG
>CATLOT010000042.1 GCA_950054155.1 uncultured Bacteriovoracaceae bacterium
AGCGAAGGGCGGCAGCGGCAATAACGCCTTCAGGTGCGCCCCCAATTCCCATAAGCATATCAACGCCTGATGAGTCTTCACATGTGGCCAGTGAAGCGGCCACGTCCCCATCACCAATCAATTTAATACGAGCACCTGCTTCACGCACCTGAGCGATCAGGTCTTGGTGGCGCTCACGATCGAGAATACAGACGGTGAGGTCAGCAATTTTACATTTCTTAGCTTCAGCAAGTCTGCTGAGGTTTTCTTTGGGTGTTTCACGAATATCAATAAGACCCTTTCCTTCAGGACCCACTGCAATTTTCTCCATATAAGTATCAGGAGCATTGAGAAAACCACCGGCTTCAGCAATGGCCATAACAGAGATAGAATTTGAAGCACCAACAGCACAAACTGTAGTTCCTTCAAGAGGATCTAGGGCAATATCAAGGCCAGGACCTTGGCCACTTCCCACTTTTTCGCCAATATAAAGCATAGGAGCTTCATCGCGCTCCCCTTCACCAATCACAACTGTACCTTGGCAATCGATAGTATCAAGCATGGATCTCATGGCATCAACGGCTGCCTGATCAGCAGCTTTCTCATCTCCACGTCCCATCCAACGGGCAGAGGCGATGGCGGCCATCTCGGTGACACGAACAAATTCTAGCGCAAGGTTGCGATTCATAGGGTTTCCTTTTTAAGAGGGTTTTTTAAACCCCTCTACTATAACTGAAAGAAAACCCGTCCGAAAAGCTCTGAGGGAAATAAACCGCTACAGTCCTAACTTGAGGCGTAAAAAATCGGTTACGCGCTCAGGCAGATAGTCAGCGGGAATACGTGAGACGATCTGATGAGCAAATTGCAAGCGCTCTTCACTCACTGCTTCATCCATCTCAAAGACAAATTCATCTTCTTGAACAAGGGGGGTATCAAGGTCGCGCTTTGTGATCACACGTCCCGTCTTAAGGCCCTTACCATCTTGATACTCAACAAAACTCTCCATCATCACAAGTTGAAAGCGCGAGATTTCACCATCTTTATGACACCAAACGAAAACCTCAACAGGTCCATCCGCTTGCAGCCAATAGTGAAGGTCACTGGGGATATCAAGATTCATCCGCGACTGGTGCAAGGCCCTCATACCGCGAATAATATTATCAATGGAGAGAAATTCTTTGATTTGATTTTCAAAAGAGGCGTCACCATTAAACTCAACCCCTAATCTTTGCCCATGAACCCACTTCACTTGAGCGTTAAGATCAAGACTTGCGCCGCGCCAGTGAAGGACACCGCTCACACTCTGGCCATTCTTATAGGGATGCCCCCCGTCTTTAAGGCTCAGCTGCATACCGGTGTAACTGATATCTTTTACAGCAAACGCTCTTTCACTGCCATTTTGCGCCTTAAACGTAAGGTAGCTAAAGGGAAAGCGAGGAAAGACGCGTTTTTCGATATCTTGGTAGCCGGTTTTAATAAGAGAGAGGTGATTTTCCATAAACATCCTGTTTAAAAATTCTGACCCTTCCATTCTAGACGCTGGCCGTCTTTTTTCCAATGGGGACAAATGTGACCCTAGTCAAATCGCGGGCACTTAGCTACCTTTTAAAGCGATGGAAAACCAAGACACGAAAAAGACGATTCAAGACGAAAATGAATGGGAAATCGATAACCTCCCAAATCGGTTAACTATTTTTCGCATGGCCCTTATCCCTATTATTGTGACCAGTTTAATCCTCACAAAAATGAATCCCGAGTGGGCGGCCTCCCTCAAACTTGGCTATGTCGCCGGCTGGACTTTTGTTGCCGCTAGTATCACCGACTTCTTTGATGGTTATATCGCAAGAAAACGGGGCATCGTTACTGTCTTTGGCTCCTTTCTCGATCCTATTGCTGATAAATTCCTTGTGGTCTCTTCTCTTATTTTACTAGGCGAACTTGAGCGTATTCACTCTGTCGTTGTTCTGATTCTTGTCCTTCGTGAGATGTATATTACAAGTCTGCGTCTGCTAGCGAGTGAGCGCGGTTTAAGAGTGCCGGTGGGTCAACTTGGAAAATGGAAAACGGCCGTTCAGATGGTGGGCATTCCTCTTTTAATGGCTAACGATAAGCCATGGGGAATTCCGATGTCCCTTATCGGAACAATTTGCATTTATCTCGCTTCCATCTTTTCTCTCTATTCCGCGCTAGAATATTCACTAGGACTCATTAAGAAAATAAAAATGAAAAGGAATTCCAATGTCAGCTGACCATCTTCTCATTACTGTTGCAGGCCCTGACCACCCCGGTATTACAACTGAACTCATGGCCATCATTCATCAGTCAGGAGATGCCCTAGAAGACATGGGTCAGGCCGTTACTCATGGTCTTCTTTCCCTCTCCTTTCTCATTCGCATTAAAGAGCGCGTTGATGGCGAGCCAGCGGTTTTAAAAGAACTTCTCTACTCAGCGACAAAAATGGGTCTTAACCTCACCTTTCAAGAGATTGCCAAGAAAGTGGACCTGCCCATTCAACCGCAAAAGAGTGATAAGTTTATTCTCAATTGTGTGAGCCCCGAAACGATTACCGCGGATTTTATTCGCGATATTTCACGCTGTCTGGCGGACTCGCAAATCAATATTCAAAGAATTGATAACGTCAGACCGCATAGCTTCAATGCCCTTGAGTTTACGACTATTGTTCCCAGCAACCTTGACGATAAAACTCTCAAAGAAAGCCTCCTTAAAATTAGCAACCACCACCAAGTGGATGTGGCCTTTTTAAAGGACAATGTTTTTCGCCGCTCTAAGCGACTCATCGTTTTTGATATGGATTCAACTCTTATTCAAACTGAGGTGATCGATGAGATGGCCGATGTTATGGGCGCCGGTGAAAAAGTGCGCGCCGTAACGGAAAGAGCGATGAATGGAGAGATGGACTTTAATGAGTCCCTTCGCCAAAGAGTGGCCGAACTTAAGGGGTTAAAAGTTGAGCAGATGCAAGAAATCCTTGAGCGCCTGCCCTTCACTCCTGGAGTTGAAGAGTTTATTCAGACGGTAAAGAACCTCGGCTACAAAGTCGCGCTTATCTCAGGGGGATTTAGCTTCTTTGCCAATGCTCTCAAAGAGAAGCTTGGACTTGATTACGCTTTTGCCAATGATCTTAAGGTCATTGATGGCGCCCTCACGGGAGAAGTCGAAGGCACAATTATCAATGCCGAACAAAAGGCCCTTCTCGTTAAAGTTATTACTCAACAGGAGAAAATCTCTCTTGAGCAAGTAGTGGCCATTGGGGATGGAGCGAATGATTTACCGATGCTAGCAACAGCTGGTCTTGGTATTGCTTTTCACGCTAAAGATGTTGTGAAAGAAAAGGCCCAAAACCATATGAGTCATGGGCCTATGACAAGTATTCTCTACTTCCTCGGTATCCCGGGAAGTGACAGCCTCTAGTCTTCGCAGTGATAGAGGTCTTGGCTCACAAAGTATTCCCACTTCATATGCCATGAGCGACCAAATTCAAGAGCACCATAGTGACCGAGGTTAGCGCTTTGGTTGGCTTCAATAATATAATTGGCTTGAGTGTATTCATCACGACCATTTCTCACCACAATCAACTCGGGAATCAAACAAATCGCAAAGGGATATTTATTGTGAACGATGACTTCGTAGTCACTCTCTCTTTCTTGGTAAAAGCCCGTTGAGCGGTAAAAATCCACCTGACCTAATTCAAAGTACTTTCTAAAGGGTCCGTAATCGAGAGTTTGGGCCTGAACACCCACTGATAGTAAAATCGCCAAAAGACTAATTAGTTTCACGTTTTCCTCCATAAAAAACATTTTTTATAAGCCTAGCGACTCTCCTCTTCTTTGGCCATTTTTGCCTCAAGCGAGATTAAATTCGCTTTTAAATGCTACGCATTATAGCTTGTAGCCCAAGCTCGTTTCATGTATAACCCTCATCAAGATGAGAGAAGTCCTTCAAAGTAAAATTCACAAGGCCACCATTACGGAAGCCAACGTTTCCTATGTGGGTTCTATTACCATCGATCCCGTGCTTCTTGAGAAAACGGATCTGTGGCCCGGTCAAAAAGTTTTAGTTGTCAGCAACACCAGTGGTGCGCGCTTAGAGACTTATATCATCAAAGGGGAAACGCCTCTTAATGGCGAGATCTGTATTAACGGTGCTGCTGCTCACCTCATTCAAGAGGGTGAAGAGGTTATCATCATTGGTTTTGAATACAGTGATAAACCTGTGCTAGAGCCAAAGTGTATTTTAGTAGACGATAAGAATCGCTTCGTCCGCTATCTCTAATTCTTACTGATAAATCTTTTGAACACTCGGACTTAAAGGTTTGTCCTTTTTCACATTCACAAGACTTTCACAGGCCTTAACCTTAGGAAGAATTTCTTTCACACATTTTTGATAACGATTCATTGAGGCCATCATGCGCTTTTGATCGGTGATATTCTCATCCCCTAAGACGGCCAACTCTTTTTGACACTGACCCATTAACTGATTGGTACACCCTTGTAACTCAGGGTCGTTATCATAGGCAGCCTGCATTTTATCCACATTATTGCGGGCCATGTCCCGACAGTAGCTTGGAAATCTTCCGGCCTGCTTTTGAAAGCAGTCTTTAAAGCCCATATCATCGCCACACACCAGGCGCGCAGTTTCAATACACTTTTGATTGTCAGCAGCGTTTCCTTTGAAGTCTTTAACAAGACTTTGAAAACTAGGCTGTAAATCCTTGGTCTCGATCCGCTCTTTATTTTCCACGTAGAATTTCACACATTGAATAACCTGCTCAGACTGCTTGTCTTCTTTCTTGGCACAGTCCTCCCACTTCATGGAGCCGCAGTACTTCTTTAAAAAGCTTTGGCACTGACCAAAGTCCTTTTTAAAATTATCCTGGGCCGTCACTTGAAGGGCCAACATAAAAAGAAGAAGAAAAGTAAGTGTTTTCATGGTGCTATCCTCAATCAATATTCTTGTCTTATTTTACCATCACAAGGGGAAGCTCACTAAGAGCAAGGTGACTAGGAAAGAACCTCCAAACCCAAATATTAATTTAACTAGCTGAATTTACTCAAAATCCACTAAATTTGGGCACCCCAATTGCCCTCATGAAAGAACATTTTGGGGTGGCAATTTAATGAGGAATTTGAGCTAAGTCCCCAGAATTATATTAATTTTTAGCCTCCCTCTACCGATAAATACTCTAAAGACACTATCCCCTTTCTTCGCTCTCAAGCGATTGGGTACTAAAATAAGTTTAGGAACACTCTTTAAGAGGAAGACCTTATTATGAAAAATCAAACAGGACCTCAAAAATTTCTCACCCACCTTTTGAGCCTTTGCCTCATCATGGCCCAGCTTGCGAGCATTCCTGCACGCGCCGACGAAAGCGAGACTGAAAGTAGCTCCAACGATGCTGGCGTCTCTGTTGTTGATGAAACCGCAGGCATGAACGTAGACTCAGCCAATGCTCAGGCCAGCCAAAATGCAGCCCATCAAAATGCCTCTCTCGCCAATGGAGGAACCCTTTCCTATTGTGAGGGGGATAATGCTGGTGGCATTTACGACCAATATGAAGCAAGAGCCAATCAATTTAACTCTTTCACTGAAGCTAATTCAGAGGCTATTCGGACCAGAATCACAGCCCTCGGCAATGAAGGTGATAGCCTTCAAGGGGCCTCTGAATGGTATCAAGAAAACCATGGTGGCTTTGTCGACCCCTCTAAACCGATCGATGACAAATATGATGCTACTAAGAAGCGCTATGAAGCAGCCAAGGTTAATCTTGCTGCCGCCCAAGATGAAATCGTTATGGCCAAAGCAGAGCTCGCTGCAGCTCAAGCAGCCTGCGATGATGATCATGATTGGTGTACTCCTAAAGAGACGGCACGAATTAAAACAGCAAGCGTTCGGGTATCAAATTCTCAAAAAGGGTTGATTGCCGCTCAAAAAGAATATGATGCTGCTCGAAGTGCTTATCGTAACTCACCTAAAGATGTTGCTAATAATTCAACAGGTGCAGTGAATGATACTTCGGCCAATGCCAATGCCCTCTCGGGATCTCACTCAGTTTCAGGTTGTGGCAGCAACTTCGATATTACAACAAACACGGATACTGACTGTGCCCTTAGTGGTCCTCTTTTTGAGGCTGATACTGAACTCACAAGAATTGCCAATGCAGGAATCACAGAGGCTAAGAGACTTGCGGCAGACCGCGCAGACACTCTCTTTAATCTTGAACTCCAAAAAGAATACTCTGATGATTATAAGTTCTATGAAATGGCCGTGGCCGGGGGCTTTCAAGACCAACACACCCTCGCGGGAATCACAACCCTTGATCAAGTCGATGCTCTTAGTGACAATAACCAACTTAAGACTAAGAACCTAAAGCTTACCATCTCAAATATTAAAACCGTTGGGATGGCCTCTTCGGTAGTTAAAGATCTCGTTTGTGAACAGCATGATATGAGTGAGGCTGATTCTAAAGCCCTCTATCTTTATAAAGCGGCCAGTGCCACTTGGCTGATGGCGATTGTTCAAGACTCTAATTACTACGCGACAAGCTCTAACTGTCGTGTTGAAGAAGAACTCGATGGAGATGAAAATAATATTCAAATCAGCTCGCTTGAGCGCGCCGCCAATGTTCATGATCAGCTTCTTGAAAATATCTGTCTTCGTGTCACTCCTCCAGATCCTCCAGCACCTGGGTATGATTGGAAAGTATATGGAAACACACCTGAAGAGGCAGCCCTCAACGTTAAAGTCCTAACGGGCTACACAAGTTCAAATGGAACGGTCTACCCTCCTTTAAGAGAGCGTTGTAATGAGTATATCGCTAAACTTAGAGGTGAAGAATATAGAGACAAGCCCCGTACAAGAGAAGCCGCCCTTGAGATGATGATCGAAGCAGAAGGTCTCGCTATGGAAGAACTCATGGCCAAGAATGAAAAAATCATGATCGCTGATGCCAATGTCAAAAAAGGTGAACAATGGGTAAAGCAAGTTACCCAAAGAATTGCTATGATGACCGCCCTTCTTGCTGTTGTCTCGGCAGCACAGGCTAATGCCCAAGGGACCTGTGGTGGCTGTGGTCCATGGTGTGGTTTTTGCTGTAGCATGTGTCCGGTTGCGGCTAAGCTTGCGATGCAAGCAGCCTGGATTGGTGGAACGGTTCTCGCCGTATGGCTCTTTAGTGAGCTTATGAGAGCAAAATCATTCTTAAAGAAGTGGAAGAAGAAGCTTCACCACGCCAAATACTTCACTCATCTCGCCTGTAACTTTGAAACAGCTGCTGCCGAGGAAGCTGATATGGCTGAACTCGGACAAAGAGCGAAAGAGAATAAGCAAATTGAAATTGAGAGGGCCCGACAAAATGCTATTAAGGGTTATAACGATGATGTCATGGAACTTGTGACCCAAGAAAACCAAGCCGCTCAAACAAGTATGCTGGAACTTCTTATGGATATGGTCGTCTCTCCAGTCTACGCAAGCTCAGATGTCACGGCACGGCCAGAGGATGAAAACACGCCAACCAGTGCAGACAATGCCACCCATGATCAAAAGAGAAATATCTACTCTAATACCAATGCTCTTAATGTGTCTGAAGGGACAGAGTCCTTTCGCTACTTTCTTGTGCAAAGGAATCTTCAATTTCAAAACCATGCCAATGATATTACCAATCAACCGGAACACACGCGTTCGGATCCGAAAATCTCAAATGCTGGATCGAAGCCTAAGAATGTTAATCCTCCTGTGATTAGAGGGATTGAAGAGCTTGCGAAGTACCACCTTGATGGCAAGGTTCTTGAAGCCCTTGAAGGTCTTAGAGACGAAGAGAAAACGGGGATGCCTACTCCTGAAACTCGTTATATCACCATTCAAAATGCGAGAATGCTTATCCAAGAAAATATCACAGCTCTTGGTGGCGGACTCACTGAAGTGGCGATCAATAGAGATCAGGTTGTCGATCTTTTGACAGAGACAAGAAAGCGCCTCGGTCTAGGAACCACTGGGATTGGTGACACAACCCTAATTCCAAACAGTGCTCCCCAGCCAGTGTGTATGGTGGGCGATCTTGATAACGCAAACTTCGACCCCACTTGTGGTTGTAAAGAGTCAGGAAGCTGTACTTCTTTTGAGTACCCCAAATTTAACCCCACAACTCCTGATGCTCTTAAGACACAAGGACTTCTCGCTACTGATACGGCCAATAACTTAATGAGTGGTAACCTCTCAGGCGCCGCCGTTAATGGTGGTCGTCTGGCGAGCAATTCAAAGGCCGTCCGCGATGATCTTCTCGGTCTTAAAAAGAAGCTTGATACGAGTGCCAATAAGAACTCTAAAAAGTCATCAAGTAGTGATTCTGTCACAAGCGCCGCTCAAGCCCTCACCGATGCAACAGAAGGTCGCGCCACAAGTTCTCTTAATAACCTTGGCATCTCTCAAAATGGCTCATCAAATTTCTCAAGAGCGCGCGGCGCCCTCCTTGGTAACTCTAGCCTCTCTGATCTCACGTCAGGTAATGCTGTCGCAGGAGATGCTACAGGAAGTGATGCCAATTCGTCTTCACGCAGGCGAGGTTCTCTCGGGCGCAGAAGTAAGAGTGGTAATAAGAAAGACGAAGTCGGCTCAGAAGTCTTCTCTCTTGCCGGAAGTGGTGGCAAGCTTGACCTTGAAGGTTTAAGCGATGAAGAGAAGCGAAGACTCGGTCTTTTAGGCTCTGGTGGTCTCACTAACTCTGCGGCCAATGCTAATGCCGGTGCTCATAGTGGTCATGTAAGAAGAGTCAATAGTGCCTCTTCCTCTTCAAAAGGCGGAAGTGGTGACGGTATTCACAAGAATAGGAATTCAAGCCTCTTTAATATTATTTCAAGACGATATAAGAAGACGGCCTTTCCCCTCTTTTTACGCTAATGAACCTAAGAATAAAGCTGAGAAAGAATCAAAACACTTTTCCCACCGAGAAACTCACAGAGGACTTAAGAGTCCTTGAGATTCTCGGTGAATCCCTTGAAGAGCTTCCCTCTTTAGAAAAGCTCACCCATTGTAAGAACCTCTTTATTAATTGCCCCCAGTTACGCTCCCTGCCCGCTCTGCCTCCACACGTTGAAATTCTAAAGATCAGGGGTGGTCAGTTTGAAGTGGTCTCTTCTTCCTTTTCAAAACTTGAAGCCTTGCACACCTTTTTTTTCAATGAAGGAAATAAGGTTTCTGAGGAGCTGACTCTCCCCCAAGGCGTGCGTGTCCTTGATTTGAGTAACAATAAAATTTCCTGCCTTTCTTCATACTTGTTTAAAACACAATCTTTACAACGCTTAACTCTTGATAGAAATAATCTTCAAACACTTCCAGAAGAAATATATAACCTTAAAAATCTCAATCATTTGAGCTTAGATTATAATCCTTTATCCCAAGAGACTATCCAGCGGCTCAATAAGACTTTTGGAGTTTGGTTCTAGTCTTTAAGTTGCTCCCTTTTCATACCGATAAAAATAAAAAGCTCAATCATTTAAAATTGGTATCGTATGAAAAAAGCCCCTTTCCCCCCCAATGAATCTTTACGACAGCAGACTCTTCTTGAATACCGAATTTTAGATACCCCAGAGGAAAGTCATTTTGATAGCATCACCGAAGCTGCCTCTGAAATATTCAAGTGCGAGTATGCTCTCATCAGTTTTGTTTCTGATAATCGTCAATGGTTTAAATCAAGAGTGGGAGTGGAACAAAAAAGTGGGCCAAGAGATATTAGTTTCTCTGGCCACGCTATTCTTCAAAATGAAATATTCATCGTTGAAGATGCTAAAGAGAGCAAGGACTTCTTTGATAATCCTTTTGTAACGACTGGACCAAAGATCCGCTTCTATGCAGGAGCTCCCCTCATCGCGCCAAATGGCAGTGTCATTGGAACACTTTGTATTCTCGATAAAACGCCTAAGAAACTTACTCACGAAGAAAAGCTCACCCTCAAATCCCTGGCTAATCAGGTCATGACTTATCTAGAGCTGAGAAAGAAGTCCTATGAGCAAATCGTCCGCATTAATGAAATTGAATTTTATAGGAAAGGCCTAGATGAACACGCTATCGTCGCGAAGACAGACGAGCGTGGTCGCATCACATATGCCAATGATAAATTCTGCGAAATATCAAAGTACACCAGAGAAGAACTTATCGGAAAGGATCATCGTATCCTCAATTCCCAAACCCACAGTAAGGACTTCTTTGAAAAGCTATGGAAGACAATCCTTTCAGGCAATCCCTGGCACGGTGAAATCATGAATCGCGCTAAAGATGGCTCCTTTTACTGGGTGGACACCACCATCCTTCCCCACTCCAATAGTGAGGGCAAGATTACTGAATTTGTCTCTATTCGTTATGACATCACTGAAAAGAAAAACGTCGAAATAGAACTCAAGAATAGAGAACTTAAATTTACAAAAATTTTTGAAGAGTCCTTGGACGCTATTACCGCAATTTCTCCGCCCGACTTTGGCTTTATAGATTGTAATCCAGCGGCGCTTAAGTTGTTTGGAGTCAAAACTCTTGAGGAGTTTAGAACGCTTGGCCCTTGGGACCTCTCTCCTAAGTATCAGCCCTGTGGCACGCCCTCAGCAAAGAAAGCTGAAGAAGTTATCGGCAAGGCCATGACAAATGGTCACCACTTCTTTGAATGGACCCATCTTACACTTGATAAAAAAGAGGTACCCGTAACTATTCTTCTGACAAAAATAGAAGAAAATGGAAAAGTGATTCTCCATGCTATGTTAAGAGATATTTCCGAACAAAAGCGTCTTGAAAAGCAGCTCGTTCAATCCAACCAACACCTCAATCTTGCCCTTGAAGGCTCAGGTCTTGGCGTTTGGAGTATTGATCTAAGAACCACTAAAATCACCTTTGATTTACGGTCCCTCCAACTACTAGGTCTCGGTGAAGAGAGTTGTGAGTTGGATATTACGGCCTGGCAAGATAAGGTCCATCCCGAAGACTTGGATCATCTTCTTAACAAACTTGAAGTCTATCTCTCTGGCAAAGAGAATTTCTTTGAAGAAACTTATCGCATCAAGTCCTCTGAAGGAGAATGGAAGACCATGGTCGCCAGGGGGCGTTTCACCAATTTTAACTCTAAAGGTGAGCCCACGCGCTTTACAGGAACTCAACAAGACATCACAGAAAAAGCGAAGCAAGAAACGGAATACCAAAAACAAAAGGCCCTAGCCCATCACCAAAGTAAACTTGCTTCCATTGGTGAGCTAGCTGCTGGTGTGGGTCATGAAATCAATAATCCGCTTGCTATCGTCAAAGGATATGTGAGCGCTATTGAGAGAAGCCTAAAAAATGGCTCTACTCTTAGCTATGAGGAAAGTAAGGGTAAGCTTGAAAATATGAATATAGCAATCAAGCGTATTTCACAAATCGTTAACGGCCTTCGCACCTTTTCTCGTGATGAGGGCGAAACCATCGCTTCTTTTAATCCCTATGAAGGTCTCATTGAATCTTATAAGCTCATAAAAGATATTTTCCACAGTGATAATATTGAGCTCTCCTTAAATAATCCGCAAAATATTTCTCAAATAGAAACGATGGGAAATCGAGGCAAGTTTCAGCAGGTTCTGATGAATCTTCTCTCAAACGCCAAAGATGCGACCCTTGATAAGGACAAGCCCCTCATTTCAATTAACCTTGATTACAAAGAGGACTCTTTCTTTATTTCCATTGTCGACAATGGCAAAGGGATAGCAGATTCAGTCAAAGATAAAGTCTTTGATCCCTTTTTCACCACAAAGGATGTCAACGAAGGAACAGGAATTGGCCTAAGCTTAGCATATAAGTTTATTGAAGAGATGAAGGGCGAGCTCTCTTTTGAAAGTACTCTTGGACAGGGAACCACCTTCACCATCAGGCTCCCTGCCCAGCAAATGGCCCACTCCCAAACTCAAGAGAACTCAATTGGAGAAAGCTCAGATCTGACGCAGTTAAAGGGTCATATCCTTCTCGTCGAAGACGAAGAAGGCATTAGGCTTCTTCTGGGCTCTTTTTTAGAGGAGGTCGGTCTTGAAGTGACGACGGCCTGTGATGGCGAAGAGGCCTATCATATTTATAAAGACGATCCTGAAAGCTTTGATCTCATTATCTCTGATATGAAGATGCCCACAATGGATGGACCAACGTTACTGATGGCCCTTCGCTGCCAAAGTGATATTAAACAGCCAAAGTTTCTCTTTATGACAGGAGGAATAAATATTGATCTTGAAAATCTCGATCACCAAATCGAGAAAATGATTGATGGCTATTTTCTCAAACCCTTTAATGAGGATGAGGTTCTCACTCTCATCGCCCAATGCTTAAATCCTGACGCGGGAGTTGGCGCGGCGTAAACGATCAAGAAGTGTTTGAACGAGGGCCTTATACCATTTGGGTTGGCCACCAAGATAGCGCTGAAGAGCGTCTTTAGGAATAACTTTTAGTTCACAGTCTCCTAATGCCTTCACTGTTGCACTTCGTGGCTCGCCATCAATAAAGGACATCTCACCAACGAGCTCACCAGAATAAATAGTTCCGATCTGCTGTTCGGCATCGCCCTTTCTCTTAAAAACTCCAAGAGTTCCGCTAGAGAGGTAATACATTTCATTTGATTCCTCACCCTCTCTCATTAAGTAATTTCCGGCTTCTAAATTGAGGATTTCATGGTACATAGAAAATAGCTCCCTTAATATGCTAACAATTAATATTATAGATTAAGGGAGCAAAATTCCTAAGAGGAAACTTTTTCAAACTCTACGATTCCTCTGTCCGCTTTCCAAAGAGCGAGAACTTTACCCTCTTCAAGAGTCCCCTCAAGAAGCCGTCGGGAGAGAGGTCGAATAATTAGTTGATTAAAAACATTTGCTAAAGGACGAGCGCCATAAGATTCGTTATAACCTCTTTCTGAAAGAACTCTTACAAGCTCCTCCCCTAGCTCAAGACTCATTTTCTTAGCACTTAAACGATTGTTGAGAAGTCCTCTTTGCTTTTCAATGAGATCCTTCATCACGCTATTGCCAAGCGCTTTGTAATCCAAAATCGTATCGATTCGACCAAGAACTTCGGGTTTAAAGTCCCCCTCAAGATTCTTACTATTGGTGGTCAAAAAGAGTATCGTATTTTTAAAGTCAATTGTTCGCCCCTTATTATCAGTGAGCCTTCCGTCATCTAAAATCTGAAGAAGAATATCACTAAAGTCCGGGTGGGCCTTTTCAATTTCATCAAAGAGGACAACACTATAGGGCTTTAAACGCACGGCCTCCGTAAGGATTCCGCCTTCCTCATAGCCAACATAGCCAGCGGGTGCACCAATTAATTTCGCCACCGAGTGCTTCTCCGAAAACTCAGACATATCAAGCCTGATAATATTTCTTTCATTATCAAAGAGAAATTGAGCGAGGGCCTTTGCCGTCTCTGTTTTCCCGACACCACTAGGACCTCGAAGAAGAAAGCTTCCTAAAGGTTTCGTGTCGTCTTTAAGGCCCGCATGACTCGTGAGAAGGGTCTCACTAATTTCATGAAGGGCTTCATCTTGGCCAAAAACTCTCTTTTTCAGATGACCTTCAAGCTCTAAAATTTGGCTTTGCTGATCTTTAAGAATTTTCTCAATAGGAATACCAGTCTGGCGATTAATAACCGTCGCAATATCACGCGCCCCAAGACTCCAGTCATGGACAGTGTTCTTAAGCTGAGCTTCAATCTCTGGAATAAGGGAGTACTTAAGCTTTGAGGCGGCCTCATAGTCAGCACTTCTTTCGGCCTGCTCTAGTTCAAAGCGATAGCGGTCCAGCTGATTGGTGAGTTCGCTCATCTTCTTCAAAGTGAAGACTTCTTGAGACCAAAGCTCTTTCTCCTTTGCCACTTCTTCTTCAAGCTTAGCAATTTCCTCTTTAAGTTTTGGGTCCTCACTTTCAAACTGTGCCCTAACTTTCATGCTGCGAAGATTAGCCTCTTTTTCAGCTAAGGCCTGAGGCATCGCTTCGGCACTGAGCTTAAGAGCAGAAGCGGCTTCATCAACGAGGTCGATGGCCTTATCCGGAAGATTCTTATTCGTAATATACTGATCACTTAAAGTGACAGCTTGATAAATCGCTTCATCACCGATTTTAATTCCATGATGGGCTTCAAGTTTGTCCTTAAGACCCATGAGGATCTCAATGGAATCAGACACTGTGGGCTCGTCAACGTTGACAGGTCTAAAGCGGCGGTCAAGTGCACTATCTCCTAAGATATACTTCTTATACTCATCTTGAGTGGTCGCCCCAATACAATTGAGTTCACCACGCGCCAGTGCAGGCTTAAGAAGATTGGCCGCATCCATTGCGCCATCCGTTTTTCCTGCTCCCACCAGCTGATGCATTTCATCGATAAAGAGAATACACTCTCCGGCTTGATCCTTAAGAAATTTGATCAAGCCTTGGAGGCGCTCCTCAAATTCTCCTCGAAACTTTGTTCCCGCCATCAGGGCTCCCATATCAAGACTGTAGACAGTCTTTCCTTTGAGAACATCGGGCACATCATTGTTAAGGATGGCGAGGGCCAGGCCTTCCACGATCGCGGTCTTCCCCACCCCGGCAGGGCCCACGAGCACAGGATTATTCTTGCCTCTCCTTCCTAGAATTTCCATCACCGCTCTAATTTCTCTTTGTCGGCCAATCACGGGATCAAGCTTTCCCACACTCGCAAGCTCATTGAGATTGACGAGAAAGCTTGGAACTTCACTCTCTTCACCTTCCCCTTGATCCTTAAGTATTTCTTCCCAGGGAAGGTCGAGTTCCTTAAAGAATTCAGTAATATTTTTGAGAAGATCCTTTTCCGCTACTTCCTGGCGCCCATTTTGAATCGCGTGACTTGATGAGAGAGTTAGCCACTGAGAGAGAGCGCTTTGTGGTCTAAGTGCATCAATACTGATAGCGTTGGCCGCACTTGGAAGTGCTTCAAGAGCACTTTTAATATCTTTGATCTGGTTTTTTAAATTACGGCTTAAAAAGGTCGCGGGATTTTTTGCAAGACCCCATAGAAGATGCAGAGGATAAACTTCCGTGTGTTTTTCTTCTAGGGCCTTAGAATAGGCAATATCTAATGAACCAGCGACAATTGAATCGAATTTATTCATGATTCCTCCCCTTGTTATCTTCTTTTAAGATGGGAGCAAACTGCTGGTAGTCAAGGGTGTCTGCCTAAGTTATTATTAAGCCCATGAAAATACGATTAATAGCCCTTCTCACTCTTCTCTCTAGTTTCTCCTCTCTCTTTGCTCAAGAAGACGCCTACCCGAGCGCGGATTTTTCAAATCCTCGGGCGACGGTTAAGTACTTTCTTAAAACCATGAAAGGTTACAAGCTGGGCGATGAGCGAGGTCTTGATTTAGCCTTAGAGGCCCTTGACCTCTCAGCCTTTGACAAGGAAACTCGTCTCATTAGTGGGCGAACGGCTGCCATTCGTCTCGTCAATACCATTGACCGCCTCGAGTATGTGGATTACAAGACGATCCCCGATCAATACAAAGGTGACTACTGGGTCTTTATAAAGAAAGAGGCTAAAATTGATAACCAGCGGGTCACTTATAAGATAGCCCTCTCCCTCAATAAAGAAGGCCAGTGGCTCTTTGATAAGGACACCCTCCAAAATATTGGTCAATTTCTTGAACTTGTAAAAAGTAAGGATGTCGTTGAAGGGGTTGAAAGTTTTAATAATTGGCAAGAGAAAGTTAAGCGCTCCATGCCAGAGTGGACGGGTAGGCGCACTTTTATTCTCCTTAACGGTCAATGGCTGGCCCTCCTCTGTCTTATCTTTATAAGCTTCCTCACCGAGAGAATCTTACGTTTTATTCTCCTTGGTTTCCTCGTTGAAGGTCTTCACAAGAAGAATATCCGCGTCCCTAAAGAACTTAAAGAAAAGCTCGTTTTCCCCCTCAAGCTCTTTGTCTTCGCCGCTTTTTGGAGTGTCGGTGTTCAACTTCTTGAATTTGAAGATGGGCTCTTAAGCTGGTTTATGCGAGGAGGCCAGGTCGCCTTCACCGTCGCCTGTATTCTTGGCGCTTATCAGCTTGTGGATTACGTCTGTCTTTATCTAGAAAATAAGGCGATTGAATCAGAGAATAAATTTGATGATATTCTCGTTCCTTTAATTCGAAAGTCGGCTAAAACCTTCGTCGTCGCGATTGGTATAATAGCCATTGGCGATAGCTTAACCCTCGATATGAAAGGTCTTCTTGCCGGAATGGGGATTGCGGGCCTAGGTCTGTCCCTCGCAGCAAAGGATACCCTCTCTAACCTCTTTGGAAGCCTCACGGTTCTTCTTGACCGGCCTTTTCGAATTGGAGATTGGGTCAAAATCAATGATTCAATTGAGGGAATGGTTGAAGAAGTTGGTCTTCGCAGTTGCCGTATCCGCACTTTTTATAATTCACTCATCACCATCCCTAATGGCATGCTCACCAATGCCAGTATTGATAACCTAGGAGTGCGCCAATACCGTCGATTCACTACAACCCTTTGCGTCCAATACGACACTCCTGTAGAAAAAGTAGAGGCCTTTTGTGAAGGCATTCGTAGCATTCTCAAAGAGCATCCTTGTATTAGGAAGGATTATTTTCATGTCTATCTCAATAATTTAGGAGCGCACAGTCTTGATATCCTTCTCTACGCTTTCTTTGAAACGCCTGATTGGTCAGAAGAACTCAATCAGCGTCATCGCCTTCTCGTTGATATTTTAAGATTGGGTCACAGTATGGGCGTCGAGTTCGCCTTTCCCACCCAGACTCTTCATGTAGTGAATTCTGAAGCGACGAAGTATGATGGGCTGCCTTTAGAAGATAAAATTGATCTCTATGCAAAGGAGAAGGCCCAGGGAGTGCTTGAAAAACCAATCTCACCCCCTGAAGCCCGCTCCAGTATTTAAAAGCCTAAGACTAACGAAGCAAAGTCAACACTGATGTCTTCATTTGCCGGAGTGAAGAACTCATCAGTGGGAAGAGTGAGATCCATTTTGACACTTGCCGTGAAGTTCGATGAAGAACTTGCTTTAACCTTTAAATTTGTAAAAATTGTATCAAGAGTCTTAGAAAGGCGATGATTGACCGTCCAAGTAATACGACCAGAAACTCTGTTCACATCACATTCAAGTTCCTTAGCCTCAAAATCAAACTCACAATCACTCTTTCTTACCGTCACAATAATACGGTCTTGAGTGCCCCATACTTTGGGGCCATTTTCAATCTGTAGTCCAAGCCCGAGAGTAGAACCAGAGAGCTCAAGAGTGATAATATTTCCTTGGAATTGATGCTCTTTAACGACGAGTTTGTTGTAAGCAAATGTTCCATCCCAAAATTCCATTGTTCTTGGATTACCTTGGGCCATTGCTAGACTAGAAATAAGAAATGCTGCAATTAATGTAAGTGTTTTCATATCCTCTCCTCTTTGTTTGGGATCTCACTGAAGAGATTTTTCCCACAAATGAGGATAGAAATAAAATTAATACTTCACATAATTGTCATAAGAGATATTTATGACTTCTTAAGAAGACCTGGTCGCGTTTTATCAAGAACCGCAGTTACCCGCTCTTTGAATTGGCCTTCATCAAAGGGTTTAACAAGAAAACTCTTCACGCCCTTCTTCATAGTGGCCGCAAGCACTTCCTTATTAAGTTCACCAGAGACAATCACAACGGATTCAAGATTATTGGGATGATCTTTGTCGGCGATCTCGTTAATCACATCGACTCCAGATTTACGAGGCATATTGATATCGAGGAGGATAAGCGCAAACTTTTGATTTCTTAATTTCTTTGAAGCTTCTGCACCGTCAGAGGCCTTAATAATATAGCGAAAGCACTCAAGATTTTCACAATATAGCTCAAGTACTTCAATAACTCCGCGGTCATCGTCGATAATAATGACATCATTATTGGCCATTTGATTCATTTAATTCCTCGTTCCCTAAGTTAACGCCTTAATTTTAAATCATTCCCAAATTCTTTGCCACCACTTCTTTTTTTCTTGAGGAGAACGCTCAGTACTTGAGCGTTTCTTTCTAATATCCTCAAGGGACCAGCCTGTAAGGTGGGCTAAGGCCGTATTTTCTTTCTCAACGCGCTCTCTTAATACTTCTTTATACCTCTTCCCCTCATCACAAGTGATCTCGCCCTTAAAAGGATGGCGAAGGACATAGCGCCCTTGAAAGTTTTCTCTATTTTGGGTTGCCGTCATACGAAGGTCATCAGGAAATGTTTTGGCGTTATAGCGAACATGAAGTCGCGTCACATAAACATTCTGACCTCGAGGTCTCATGCGACGGCCTGTCGATGGCGCTTGTTCATTTAGCCAAAAGACACCAAGCTCTTTAAGTTCTTTTTGACTGAGAGGATCTGCCGCGCAAGGATCACAAAAGCCCATGTCCCATGCATACTCTAAGAAGACGACTTTCTTATCCTCTTTTTCAACCGCACTTTTAAACATGTCTTTATAAAACTTATTAAAGACTTCCTTCTCTTTTATGTAGGGTGGGAGGTCCATATTACTTGGAATTTTTTGAGTGCGGTAGTTAGTGGTTTCCACACGCCCCGTTTTTGTGAGGGCAAAAACAAAGAGCTCTTGATCTTCTCCCTCTTTAGCATTGGCCGTTCCAAGACGAATGGGTAGCGTAAACTTCTTACTCTCATAGGCAACCTGAAGGGGTCTCAAGTAGGTGTGGCCAAGCTTTGAATGTTCTTCAAGATTGACCTTTGCGACAAAGAACTTAAGGTCCTGCTTAATATAGGACTCAAGAACCTTCTTTGCTTTTTCCGGAACCTTATACTCATTATCGACTAACCAATTCCTAAGCCCCTGACTCTCCTTGGCAGACAGGATAATAATATCGTACTCGCCCACCGTGTACTCCGCTTCGATAGTAACACCACTGTAGCGCTTCTTCTTTTTCATCGCCCCAGCACTGCCCTTTCTCATGACCTGGCTGCTCACAGATTCTAAAATACGGTATTGTGGCGCGCAGGGATCAGGGTCAAAATATTCGACTAAGCGTGGACTTGTGTAAGCGTCAAGATGATCAACAATTTTATTATCAGTGACATGAATCTGCCCTTCCTTTAAAACTTCTGGCACAGGTATCACCATCGCAAAGTTCTTCACATTACCTTGAAAGTCACTACTCATTGTCAGAACGGTCTTATCATCATCTCGCACGAGCACCACTTTAGAGGCCTTATTAAAGAGGGAGGTGTCGGCCTTCGCAACATAGAAGCCACAAAAGGCATGAAGGTTTTGACACAAGAGAAGGGCTAAGAAGCCAAGGGTAATCTTTTCCATAAGTACTCACTAGGTTGGTCTCTTTTAAAGAGGTTAAGAAACTGAGGCATAATCATATTCACAAGAAAGAGTGAATAAAACCAGGGGCCCCTGACAAAGAGTGCATAACTTAATGAAAAGCTAAGGGCACTAATAAAAATAGCATAAATCATTTGCAGCGCGAGAGTGCGCGGAGCGGTCTTTGGATCAGAAAGCGTAAAGAAGCTAAAAATAAAGAGACCACCATTTTGAAGATTATGAAGAGGGATACTTATCGGATCACCAAGACCAAGGGCGCGCACCACTTCAAAGAGAATGATAAAGAGAAGAAAGGTTAAACTCGCCCCAAGAACCTTTGCTTTTGCCGTAACAAAGACTCCCATCACAAGGCAGAAAACTATCATGAGACCGTCTTGGGCCCAAAGCCCTGGATCAATCCAAACGGAATCTGAAAAAAGAATGAGCCCCAACACGAGAGCGAAGTTAGAAGGATTAAAAATATGATGACCTCTCTTCTTGGCGAGAAGCTTAGCGATCATCGTAAAAACACCCATGGCCATCCAAGGCCAGAGATTTTCACAACGAATAAGAATCATGGCACTGAGAGTGGTATTAAAGAAACTAAAGTTCAGAAGATCAGGCCTAGCAATAAGACGACTAAAGAAGACTCCACTCAAAAAGAGCGCTGCTGCTCCCATCCAAGAAAAGGAATGCTCTAAGAAAAGTGAAGCATAAGTGATGATGAAAGACTGCGCGATTAACTGAAAAAAGCGCGGATCACTCCTCATCCAAGTCACAAGGGTAGTCAAATAAACACTCCTCTTTCACGGCCTTGGCCACGATGTCAGGAACCATCGACTCCCAACCTTCTTCCTTGTTTTGAATCATTTTAAGGACAACCCGTGACCATATAGAAAAGTGGTTGCGGTCATAGTCTTTAATATCTTCGATTCTCTTTATATGACTAAGGTAATTAATAAGGGGCTTGATGTCTTTAATGACATCAGCATCTTTTGAAGTGAGCACTTGTTTACCATCATCACTCATTGCTGGGTAGACAAAGACATCCGTGCGGTGACCAAAGAGAGCGCCTATGCCGCCAAAAATTCCTCCAGGGCGATTCTCGTACTTCTCGTGGTTAAAAACTTCTTGAAGATTGTAATAACCCATGACAAAGGCCACACGCTTATTGGTGTAGGTGTTAAGGTAGAAGCTGAGCTCACCATAGGTTGCAAAGCTAGAGACAAAGCACATGTAGCCAAGCTTATTAAGAAGGTCGATACGGGCGAGAAAGTCTTCTGAAATAACTTGGCCTCTCTCCTTGAGTTTACTCATAGAGATTTCAGGAAGAATGAGAAGCGACTCCCTCTCTCCCTCTTCAAGCTTTTCACAAAAAGCCTTTTGCCCTTTAGCCAGCATATCAAGGTTAAAGTGCGTTGGCGGTCGGTAAGAACCCCGTGAGATAAGAATATTCTTCTTATAAAGAGTGTCCTTAGCACTGAGGACGCGCCCACTTGTCCCAAAGAGCACACTATCAGTGTAACCGCGCTTAACAAGTTCCAAAGGCCAAAGCCTATGGTCTTGATGACTAAAGCCTGGGCCACTCACTTGAATAGTGTCAATTTGAATACGGTCCGTGGTGATATTATCCATGAGACTCTTCACAAAGGTGACACGGTCATCACGAAAACGATAGCAACTATAAAGGAGATTGGTCCCAAGAATCCCGAGGGCCTCTTGCTGTTGTAAATTAACCTGATCAAGCATGCGCACATGAATGATGATCTCAGAGGGCTCAGATCCCACTTCATGCTGAAAACGCACCCCCATCCAGCCGTGACATTCACTGGTCGACTTGTAACTCTTGGCCGCAACAGTGTCAGCAAACGCAAAGAAGCGAGAGTCCTCTCCTCTTTTTGATGTAAGCCTCTCGTCTAATTGATTGAATTCGTACTTGAGCATGGTTTCAAGACGCTCTTGAGAAACATAGCGGCCTGAGCGTCCATAGATGTCATCACTGACCGTCATATCGTAGGCGGACATGGATTTAGCGATGGTTCCCGCGGCTCCCCCTGCCCGAAAGAAATATCTGGCAACTTCTTGACCTGCGCCGATCTCCGCGAAGGTTCCATAAATACTATTGTCCAGGTTGATTTCAAAGGCCTTTTGGTTGGGGTCCAGTGTCCTTTCCATGGCGTTTCCTTTACGAAATATCAATGATTTAGTGCTTATACCTTGTATTTTAGGGTGATTTTTTATGCCTGTGAAGGCTTTTCTCCCCTAATATTTGCTGCCGCTTATGCCGAAAAGAAGGAATATACGCTATAATAGTGTATGACCCTGAACGGGAGAAAATGGTATGGCACTACAATCTCTAATTGGACTACTTTCAGCGGGAATTGTTCTAGGACTCACAGCTGTTCAGTTGGCCAAGACATCAAAAGACAAGCGTAAGAAGGCGACAGTACCTGTTCGTGTAAAGCGGTAGAACCCTAAAAGTATTACCCTCTCAATTGCGCATATAGTCAATTTATCCTATAAAGCCAGGATAAGGATTGACTATGAAACCACGACTTTCTTTAAAGAATAGCTTTAAGGCGACCATTCTCATGGCCCAGTTTCTCTCTATGCCCCAGGCCTATGGAGAAATCACGCAAACCACCTCATACAGCAGGCCCTGCGCGGTCGC
>CATLOT010000043.1 GCA_950054155.1 uncultured Bacteriovoracaceae bacterium
ATATCTTCGTTAAATTCAATAGTAGCACCTTTGTCAACTATGTCAGAAATAGTAGCAGTGTGTTTAGTACCTACTGCAAACTCACCTTCATACTTGTTCCAAGGGTTGTCTTCAATTTGTTTGTGACCTAAGCTTAACTTACGTCCTTCAACATCTAATTCAAGAACAACTACTTCTAATTTATCTCCTACGTTACAGAACTCAGATGGATGCTTAATTTTCTTAGTCCAAGAAAGGTCTGAGATGTAAATTAATCCATCAATTCCTTCTTCTAATTCAACAAACACACCAAAGTTTGTAAAGTTACGTACAATACCTTCGTGACGTGAACCAACTGGATACTTAGACGTGATATCTGTCCAAGGATCTTGAGATAGTTGCTTCATGCCAAGAGACATTTTACGGTCTTCTTTATCCATAGTTAAGATCTGAGCTTCTACCTCGTCACCAACATTTACAAAATCTTGTGCAGAACGCAAGTGCGTGCTCCAAGACATTTCAGAAACGTGGATAAGACCTTCGATTCCGTCGTCAAGCTCGATGAAGATACCGTAATCTTTAACAGATACGATTTCACCGCTAACTTTCTTACCAGCAACGTATTTTTCTTGTGCCTCTTCCCAAGGGTTAGGCTGAACTTGCTTAAGTCCAAGAGAAACACGCTCTTTTTCTTTGTCAAACTTAAGGATCTTAACTTCGATCTCATCACCAATATTAAGAAGGTTACTTGGGTGCTTAACACGTCCCCAAGACATATCAGTAATGTGAAGAAGACCGTCAATACCACCAAGATCGATAAACGCACCGTAGTCAGTGATGTTTTTAACAACACCCTTAACAATCATACCCTCTTGCATTTGCTCAAGGATCTCTCCTCTCATCTTATTGCGCTCTTCTTGAAGAATTGCACGACGAGAAAGAACGATGTTACCGCGCTTCTTGTTGAACTTGATAACTTTGAATTCCATTCTCTTACCAATGTACTTATCGAGGTAACGAGTTGGACGAAGATCAATTTGTGAACCAGGAAGGAATGCCTTAACGCCGATGTCGACTGAAAGACCACCCTTAACTTTGGCAACAACTGTACCTTCAAGTGGAGTACCAGACTCACAAGCTTCAGAAATTTTATCCCAAGCTTTAAGAATCTCAGCTTTGTCTTTAGAAAGAACAAGGTTACCCATCGCAGACTCGAGCTTGTCGAGGTAAACTTCGATAGTTTGTCCTTCTTCAATCTTAAGAGTTCCGTCATAGTTTAAGAACTCTCTAGTAGATACAAGACCTTCTTGCTTGTAGCCAATATCTACCATTGTGTAGTCAGGTCCAATATTAATGACCTTACCCATGTAAACTTCACCTTCAGTGAAATCCTTTGTCTCCTCAGAATCAAGGAGTGTTGAAAATTCCGTAGTCTCTTTTGTTTCAACGTCTTCGCCGAAAACTACTTCGAAATCTTCCATCCATTTTTGTTTGATGTCGTTTGACATAAAACACCTCTTTTTGATCACACCATCTTTGATGGCATCATCTTTTTCGTTAGCCTCAGGCAAAGCCTGAGTTTCCAACCTTGCTACTGCAAGCATTGGAAATATTTAAATTTATGTGGGGCGCAGAGTACCGAAAATGATGCTTCTTAGCAAGAGTAAATCAGATCTTCTTCCCCTGTTTGAAGGGATTTCTCTTCTTTTGACGTGCACGCCAAAGGCGGCGCCTTCTGCTCAAGAGTTTCTTGTAAATCTTGGTCATACTCTCTTTATAGGCTTCATGGCCGTAAGTTTCTCTTAGAGACTGATGAGATTTATGAAGATTCTTCTCGTAAGTCTTGATATTTCTTAGGATTGTTTCGCATTTAAGGCGAATCTCTCGGCTGTCCTCTCGCATGTAAGTTTCCCCTACAACTCCGTAAGTTCGAAACATCTCCATGGAAAAAGCCGTGCGAGGAATGCACACTGGTTTTCCGGCCAAAAGGGCCTGAACCGCATAGTCCTCTAAGTCCTCTCGTCTTCCTAATCCCAGCCAGAGATCAACATCCACCTGGTGTTCAGCAACATTTGTTTGGTCGACAAAGGCCACATGCTCTTCAAGGCCCCAGTCTTTTACCTGGCGGCGCAGCTCACCTGTGAGCACACTATTGCTCCAGCCCCTCTCATTACAAAGAGCAAAAGTATAATTCTTCTCTTCAAGCCCTTTCTCAACCATGACCCGAAAGGCATGAAATATTGTCGTGAGAAATTGAGTGTTCGTCTCAATCCCATTGAGGTTGGTCCCAATATACCAACGCTTATCTGTGAAACGAAAGGGGGGTACTTCACGAGCACGATCACGGTAGTTCGATTTTAGTCCGAGCCCCACAAAGGCAATCTTACGCGGGGGAATTCCCATATGACCCCAAACATTTTCAACCATCTCCGCCATGGGAAGCAGCACTTGATCAATACGACCGATGAGAGGCCGATACCAAAAGTTTCGATAATAAGATTTGAGATCACTACTTAAGGTAAAGACCAAGGGAATAAGGGGCATTCTTCTCATGAAGAAGCACAAGGGCCAAAGAACTTTTATATCATAGCAATGAACCACATTAATTTTGAGCTCTTTCATTAACTTTGGAAGAATCCTCAACTTGTGCCACTTAAAGACCTTCGTCACAAACTTTCCATGATGATAAATACATTCGATGCCCTTTTGCTTAGCTCTAAGGCCAAGTAAGGAAGACTTGTAGGTATAAAGATAAACCTTAGCCCCAGCGGCCTGAGCTAGGAGACAATCCTTGAGAATTGTTCTCTCTTCAGTCCCCCATCTGTGACTAAGTCCTAGGTAGAAGAAGTTCTGATCTTGAAAAGGTTTATTTTCCGCGACTGTATTCAACGAGTTCACCTGATACTGAGCCAATTTTAACTTCGGCTTCAAACTTCATTAACTTTTTTTGATCGTCTGCAGAGTACCAAAAAAGAATATCTCCTTTCTTTTCAAGAACACCGGGAAAACGTGTCTCCGCATTGAGACGATAGGCCTTAACATCCTTGCCATTCACCTCTATGGTTTCAATCTTCTCTACAAAAATATCAAGAATCCAAATCTTCCCTCTAGTTACAATAGGAAATTTATACTTGTCTCCAATGTTAAAGGGTAAACCTCTTACAAAGTGAAGAGCTGAATAGGAATCTTGAAAATAAAAGGGAATCGGCTTTTCTAACTCATTCTTTTTCCGCTTCCCTTTCTTGAGTCTCTTATAGAAGTGATAAGTTTTAAGTTCATCTCGATCAAAGAGCTGGAGATCGTCAACTGTTTGCCCACTCTCTCGCTGAAGAAGAAGATATTTAAGAGGCGTGAAACTCTTCTTTGACACGTAACTTTCAATGGAATCATCTAAGGTGTAAATGTAGCTATAATAGCGAGCAGAACGCATTCTTGCTTTAAAGTGAAAGACTTCTTCTTCGTTAATTTCAGCGTCTGGCAAGGTCTCCATTTGGATGTGACCGACTGTCAGACCGAGGAATCCTACCTTAAAGGTGAACTTCTCTCCAACCTCTACTACGGGTTTAAAAACTTTCCAAACACCTGCACTTGAGATGTCGTACTCTTTAAAAACTTTGGGGTATTTCTCATCATCAGGATAAGAGATGAGGGAGTCTTTCCTCTCTTTTACCTGTGTTTTTTTTTCGACAGTCTTTGGCCTTTCACTCTTTTTCTCGGGGATGGCCTCTTTCTTGATTACAGCTTTCTTTATTTTTTTGGGGGGCTGTTTCTTAGGCTTCTTTACCGTGAACTTACTGAGTTTCTTTTTATCGATATCAAGTGTCTGCTCAACATTGTCACCATCAATTTCAAGAAACTCTGTGTCCTTCTTTGTCGCACAAGAAGCTAGCCAAAGGAGGCTTACCAAAAGAAGCAAATGGGGAGGTGAAAAAGTCATTTTGTACACGCCTTTAGTGTACCAGAAGCATTAATTTTCAATAGCTTGAGAAATAATTTCTAGTGCCTTCTCCTTCCCTTCAAGGAAGTTAACTTGAATCTCTAAGTAGAGAAGTCGAGGATCATCAATAATCCTTCTGATTTTAACGATATCTTTTTCTGTGGTAATCACCAGTGCATCTTCCCGAGCAGCGCGGTCAAGAATTTCCTTAACTTCCTCAACGCTAAAGAAGTAATGATCAGGAAAGGAGAGCCGGTCAATGACATCAGCCCCCATAGACTCGACAAGATTAAAAAATGACTCTGGTGAAGCAATACCAGCAACGCAAATAACTTTCTTCCCGTGAATTTCTTCTGGTTTTAAATTAAGGTCGTAACTAGAGCCAAAGAACCCCGTTGGTTTATAGTCCATATAAGCAAAATGAACATTGGGATTACAGTGCTTATTAACAAGGGTCACAAGTTTATCAAGCTGCTTCTTTGGCGCTTGGCTTGCTCGACCAATAATAATTAAATCAGCATCTCTTAAAGCAGAAAAACCCTCTCGCATATAGCCTAGCGGAGCTACTTTATAGCGATCGGTACTCATTAGGGCATCAAAGAGGACGATATTGAGATCTCTCTTAAGTTTTAAATGCTGATGACCATCATCAAGAATAACAACATCAGGGTTTTCTTTATTAAAGTAAAAATCTAGGTTTTCCTTTCTCTTACGCCCAACAACGACAACAGCATCCTTGAGTCGACGCACAAGTAAGAGCGCTTCATCACCATACTCAAAGGGATTAAATCCGAGCTTCTTTCCAGAGCGGAGAATCCCACTGCCCTTCTCAAGGTTTCCCTTGTAGCCGCGACTCAAAATCATCACTCTCTTATTTTGCTGGTTGAGATACTCACTTAACCAAATCGTCACCGGAGTTTTTCCCGTTCCCCCGAAAGTAAGGTTCCCCACAGAAATAATGGGAACCTGAAACTTCTTTGATTCAATGAAGTCATAGGTATAGAGAAATCGTCTTAAGCGGTAGATACCATCCCAAAGGAGAGCAAGGGGATAGAGAAGAGACAAAAAGAACTTTAAAATGGGATTAGAAACACTCATGCCTCACCACCTTTTTGACCTTTAAGAATGATATCACCCATATAGGTGCCAACATTTTCAACTTCACCACTTATTTTAGAGACAGTTGTTGAAAGCTTTCTTTTTACCTCTTCATAGCACTCTTGGTTTTGGCTCCATTTTCTAAGAGCGTTTACCATATTAAAAGAGGTCGCCCCTTCTTGCACCAACTCAGGAAATATATTTTCCTCATGAACAATATTCGCGAGAGATATTGGTCCATCATAACTTAAGAAGGTATAGAATATAAATTCATTTAAAAATGAGGAGCTGTAACAAACGACAGTAGGGACTTCAAAGAGAGCACAGGTTAAGGTCACTGTTCCACTTGCAGCAAGACTCATATCAGCCCATTCAAGGGCATCAGCAATATTGCCATGATTCCATATTTTGGAAAAACTACTGAAGTAAGGTTTATAAAGAGATGCATTCACATTGGGAGAAACAACAATACCAGCCTCACAATCTCCATATTCATTGAGAGCTTCATAAAAGCGCGGAAGCAGGGAACGTACCTCAGCGTTACGACTGCCTGGGAGACAGAGAATACGAGGCTTTTTGACGACCTTCGAATAAGGTTTACTCTCTAAATCAAGAGAGCGCTCACCTACTTGCTTGTGATAATGAAACCATAGGGGATGGGGAACTGAACGACACTGATCCACACCTCGCTTGGTAAACCACTCTTTTTCAAAGGGAATAATAGTAAATAGAGTATTGACCGTTTTTGCGAGAGTTTGCGCGCGGTGGGCCTTCCAGGCCCAAGCCTGAGGGGCAACATAATAGAGAACTTCCACTCCCCTCTTTTTAAGCTGCTTCGCGAGCCTTAGATTAAAGTCTTGAAAATCAATGAGGATTGCATAACGTGCTTTTCTCTTTTCAACTTCTTTTAAAAGGGCCTTATGAGCATTTATATAAAAAGGAATTTTCCCTATAACTTCACTCACGCCCCAAGAGGAAAAATCCTTGAGATGATAATTTAATTCAACTCCCAAAGCCTTCATCTCATCCCCACCAACCCCAAAGAGTTTAAGGTTAGGACACCTTTGGAGCAGATCAGGAAGAAAGCTCATAGCATGCTCTTCTCCCGACTTCTCACCTGCAATAATAAGGCAACTTTCTTCTAACATTCGATCCATTGGCCCTTATCAAGAGATTCAAGAACTTTTGAGACGAGTGTCACAGCTTCTCGACCTTCAGTTTCATTCACTACAGGCTCACCTTTTTTTAAGATAGCGCGATAAAAGAGTTTTTGCTCCTCAAGAAGATGATCTCTTCCTTCATAGGAGGTGGTTCTGACAAACTCTTGCGTTTCTTCTTTAGAAGCCTCTTTTAGTTCACGCTTAAAAAGGTCGACATGAAGTGAGCCCTGCTCATTAATGACTTCAAACTCTCTTACTTCATGAACATAATTTCGCCCGACTGTAATTGTAGCGTGGGCGCCATTGGCGTATTCAATAAAAGCACGCACAAAATCCCATTTATCAGTTCTGACTTTATGACCAATGGCCTTGAGTCGTGATGGCTTTTCTTTATAGAGAAAAAGAAGAAGATCAAGATCATGAATCATAAGATCTTGAACAACATCCACATCAGTTGCACGTCCTTTAAAGGGAGCTCGTCTTTGCAGTTGAAATGAAGGTGCATTTTGAAAATAATTTGTTTTCGTTTTCACCTCAGACCAAATCGAGTGATAACGCTCACTGTGACCGACCTGAAAAACAACGCCCTTCTCTTTCACAAGTTCCTCTATCTCTAAAGCCTCTTTAGATGTGGATGTCATCGGCTTTTCACAGAAGATATGCTTATTTAACGAGAGGAGTTTTTTACAAAGATCATAGTGCAGAGAAGTTGGTGTAACGATGATTCCGGCATCAAATTCTACCGCAGCGAAAGCTTCCTCTGGACTCTTAAAAAGTGGGATATCAAGATTTCGTTCCTGGAGTTTCTCTAGAGCTGCAGGGCTAGGATCTACCACAGCAACAAGCTGAGAATCCTCTAAAGCACAGGCCTTATCAACATGCCACCTCCCGAGGTGACCCATTCCAAAAACGATAACTCTTACCATTTCTTATTTCCTTTTTCTTATTAAGACATAAAGGGAGCAATACCGACTTCGGTTGCTCTAATCTCAGAGACCATTTGATCGATGATTTCATTATTCTTAAATTCTTCCATGAGTTCATCATGATCAACAAAGGCCCGCGGACTAAGAGGACTTGCTTCCATTTCTCGGTAGAAGTCGACAACTTCTGTGATCACTTGTTTGCTATGACCTGCTCTTCTGAGACCAATAATATTGATCCCCTTTAAACGGACTCTGTTACCATAGGCCGTGCAAAAGGTTGGAATATCTCTATCAATTGCAGAGGCACCACCAAGGTAAGCACCAGTACCTAAGCTCACGAATTGGCTAATATTACAGCCACCACCAATAATGACCTTATCCCCAACCTTAACGTGCCCTGCAAAGTTGGTGGAGTTAGCAATAATACAGTTACTGCCAAAATCCACATCATGACCGAGATGAACATAGGACATGAAGAGAGAATTATCTCCAATCGTCGTTTTGGCGCGATCCTTAACAGTTCCCCTGTGAATACTGACGTACTCTCTAAAAATATTTTTATTACCGATAATTGTTTCTGTGGGCTCACCTTTGTAACTTAGGTCCTGCGGAGGTGCTCCAATTGTAGTGAAAGAATAAAATTCATTATCCTCACCAATCGTCGTATGCCCATCAATTTTGACATGGGCATGGATCACAGTGTTCTTACCAATTTTTACATGTGGTCCAATAATGGAATAGGGACCAATGGTAACTCCTTCACCTAAAGTGGCTTCTGGAGAGACAATTGCTGTTTCATGAATTGAGGCTTCCATTCTTTAAGACTCCTTCTCTGTAAACTTAACAGAGGCCATGACGGAAGCTTCACTCATCACTTCGCCATTATGAAGAATTTTACAGACATTGGTCATAAAAGGACCGCGCACTTTTTCACAAGTACAGTGCACCTCGAGCTCCATATCTGGAAAAACAGGTTTTCTAAATTTGGCATTATTAACGGCAAGTAACATGACATCCATGGTGAGTTCACGCCACTTTGGATAAACCTTCATCAAAGCGAAGGAGGCCATTTGGGCCATCATCTCAACTTGAACGACCCCTGGAAGAATTGGCATATCAGGGAAATGTCCTTCAAAGATCGGATGGTCAGGTCTTGTAAAATAATGACCAATAACACTTGAACCAATGACATCTTTGACTTCAAGCTTTTCTTTTTCTGCAGCATCAGCCCCGAGGCTAATTTTGGAGATAGAATCAACAAAGAGAAAGGGATCTCTGTGGGGAAGAAATTCTTTTACTTCTTCAATAGTAATCTTCATAACACTATCCTCACTTCTTAAGTGTCATTTTTCGTATATAGGCCAAACCTTTTAACCATTCTTTTATTGGGCGAGCAGGATAACCAGCGACAATCTCTTTGTCCCCTAAATTTCCTGTGACACCGGCGCCACCACCAACTTGTGTTTGGCTACCAATTTCAAGATCAGGACCTACTCCTGCTTGGCCACCCATCACCGTATAAGCACCTACTTTAACCGAACCTGCCAAGCCAACCTGCCCACAGAGGATGACTCCATCTGCTAACTTACAGTTGTGTCCCACTTGAACAAGATTATCGATTTTTACCCCATTTCCAATAAGGCTAGGAGAAAAGGTTCCTTGATCGATGGAGACATTGGTTCCAATCTCGACATCATTTCCAATGACAACGCCACCCATATGCCAAACCTTATGGTGCACACCTTTATCAAAGTTATAGCCAAAGCCATCGGCACCAATCACGCTACCGCTATGAATACGGCAGTTTTCACCGATATGAGTTCTTGGCATCAGAGTGACGTTTGGAAAGAGGGTCGTGCCTTTTCCAATTGAGCAGTGAGAACTCACCACTGTTCCTGGTAAAATGCGAACATTGGCCCCGATCTTAACATTTGCACCGATGAAAACATGTTGAGCGATCACAGCAGTCGGATGAATATCTGCTGTTCCTAATTGACGACCGTCAACTTCGTCATTATCCCCTTTAACGACTTCATCATAGAAAGGCTTAGAGACAAAACTCATTCCTAGGGGGAGGTTCTCAATATATCCAGCTAACTCTCCTTCTTTTAGAGTCTGACTGATTTCTTCTTCATTTTTTTCGTAGAATTTCTTAGAAAAGAGAATAAAGACATCTTTTCTATCCTGCTCTTTTATAAAGTCCCAAAACTTGGGAGCTCCACAGAAGTAGAGAGAAAAGGGGCCATAGTTTTCGCGGTCACAAATTTTCTCAATAGAGAATGCATTGAAGGCCTCTTCACTCGTGTGGATAAGGTTAAGATCAGGTAGATATTTCTTTACATCCATGCCCTTCATTATGACCTCCAAAAATAAAGGGGAACCTTGCGTTCCCCCTCTTTAATAAGTAGATTAATCTATTTGGAATAATTACTTAGCGTTATAGGCCTTAACCACCTTATCAGTGATATCACTAACCTCTTTAACGTAAATAGGAGATGTGCTTACTTCAAAAACCATGTCGTAACCACCACTCTTAGAAACCTTCTCGATAACCTTTCTTACTTTCTCAAGGATTGGCTTCTTAAGCTCATTCTCTTGGTTTTGGATTTCTTGTTGAAAGCCCATGGTCTTTTGTTGAAGTGCCATGATTTTCTGTTGAATGTCTTTTTCTTTTTTAAGACGTTCCTTATCTTTCATAATCAGGCTTTGCTTTTGAAGGGCCTGTTGCATCTTTCTGATCTTTTCTTCTTCTGCTTTAATAATTTTTTGTTTTTCATCAAACTTCTTTTTCAAAGTCTTTCTTACAGACTTCCCTTCTTCAACAGTAAGAAGAACTTTTTGAACATCAACCTTTGCAATTTTTGCAGCTTGAGCTGAAAACGTAAGACCTAATAAAAGAACTAATACACCAAAGTATTTCATATTTAACTCCTCAAAATTTCTAGAATAATTGTCCTATATCGAAATGGAATTGGCTACCTTCTCCCTGATCATCGTCTAGAGGATAACCAAACTCGAAGCGGAGCACACCAATTGGTGAGAACCATCTAAAACCAAAGCCATAATCTTTATAGAGTTTAAAGTCATCGTAACCACCAGCATGCCCGGCGTCAGCAAAGACCACCCATTTTAGTCCGGCTTCTCTTGCCAGAGGATGCTCAAACTCAACAGTTGCAAAGGTCGAAAAGAGACCGCGTTGATTAACAAGTCTAGTTTCACCCGTTGTTAAGGCGACCGGCTCAAAAGGACCAATTCCTAAAATGTCATAACCCCTCAGGTTACGTGGACCACCAAGAGCAAATCTCTCAGAACGAGGAATAGGTCTTGGATCAATTTTAGTTAAGGCATTCGCAAAGAGACGCGTTCTTAGAACAAGGTCTCCATAGATTTTCTTATAGTAGCGTCCGTCAAATTCATTCTTCCACCACTTCTTCTCAAAACCTAAACCTGTATATTCTGTCGCGATTGATAAATAGTAACCAGCACTTGGCTCAAAGGCATTATTTCTAAGGTCACGAATAAGTGAGACACGAACCGAAGAGGCCTGACCATTTTCAATGGCCACATCAAGGGAAGGATCAGTTGTTTCACTAATCTCAGTATCTTCATATTTGTAAGTAAGAAAGAGTCGAGTGAAGTCGAGAACGGGATAACCGACGCGCAGGTTGAAGCCTTGTCTCTTAAAGGTAAAGTCACGAGAGTTAGAGTTCTCTGTACTAAAAATGTCACCACCGGCCGTCCACTTGGTATCCAAGAGATAGGGCTCAGTGAAGCCTAAGTTAAAAGTTTGCTGAACACCAGAGAGAGAGAGTGAGAAAGAGAGGTTTTGACCGAGCCCTCTAAAGTTATTTTGAGCAATCGAAGCCTGAAGAAATCCCCCCGTTGCCGTTGAGTAACCCGCACCAAGGCTGATTTGACCAGTGTTTCTCTCCTTAACTTGGATTTCAACATCAAGAACGTCATCCTTTCCTTTTGGGGATACTGTATTGAAAACCACACTATTGGGCTCAAAGAATCCAAGTCTATTAACGGCTTCTTTAGATTTTCTAAGAGCTGAGCCTGAGAACTTCATGCCCTCTCTAATGAAGAGTTCACGGCGAACAACTTTGTCACGTGTCTTTGTATTGCCTTTTACGCTAATCTTACCAAAGTGAGCGATCTTCCCTTTTTCAAAAGAAAATTCAATATCAACCTTATTCTCCCCTGGAACAACATTTAGTGTTCGAAGAACGTTGGCGAAGGCGTAACCTTCATCTTGATACATTTCGGTTAGAGATTGAATATCTTGGCGAAGAACTTCTTCTGAGTAGATGTCTTCAGGCTTTAAGTTGATGCGATCGTTGAGCTCACTTTCCGTGAAAAGGACCTCACCTTGAAAGTAGATATTATTAATAGAGAATTGAGGACCTTCGGTCACCTTCATCGTAATGAAAACCCACTTCTTATCCTCTGAAACCGTTATATCAGGAGTTCCAACATTGACCTGAAGATAACCTTTCGTTTTATAGAAGTACTTAATTCGTTCAATATCCGTTTGAAAATTAAATTCCTTAAAGTTGCCACTTCCCGACATGAAACTAAAGAGACCTTCTTCTTGTGTCTCCATAATTCCTTTAAGCTCCTCATCGGCGAAGGCCTTATTCCCCAAGAAGATCACTTTCTTAACGAGAACCTTATCAAACTCTTTGATATTAAATTGCAGCTTAACATTCTCATCGTTAACTTTTTGAATATCGTAGGTCACCTTCGCGAGGTAGAACCCCTTCTCTTCATATTGCTTTTGAATACTGTCGACATCAGCTTGGATGGTATTGATATCGAGGATTGAATACTCTTTTGACTTTAAGGTCTCGCGAAGATCATCAACGTCAATCTCACCATTACCTTTAAAGACAATATTCGTAATAATCGGTTTTTCTTTGACCTTGAAAATAAGAAAGTTCTTTCCCTTCTTCTTTTCTCTATGGGCCTCAACTGATTCAAAATATTTAAGGCTATAGATCTTCTCAATATCTCTCTTGAGAAGATAGTTATCCAGTTGCATGCCCACACGAGCGCCAATCTTCTCAAGAATGGCTTCTTTTTCGACTTTCTTTACCCCTTCAACGTCAATGCCTTGAATCTTAAAAAGGGTCTTTCTAGGACCAAGATCATCAAAGGCGACAGCACTCGGAGAAACCAAGAATGTTACTAGGGTAAAAATAAAGACAAAGAAATTCGATATGACGACCAACATCTATCCTTAGAAAAAAACTCTGAAATGGAAAAATAGCAACAAAGACGGGCTATTACAATGGAATCCTTGAGATTAAGGCGTCGGTGGCACCGAGTCATTCTGATTAAAAAAAGACTCATGACTCAGGTGACCATCTTTAAGAACAAACTTCTTTGAAAACTTTTTCGCCACACCAGGATCATGAGTCACGACCGCAAGGGTTGAGCCAAATTCTTTGGCGAGATCCTGAATCAGATCCGTTACTTTCGCCGAGTTCTCTGAATCCAAATTACCCGTTGGCTCATCACAGAGAAGAAGTTTTGGGGTTAGGCTTAAAGCGCGCGTGATATTAATTCTTTGCTGCTCTCCCCCTGAAAGTTGGTAGGGGTATTTCTTTAAACAATGCGCCACTCCAAGGTGTTCTGCGATATCATGAATTTTCTTTCTGACCTTAGCCATTTTGTGTGAGCCAATCTCTGCAGGGAGTAAGATATTTTTCTCACATGTCATGCTGGGCAGCAAAAAATGAAATTGAAAAACAAAACCCACTAACTCATTGCGATACTTCGCTAAGGCACTATCGCTGAGTTTACTCAAGTCTCGCCCCGAAACATTAATAGTCCCTGCATCGGCTTTCTCCAGTCCGCCCAAGAGATAGAGAAGTGTTGATTTCCCTGAACCAGAAGCCCCAAGAATCGCGTACTGCTCTCCTTCTTCTAGGCTGAGAGTTAAATTATTCAGAGCATATTGATCGGCATATTTTTTAGAAATACCTTGAATATCAACGAGGGCCATTTAAGAAAACTCCTTTCTTAGTCCATAGAGAATCGAGCGCTTATTAAGGCGATAGAGGGCAAAAGCGATAATGAGAATCATCCAAAAAAGGGTGGTTCCAAAAACAATCATATAATCTGAAAGATCCAAGCTCAGCTGCAGTCTTCCCATGTGGTAAACGTCACCTGGTAAACTCAGAATGGAAAGCTCCGAGAGCATCCAATTAAAGAGCCACACAAAAACAAGGGAAAAGGCACAACTAAAGGCCCAAAGGAAACAGACCATGCTCAACCAAGTTCTTCTTAAACTCTGGGTACTGAGACCAAGGGCCTGAAAGAGAAAGATTTGTTGAGACTGTTTTTCATTGAGGAAAGTGACAAAGCTCAAAACATTAAAAATTGATATGATCACGATAATTTGCAGGATTAAGCTAATAGTTAGCTTCTCTATTTCGACCGCCTCTAGCATTGAGCGATAATCTTCCCAATAAGGTTTTATTCGATAATCAATTCCCAGAAGATCTTCTAAATCATAGACCATCTCCTCAACCGCCTGCTCTCTTTGTTCGTCAGTTAAATTCTGATTAGCATCTTGACCAATATTAAGTGACACCATATTCACTTTACCTTTGGTCCCAAGCATTTCACTCAACTCTTTTTGATCCATATAAACAAAGCGAAGATCCTTCTGGTAAATGCCGTGTTCTATAAGGCCTTGAACTTTAAATTTTTTAAGAAGCGGAAGACCATCGAGTTGACGATTTCCTTGGGCCATAACGAGAACCACCTCGTCGCCAACTTTAATACTTAAAACTTTCGCGAGCTCTGGCCCAACGATGATACTCTCTCGCTCAGGCAAAATCTCCTGTCCCGTTACTTGGGAATAACTTTGACCTTCAACACCTCTTATCACTATTCCTTTAGAACTCTCATTCGCCACGACAAAGGCCTGAGATTCAATAAGAGGAGAAAAGGAAGCCACGCCAAGCTCTTTCATTCCTTTCTTGGTGAGAGGTCCTAATTCAAAAAAGCCAGCTCTTGAACTAAAAGTAATATCACCATTACTGAGTTTAAGACCTGACTTAAGAGAAGTAATGAAACCATCCATTATTCCCACGGTACTTAAAATGACAGCAATGGAAAATGAAAGCCCCAGCCACACTCCAAGCGCGAATCGAATATTAGAACGATCTAAAATAAGCGCTTTTGAAAATGAGGAGAAGACCTTAAGCAATTATTGCTCCTTCTCTAGAGTGCCTTCAACACTCCAGCGTAAAAAGGCATCCATAAATCCATCGAGGTCTCCATCAAGAACTTTATCCGCTTGAGAACTTTCAAAGTTAGTGCGATGATCCTTGACCATTTTATAAGGATGAAGAACGTAGGAGCGCACCTGACTGCCCCATTCAATCTTTCGTTTATTCGCCTCAGCTTCAGCGTCTGCTTCTCTCTTTTTTTCCATTTCAAGTTCATAGAGACGAGAGCGAAGAACCTTCATCGCCTGCATTTTATTTTGTAACTGAGAGCGCTCATTTTGACAGGTCACCACAATACCCGTCGGGTTGTGGGTGATTCTTACAGCGGAGTCGGTTGTGTTAACCGACTGACCACCAGCTCCACCTGAGCGGTAAACATCAATTCTGAGGTCACTATCGTTAATCTCAATTTCAATATCATCATCGACTTCAGGGGAAACAAAGAGTGAAGCGAATGATGTATGCCTTCTCGCGTTTGAGTCAAAGGGTGAGATGCGCACGAGGCGATGAACACCAGTTTCACTCTTTAGCATTCCATAGGCATAAGGACCTTCAATCGTTACGGTCGCTGATTTTATTCCTGCGGCATCACCATCTTGATAATCAAGAGTTGTGGCCTTGAAGCCTTTTGATTCAGCCCAGCGAATAATCATGCGATAGAGCATACTTGCCCAATCACAGGACTCGGTTCCACCAGCGCCAGAGTTAACATTAACAATTGCATTATTAGGGTCAGCCTCTTCACTAAGAAGGACTTTCTGTTCCGCTTTATTAAATTGTTCTACAAATTTAGAGTAGACTTCAACAGCTTCTTCTGCTGAATCTTGATCATCATCAGACCCTGCGTATTCAGTTAGAATTTCAAACTCTTCCGAAAGTTCATTCAATTGCTCGTAGGTATCGACAACATTTTGAAGAAGACTTTTTTCTTTTTGGATTTTTGCAGCATTATCCGCATCATCCCAAAAGCCATCCATCGCTTCCATTTGAGAAATTTCTTCTAGGCGACCTTTTTTACGGTCTACTTCAAAGTGACCTCCGTAAAGTCTCAAGCTTTTCTTGAAAAGCTTTAATAGAAGAGCGACACTCATCCAACTGAATTCTAACTGTTTGCTCCATTTTATTCCCTTTAATAAATCTTCTTATATATCTGATCGACTAATTTCTTTTCTAATTTTTCCATCAACCACTCTTCATCCTCGTTGATCTCATGATCGTAGCCACAAAGGTGAAGGAAGCCGTGAACCATAAGATGGAAGAACTCTTGCTCGGGGCTTATTTCAAACTCCAAAGCCTGTTTTTCCATAACGGGCGCACTAATAAAAATGTCGCCAAGCTCTGCTTCTCCAATGAGATACTCTTCTCCTCCTCTTAAATCTTCAAAAAGAGGAAAACTAAGCACGTCTGTCGTCTTATCCTTATCACGATACTCTCTGTTGAGTTCTTGCATCCTCTCGTCATCACATAGCTCAACAGTCAGCGCGAAAGGAGTGTCAGTATCGTAAAGTCCACCAACTTCTTGGTCTTCTGCGATAAGAAAATATTCAAGAATGCCACAGGCTTCTTTTAGGTTTTTCTCAAAGCTCTCAGAGAGCGATGTTTCTCCTAACTCGCAGTTAAAGGATAAAGTAAGACGCTCATTAGCGATTTCAAGACTTTTCATAGCCCCTCAAGTATACTGACGTGGCCATATAAAGACCACCGATAATGCTTGGCAATAACAAATGAGGTTCTATGAATTATCCCCAACTCGAGCGGCTTATAGATGTCATCAAGTCCCTTCGTGATCCCCAAAGCGGTTGCCCATGGGATCTTGAGCAGGACCACCAGAGCCTCATTCCCTATTTGATTGAAGAGTCCTTTGAATTTAAAGATGCTGCACAGAAAAAAGATTCCGAGGCCATGGAAGAAGAGATCGGTGATGTCCTTCTTCAAGTTCTTCTTCATTCACAGATTGCCAGTGAAACAAATACCTTTGATCTCGAAAGCGTGGCCAAGCGCCTTGCCGATAAAATGATCTTACGTCATCCCCATGTCTTTAATAATCCTGAGGGTAAGAAATTGACTCCTGAAGAAGTCACCACTGCCTGGGCTGAAATTAAAGAAGGAGAAAAGAAGCAAGACCAAAAGAGGGCCATTAAAGAGAAAGTTCTCTTTAACCCTGCTCTTAAAGCAGCGGAGAAGATTGGGCATAAGACGAATGAGCTTAACTTTGACTGGGAAAATGCTCAGCAAGTGGCCTGGAAAGTTGAAGAGGAGTGGCAGGAGCTTAAAGAGGAGCTTATGCCTACTCAGATCAATAAGGAGCGAGTTGCTGAGGAGCTTGGCGACTTTCTCTTTAGTGCCGCTCAACTTGCACGCCATCTTGGAGAAGACCCAGAGGAGCTCCTTCATAAAGCCAATAAGAAATTTCTCAGAAGGTTTTCGCAAATGGAAGACCTCCTGATTGAAGAAGGAACCAGCTTTTCCCAAAAGACCCAAGAAGAACTTGATAAGTACTGGGTTAAGGTTAAGCAAAAGGACTAGGATGAAACTTAAGAATAGTCTTAAACTCTTAGCCCAAGAAAAGCGCCTCCATCAATGCCCAATCCCCATTATTGGTCTAAGTGGAAGTATTGCGACAGGTAAATCGAGTGCCTGTGAACTCATGAAGGGTCATGGCCTAAAGGTCATCAGCGCTGATCAGCTCATTCATGAGATCTATGCAGATAAATCTACACTGGATTATATTTCCCAAGTTTGTCCTCAAGCTATTAAGCAAGAGAAAATCGACTTTCCCACTCTTAGAAAAGAATTTTTCAATGACAAAAGCTTGAAAGATAAAATTGAAAATTATCTCTATGCTAAGCTGCCAACGCAGTTTCTCTCAAAGATTGACCAAAAAGACCTCGTTGTCATTTACGATGTTCCCCTGCTCTATGAGAAGGATCTCGCTAAAAGCGTCGACTATCATGGTATTGTCTATACAAGTCCCGATGTTCAAAAAAAGCGGCTTCTTTCACGTGATAAGATTTATGATGAGGAAACCCTTCAAAAAGTTATCCAATCACAAATTTCAATTGAAGAGAAAAAAGAAAAGGCCCAGTTTGTCATCGATAACAATCAGGGCCTAGATCACTTAGAACAAGAAGTTCAAAATTTTATAAAAGAAACTTTTTCTAAAGAGTGACTTCACGTCCTCCATCAAGCCCACGCTCAACACTCTCAGTGAGTTCCTGATCTTCCGTAAAGATAACTTCTGACTCACTCTCCTCATCGCGGTAGTTAGCGACAAGCTCAATGGCACTAAAATCAATTTCAGTATTTGTCGTAAAACTATTATGGAGTTCTTTAAGAGACATCACAATCGTATCGTCTGAGCGTTGACCACTTCTATTAATTTTTCCAAACTCAAAAGTCATATCTTCAATTTCACGCCCTGCCTTTTGAATGACAGCATCGACCTGACTAAAGTCAATGGGCTCAACTTGCTGAGTGATAAGCGCCATTTTTCCTAAGGCAACGTCAAGATTACGAAGAACCTTGGAGAAATTTTGAAGGATTTGTTCCACTCCCTTCATCTCCATTCTTACTTTTCCAATACTAGACTCAAACTTAGGATCAATCCCCTCTTTCTTCATAAACATGAGTGTTTGTTCTAGCGACTGATTAAGACGTGCTCTTAATTCATCCATTGATTCTTTGAGAACCTTGAAATCTTCTTTGGTATTATTCACAGAAGCAAAGGCTTTGCCATTTTCCTCAAGAATGCCACGAGACTTAATGGCATCATTCATGAGATTTGTTTCTTCCTTCAAAAGGAGCTTCGAAATATTCAAACAAGTATTAAACACAGACTCAAGATCATAACGAAGATCAATATTGTGAATAATAGCTGCCTTTGTATTTTCGAAGTTTTTCTTCGTATCGGGAACAAGATTCACTTTTCTATGATTATAGGCCTCAAGATCAGAAATAAGTTTGAGTTGGTCATTCACTGAATTTTCAAGACTCTGAATTTCTTGCATCAACTCTTCACGAATATTCTGAGTTGACCTGTAATAATCTTGAAATTTATCAAAGAGCTCCCCAATTCCTGCCACTTCAAAGTCTTTATGAAGTTTTTCAATGGTAGAGCTTGTGAATTCTCCAGCGACAAAGGAGTCGAGGGTTTTTCTAATGGGACCGACAATCGATTTAGTCTGAATCGAAAGGGTCTCCTCTAATCCTCTTAGGGGATAGAAGAAAATCATAATTCGTTTTTGTTTTGAGTACTCAACTGGTGAGACATACATTTCATAGGGAAGTGACTCTTCTGTACGGGGATCTTTTACTTGAATTTGGTAAATCCCAGCAATCCCCTGATTGTGGGCCATCAGCACCGGATCATCCTCACCAAGGTTCGTATACTGTTGAAGAAAATCCCAGCTAATTGAACTCCCCTCACGGTGAGTTTCATCAAGATTCCAATGCTCATAGAAGAGTTCATTGGCCCAACTTACATTGAGGTTGGAATCCAGAAGAATACTACTGAAGGGTACCGCTTCTTGAAAAACAGTTCCAAAGGAAATTCTCTTATGAAAGTACTCTCTACAGCGTTCAAACTCACGGTTGAAATCTTCACTACTGGCATTCTCAGTCACTTTATTTTCAAGAGGAAAGAGACCGTCTTGTACGAACTTTAAAATACGAGCTTCAACTTCTTTTTGTCCCTTTCTTGAATTGTAACGATAAACAAAAACACCACCAATGAGAGCAAGAAAGAGGAACCCACCAAGGCCTAAGAGGGCAAAGGCCATGTTTTGAGTATCCTTTTCCATTTTTAATTTAGTGAGAACGATTTGAGGTGCAACATCATTGAACCAAGTTTTGTATCGAGTTTCTAAAGTTTTAAAACTGCCATTAAAATTCCCAAGAGTCGTCACATACCTTTCAAGCATTGAAAGTTCAGTATTAAAGGTATTAAGCTTTGCCACGATTGTTTGCTTATCTGTATCTTTGAGAACGGAGCCCATCGTTACCGTTTTCATCTGTTCAACATCTTTCTTCGTGACCCTTAAGAGCAGTTCCAACTTACGAGATGTGAAAAAACCGGGAGTTTGAACAGAGCGGCCCGAAATACGAGACTTCACTCTTTTTGAGATTCTTGTAAGAGTTCGCCAATTATTCTGAACAACGAAGCTTTGAAATGAGCTTACTTTGTTAGCGAGTACCATCACCACACTATTCATTTGAGGATAGGAAATTAACTCATTGATTGATTTCTTTGTGCTTGCAAGGCTCTCTTGAAAGTTATCGTAAGAACTCACCTTATTGAAGCTATTAAGGGTTTTGGTGCGCTTATCAAGAGTGTTGAGGCGAAGAATACCATCTCGAGCCCTGTCATTATTAACAAAGGTCTTAACCTGATTAAGGCCATCTTTCTTCTTTAATTCATCAAAATGAAGGGAGGCTTCAAAAGCGGAGTTAAGATTTTCCACATTGAAGGGACCATTATCCCAAAAATACTTA
>CATLOT010000044.1 GCA_950054155.1 uncultured Bacteriovoracaceae bacterium
TTTATTTTACGAGTTATGCTTCTCTTCGGGAGGTTGAGGTTTTGTTTCGGCTTCAGGGGGAGGAGAAATATAAAGATGAGGTGGATAGGTTGGCGGCTTATATTTGGAAGGTTGCTCAGAGGACAGGAGGGGCATAGTCCCCTCTCTTTATTTTTATTCTTGCCAATATTGATCTGGCTTCTTTTGGGTCCTTTGTGCTGCTTCTTTTTGCTTATAAGGAGGAATTGTTAAATCTCCCTTATAAAGGGGCCAGTCTTTTACGTTTAGTTGGATAGCGCAGTATTTGCTTATTTCATTATCAGAACTACTAGAAAATGCAATCCCCATATTAGAAATAAACACTTTTCCATGGAAAACTCTGCTGTCAAATCGACTAAGCGTATACCTTGATTCTTTAAATTCAGGCATTTCACTATAGTTACTAAAGAATTTAAAAATCTCGACTGGAAAATGAAGATTAACTACCTGATCTACAATACTTTCGGGAGGATGTTCCTTATGATCCACATTTTTTAATGCCTGCTCCTCACTGAAAGGAAATATAATGTCCTGAGAATCGAACCGGTCTTTTGAAACAGGTCTCTTTGGACAGATTAAAATACCATTATCTAAATCACAGGTAATATCTTTCAGCGGGTCTAACTTATATGACTTTTCTAAGAATTGTAGACCAGAAAGAATAATATTCCCTTGAAAAATTGGTTTCTTTTCATATAAATCTTCATCCATTTTGTAGATGTATTTATATTCATTTCCTACCCGCACTTTTCGTCTCGACCTTTTTGCATAGGGGTGAGATGAGTCGAGGCGTTTACAAATGATATCTTTGGCACCGCTATCAAATAAAAAAAGAAAGAGAATGCTACTAAGGTAGATTTTCACAGTACCACCTCTCGTCTGAAGTATCATAATTACACCTTTGTCACGCTTCACTGTACGAGCCATCTTTTAAATTAAGAAGGCTTGATCCGACAGGGTTTATTTTTTTTAGCTGCTATTAGAAATGGATTAATTTTATTTTAGCATGGATTTTTGGTTGGGGGTTGGGGGTGGTTGGTTTGGAGGTGCGGTAACTGTTTTCTGTCAACTCGTGTTTGGTGGGTGTTGGTGCTTGGTGGGGGGGGACCGAGGTCCCCTTTTGCCAAAGTCGACCTGGCACTTTTTGGTTAGCGTTTGAAGATGCTGAAGGCCAGGACGGGGTCGATGAGTTTGAGGGATTTTTCTAGGGTGTCGACGACTTCGTCGAGGATGCCGCGAAAGAGTTCTAGGGCGACGAGGCCTCCGACTTGTTCCATGAGAATGTCGAAGATCATTTGGAGGAATTCGAGGACTGGGGAAAGGCCCATTTTCTTGATGATGGCATCAAAGAAGCCTTCGGCGGCTTCGACATCCTTTCCATTATTGGTGACAACAAAGAGGGGGTTTTTGCTCATGATAGGGACTCCGAGTGATTCCAGTTATTAATTTTTTGGGCGATTGAATCAAATTGCCCTTGGAGTGCGAGAAATTCCTTTGCTTGAAATTCGTAGACACTCTTTCTTTCGGCCTGAGAGCGCACGAGAGGGGCGCGATTAAAGAAGGGTTCTGTGACACAGCCGCCACCAAATTCCTCTTCAAGCTCGGCCTGTATACGCGAGAGGTCTTCGCTTTCAATCTTTCGGCGCAGGTCCACCAGATTGGGGATGTGAGCGACAACCTGTGGGGTTGCCCCTACTCCCATATCTTCAATATTGGAGAGCACTTCATAGAAGTGACCAAGACCCTTGCGGCTGAATTCGTCAGGTCTGAAGGGAACTAAGAGGCCGTGGGCCGCGCACATGATATTGACCACGAGAAGGCCAAGAGTTGGAGGCCCATCAATGATCACGTAATCATAGCGCTCTAAGAGTGCGCTCTCTTCAAGAAATTTTTTAAGGATAAGTTGGCGGGGCATTGAAATACCGGCCACACTCAATTCAAAACCACTGAGCTCTTGGCCTGCGGGAAGGATATCCACGTACTCCCCTTTTTCAATCACATCATGAAGAAGGGCTCCTGCGTGAAGAGGCTTAAGCTCTTTAATGGAATTAATAAGGAGTTGATGAATCGTTGGTTTATCTGATTCATCAGTATCCACACCACAAAGAAGAGAGAGGTTGGATTGGGGGTCCATATCTAAGCACAGCACCCTCTTACCAGAGCTTGCGAGGGCGTGGGCGGTATTAAAGGCCATAGTGGTCTTTCCTACCCCACCCTTTTGATTGAGAAAGGCCAGGACCTTACCGCTATTCTTATTTTGATTTGATTTCTTCTTATTAAAAAAACCCATAACCTTCTCCTTAAGACCTTAAGGATAGCACAAGCGTGCGCTTAGTCGATCTTGCTACTCGTCATAAGCGGTGCCGCCACCAGAGGGCGTGTCACTATAGGGAACTTCTAAGACGCAGCGAAAGCCCACATCGACTCTCTTAGAGACAGCGTCATCGCGAAGATCCGTGAAACTGACGGGAGTTGCAAAGGCCGCCTGAAGAGCGAGAGGGTCACCACTGACAAAGGCAGAGATATTAAGGCTCGGTACCGTCCCTGCGTTAACGAAGTTGTTGACAGCGATCACGATATTTTCAGGTGTCGCAGCAGGCAACTCTTGAAGATCGACGATCACGGTATTACCACTCACTTCAACCATGGGGTTAACTCCAGCATCATCGATATAGCGAATAGTGAAATTTAAATCCTGGGCATCATTCGCTCTAAAGGTCACATCTTGTAAAGTGAGAACGCCAAAGCCTTCGCTACAAGGATGGGCCTCAAGATTCCACACCCCACTGCCGTTTCCAGACATATAACTGCCGCCGGCAGAGAGCCCGCCACATCCCGTGGCTTCCGAGGCGATCACGCGACTATTAAAAGTAACAGTATCATCGTGAAGTCTTAAAGAAGTGATCCCTGAAGTGGGTCCAATCTCAAAGAGGTCGTAGTCGGTAGTGAAATTAGTCACACTGCTTACGTGAGCAGGAAGACCAAGGGGCGTCAGAAAACGACCGGCACTAAAGCGCTCATCTTCAATGGCCCAGCTTGAAATATTCTCATCACAAATCAGATCAGAGTCACTGTCAACGCAGGGACCGCGAAGCCCATCAAGAGTCCAGTAGCCATAGTTGTCTGACGTATCTTCAGAGATCATCATTTGATCATTGGTACCCGTAAGTTCAATTCCCATAAAAGCGGTGTTACCAAAGACCGCGACAGGATCTGTCCCGGTCCCCACCACTCTGGCCGTCACAAGGTTACTAGCGGCAGCAAAGCCATTCACTTCGCTCACGACATTATTAACATTTTCTGTCGTCAACTCATTAAGATCAACGCGAATAATTCTCGCTGAGCCCGAAGTTAAAACAGCGACAGGTTGACCAAGGGTGCCTCGCTCAAAAATCACACCGATCGCGAGACCATTAGTCGTGGGCCTCACTCTGACGAACTCGACTCCCTGAATGACAAGATTTTCATTGGTCACACACTGACTAAGAAGTGGGCAGCTAAAGCCATTTGTTGTCCACTCACTCACATTTCCAACGGCATCCTGAACACCAAAAGCACTCGTACAATTGGCCGTCTCATTGGAGCCCGTCGTGAGTGAGCGAATTCCTGAAGCATCAGTTCCCGGAAGAGAATAGAAATCATTACTATCAGGCTTATCAAAATCAACATAACCATTTTCAAGGCCACTCGCTCCAGAACTATTACACTTACTGCTTGAGTTAAGACTCAGTCCTGTTTCTGTCACAGCGATGGCACTATCGTTAAGGGTATCTTGATCCCACATGGAGTAAACAATTTGATCCTTTCTTGAAGGCATACGATGAGAGAGGTCGCGACTGACACCGAGAAGTTCCTCATGTTGAATATCTTCAAGACCCGTGCAAAAGAGGTTGGCATTGGCCTGATTGATATTGGTCAGAGGTGGTAAAGAAGAGCGGTGGTACTGCTTATCATTGTTGCTATCAAACTGAGGATTAGTCGCATCAAGGTTAGTAGTGTCAGGCTCGTAGTTGGCAAAGTAAGTCGCGAGTTGAACAGTCGTAAGATTATTCCACTCTACCCACGTATTGATTCCACCTGTCGCGTTGTAGTAACACTTCCCTTCTGAGCGCGAATAGTAGACCTTATGAGCAGCACTAGGAGTGATGCTGCCATTAGGGTTACTCACGCCAATACAACTATTGTCAAAAGTACCAGGACAGGCCGGTGCCGGAGAATAAGGACAGCCCGCTTCAAAGCGATCAATGAGAAGGTCACGACCAAAATCGTAATAAGAGGTCCCCGAAACTAAAGTGTCTCCAGGTCCTTTATATTCACAGCGATAATTATTGGTTGGATCGCTTGAGCGATTCATCTGAGAGCAGACGCGCTTATTAATCATCCAACGATGGGCAAAGGCCATATTCTTGGGCGGGGCCATAATCCGCACAATGCCAACAGCATTAGTGCCTGTTTCTGCGGCCGTGGAAGTCAGTACCCCATTCACAACCGGACGAACAACATAGTAGTAAACGGTGCCCGGAGCCGGTGGCGTTACAGAATTTTGAGCATTATCAACATAGGTATACGTTGTTGAGTTTCCAGTTATGGTGTTGCGGTTAATGGGTTTTGAAAAATCAAACTCATCGGAAGCGAGTCTTCTAAAAACGCGATATTCGCTAATGCTCGCACTGCCATTAACAACAAATTGATTCCAAGAAAGTGAAACTTCCGCCGGAGCATCATAGGTTTCCCAGCTATTAACGGTAGTACCCGTTGAGCGGTAACAGACATTGGCCTGCTCATCCCAATAGCGACTGTCTCTCTTTGTGGGGGCAATGAGACCACGAGGAGACTGAGTTCCCACACAGGAGTCAACTCCGGCCACACCACAAGCGGGCTCTAGCGCCGCTGGCGTGGCATTACAATAAGTTTCAAAACTTTCCCAATTACTATTGCCAAGGGCATTGACCGTGACTGTCGCTGGTGAGTCCTGATCCTCACCCGTTTTTAAATTAATGGCCTTAACTAATGCGCTGGCACTTGCATTGCCATTAATACGGCTAATGATCGTATCCGTTGTCGTCGTATCATCGACAACAAGAATAGAGATGGTATTTCCAGAGACTTGAATATTTGAGCCAAGTGCAGGATCGTAATTAATAGTGACAGGGTTTGCTGTCTTTCCAATGAAAGCGATATTTTGCAGTTGGTTTCTCTTTTGACGATAACATGTTCTCGTCGTTCCATTATCCTGCATATAAATAGCATTCGCATTATCAGGATCAGCACTCGCATTAATCACAGGCGTGCTCGTGCCCGCACACTTCTTGCCACCCTCACAAAGATCCAAACTATAGGGACAAACGAGACGATCTTCATTGACAAGGCCGAGACCATCAACCTTTGGCCCAGTGGCGCCAAAAGAAATCCAACCCCCATGGGTGGCCGAAACTTTTTGAACACTGACGGTGAAAGTTACCTCGGTGCTTCTTCCAGTACTATCTTGTACTGTGATCTCAATTTCTGAACTCTTTTCATCATCAGCGGGATTAATCGTTTGCGGTGTAATGACCACTCTCATATTAAGAGAGTCAGCACTTACCGGACCACTGCCACTGAGAGCAAAGGGAGTGGCATCTCCTGTGTCTCCAGAACTAAAGTCATCATAGAAGATTTCAATATTTCCAAGGGGCACAAGATTTTCATCCGAGCTATCAATATTAGTGATCGTAATGGATTCCGCATCCTCTGAGGCGCCTCCGCCTTCATCAACTTTGATATTATCAATGACAATGGGATTGAGTTCATTGATTGTTCGTGACGCCACAAAGGACTCAACTGGTTCCCACTCTCCGGCACTTGATTTAAAGCAAGATCCCGTCAAGGTGCTATAAAAGATAAGACCATCTTGATCGGGTGTAATCGTGTTAGGAGAGAAATTACCAATACAACCATTAAGACCACAGACATCGGTTTCTGCGTAGCTTGAGTATTCACAAATGGTCGGTCGGTCATCGACAGGATTAATACTAATATGAACGACCTGATCCGTGCTCGCCCCGGTGAGGTCAGTGGCGCGCATCGTGAATTGGTCAATTGTTGCCACACCACCGGCAAGGAGAAAGCTTCCGACCTGGGCCCCGCCGACGACGCCTGCTCCTTCTTCAAAGAAGAGTAATTTTTCAACACTTGGGTTAGCGGAAATAGCGGCACTGATGTGGGCCGGTGTCGTCATTCCCGATTGAACAATGAAGACAACTTTTCCAGGGCCTTGAGTGAAAGCGAGAGCATTAGCACTATAGAGCGTGTTAATAGACTCATCACTATTTCTCATATTCTTAAATTCAATTTCAAAGCCATTGTAACTGGTTCCAAGAGTCTTCGCGTAGAAGGTCCCAAAAGCACCAAGTCCTACTTGGGCAAGATCAGATCCCGCACCAACCTCTTTATCAAGGGCCGTGGAATCAGCAAGGTTGCCATCATTGGGTGTGTAAGTACAATTCAGACCGCTAGCGCCACTTCCCAAACAGCCATCAATACTTCCATGACTAGGACCACTCACTAACGTGTAGGTGGTGATCACATTGCCATCATCATCACTGGCCCCATTGAGGGTAAAAGAATAGTCCGCCGGAATAAAAGTCGCACTCTCATCCCCTTGAATGGAATTATCTGTCACGACACTGGGAAAGACGATGGGGTCATCAGCAATGGCATTGATTGAGAATTCAACAAGTTTAGCTTCAGGCTCTTTAACAGAAGCATCATAGATTTTATAACTAAAAGAGGCGGTGCCATTTTGGTTGGGAAGGCCATTGATAATCGCGGTACACACACCACTGCCGTTACAAGAGCACCCTCCATCTGGATAGACCTTTGAGGCTTGAGTGATCGCACAGCGTGTGGCCGAATCATTTTCCGCATCTTCTTCATCTGTATAGGTCAGTGTCACAACACCAGCGCTACCATCTTCATTAAAGTTTGAAAGAGATGAGAGTGTGCCAATTGGTGGGTCATCGACATTGGTGATATTGACTGTAATTGTGACTGAAGGACTTCTCCCCCCCTGACTATCAACAGCGTAAACTGAAAAGCTATCAGTCGCCTCTTCCTTTGTCGTTGTATACGTATAGGTTGCGGTCAGTGGATCAAGAATAACAGTTCCATGAACTGCGGGACTATCAACAAACCAAGAGAGATTAAAGGATGTCGGATCACCATCTCTTGTATCATTGGCCGTTACAATGGCCTGGACTGGGACGCCATGGCAGGCATCAAAAGTATCCGAGAGAAGATTTCCCATCGCTGAATAAGAGCACAGAGGATCATGGTCATACTTCTCTGTTGCATTCACTGTGCGACCAGTAATCAGGGTCACTTCCGGCGCATCGTTAACACTTGTAATATTGAGGCGAACAATCTGACTAGCACTTGTTCCGTCTTTATCTGTAAGGGTGTAAGAAAATTCAGTCGTCCCATTAAAGTCTTCGACAGGAGTGATCCCAACGCGACAAAGTCCACCCGTACAACCACACTCCACTTCATCAAGGGGAAAGGCCCCCGTTTGAGGAACCATGACCTGATTGGCGAGAATCGCCGCCTGCACATAATTACTCACAGGGGGAACATTGATAAGAGACGCAATCGTTGACGATGTGGCACTGCCAATGGAGGGCAGAACAATTTCAATCTCTCTCATAATACCGAGGTTGAGATTGACCGCTGGAACGGCGGTAGGAATAAGAGCTTGAGAAATAGTGACGTATGTATTTGAAGGATCAACGATGTCATTATTACTGATAATGCGCAGACCTTGAAGATCAAGGGACTTAATGTAACCTTGAGAAGAGCCAGAGCTGACACTACAGCTCGTCGCAAAATCATTTTCACCATCTTGGTATTCAAGAGTAATAGCATTGTAGCCACTGTCCTCAAGAATAGAGACGGACTTCGTGAGAGGTGTAGGAGCATCGGGAAGCACAATCGCCCCCTTACAACTTCGCGACACTGAATCAAATTCTTGTCCAGTCGCACAGTCTGCCTTTTTCTTGCCCCCTTCCCCGGCAACACAACCGACGAAAAGTGCTAAGGCCAATAGATGAATAATATTCACTACTTTTCTCATAACTCCACTATCCTTATCGAGTTTTCTCGCGAGGGATTGAGAAGATTTCACTTGAACAGATTGCTCTGTTAATTCTTGCCTAGAGATAGAATAGCGTGAATTATCGCCCTCTCCACTTAACCCATTGTTTTTACTACATTTTTAGAGCTATGAGGGAAACGCTTTGAGCGCATGAGCTACGAAATCGCCACGAATTTTAGGCTGTTTAAACTTTATTCGCCCCCAGTAAAAAAGACACTTAAGCCCTTAGGATCACACCTCATTGCTAAAATAAGAGCATGAAGAAATTGATTCTCCCTCTCCTTTTATGTGCTCAAACCTATGCTTCTCTCACCTGTGCTCCAGGCGAGATAAGCATCCTTGAAAAGAAACTGACGCCCTACTGGGCCAAAGAATATACGGGCAGTGACCTTGCTTCTGACTTTCTTAAAACCCTTGAGGCCACCCAAGAGATCAAGAAAGTTCCCCTCGCCATCTTTGATCTTGGTTTTGAAGAAGAGCATATTACTGTTGAGCGCGATATTCACATTCCCCATCAGCTCAACGGTCGCAGACGCATGCGCGCCAATCATGGCACCAGTGTCGCGAATCTTTTGACAGGCCCCACTCCGTTTCGCATGACCAATTACGCCGACCTCATGAGCCTAGAAGCAATGACGATTGGAACAATGTATTCCTACGCCTTTAAAAAATATAAAGATAATGATTTCTATCCACGAGTAATTTCAAACTCTCTTGGGTGGAGTCATGCCAAGTTGCCAGAACTTGCGAGGAACGCTTATGAAAGAGATATTCTGTGGTTTCTTGCTTCCGGTAATGATTTTCCAACCCCTGTGCGTGATCTTGAAATTAACTCAAAGGCGATGATGGTAGGAAGCTATGCTCCCTCTGGTCTCACAAGTGCAGACACTCAAGTCCATCCGGACCTTCTGGTCCTTGCTCCCGCTAACGAAGAGCTTAAGACTCTTGATGGATATGGTGCTCTTTATCACTTTGGTGCCACAAGTGGCGCGACTCCCTTAGTGGCGGCAGCAGCGATTGATATTCTTGCCCTTAATCCTGTCCTATCTCGTGATCAGGTCAAAAGCCTTATAAAAGATACCGCCCTTCCCTCCCTTGAAAATAAGTTAGGCCAGGAGCAGATGCCGGGACTTCTTAATCACTACGGTGCTGTGATGGCCGCATTTAACCTCAAAGAGAGGTGTCATCAAGATCAAGAGTGTATGGAAAACGCCATTGCCAATGGCGACCTGAGCGCAGGAAAATCTCTTAATATCATCATGTGTGAAGAGATGAAAAAACTCAGCTGCTCTAAGAATCAAATCCTTATTGAAAATAAACTTAAGGCCATGAGAATCGGGGTTCTTCTCGGTCATCAAAAGCACCGTCAGGCCCAGGCCCGGGAATTAAGCTGTGCTTATGAAGCGCTTGGTTTTACAAAGAATGCCGAGTATTACCGCTTTCTTTCAAAGGATGGAGTTGATCTTGATGAGCTTGAAAGAGAAGCCGTTAAGGCCTTACGCTCTGATATCTTTCAGATCTCCTACTACCGCTATGCTCCCCTGTACTCAAAAGAGTACCGCCTTTTTTTAGAAGAATTCACAGGTCTCAATGATTACCGCAGAAAGTGGCACCTTAGTCTTACAGAAGATGATCTCGTGGGTGGTCTTCTTAATGACCTGAAATATTAATATCCCACTGATCAAGGGTGCCCGTTTGATTGGTGGCCATATCAAATTCAGTGCCCGTATTAGCGCCTAAACCATCAATGACTTTAATGGTCCACCAGCCCTGAGCACTTTCCCCATAGAAAGCATTGGAGCTCAGAACCAAATCGGTGAGGTCGGCAACCCACTCAGGCTCTTCGTCATCATTTTCCAGAGGAATAAGAAGAGAGTTATTAATATTGAGAAGAATACTCTTTGTGCCTCTAGGACTTGTGAGCTCAATCCCAAGATCACCTGGGCGACCGTGAGTAATATTCACTTTGATCTGAACGGCCTCAATAGTTAAATTGGAATTCACATAAATCGAACTTGTTCTCCCTGTTGCCGATTCATCGGGAATAGAGCTTCCTGGAGTCGCGCGATAAGTTGTGCTTGAAAAATCCTTATTGAGATGAACAAGACTTCCCCAAGAGGAATTATAGACTCTGGCCAAGGCCACCGCCTTATCGGCATTGACCAGGCCAAAGCCAAAGTGGTTATGAAAGGAGTATCCTGCCCCATTGGTAACCCAACCTTGTTCATAGGTGTGACCACTAAGAGTAAAGAAATCTGAGTTAGCGTGAGGAGGAGCTCCCGTAAAGGTAGGATCATTTACCTTGTCACTCGTGACAGCGAGAATATATTTAATATCTCTAGCCGTTAAGGTGGGATTCACATCGAGCATAAGGGCCACAACCCCGGTCACCATGGGAGCTGCACTACTGGTTCCATTAAACATATGAGTGTAGTCACAATTGTCATTGAGGGGGTCTTCTCCAATCATAAAGTTAGTAAAGTTAACACCATCACGAGAATAGCCCTTACCACAGCCTTGTTGGTCAATGGTCACAATGGCAGGCTCATAGAAACCAAATTCGCCCCCAAGGCCACTCACCCACAAGCTTGAGCCAGTCGAAGAATAACTCGATTTTTCGCCACTGGCATTAACAGAGCCCACGACAATCGTCGGGATCATATTATTCTCACTATCCATATTGGCATTGTGAGCGTAGCAAATGCCCACGCCTTCAATGAGATAAGTATAGCGATAATCATCATCACACTCTGAATAAGAATTTCCAGCTGATTTAATATAGGACTGACCGAGAAAGTTTCTTCCATTGAGATAACCCTCAAGGAGTTGGTCTTGATAAGTGCTATCAAAAGTAGAGGAGCTCGGATAAAAATTTTCACCATAGGAATAGTTAAAGAGCGTGTAAGGGCCACTGGCCTGATCAAGTTTAATCTCATTGCTTTGAATAGAGTTAATATAATTGAGACCACTCACGAGAGAGCCAGGAGCAACGCCTCGCCCTCCCTCTCCATTCCAGCCTTCAGCGGCGATAATCCCCGCAACACTGGTGCCGTGATCTCCACTGCTGCCAATGGGCCTTGGGTTGCCATAGAAATCTTCATTGGCGCTATTATAATCGCGATGCCAAGGAAAGAGATTATTCACAAGTTCAGGATGAGTGACATCAAGTCCTGTATCACTAATCGCAATACTCACTCCACTTCCTAAAACACGACTACTTGTGACCTGTTCCATACTAAGATCGACACCACTATTGCCAGCAGCTTGAGCAAAGGCATTTTGACCAGTGTTTTTAAGGTGCCACTGATGAGCGAAGAGAGGGTCACCAAAGACTTGCAAACTAAAGGGACCAATTTGGGTGTACTGAGTGTCTCTATAGGCGGTGATCAGAATATTATTGGTAATTCCAAAGCCCGTAGGATTACCCGTGATGACACCCGTGCTCTCATCAATGGTCGCCCACGATGGCAGGTTTTGGGCCACTACGCGCACCCCTGCAGGAATCGGACTATCGGGGACAAACTCATAAGTGATCCCCTCATAGGCCAAACTCTCTGGGGTTCCCGTAATCAATTTGACGTCTGAGTTCACTCTATTCACTTCAGGATTATCTTCAGTAAAGGTCTTCGCCTCGGAGCTGCTCTTTGGCGCTTCGATACAACCACTTAGCACAAGACTAAGGGTTCCTAGTAAATAGAGTTGGTTTTTTAACTGTCTCATTCCCTCTACTTTATCGGGAATTTTAAGGAGAAAATTGACCTGTTTTTTTTATATGAAATCAAGGACTTAAAGAGGGCCTTTGCCTCCCTCTAAAACCTCTGCTTTCGCCTTGGAGACCACGCCCTGGCCTTTGATCCACTCTTCAAGCTTTAAAAGCTCAGCGAGGGTGAAGTCCCCCTCAATTTCAAAGAGCACCAAAAAGAGATGAGAGAACTCACGCCTGACAGAGAGAGGCAAATCGCGAAAGTCCTCGCGGGCCTTCCCAATGAGATCGAGATGATGATCATAGGACTCCCGATCTTTAAAAGTCACACTGATAATTCCCGTCACTATTCCCATGCGCTGGGTTCTTGAATTAACCACGAGAGGAAGGCCTTCACCCTCATTTAAAATGGCCTCTCGTTTAACAATAAGATGGTTTCGAAACTCCCCTAACTTTTGATCCTCACTTAACTGCTCTTCAACTCCCTCCCTCTTGGGAAGAGCGCGCAGTTTCACCAATTGGGTGTAGCCCTGATTTGAAAAGCTAAAGAGTCCCTCTGCCCGACGAAGCGCGGGAGGAAGCGACAATTCCTTAAGAGAGACCACCGGTCTTTGCCTCTTCTTATATTCACTCTTGGGGTCTTTAACGAGGGCGATCTTAGGACCAATTTTACCTTGCTTACTTTGCCCGGGTTTTCTTGGTTTTTGGTATTGCTTAAGCTCTTTTTCAAGGCTCACTTGCTTGCGGCGAACTTCATCAAAGACCTTCTTCTTTGAAAAGAAGAAATAGGTGCTGGCCAAGACAATAAAGGATAGGAGAAAGAGGGCAATTTTCTTAGGTGACATACTTTTTTCCTCAAGTTCTACAAAGAGAGCGGCATTTGTTTTAGCTACCTAGGACTTTGAGATTAGATTACAATATCAGTATGATGTCTTTTAAGATCCCAAGCAAGATTGTGCTTAAAAAGATTTTTCTTCTGTGCCTCGTTTTCTTTACAGAGCTCTCAAGTGCTGACGATGAGCTCATTCTCATCCAGGCCGTATCAACCACAGGGAAGACCTTTATTATCAGAAGAGGTGCTGAAGAGGGTGTCAGTATAGGTCAAGAGTCCCTCTTTACGACCAAGCACTCTAGTTTCACTGCCCGTGCTATTGAGGTCAATCGCAATCTGAGCCTGTGGCAACTTAAAGACAAGAGAGGTGCTGTCCCCTTTGCTAAGAATGACTACGTCACTTTTACTAACAATATTGATAGCATCTATACCGAGATCCCTAAAATTCAGCTCGCCCCTAAAGAGGAACTCGTCTTTAAAGAAAAAGGCTTTTGGAATCTTCAAGGAAGCTACACTCTTGCCATGAGTGAGAGTGTCAGTGAAACTGAAGATGAGAAAACAACGGCCCGTGTGGGTTACCAATTTGAGTTTATTTACTCACGCCATTTTCAAGTGCACTGGGAATGGGGTGTTGGACTAAGGCTTGATCGGGAGAATGCCACCATTGAAGACCCTGGTCTTGATGTCCCCACTAGCCGCTATATGCTTACCGCTCAAATCCTCTATCACTTTGAAAACTTTCATATGAGTGATGATAATATCTATTTAGGAATTGCCGCGGGCTACGGTCTCAGTGACACGACGATTAATGACACCGTCTCAACGGGGACAACCATGGCGCTACCCATTGTGAAATTAGGCTACATCAATAGAGTAAGCGCAACCTACTCACTTTACTTTGAAGGCTCGGCGGAGGCCCTTGCCCAAACCGAATCTTTCACAGATACTGAAGAACAAACGACGAATATTGTGAATTCAAAATTCTCAATTGGCGTAAGATTTTAAGGAGGAACTATTTATGAACACAATGAACACAATGATGAAATCAATGAAGCTAGTCGCCCTATCAAGCATGCTCGCCTTTACTCTAGGCTGTGCCCACCATGGGAAGAAATGTGGGGATAAAGCTCAGTGTGACATGAAGAAGAAGGAGCGCTGTGAAGGTAAGCAGTGTGACATGAAAAAAGGCAAGAAGTCTTGTTGTAACGGTGCTAAAAAAGCCGACAAAAAGTCCTAATGAATTGAAGCCCTCTTTTGTTGGATGAGACCCAAAAGACAAAAGAGGGTAAATACCAGTCCCGCCAAAAAACCGATCACCTCAGGATTTTCCGCTTTCAATAACTCAATCACTCCATCAACCTGACTCAAGTCACTCATAAAGGCCAAAAGTGTCTCACGCGCACTCCCCTGCATTCTCTTATACATGTGAGCTGTAAAGAGCAGCGAGAAGGAGAGAAAGATAAAGGTGACAAAGGCCCCAAGCTTATTCACCTTTCCAAGCTCTTTTTTAATCTCATGATTAGACCAGTAGATGGTCCTCCCCTTGAGAGACGCCTCTGTTTCAAGAGTGGCCGATTTAAGCATCTGCCCCTCTATTCCCTTCTCTTTAAGTCCCCTCTTTCTTTTGCCCATCTTCATTTTGGCCATCAAGAGAAAGATCAAAATACTCGCAAGCGGAAGGAGATGAAAGAGGTAATCAAAGGGATTGGTGAAATCAAAATCTCTAAGAAGATTGATCCCAACGCCCATCACACCAAGGCCAATAAGAATAAAGAGGACACTGATCATCTTGAGAGAGCCCTCTTTTAAAAGAACATATTCTGCTCCTTTATCAAGGCTTAAGAGTTTAACTTTTTGGCCAATTTTGTACTTGAAGATGCCATTACTTGAAGAGGAGTCAGGAGTGAAGCGATAGTTTTGCCCTTTAAAGGCATACTCCACCAAAGGCCGATAAAGAACAGAGCGGCGGCGCGACTTTCCCGTGCCCATTTGAGAGATTTTTCTTTCAAGACCCACCACAGTCCCAGAGACAACCTTTGCCTCAGACTCAAAAACCATGCGGATGTACAAAAAAAGAGATCCGAAAGCAAAGAAAGCGAAACCAACAATAAGAGGAACCATGCTCTCCTTTCGGTGAGAGCATGATCGCTCTTTAAATTATTTTATAAGGCCAATTTCTCTTAAGCGCTGATTAAGAAAATCACCTGCCGTGATATCTTCATGCTTACGCCCTGAACCCACACAAGAGTCAAGACAGCTTAGCATCGCCTTAGAATGAGGGTGCACAAAATAAGGCATTGAGTATCTTCTCTCACCATCACTATCAGGATTAACAACTCGATGGGTTGTCGCAGGAAGCACATCATTTGTCAGACGACTCATCATATCCCCTGTATCCACAACAATTTGACCAGGCTTAGAATTAACATCAAGCCAAGTGCCATCACGGTCTAAGAGCTGAAGCCCAGAGGCCGTCGCTCCAACAAGCATGGTTATTAAATTTATATCTTCATGGGCGGCAGCGCGAATTGAATTCTTCGTATCCTGTCCCTTTGTAGGAGGATAATGAATGGTTCTTAAAATCGAATTCCCATCATTAACCATCTCCTTAAAAAAGCCAGGCTTCACATCAAGAGCAATCCCAAGGGCCTCAAGGAGCACAACACTTGTCGCATCCATGGCATCATAGAGCTCAGTAAAGGCCTTCTTAAATTCAGGAATCTCCGTGGGCCATAGGTTCTCAGGATAAACACCCTTATATTGAGAATCAGCACTGAGCTCACGCCCAACATGCCAAAATTCTTTAAGATCAGGATTAGGATTATCCTTCGCGTGTTCTGTCCCAAAAGGAGTTAAGCCGCGTTGACCGGCAATATTCTTATCGTAATACTTAAGCTTCGTCTCTTGAGGTAACTGAAAGAACTCATGAACATATTCATAAGCACGATCCACTTTAGCCTGATCAACAATATGATCTTTTAAGATGATAAAACCATAATCTTTTAGACCGCCAAAGAGATCATTAATAAAGGTCGTCTTATCATTCTCACTTCCCTCTACATAACTTAAGAGAGAAAGCTCTGGGACCTTACGCTCAGTTGTTTCTTGTGTCGTTGTTTCCATTTCACCCTCGCTGGAATTTATTTTTGTCCACTTTTACTAAATTGATTCTCTACGTCAATGACTGGGAAATTCCTATAGAGTGAAAAGGCTTTATAACTACCTAATTTTACTAGGAATATCTAAAAAAGAGATACCGACTAGATATCAAAGGAGGTTTTATTGTTAAGCCCCAGTGGGTTCTATCTCCCAGTGGGGCTCAACACTAAAAATGGGGTTGTACTAGTATAAAAAGCAATCATGATGCCAAGTTCACTTACCTATTTCAAAGGCTTAAAGAGTGCCCATCACCAAGGATTATGACACTGCCTAAAAAGAAGACACTCCTTCTTAAAGACCTGCCCTGCAAAGAGCATCATTCTCACAATCAAATTCAAGGTCACAGATACTGCGACATTCTCTGGTCAAATTCTTAATTTTAGTTTTCTTTAAAAACTTCGTACCAATGCGCTCATGAAAGTCGCGGGCCTCGACGGCACAAGTGTCATGGCAAAGAGCATGGTGCTCGCGATCGAGCGCTTCACTTCCTCTTCCACAGTTGTTGTCAATGTGCTCCTCAAGAACATCATCGACGGCCTGATAATAGAAGGTATAGGCCTGTTTGAGGGAGTGGCTATTTTGGAGGAAGCTCTTGTAGAAGTCTGTGCCTCCAACGATTCGCATTTGAGTCTGTTCACAAATATTAGCTTGAGCATAGCTGCTCAAAAGAAAGAAAAGCGTGATCCATTTCATCATAAGTGACCTCATCATAAGTTTTCTTTGATCTTAGCCAAAATCAGCTTAGAGAGGGGCTCAAGAGAAATTCTTTTAGGGGGGTGACTAAAAGTCAGTCATTATTGGCATCAGGGGCAAAGAGGGCGCCACCAAGGCGGAGATAGTCGGTGCCCACTTGCAGGGCAATCAGGTAGTCATTGCTCATGCCCATGGAGAGCTTAAGGTCTTCGAGGTCAAAATCTTGGATGAGAGATTTTCTAATTTTATCAAGTTGCTCAAAGCACTTAAAAGCATCCTCTTCAAAGTTATTGGTGCGAAGCTTACTCATGGTCATTAGACCATGAAGGTGAAAAGGTCCTTCCTCTCTTTTAAGAAGAAGATTTACTGCTGCCGCAAGATTATCCCAATTAATAAAGCCCGATTTTTCGGCTTCATTTGAAGTATTGACCTGGAGGAGAATGTCACACTTCTCTCCCACAAAGTGCTCTTCTCTCTCTCCAATATTTTGCAGAAGCTCAAAGCTATCTACACTGTGAATGGCGACGAGGCGCGGGGCCCTTAGGAGTTTATTAATTTTCTTGGTTTGAAGGTTTCCAATATAGTGCCAGCGAATATCATCCATGCCGCGCTCATAGGCAAGCTGCGCTTTTTCAACGAGCTCTTCCACGCGGTTTTCGCCAAAGTCACGAATGCCCGCCATATAGGCGCATTCAATATCGCTAAAGGGCTGGCGCTTAGAGACGGCCACGATAGTGGGTCTTGCTTCAGGATGAAAATTTCTTTCGATGAGATTCAGACGAATGGCAATAAGCTCTTGTCTGTTCATGGCTACTTGCCTTCGTCCTTGCTTTCTTTGGCCTTTACGTTACTCGCCTTCTTATTTTTTTTCTTTTTAAAACTAAAATTCGCGTTCACTTCGACATCATAGTTTTCGGCGATGTAATCAATGATCCTCTCGGTGTCGAGTCCTTTAAGATAGCCGCGAAACTCTTCTCCTAAATTCTTTGAGAATTCTTCCTTGGCCCCTTTCGCATTTTGAACCAGACCAGAGATGATGTCCTTTGGGAGAGGTAGGTCCCCAAGGATATTGCGAACCGACTCCTCCGTCATAAAAGCGGCGCCAACACCAACACTGACCACTCTTTTAATGATATCTTGTAGAGAGCCCTCGCCCTTTCCTTCATTATTATTTTGGCCCATGATCCTGACTCCTTCTTATCCTATGCCTTACAGCGCTCGTGATAACTCTTAAGCATTGCCGGAAGATTCTTCTCTGTTAGGCTATTCACAAGTGTCTTAGGAGCGAAGCCCTTAATTTCAACTTCGAGTGAATAGTCCACTTGTGTTCTTCCGTCACCAAGGTCTTTAAACTTCCAAGAGCCTTCATTCTTTTTAAAAATATCTCCCGATTCAAAACTCCAAGAAATTTCGGTGGGCTTCGTTTCATTGAGAGTGAGAATATACTTAAACTTCTTGATGAGGTTGAGACCAAATTCAACCTTGGCCACTCCATTTTCACGGCTCAAAACTTGAGTGCTTGAACAGCCATCCACATACTGAGGATAGTCCTCATACTTCGTGATAACATCAAAGATTTTTTCAATAGGGGCATCCCAAACTTCTTGGCGTGTCGCTTGTGGCATTCATCTACTCCAGTTTTCTAGTAACGTGGTTTTGTGTCAAAGCGGTGCTCAGCTTCGATACGTCTAATTGTACCAGACTCAGAACGCATGACAATGGATTGAGTCGTTGCACCCCATGGTTTAAAACGAACGCCGTCTAGGAAAGTTCCCGTCGTGACACCGGTTGCAACAAACATCACATTACCACTTGCAAGTTCTTCCATACTAAATACCTTATCGATATCTGCAATTCCCATTTGTCTTGCTCGAGCAATTTCTTCATCATTTCTTGGTTTTAATACTCCTTGAAAATCTCCACCTAAACATCTTAAGGCTGCCGCAGAGATGACTCCCTCAGGGGCTGCTCCAATTCCGAAAAGCACATCAATTCCAGAGTCAGGTAATGCAGTTGCAATCGCAGCAGAAACATCCCCATCGCCAATGAGATTAATTCGGCAACCAGTTTCCCGAAGTTCA
>CATLOT010000045.1 GCA_950054155.1 uncultured Bacteriovoracaceae bacterium
TCCTTTTTTAGGTGATATGGTCTGGAATTTATTTAAGAAAGCTTGGGTATTGCTATCGTGAACTCCATTTGAGGGGGTCAGTTTCTTTAAGGTAAAAAAAAGCCCATCAAAAATGATGGGCCTTTTATTCTTCAATCAAGAAAGAAAAATGAATTAGATCTTACGACCTCTTCTAACCTTAAAGAGAGATTTAGTTCTTCTCTTTGCAGCAGCTTCATTCTTCTCTTTAGTTTTAACAGAAGGCTTCTTGTACTCTTGACGTTTACGATACTCACGAACGACTCCGTAGTTCTCACACATACGCTTAAACTTGCGTAATGATCTTTCTACTCCACGGGCGTCTTCAATTTCTACACGAATTGTTGTGGACATCTTCGTTCACCTCCTTCTGCCTAGCATTAAACCCTCTACTGAGGGGCTTGTGTTCTATAGTCTTTTAGAGGGCACTAAGTTAGGATGTAGCCCTCATAAAGTCAATGAAACACTGGGATTTAGCGTGGAAGACCTCTTTAATCAAAATAAAGCCTCACCCAAGAGCCCTCTGGCGCACAGGGTAAGACCCCATGACTTCCAGGGCTTCAAGGGTCAGGAGAAAATTTTTAAAAAGTACCCTTTCCTAAAAGAGGAAGAGTTACCAAGCCTGATCTTCTGGGGCCCTCCAGGCTCTGGTAAAACCACTCTGGCCCAGGTTCTGGCGAATCATAGAGGCTTGGAGCTTTACACCTTCAATGCAGTACTAGGCGGCGTTGCTGACCTTAAAAAGCTTATTGCCAAGGCCAAAGAGGTCCAGGACTTCTATCAAAAGAGAGCGGTCATTTTTGTCGATGAAATTCATCGCTTTAACAAGGCCCAACAAGACGCGCTTCTTCCTTTTGTAGAAAAAGGAGAATTCATCTTTATTGGCGCGACGACAGAGCATCCCAAGACGAGTATAAACAGGGCCCTCCTCTCTCGGGTTCACCTTATCACTTTAGAAAAACTATCCTCGGACGCCCTCTGTGCCATTCTTAAAACCGCTATTGAAAAAGAAGAGCGCCAAATCAGCGACGAGCTTCTTGAAACTATCTCAAAACTTGCTGATGGCGATGCTCGCTTTGCCCTTAATGCACTAGAGTCAGTTCTCCTTCGCGGCGATTCCCCTAGCCCTGAAGAACTCAAAGAGATCTTAGGTGGAGGATCTCGCCACTATGATAAAGATAAAGACCGTCACTATGATGTGATCAGCGCTTTTATCAAAAGCTTGCGTGGAAGTGATCCCGATGCAGCTCTTCTTTACCTCGCTATCATGCTCGATGGAGGAGAAGATCCAAAATTTATCGCCAGAAGACTTGTAGTCTTTGCCTCAGAAGATGTGGGGAATGCTGACCCTCAAGCTTTAACACTTGCCATCTCAGGGCTCCATGCGACGGAGGCCATTGGCATGCCTGAAGCAAGAATTAACCTCGCCCAAGTAACGACTTATCTCGCTTCTACTCAAAAATCGAATGCGTCCTATAAGGGAATAAACGAGGCGCTGTCCTTTGTTAAAGAGCGCACAACAATAGAGGTCCCCACTCATCTGAGAAATCATCACCCCGATGCTAAGAACTACAAGTACCCCCACAACTACGAGGGCTCTTATGTTTCTCAGCAATACTCTCCTCAAAACACCCCTCGCTTTTATCAGCCCAAAGAAATTGGTACAGAGGCAAGAATCAAGGCAAGACTAGAAAAGCTCCGTCAGAACTAATCATTCTCACGGAGCCTTTCAATAAAATCGGATAATTTAATTAGAAGTTGTTAATTTGATTGACGAGTTCTGGGTAATCAATAAAGGGGTTACGATTGCCTTGAACCTTATGAACAATGTCATTTCTGTTCTTTTCATTTTCGTCTACTGGATCAAGCTCATGCCAGCGACGAAGGTAGTCTTCCTCTTGAGCTGAGATGGGAAGCTTGTAACGAACAGAGAAGTAAAAGAGGGCACGAGCAACGTTCCCTTTGTGTTCGGCTGGTGGCTCAAAGAAAGCCCCACCGCGCCACTTTTCAACACCGATGTAAGATCCATCACAATCGATGAGGGCGTCTCCATCAACTTCAGCAAATTCATTATTCCCGCGGGTTGAGTTTGCTCTTGGGTCAGTTGGGTATAAGTGATGAAGGTCTGATTTTTGAAGGTTTTTATCAAAGCTACGATTAAAGCGTGACTGTGGCCATGTATGCTCACAATTCATAATACTATTTTTCGGGATAACATTAGGACCGATATGAGAATCTTCTCTTGTAATTTTCTTACGACAGTAAACGTCCTTAATGTAATAAGCGCCACCCTTATCTTGCCTTAGATGAATCTTACCAAAGAGGACCTTACGAGCACCACGATAACCGATACTCTTATGCTCATAACACTTTCCTTCACCTGTGCAGTGATTAGAAATTTCATCATTCTTTCCACTTTTATAAATATGAACGGAAGAGAGAAGGACGAAGATTTTTTGCTTGAGCTCTTCTCCACTTAAAGAGCCACTATTAAAAGCCTCTTGATACTTTGTGGGATAGTAGTTGCTTGCTGCACTTAGATTGACGGCAATAAGAAGTGCGATAGAAAGGGCTGTGAGTCTCAACATTTCTTTATCCTTATTTGGAGTTTGGGTGAGCTCTTCTTATCGAAAAACAAGTAGTTTTACTAATACTTTTTTTAAGTTTCACTTAAAGAAAAGACAAATCAACAGCTTGACGCAACCCGCAACCTTAAGAAAAAGTCCTTTTACCCATCTTTTCTTTACAGCTCCCTAAGAGCTTCGGTAGAACTGAGCACCCACAATTTTTAGAGACAAAAGCTGGAGCACACACATGAGCATTGTGAAATCACTATTCGCCCTTGGTCTTCTTATTCTTCTTAGCCAAGGCCTTCAAGCATCAACTCGAGACTGCATCACGACTCTTTCTGCAAATGGTGAGCTTGATTCCGTCAACTACACCCTCCACGCAGATGATGTGGATCGTGACTTTGGAAGAGACTACCTTGCTGAAGCGATCTACATGATTAGAGTTCTTATTGACCAGGAAGGTTGCAGCAGAAACGACATCAACTTTGGTCAAGGTCCTCACGGACGAAGCCACTCACGTTGTACTAAGGTAATTAGAAATCAGGAACACACCCGCGTTTGTTATGTTGAAACAAACCTAGGGTACTTCTTCCTTACAAAAGATCTTCTCGAGAATATTAATATCACCTATTCTCGCTGGGATTAAGACTTAACGACATCCTTAAAATAAAAACGGCGACTCATTTGGGTCGCCGTTTTTTTTTGTAAATTTTTAATTTCTTCCTAATCCCATCTATTAAAAACAATATTGAGTTGTTCCATCATATCCATTGAGATGAAGAAGTAACCATGCTGACTCTCAACGTAGCAGACTCTTGAGATGAAGTTTCCTGGGACAACTTCTTTACAAGAAATCTTTACTAACTCAAATGAACCTTTTTGACATTCGAGCTTGCCTTCGAGCTCCGAGACAGCTGCTTTCACAGCCTTTTCTGGCCTTTCTTCGTAAAGCTCAATTGCATCATCGCTGTAAACCTGAAAAGCCGCTGAATCTGACGAAAAGTCATTCAGGGCCCTTCTGTAACAGTCATAATTTGCAAAAACGCTTCCCGATAGGACTAGTGCGAGTAACATAAGAATGACTTTTTTCATGACCGACCCCTTATTAAGGTTGTTTTATTTATGTCTTTTATATACGCCCGTACAGGGGACATGAAAAGAAAAAATATTAGATAGAACGAATCTATTTCATAAATGACATTAGAAATACTAATACGAGATCAAAGGCCGACTTTGATGGCCATTAAACTGAGCCCTTGGAGCGGGGAAAATGACCAAGATCGGTTTCAAGAAAATAGCGAGACTGGGGGACATAGCGAATATCAAATATTCCGCCCTGCAAGAAAGTCTGAAATTGAGTGGGATCACTCACTTCGGTACGAAGGTGATGGTCTCTGGTATTAAAAACTCTTTTAAAATGAAAAGAAGTGCGCGATTGACCTCTTAAGAGAATCCTTCTTATAAGAACCTTAAACCAATACGCGCTTTTATGATGACCGCCAAAGATCAGCATCACGACACGAAAAACAATCCATTTTAAGGGAGTAAAGGATTGCTGAGACCACTCATGAAGAGTCCCTGAAACACTGATCTCTTCTTCACCCACTTCAATCTGGTACTGATCATCAAACTCAAGTGACGTAAGACTTCGTCCTTCTCCATCTCTGGCCATTATTCCAGAATCAACACTTCTAAGACATCGCTTTTCAGTATCAAAGCTTATAACGTGAGCCCCTCTCTTAAAATTAACAACGGAATAAGTGTGATCATTCTTTGCACAAAAAATTCCTGCTCTAGAAAAGAACTTTTGAAAATTGGCCCTTTCAAATGGTAGCGCTTCCCCTCTCTCTAGGGTGATATCACCCCTCTTTTCAACTTCATAAGAGCACTCTAAAAACTCAACAAACCTATAAATGAAGTAATGATCATCATGATCCGCTGGCAAGAGCTGTGCTCCCTTTTTCAAGGAGGTGCTATTCCAATCAGAGAGGGCCTTCACTAGAGCGCTCCCCTGTGCCCCCCAATAGACGAGGGCGTAGTGAAAGAGTGTTTCCGTTTGACGACAACCAATCCGCCTTGAAAAGGTACCATCGGGATAACAAAAATAAGAAACAAACTCTAACGACTTCTCACAAAGCTCTTTAATCTCATCGCCACCATGATAACGATGAAGACGTCCAAGAAAGCTTGCTGTCGCTGACTGATAGCCAATATCCGCTCCATCGTACTCAACACCCCAGCCTTCATCCTCATGCCAATAACGTAGAAAGCGCTTCCATAAAACCTGATACTTACTTTTTAATGTGGGAACGGAAAAGAGATGACCAACTTGGTAAACGGGAAGAAGTGCCATCGCAATATGATTGAAGAGAACATGCTCTTCCCATTCATGGGCCAAAAAGGTGGCACTTTTAATAAGGGCAGCTTTCAACTCCTCTTTAAGTTTAGAATCAAGCTTAGACTCAACAAGCTCATACGTTCTGGCCAAAGCATAGGTGACATAACCTGTTGGGCCCGCCCATCCCCTCTCATTGGGATACCACTCATCAAAGGTGCCATCACTTTTTTGCAGGGTCAAAGAATAACGAAGAGATCCTTCAATATAATGAAGAATCTCTTGCGAATGAAAATAGGGATTATCCTCTCTTTCAATACTCCAAAGAAAGGCTAAGCAAAGAACACCTTGTTGTCTTGATGAGCTTGGAAAATCACAAAGACGCTGATGCCAATATTCCCGGTGAAAGCAGCCAAAAGTTGGACTCAGAGGATTCTTATCCATGAGTCCAAGAAGTCGCCTCGCAGATTGAGATGTGTGATCCCAAAAAATATTCATGACCTTACCGACATCTTGCGTTTGATATTTCCTAAAAGCTCTATAGTAAATCCAAAAAAGAAGAGATTTAACCCAATCATAAAGAGCAGAAGAATTAAATGAAAGGACTGACGGTCAAACATTTCTCTTAGATTGAGTGATGTTTCAAACCCTACAATGACAAAGTCCAAAAGCGAGAGAAATATAAAGAACATCCCCAGAGGATAGAGAAAACGAATATGCTGACCTGCTCTTAGGATTAGAATGGGAAGGGTGTAGAAGACATACTTTGGAATAGAGCGAACAATTCGGCTCTTTCCGTGATTCCTCTTATTCCAAACACTCGCAATTTCTTCAACCCTAAAGCCCTTTTCTACAGCATCAATAACACACTCCTGCACATAAGTGTGTGTACCAATGAGTTCCAGCTCTTTTACGACATCAGATCGCATGGCACGAAAGCCTCCATGGGAATCCGTAAGAGGGAGGCCCGTTAACTTTCTCAATATAAAAACAAGAATACGAATCCCGCTTCTGTTTATGAAAGGATAGTCATAGCCAACAAGCCCCTTATCTTTAAAGCGGGAGCCAACAACAAGATCCGCTCTGTCTTTGAGAATGGGGTTCACAAATCGAGGCAGTTCACTAAGGTCGACCTGCCCATCTGTATCGAGACTTACCACAACGTCGGCTTCAAAACGAAGGGAAGCCTTAAGTCCACGATAGACGGCTTGACCAAGTCCCTGCCCACCACCGATGACAATTGTGGCCCCTAATTCTTTAGCGATCTCTCTGGTGCGGTCCTTACTATCGTCGGCGACAATAATTTGTTGGATTTCTAGATTATTATGAGCACATTCTGTCTTTAGCTCATTGATGACAGCCCCAATCGTCTTCTCTTCATCACGTGTCGGAAGAACAAAGGTAATTTTTGAGGCCATGGCTATTCCTTAAGTCAAAATGGCAGTTGGCAGTCCTCTTGATCAAAGCCAAGACTAAGCGTTTTCACACCACTGGCACGAAGAACACTCTCTTCAAGCGGAAAAGGACCTTTAATCACTAAATCATAGTCCTCTAGAGTTAACTCATCAAGTCTTACGAGATTAACCTTATGATGCTTATCCCAATTTGAATTTCGTAAGCTATCAAGAACTATAGGGCGGTCAACAATGCTAATCGTCTTCTTTTTCAAGTACTGAGGACCTGTCCTAAGTCTTTCTACCAATTTCAAGACAAGGCTATTACGCAAATCATCAGTTTGTTCTTTAAACGTAACACCACAAAAGAGAATCCTCTGCGCTTCAAGGTTTTCGATAGTATTCAAATATCTCTCAAAGTGCTTATCATTACTAATAAGGATCTCATTAAGGAGGGGGAGTTCATGGGTGCTCTTTCTCCCAAGCCAAGTAATTCCCTCTAGCTCTTTAGTTAGGCAAGGTCCCCCAAAACAAAACCCTGGTTTTAAATACATTCCAGCTGGCTCATTCCGATTGTGCTCAATCATAAGCTCAGACAATTCATCAAGGGGCACATCAAAGGAACTCGCGACACTTCCTATTTCATTCGCAAAAGCGACTCTTAGTGCGTTATAAGAATTTTGAGCATATTTGATCATTTCTGTGCTTTCAAAACTTCCCCACTTGCTTTTTTCGATACCCGGAAGCTTTGAGAAAAAGTCTGCCCATTTCTCCTGAACATCTCTTCCCTCTTCATTATGGTGACCAAAGCACACCAGTCGGGGTGCTTTAAAGTCTTTGACGGCCTGTCCTTCCCTTAAAAACTCTGGGAAGAAGGCAAAATCAAGGTTCGTAAGGTTTTTTAAATATTTGTCATAAAGATTTCTACAAGTCTGTGGGGGAACCGTTGACCTTAAGAGAATGAGAGTCTCTCCCTTTTCTTTTCTTTGTATGAGAGAGGATACTTCCTTGAAAACTTCCTGTACTTGAATAAGGTTAATAGCGCCGTTGGCCTCCATTGGAGTGCCAACGCAGATGAGAATGACCTGCTTCCCTTCGCCTAACTGCTCAAGACTTTGCTCGACCTTAAATCTTTTCTTTACTTCATCTGAAGAAAAGAGTTCTTCCACACCAGTTTCATAGAGGTGGAGTCTCCCTTCCTGAAGTTCTTTAACTTTTCTTTCGATAGGTTCAATACCAACCACATCAAAACCCAACTCGCTTAAGCATAAGGCCGTCACAGTTCCCACATAACCAAGTCCAAAGACCTTTACTTCCATTTCGCCTCACCTTTTTCTTTAAAATATTCGATCCGTTGTCGATGAACCTCTATCTTAGGATATTTTGTTCCATCGAGAGTGCTCCGCCCTTCTCTCAACCTAATCTCAGCATACTCACTAAGAACTTCATCGAAGAACTGCCTTTCTTCAGCAAACCATAGCTCTAACATCAGAAGACTTTCATAAAGAGGAAGGCTTGCTTCAAGAAGAGGAAATTTCTCTAAAAGCTCCACGTAAAACATCTTAGTCCCTTCATAGAGAGAGGCATTAACCTCTATCTTATAAAGGTCAATGAGAAAGAACTTCTTCACAAGTTTAGCATGAGTTGTTGATAAATCCCGAAACCTCTCCCTAACAGCGTAAGGGAGAGAAATATAATAGAGATTCCTCACCTGAGTCTTTTTATAATCGACATCTCTTCCCACATAGAAATAATTAGAAAAGTCCCATTCTTCGATAAAATCTGGCCTTAAGATTTGCTTGTAAACATCCTTACTTGCATAGATATAATCACCTACATAAACATTTTGGCGCCAATCACCATACTCCGCAGTAGAGATTCTCATGACAAAATCATTCTTCGTCATCTCCTTATTCAAATATCTAAAAACTCCTGCCCAGTCTGGTCTGCCAATGGCCGCCATAGAGTCACTAAAGGGTCTCGAGATATTCTTATAACCCCCATAGAAAATGACGAGGGAAAGAAGAGAGAAAAGAATAATTTTACCAATGCGAAAATTGAGTTTTTCTATTTCACAAAGAGCGATACCAAGAATGAAGGCAATCCCGGCAAAAGAACAATACACGTAACGAATGGCAAAATTCCAAGAAATAAAAGTGTTATAAATAATGAAGTACCCAAACAAGAAGAGGAAAGGAAAAATAAAAAGACCAATCTTACGAGAATCTCTTCTTAGAATATTGGGGATGAGTCCCAAGAGGCTCAAGCCTCCTAATATTTTAATAAGTAAAATATCTTGGTTATAAATTTCTCCGATTCTTTTTAAAGAGCTGTATTTTATACTTCGTAAGAACTGCCTCCCAAAGTGTGAGTGAAATTGATACGTCTCCTCAGTAAGAGCTACCAGATAATAAAAAATTGGTAGGTGGTAGAGAAAACAAAGAAAACCACTTCCAAGTAAGAACCCAGCCTTATTCTTATCCTTTTTTAATAAAGAGATTACTGCAAGAACACACAAGAGAAAGAAAATGAAGAGTTGGGGTTGAAGTCCCGTAGTGTTAAGGAAAACACAACCCGAAAGAACCGTCCAAAAAAATGAAGAGTCAAAGCCCTTACCTTTTTCAAAGTAGTCTAACGCCATCATCAAAAAGACCATTGCGCAAAAAAGCGCGAGCATCAGAGGCCGACCTTCAATACTGTAAGCAATGAGCGGATTAGAGAAAAGAAGGAGAAAGCAGGGAATCCAACGCACCCAGAGGTTCTCACTAAGGTAACTCAAAGCCTGAGGTACTATCAACAAAAAGAGCAGCGCAAAGAGAGAGGAGTGAACCTTGAGTGCAAAAGGAGTATGCCCAAGGAGTGTTCCCGCAAAACCATGCAGGATATAATCAAGAGGAGGTTGCTGTTGAACGAACGCAAGCCCAATTGTGTCCGATCTCCCAAGGCCATTTCCAAAATAGAATTGAGTATGTTCATCAAGCCAGATCCCCATCTCGGGAAACTTGAGATAGCGAGAAAAAATAAAAATAAAGAATACGAGAATGCTAAGGCAAACCTCAGTCCAGTGGACCTCTTTTAAAGTTAAAAGAAGTTTTTCCCTTCGAAGAAGAAGAAAACCCGCTATGGGAAATAAGATAAAGGATAGGCCAAAGTAGAGGTCTAAGGGATGCTTAACGACTTGAACATTTAAGAAGTAATTTGCCCAAGCAACAAAGAAGTAGACACATACAAGAGTGAAAATATACTTCGTTTTTTTAATGCACAGCAAGAAAAGTGGGGTCAAAGTAAAACCTTTTCTCTTTATTATACATATAAAAAAAGCCCTCCGAAGAGGGCCTTTTTATAAAAATTTAAGCTTTAGTTTAGAAAAGTGCCTTAGGATCCATAGTCTCAAGAGTATTGAGAACGTGCTTAAGGAACTTAGAACCTTGCTCACCATCAATCAATCTGTGATCGTATGTGTGAGTCGCGTACATGATCTGTCTGATCGCAATGGCATCATCAGCAGTTACGACAGGAGTCTTCTTAATCGTCCCAACACAGAAAATACCGAGTTGAGGCTGAAGAATTACTGGAGTAGCTGCAAGAATTCCAAATGAGCCGTTATTAGTGAAGGTATATGTTCCTCCAGAGAGGTCATCCATCGTAAGCTTCTTGGCACGGGCCTTTTCAACGAGAGCGTTGAGGCTTCTCGCAATTCCCGTAATATTAAGGTTATCAGCACCTTTGATGACTGGAACGACAAGTCCATTACCAGGAACGGCCACTGCACAACCAAGGTTGATATCTTTCTTCATGACAATATTATCGCCATCAATAGAAGCATTTACTTGGGGGAACTCTTTTAGAGCTTGTACAAGAGCGTAAAGCACAAAGTGAGTGTAAGTAAGAGAGAATCCCTCTTGCTTTTTAAACTCATTTTTAAAGCCTTCTCTAAACTTCACAAGATTCGTCATATCAACAGTATCAATAGAGTTGACGTGGGGAGAAATCTGCTTTGATGCCGTCATATTTCTCGCAATCACTTTTCTCATATTATCCATGGGGATAATTTCAACTCTTTCACCAGATGTGAAAGCAGGAACAGTTGGTTGCGGTGCCGCTGGAGCACTTGGCGCAGATGGTGTGGCAGAGGAAGTTTTTGCAGAAGAGCTACCTTTATTATCAAGGTAGTTCATGAAGTCTTCTTTATTAACACGACCACCGGCCCCTGAACCTTTGATATTCTCAAGCTCAGAGAGAGCGACTCCATGCTTTTGGGCCAGGCTCTTTACGAGTGGAGTGTAAAAACGGCGTCCTTCAGACTTCTCTTCAGAGGCAGCAGGTGCTTCTTGAGAAGGTGCTGGAGCAGACTCTGTCTTTTCTTCCTTTGCAGGAGCAGCTGACTCACTCGAGCCGCCACCAAAAGGAACAGAAAGATCGTCTTCAACAATAGCGATCACAATTCCAACATCAACAGTCTCCCCTTCAGGAAACTTCACTTCTTCAATTCTTCCTTCCATAGGTGAAGGAATTTCAGATTCAACTTTGTCAGTAGAAATCTCAAGAAGGATTTCATCAATCTCAATTTTGTCACCGGGTTGCTTATGCCATTTAGTGATCGTTCCATTTGTGATCGATTCACCCATTTGTGGCATTACGATTTCGTGTCTGGCCATAATATATTCTCCTAAAAATTATTTCTTATATTGATCGCTATTAAAAATTGAGAGCACGCCCTTTCGCGGCCATTACTGATTCTGCTAACCATTCTCCTAGAGTTGGGTGCGGGTGAACAGTGGCAAAGATTTCCTCATCAATCCCCTCCATTGTTCTAAAGAGTGCATACTCGTGAATCAGCTCAGTCGCTTGAGTTCCTACAATATGCGCTCCTAACATCTCTCCGTCTTCCCCCATTAGAGTTTTTACAAACCCAACGGTCTCATTAGAAGCAACGGCTTTCCCATTCGCTTGGAAAGGAAGCTTACCTACAGAGTACTTAATACCCTGCTCTTTAAGCGCGCGCTCTGTATAACCTACAGATGCCACTTGAGGCTGACAGTAAGTACAACCAGGAACATTCATTTTATCGAGTGGATGGGGGTGCTCTCCGGCAATGTGCTCAGCTGCAATCACGCCCTCGTGAGAAGCGGCATGGGCAAGAAGTGGTGGACCGGCGAGATCGCCAATCGCATAAATACCCTCAACATTGGTTTGGTAATTCTTATCTACTGCTACAAAACCTCTGTCAGTCTTCACTCCAACTTTTTCAAGACCGATATTTTCAATATTTCCAGTCATTCCGACGGCAATAAGGCCCATATCAAACTTGTAATCAACATTCTTACCTTTCTCAACGGCTGTAATAGTGATGTCCTTACCATTATTCTTAGCAGAAACCTTCTCTACTCCAAGAGACATCTTAATTCCGTATTTCTTATACGCTTTTTCAACTTCTTTAGATGAATCTTCATCTTCAATAGGAAGCAAATGCTTTTGAAGTTCAAAGATATGAACGTCTACACCAAAGGCATTCCAAAAATAAGCGAACTCAACACCAATGGCACCAGCGCCAATGATCCCGATACTCTTTGGAAGCTCTTCCATCTTAATAGCTTCCCAAGCGCCAATGAGGCGTTTTCCATCGTGCTCTAGCCCAGGGAAAGTTCTATACTTAGCACCTGTAGCAAGAATGATCTTCTTAGCTTCAATAGTATCTGTATGTCCCTTTTCACTCTTAATTTCAATTTGAGTCTTGCTCTTAAGAGAACCCTTTCCTTTGAAGACTTCAATCTTATTTTTCTTCATCAGGTATTCAACACCTTTTGAAATCTTATCAGAAATTCCCTTAGCTCTCTTAACTGCTTTTCCACCATCAAGACCTTTAAGCTCAACATCGATTCCAAGCTCTTTAAAGTCGGCAATCTCGTGAACACTGTGAGCAGATTTAAGGACTGCTTTTGTTGGAATACATCCGCGGTTAAGACAAACACCGCCCATCTTATCAAATTCAACAATGGCAGTTTTCTTACCAAGTTGACTTGCTCTAATTGCGGCGACATACCCGCCTGGGCCTGAACCAATAACTACGACATCAAAGTTTTTCATAGGATTTGTATCCCTTTATTTAATAAGTTAAGACTATCTGATATTAGATTAGCTTTTTAGTATTCGCCTGACCGTGTGTCAACGAATGGAAACCTTAACGCGAGCCAGTAACCCTTTGACATCATTGAGTATTGATCAGCGAGAATTCGCTCCATTATTAGAAGAATTTAAGGATGGTATCGTGGCCATCGACCTTGAGACAACCGGCCTCAGTCCTTTGACTGACCGAATTATAGAATTGGCCGCCGTAAAAATTTCTCCCCAAGGCTTTGAAGTCTGGGACACTTTAGTCGATCCTCAGATTTCAATTCCCCCTAACACCACTGATATTCATGGCATCACCGATGATATGGTCGCCGGTAAGCCCCTTATAGAGAGCGCTCTTAAGGAATATCTCGCCTTTGTTGGAGATCTTCCTATTGTAGCCCACAATGCCAAATTTGATATTGGCTTCATTGTCTTTTCTCAGCATCAACACAAGATCCCCCTGGCTAAAAACCCCGTCTACTGCAGTGTCAAGGCAAGCCGTAAGGCCTTCGCCGACATGGAAAATCATAAATTGGGCCATCTTTGTGAAAAACTAGAGATTTCTTTGGATAATCATCACCGAGCGACCGATGATGCCTTTGCTTGCCTTTCACTCTTTAATAAGTGCCTGCAAACTCCCTACAAAGATAGGGCCCTTAAAGAAGCTTCCCTTTTTAAAGTCAGCGATTTTAAACGAAATACCTTTACGGATATCCCGGATAAACTCAAGTTGCTGCAAAAGAAAGCTGAGCGGCAAACTGTTGTGGACATCAAGTACAAGGGTGGAAGCCATAAAGGAAAATTTCGTCCTATAAAACCGATCAGCCTCCTTCCCATGCCAGAAGGCAATATCCTTTATGGACTCTGCCTTCTCAGTAACATCCATAAGAGTTTTGCTCTTTCTAAAATACAGGATGTTAAAGAATTAAATGCTGAAGAAATTAGTCAGCGCTTTAAAGAACTAGAAAAACAGTTAAAAAAATCCTAAGTTTGCCCCATGTCTATTATGAGTAAAGAGCAATTAGCCTATCGCGCTCAACAATTTATTATTCTCATCCTCCACCTTATCCTTTTAAAGTGGATGCATTACTCGCTCTCAGAGCTTGGCGGTGAAACAACAGCAGTCGTTCTTGGACACTTCGTAGGTATGAGTATCTACGGGGCTGTTCTCATCCGTGGCTGCGCGGCCTGGGGAAAGTATCGCCACCGCCTCGATCTTCAAAGTGAAGAAGAGAGTCATGAGAACGACTGAGAATTCAAAGAGTACTTCTCAATGGAAAGCAGACTTCAAAGAAGCGATCCGCTCACGTGAGCAACTAGAAACCATCCTTAATACCTCTATCCCCGATACAGGTTATCCACTCTTTCTTCCCTTGCCTCTTGTTAGAAAAATCAAAGAGCTCGGTAAAGACTCTCCTTTGTGGAAACAGTTTATCCCTTCCCTTGAAGAAGAAGGCTCCCAAGGTGAGGTTGATCCCATTGGAGATCATCTTCACGCAAAAGGAAGCGGTATTATTCATCGTTATAAAAATAGATTACTCTTTTCACCGACTGAAGTCTGTCCTGTTCTTTGTCGTTATTGCTTTAGAAAGAATGAGCTCCTGTCGGGTGATGATACTTTTAAGGCAAATTCAAAGGCACTTATTCACTATCTTCAAGCACACCCAGAGGTGGAGGAAGTTATTCTCACAGGGGGAGACCCTCTCATTCTAAGTGATGATAAATTAAGTGACCTTTTAAGTGAACTTAGGGCTGTTAACACCGTGAAAATGATTCGCTTTCACTCAAGGACTCCGGTGATCCTCCCTTCGAGGATTGATGAGACCTTTATCGAAATGATCAGCTCTTTCACTCCTCGCTTTGATCTCATCACCCTTGTCATCCACACCAATCATACAAGCGAGTGGACACCTGAGTTTCTCTACGCTCTTAAAAAGCTGAAGCAAACCGACCTTCTCCTTCTAAGTCAAAGCGTTCTGCTTAAAGGAGTTAATGACGAAGTCCTTGATCTTAAGGTGCTCTTTAACTCTCTCATTAAGAATGGAGTGAAGCCTTACTACCTTCATCACCCTGACTCCGTAAAAGGGGGCATGCACTTTACTCTCCCGTTAAAAGAGGGCCAAAGGGTCTATCAGGAGTTAAAAAAAGAAGTCAGCGGCTTTATCCTGCCCCGCTATGTCATTGAGCTTCCCCACGGTAATGGGAAAACATTTGCTCAACGCAGTAGTTATGAAAATCAATGGCTCACTAAAGACGGTCGCTGGATGACTTGGGACCACCCTTAGTCAATAAAACGAAAGCCAAGCTGGCCCTTTAAAAACTTTCGATATTCTGGAGAAAGAGGATTTCGAGATAAGTTAACTTTTGCACTTGAGCTAAACTTAGGAAGCTCAAAGAGCTTCTGAGGAAGAGAGCTAATCTTATTGTCATTAAGATACAGTCTTCTTAGGCTTGGTAGATTATCAAAGGTTCCTTCCGAAAGAGTGCTTAACTCCAAATAGTTGAGATAGATGTCTCTTAGATATTCATGACCCTTAAAGAGGTCACGAGGAATATAGCGAAAGGGATTCCCCCCCAGATAAACCTTCCTTAATTTTGTATTATGGGAAAAGAGATTAGAGGAAAGCCAAGTTATTCGATTAAGACTTAAACTGATCTCTTCTAAATCTTTCAAGGGATAAAAGAGGCTGTAACTAAGATTTCTTAATTCATTAGAGTAGAGCGAGAGAACTCTTAGGGAGACTAAATCATCCAATGCTCCCGACTCTAAGACACTAATTCTATTCGCCCCTAAATTCAGGACTTTTAACTTAGAGAGTCCATCAAAATTAGAGCGTAAAATCTTTTTAATATGATTTTGGCTGAGGTCCAAGTTTTCAAGATTTCTTAAGGGTTTAAAAAGGTTGTGGGGAATCGCCGACAATCCGTTCATTCCTAATTCAAGAACCTTAAGATTATAAAGAGGGTTAAAAACAGAGGGAGAGAGTGCTGAAAGTTCATTCGCCCTCAAGCCCAAGTTCTCAAGTTTAGTAAGGCCGGCTAAGACAGAGGGCTCAATCACTTTGAGTTTATTATAGTTAAGATTTAAAAACCTCAGATTCACAAGACCTTCAAAATCATGAGGCTTTATTTCTTCAATTTCTCTATTTGAAATATCGAGACTCGTAACGAGAGAAAGGTCCCCTTTATTCCACTCATGACAGTCTTTTTTGATCTGAATTCTCAGCTCTTCAAGAATTGCAGCATGTTTACGGCAATACTCCTGCCCAAGAACTATAGAGCTCGACAGGAAAAAGAAAAATAAGGCTTTCAAAACGTTTTTTGTCATGGGAGGCGGATAGTAACGCTTAGCCTCTAGACTGGCAAGAAGCTGAAACTTCTCTAAAAGTATCTTGACAATGACAGTCCATTTATAGCAATATGCTCAAGCTTTCATTAGCGCGGGTATAGCTCAGTTGGTAGAGCGTCTGCTTGCCATGCAGAAGGTCGCCTGTTCGAATCAGGTTGCCCGCTCCAATTTTCCAAGCTAGGTTTGATGGCAAAGACCTAACTTTCTTAAATCACTCAGGAACCATTACAGAAGGTTATTTGAGGGTTTCTTTCTACATATTTCTGCATTTTTCTGAATTTGGCTTGTCCGTGGCTTGTTTTTGGCTTGCTTGTTTATGCACTTTTCAAAGTGTTTAAATTTGTCGAGTTAAGTGTGCAAGTTACCGTTTCTATTGGGTAAATCTTTTGAGAGTTGAATTGCTCACAATTGCTACCCAATAGAACATTTTGCTGAACAACTTGTAGAGAGCAATTAAGAGCATCTGCAAGAAATCAGTTCAGCATAGGACACCAAGCTTCCAAGGCTTGGACAAACCCAATCTCAAACTGTCTCCATTTATTTTTCAAAATGTAATTTTTAAAAAACCGAAGGAGGCAATTTTATGGAAAGAAAAAAACCAAAAAGAGGCGGCAGACATAACATTCAGGTTTTCACTGATGACATTGTTGCCATTAGAAAAATGCGTATCTCAAGAAAGATTACTAGAGATGATGCTGGCAAGGCTATTGGAGTTTCAGGAAAGACCATTGAACGAATTGAAAATGGTCGCCGTAACATTTCAGACGAAAGGTTAAAGCAATTGATTAGGCGTTATCGTTACACGCTTGAGGACTTTCGTAACCTAATTAATGGCACGTTGGAACTTCCAGAGCTTCCAGCGAGATCGGTTTACAACCGACCACATACACCACGAAAAGAAGGTAGAAAGTATCAAAAGATAATTTCAAAAGAGGCAAGAATTTTAAAGTCTTTGCGAAAACTCAAAGGCCTAACTCGCGTCGAAGCTGCAAAACTTTGTGGACTTTCGAGGAGTGTAATTGACCATTGGGAAAATGGAAGAGTGAATCTTCCACAATCAAGAATCAAAACAATAATTGAGTCTTGGGGATGCACTAT
>CATLOT010000046.1 GCA_950054155.1 uncultured Bacteriovoracaceae bacterium
CCAACCCCCAACCAAAAATCCATGCTAAAATAACCCCATATCCCATATCTAAAGCATTAACCCAAAAGAGAACTGTAATGAAAAAGGCAATAATCCTCATCGCTCTTTCCACCACCACCACCACCACCATTGCCATTGCCAAAGATGACTATGTCTCATGCAACAAAGACGCGCCCAAATACTACCTTGCTGCAGGAGATGTAAAAGGTCTTTTTAAGGGAGAAATTAGAAAGAAACCCTTTGGAGTATACGGTTACTCAGGAGACTCCCCGGTTAAACTAAAAGAAATTTCAAGAGACGTGGATCACGCATGTGATGCGATCAAGCCCTTTTATGTCGGTAAAGATTTTCCATGTATCCTAATCGTCGCAACAGAAAAAAAAGAGGGCTATTACAAAACTTGCTTAGAAGGTAAAGACGTATGGATTCAAGGAAGTGACATGGAAAAAGTGTATGATATTAAAAGTTTTTTCAATCGTATTAGTAGGTCATTAGGTCTTGGATTTTCTGGAGCCCCTCCCCAAGTTTATGAGTCAATAAATGGTAAAAAAATTGATTGGAAAGAAACTGTAAAGAAGGTTAAATCAAAAAGTTACCAATACGATATCTCTGGAGAAGTTAAAGAAGTAAAAATAGTTAACGAAGTCGTATGGGTAAAAATTCTAATATTCGAAGAAGAGGAAGTCCTATATGAAACTGAAGAGAAAGCTCATTTTAAGCCATTTATAGTATGGCTTAAACCATATAATGAGAGTGGGAAACCGGTTGGCTGGGGTTATCCTATCAAGTATATTTCCTTTTGAACCAACAAAAATTTAAAAGAAAGAACTAAACTCACTCATCCTCAAAACGAAACTTAGCCGAAGCCACCGACCCAAAGTCCTGCCCCTTAATAGAATAAGCAATCATAATATGAGACTGCTTCCCATTAAATATCGCCTTACGCAATTTAGCACTCAACCCTTCAGTATCAGAGCGCCTAATAAGAATAGTATTGCTCCCTTCCGTAATCTCACCATTAGAATTACTCACAATAATCTTAAGAAGATTTTGATAACGACTCCAAGAACTCGTACGGTCAACACGTAAATAGAGAAACTGCGGCTTTTCCTTAAGATCAAAAGTAAGTTTCGCAGTATCGTTATCAACCTTAGTCAGCTCTATCTTGTTAACAACAGCATTTGTATCCACATTAATACGTGGTCCAATGCTATCGTATTGGCTTCTTCTTTGCGCTTCATGATTAATAGGAAAGGCATCCCCCATACTCCCTTGGGAGCCATTAAGAGTACCCCAAACATCATTCGCCTTAGCATTCATAATATAATTCGCCTGAGCATCACCAGCAAGAATCCGAGTCGCCATGACCAATTCAGTACCATAGTGAACAGTATCGTAGAGCTCACCAAAGGCCTTCACAAGTTCACGAGGATCCTCAATTTTCTTAAGCTTCTTCCATTGGCGATAAAATCGATAGGCGACAACAAGACGACCACCATTATCAATATTGACATTGATAAGAGCAAGGGGAAGGTTGAGAAAGGTGAGGGGACTGTTAATCGCCAAACTAAAGAGTCGGCGGTGACTTTGAGACCAACTCCCTTCTTTCATTTTAAAGGCCTTCTCAAAGGCACTCCAAAATTCTTTATTACTGGCCTCTTTAATATTAATAAGGTGATTGAGGTCAAGATCAACTTGGTAGAAGAAACTTGTCCGGCCATACTTCGCTTTCTTGCGACCTGAGTCTCCCGCCTCTTCACAGGCTTCATTATCGTAAGAGCGTTCGAATTGATTTTCAAAGGTACTGCAGTCAACTTGAGGGAGGTAGACGGGGGGCCTAGGAAAGGTGCCGGGTTTAGAAATCGCCGCCTCAACTTCATCAATATAGGCATGAAGTTCTTTTCCATCTGTATGACTGTCCTCAATGCGACCGATAATCCTCATTCCCATTCCTTCGGTTTCATTGACTTCATAAGTATTGCGATTAAGGGTCGTTAAAAACTCATGACGGCGTGACTCATTGGCGCCCCATAGAGTGTCATAGGAATTGAATACGAGGCTTTTAGAGGAGTGAAGAATATGCTCTTTTCCATCCATCTGAACTTTGGCCTTAGTATTTGAAATGACATTACCAGATGATTTTTCAAAAATAAGAGAGAGCTTCATGCGGTAGGTTTCACTCTCAGAAGTGGTGCGCGATTCTTTAACAAATCTCTCTTCAACTCCGGAGGTCTTGTCCTGAGCCAGCTGGTAGCTGTCCTTGAAACGACCAAGGACGGCCGCTTCATAAGCCTGTCGCGCCTTGGGATTAGTGAGGTCATAGCGATAGCCCACCTCAAATTCTTTTGCAAAGCTTTGGTTGACGTTAAAGGAGAAGGGGATGAATTGTTCTTTAATCTTTAGGATATTTTGATCAAGAACCATAAAGCCTTCAAAAATTTCATGTTCAAAGCTTGATTGGCCAATATTATAGTTGATGCCATCAGTGAGTTTTCTTGTGACTTTGACCTGAGCAAACTGATCTGATTCCTTCCAAAGAGTGATATTAAAATTTCCTCGCAGGTAAGTGGTAATCCCTAGGCTTGCTTGTCCTTGGGTGAGGTTGAGACCACTGATTTCAAATTCACTCCAGCCGGCACGAAGACCTAGTTGAACACCGCCATTGACTCCATAGTTGGCGACATTACCCACTGGATAATCATCCATCCTCTTCGCACTGAGAGGAATGCCAAGAGGGTGGGTGATGAGATTCCAAAGTTTGTGGTAACGTGCTCTCACCTTAGGATTCTGACTACGCCAAACCATGAGGCGATTGAGTCCCCCTAGGGGAGTGTCGTCAGCCTCTCCTTCATCAATAAGGGTATAATCCCAATCATTTGCACTGGGGGCAGTGACTTCATCATAGAGGTCATCTGCTTCATCGCGAGCAAGGTTGAGGTCAGTTTCAATTTCAGCGAGAGATTTAATTTTATCAAAGCTTTCAGGTTCTACTTGGCGAATATGAAAGGACTCCCCACCAAAGCTCAGGCCCATATTGAGGCCAAAGCCTCCGGCCCCAAGGCCAATCTCATCACTATAAAGAGGGATAGGCAGGTTAAAAGGAATCCTTAAAATATCGACCACAGTATAAGTGTCAAGAATGTCCTGATTATCAAAAACACGTCTTTGAACCTTAAGGGAGACATCAAGTTCCCCCAGGAGCTGTGTTTTAAAGAGTTCACGATCAGTGAGGGACTCAAAGAGGGAGGCCGACAGTTTAGTCCCCGCATCCTCCCATTCATCGTAAATCTCATCATTGAGTCTCGTGACAAAGTCATTAGGAAGGCGCGTTTCTTGCGCGAAAACGGAAGAGAGCCCTAAAAAAGTCAGAATTAGCCAATTTTTCATCATAGTACCTTTGATTTTAGGCGCAATAATGGGCCTTTAGGGCTAATTTGTAAATTCTATTGAGGGTGTTTAGAAAATAGGCGCTCTAGCGAGAGCGGTGGCGGCGCAGTTTAAACTCCTCCTGGGGAGGAGTATCCTTGGGTTTTTGCTCAGGTTCTTGGCCGCGGCGAGGAGCGCTCTGACTTAAGCTGATCTCGTCTTCAACCTCTTCTTTCATTTCCCCCCAATCATTGGCCGGGGCTTCGGGGGTGATAAAATCAAGTTCCTGGCGCAAGCGATCACTCTGGGCGTTTAGAGCACTAGAAAAGAAGAGAATACAGAGAGAGATGGCTATTTTTCTCATAAGAAGAGAGTAATGAATTCCTTGGCCCTCGTCAAAATCCTAAAAGAGCACTATGATTCGCGCCATGAATCCAGATCTCTTAGTTAAGAATTATCACTATGACCTTCCAGAAGAGTTGATCGCCCAAAGGCCTATTGAGCCACGCGATCACAGCCGCCTTCTCGTCTATAAGAGGGAAACGGATGAGGTCATTCATGACACCTTCTACAACCTCCCCAAGTACCTGCCAAAGGACAGTGCTCTGGTTCTCAATAATTCTCGTGTCTTTCCCTGTCGTCTTCAGGCGCAAAAATCTAGTGGGGCGAAAGCAGAGATTTTCTTCTTAAGTCTCAAAGAGCAAGAAAAGGGCTATCCCTGTTTGATCAAGACTTCCAGTAAGAAGAATATTGGTGACCGCTTTCTCTGCGAGGGAGGGACTTTTGAAATTAGTGAGAGGGGAGAAGATGGTACTTTCTTTGTTAGGGCCTTTGACTGTGAGGTCGCTCACCTCTTAAATGAGAGGGGAAATATTCCTATTCCTCCTTATATTCGAAAAGGGGAGTCAGATGAGCAAGATCTTAAAGACTATCAAACCACTTATGCAGGCGGTGACTCTGGCAGTGTCGCTGCTCCTACTGCTGGTTTGCACTTCACTCCAAGAGTCTTTTCAGAGCTTAAAGAAAAGGGCATCCACCCCCACTTTGTGACTCTTCACGTGGGTCTTGGCACCTTTAGACCCGTGAAGAGTGAGTCTCTTAGCGATCATACGATGCATAAAGAAAACTTCTTTGTTGAAAAGGAAGAGTGGCAAAAAATAATAAACGCCCCTAAGAGAATTGCCGTTGGAACCACCTCGCTTCGTGTTCTTGAAAGCCTTTGGCCCGAAAGAGATCAGGTCAGAGGGGGGGAGATGTATGATACCGATATCTTTCTTCATCCCGGTGTCACTGTCCATTCTATTGACGGCCTTCTTACTAATTTTCACTTACCTGAAAGTACTCTCATTATGCTGGTAAGCTCTCTTATCGGGCGGGAGCGGACTTTGGCTCTCTATGAGACTGCTGTTGGGCATGGTTATCGGTTTTTTTCTTATGGTGATGCTATGCTTATCCATTAAGTGCCAGGTTGAGTTTGGAGTGAAATGATTTTAAAAGTGCTTTTCTTCTCTATTGTGATTGCAAGTCGTGCCGCTTTTGGCGCTTCCTACGCCTTTGGCGAGCTTGAAAATGGGGAGAAGTTCTTTGGAGAACTTATAGAGCGCTACGAAGACCGCTGGTTCTATGAAGAGCGACAGGCCGATACCTTCATCCTCTTTTTTAACCCTGGTGAAGAGAAGCTCTTTCGCTTCTATCCTGAAGCTGAGATGAAGAGTCTTAATACTTTTGAGATCAACTTCTCTCTTTATAAGAACTATCTTAAAAAGAATAACCTCTTCTTTAAAAATGCTGTCGTGCCCGGCTCAGACATCCTGACAGGAAATGAAGGTCACCATAAGCATGAGCGCATGTTTGGAAACTTTGCCTGGGATCTTGGAAAGTTTGATGAGGCCGGTTCTCAGTTTAAAGATCAGGGTCTTAAAAATGAAGACTACTATGTTTTTGGCATGAAGGTTTTTTCTCCTTTGGCCGGAGAAGTGGTAGGCCTTGTGTCTGATGAAGAGGACAACCCTCCAAGTCCCAGTCTTGTGGGAGATCTCTCTGGTAAGGTCAATAATTATCTGACCCTCAAGGTGAATTATCCTTTTTATCTCAGCCTTGTGCACTTTAAAAAAGAGAGCCTCACTGTCTCCCTAGGCGACCATGTGAAGGCCGGAGACTTTCTAGGAGTTGTGGGAAATTCCGGTGTCTCCTATGTGCCTCATCTTCACTATACACTCTACCTCTATCTTGAAGATTATAAGCGCTTTATCTCTGTGCCTGGATTTTTTGATTATTAAAGAGAATCAATAATTCTTTGGTGAATCGCTTCGATTTGATTTTGCGCCGTAAAGACATTCACGCGATTAAGAAGAATAACCACTGTGAAGTCTCTCTCTGGAAAGATGCTCACGCGAGTGGCGTAGCCACCACTAAAACCATCATGAGTGAAGTGCAGACCAAGTTTGGGATGAGAGGTACGATAGAGCCCATATTCGTTGAAAAATCCACACAGCATAGACGCTGATAATGATTGTCCTCATTGCGGTAATAGCCAGTGGCAAGAGATTTTATAATTTTTGAGCGGTGATAGAGCCCACTTTGAAAGGCCTTTAGAGGTCTTAAAAGTTTAAAGTTCACATACATCTCAAAATCAAAGCTCGTCACAATTTCAACAACGCGCGCGAGGAGAGTGTAGCCAATATTGGAGTAATAGAATTGGCCATATTTTTGAGAGGTCAGGCGCGGATCACGGATGATCTCACTCACAAGATGATTGAGGCGGTATTTCTTTGAGGTGTTAATAAAGTCGGGCTGGGGGTCTTTTATGAGCCCCGCTCGGTGACCTAAGAGATCGGCAATTGTTATCTTTTCCCACGCCTTTTGATTCTGCGGGTGAACTGAAGCGAGGGGAATAAAGCGCGTGATCTTATTATTAAGACTAAGTCTTCCTCTTTCAAGGTTTCTTTATTTATACCTTTCTTCTAATTGACGAACCAGCAGGCAGGGCGTTCCTGATCAAAGAGACCTGCAAGAAGTGTTTGCATCCGGCATTGATTCTTAGGATAGGAGTTAAAGAGGGTTTCACTGGCCCCTGGAAGAGAAGAAAAACCCATCGTAAAGCTGCCCTGATCTTCTTTGAGGAGGAGAACAACACTTTTAAAGCCATCAATAGCATTTAAGGAGCGAAGACAGATCGCTTCTTCAAGGCTTGAAGAGGGCCCTTTTTGGCAAAGCTCTCTCCAAGTTTTTGGAAATTCTCTATCAAGATAGGTTGGAGTTTCTTCCTCAATCCTAAAGTACTTTTTAAGGCACTCTCTTGTCGCAAAGTAATCGGCTTGCCCTTCACTTGAAATACCATGGTACATCTCATGGGCGAGAGTGAGGTAAGGGTAGCCTCCTAGAATATGACCCACTTCATGGCAGGTGATCAGGGCAACGGCATCGTCATTCATGCCAGGGATGCGCGCCATTCCTCCCCAAAAGCCAAGTTTGATAATACCCTCCACGCGGGCCGTGTAGGCGGTCAGGTAGGGATTGTCCCACTCGGGCATGGGCACCACGGTCTCTCCACTTTTAAGAAAAGCTTCTTGATAAAGGGCGAGCACGCCAAAGAAGTGCTGATGAAAGCTCTCCTTTGTCACTGTTGAAGTGGTCGCTTCATCAACGCCATAGCTGTATTTCTTCGCCGAAAGGGAAGTGAGAGAGAGGAGAGTGAGGCTTAATAAAATTACTTTCATACTGAGGGAGAATATTGCCTTTTTGCTGAGCTTTAACAAGAGCATGGGAAGCTTATACAGTCTTTCTGACATTGCCAGAGTGCTCCTTTCGCCGTATAACGCTCCTCTATGTACAAGTTAGAGGCCAAATGCGGCGAAGCTCGCGCCGGAACCATCACCACCGCTCATGGAGTCATTGAAACACCCATTTTTATGCCGGTGGGAACGCGTGCGTCGGTAAAGACCATGACGAGCGCTGACCTTGAAGAGCTTGGTGCTCAAATCATTCTCGGCAATACCTATCATCTCTATTTGCGGCCAGGTCACGAACTCATTGAAAAAGTGGGAGGCTCCCTGCATGGCTTTATGAATTGGCAAAAACCAATTCTCACCGACTCTGGTGGCTTTCAGGTTTTTAGTCTTTCAGATCTCAATAAGGTGACGGAAGAGGGAGTTGTCTTTCAAAGTCATATCGATGGCTCACGCCATATGATTGGGCCTGAGAAGTCCATGGAAATTCAAAAGGGATTAGGCTCTGATATTGTGATGGTTTTTGACGAGTGTCCTGCTCTTCCTGCGACTAAAGAGCGTCTGCGTGAAAGTATGGAATTGACCCTTCGTTGGGCCAAGCGCTGCAAGGACTATGATCTTAGGGATTATCAGAAGCTCTTTGGGATTGTTCAAGGGGGTCTTCATTTTGATCTTCGAAGTGAGTGCATGGAGCGCCTTGAAGAAATTGATTTTCCAGGCCTTGCGATTGGGGGATTAAGTGTTGGTGAGAAGAATGAAGAGATGGTGGAGTTTTGCCGCCGCTTTGTTCCCACCATGCCAGAGCATAAGCCCCGTTATCTGATGGGTGTTGGTAAGCCCCTGGATGTTCTTACGGGCATCAAAAACGGTCTCGATATGTTTGACTGTGTCCTTCCCACGCGTAATGCCAGAAATGGTCAGGTCCTCACCCATAAGGGACCAATGAATATAAAGAAAGAGCGCTTTAAAGAAGATACCGGGCCCCTTGATCCCGATTGTTCTTGTCGTGTGTGCCAAAATTATAGTCGTGCCTATGTTCGCCACCTTTATAGTGTGGGTGAGTACACGGCCGGCCAGCTGATCACTTATCATAACCTTCATTTTTATTTAGAGATGGTTAAGACAGCGCGAAAACATATTATTGCCGGGACATTTGACGAGTATTACGACTCGTTTTATAAATCCTATGAAAGTCACGAATATAAATAATAGAGGAAACGTATGAACTTTTTATTTCCCGCTGCTATGGCCCAAGAGGGCGCGGCCCAAACCCCAGGTCTTGCTAACTTTGCTCCCATTATCGTTATCTTTTTCATCATCTATTTTCTGATGATCCGTCCGCAAAAGAAACAATTAGAGCAAGAAAAAGCGATGCTTGGTGGACTCAATAAAGGTGATGAAGTGTACACGAAGTCAGGGCTACTCGGGACTATCGTGGGCATGACTGACAAGGTCATCACTCTTGAAGTTTCTGATAATGTGAAGCTCAAAGTTCTTCGTAGCCAAGTGGGCGGTCTATCCAGTAAACTTTTTGAGAAAAAGAAAGAAGAGAAGAAAGACTAGTTCTTTCGCAGATTCCTAAAGAGGTTCTTCATGTTTGGTCTTGGTGCCGGTGAAATTCTCATTATATTGGCCTTTGCTCTTATTTTTATTGGACCAAAGAAGTTGCCAGAGCTCGCGCGTAACCTTGGAAAAGGGATTCGCGAGTTTCAAAAAGCCAAAGACGAATTGATGAACCACGTTCATAGTGAGGCTGATGACGATCATCACGCCTCACTGACGGGTGTAAATGAGGCGGATGATGAAGTGATCGAAGAGGTCGCCGCCATGAAAGAAGCTCTGCAAAAAAAGAGTGAAGAAAAGTCTTCCTAAACAATTCATTGCCTTTAAGTCTGTTATTCCCCTATAATTTCCTACTGTTAACATCTTTTTAGTTAACCCAATAATCCTAGAAAAAATGGGGAGATTTCACCATGAAAAGAAGCTGGTGGTACCGCTTTACCTTTTTAATTCTCGTTGGAGTCATGTCACTGATGATGGTTACTCCAACAGCTCTAAACTTCGGGGAAGATTCAAGCTTTCCTGTTAAATCTAAAATCACACTGGGTCTCGATCTTCAGGGTGGTCTGTACATGATTCTTGGAATTGACTTTAATAAAGTCTATCAAGACGAGGCCACAGGCTATGCAAGAAAGATCGCCTTTTTTCTTAATGATCAGGGAATCAAATCAAGCGTTGGTATGCTTGATAAGACCAATCCCGCTGATCCTAGCCACGCGGTGATGATCACCAATCCCGCCGACATCGAAAAGGCTAAAGAGGAAGTGAAGCGCTTCTTTCCTTCAATTCTCCGTCTCACACGAGAAGAAGGGGATGCTCTTTATTACGGTCTGACAAAGGTTCAAAAGACAACCATTGAAGAGCAGGCCCTTGGTAAGTCCATCGAAGTTATTCGTAACAGAATTGATGAGTTTGGGGTGACAGAGCCAGAGATTGTTTCTCAAGGTAATAACAGAATCGTTATTCAGCTTCCCGGTGTAAAAGATATCGAAAGAGCGAAGTCATTAATTGGAAAAACGGCGAAGCTTGAATTTAAAATGGTTAACGATGAAATTGGTCTTGGAACCATGAATAGCTGGCTTGAAAAAGCAAAAACAGCTGGGATTGAGTTTAAGCAGGGCTCTCGCTTTAGCCAGTACCTCAGAACTCTCAATGACTTTCTTAATAAAGAGAAGCTTTTGCCTCTCGATCATGAGATGGCCTTTCAAAAGAGTGTCTCTAAAGCGACGAATGAAATCACACAGATGATTCCCTACCTCGTTGAGTCTGGCTCAAAGCTTGGTGGTGATCAGCTGCAAGACGCTCGTGTGCAGATTGACCAGCAAAAGAATGAGCCCTATGTGTCTCTTGAATTTAAGGCAAGTGGTGGCAAGATCTTTGAAGAACTTACTGGCTCAAATATTGGTCGCCGCATGGCCGTGATCCTTGATGGAAATGTTTACTCGGCTCCTTCTATTCGTGAGCGCATCGGTGGCGGTCGTGCTCAGATCACTCTTGGCCAAGGGAACTTCAATAAAATGATGAAAGAGGCCCGTGACCTCGCTCTTATCTTAAGAGCTGGTGCTCTTCCTGTTCAGCTTAACTTTGAAGAGCAAAGAACGGTTGGTCCAAGCCTTGGAGCTGACTCCATTGCCAAAGCTCGTTACGCTTCTTTAATTGGTGCGGCAATGGTTTTCATCTTTATTCTTATCTATTACAAGATCAGTGGCTTCATTGCGATGATCACTCTTGTTCTTAACGTGGTTCTTGTTATCGCCTGTCTTGTGGCCTTTGAAGCAACACTCACGCTTCCAGGGATTGCTGGTATCGCCTTGACGATTGGTATGGCCGTTGATGCCAATATCATTATCTACGAGAGGATTCGAGAAGAGGTGAGGAAAGGCTTAAGCTTTTATAAAGCTGTGGAAACCGGTTTTGGCCACGCTTTTTGGACAATTATTGATGCCAACATCACGACGGCCCTCGCTGGTCTTTGTCTTCTTAACTTTGGTACTGGACCCATTAGAGGATTTGCCGTCACACTTCTTATCGGTATTGCTTCAACAGTCTACACTTCATACTTTGTGGGCAAGCTGATGTTTGAACTTTATATGAATAAAACTGAAGGTCAGGATCTTTCGATATGATGCAAGTAATTAACCCCAACACAAAAATTAAATTCTCTAATCACTACACAGTGACAGCGATCCTTTCGCTGATCCTTGTGGGAGTCTCTCTCTTTGGGCTCTTCACTAAAATGAATTATGGTGTCGACTTTAGAGGGGGCGCTGAGATTCAAGTGAAGTTTGAAAAAGATCTTAATCTTAATAACCTCAGGCAAACTCTTAAAGATGAGGGATTCAAAGTCCAGGTACAGCAAATTGGTGAACCTTCTAATCTTGAATTCCTTCTTAAAGTGGCGGCCAATGAAGAAAACCTCAACGAAGTCACTGATAAAGTCAGTAAGGCCCTAAGCGCTGACTTCTCTGAGCAGGGAGTTGAGATTAGAAAGGTTGATATCGTAGGCCCTAAGGCCGGAGCTGAGCTTCGCCTCTCTGGTTTTCAGGCCATGTTCTGGGCCTTGATCGCTATTATGATCTATGTCGGTCTGCGCTTTGATTTTAAATACTCGCCAGGCGCGATTGTAGCCCTCTTTCACGATGTTTCAATCATTCTTGGGGTCTTCGCCTTTACGGGAACTGAGTTTACTCTGCAAACGGTTGCGGCCCTTCTCGCCGTTATTGGTTATTCAGTGAATGATACGGTTATTGTTTATGACCGAGTTCGTGAACATGAGCAAAAGTTTTCTCACCTCGCTCTTAAAGATCAAATTGATAACGCTATCAATGAGACTCTTAGCCGTACGATCCTCACTTCAGGAACAACGCTCTTTATCTCATTGACCATGTTTATGTTTGGTGGGCTTGCCATTAGAGACTTCTTTCTTGCGATCTCTCTTGGTGTTCTGATCGGGACATACTCATCTGTTTACGTTGCAGCACCTGTGACGCTTCTTTTCCAAAAGATTCTTGGGTCTGATGAGAAGTCTCAAGCTCCTGCTAACGCTTAAATTTATACTCCTCTTCTCTTTGAGCCCCACTTGGGGCCAAGGAGATTATGGTAGCGACGACTATGAAATCGAGGCCCGCCAAGGGGCCGCCGATCAACTCGAAGCCACTCTTCAAAGTTCCGAACAAGATGCCCAGGCGATTCTTAAAGAAATGCAGAAGATCGTTCCCCCAGAGGAGATGGCCAAGCTTCAAAAGGCCATAGAGTCAGGGGACCAGGAACTTATTCGAAAGACCATGAATAAACTCAATCTTGAGATGGCCAAGAGTGGTAAAGGTCTTGATGCCATGGTGGATTTAAGTCTTCGCTCCTTTCAAGGACAAAGCCCTCAGGATCTAAGAGACCAGTTAGAAGAGCGCTTTAAAGATTCTCTTGTTGAGCCCCTTTTTGAGTTCTTTCCAAAGCTCCTTGATTTTGGGGTTAACTTTCTTCAAGACCCCGTCGCCGCAAAGTCACTGGCTAAAATCGCAGCTGACCGCAAGCGTCTGCTTATCTTCTTGGGGATCAATATCCTGCTCTTTATCTTTAAGAAAATTCATCAAAGGCTAGATAAGAGAATGGGGGGATTGACCCGCTGGATACTCTTTGCCTCCCTGAGATTCGCCGTGCTCATTTTCTTCTTTCACAAAGAACTTTGGCCGACATTTGTCGTTTTTAGAAGAACCTTCTTTTAGAGCTCTTTAACGGGGGCGGTAATCTCAATTGTCTTTCCATTACTGAAGATAAGTTTCATTTTACCCGAGAGGTTTTTAATCTTCTTCTTAGGAATCTCTAGCATCATGATGTGATAACTCATGGGTTTAAGCTCAACACTTTTCTTAGGGTTGATCACAAGTTCTTTGATCTGGCGCATTTTCATCACACCATCCACTTTTGTATGGGTGTGAATCTCGTAGTGCTTAGCATCCTCTCCTTCAACACGGATAAGGCTGACTTCTTTATTGGTGTTATTTTGGATGACCATATAGGCGCCTGTCATTCCGATGATAGGCTTTTTAATCCATGGATTTTTTACTTCTTGAGCAAAGGAGGAAAGAGTGAGGAGAGTGATAAGGGCAGCAAACTTCATTTTAAAAGCTCCTTGAGGTCATTGGTAAATTTAGGGTCATTGATAATATCTGAATAGGTGTTCACAATTTTACCATCCGCTCCCAAAAGATAGAAACGGCTGGTGTGATCAACGGTGTAGCCAAGGGCAGAATCTTTGAGGGGCACAAATTCAAAGTGAACGGCATACTTCTTGGTGATGTCTTTAATTTGTTCTTCACTGCCAGCAAGGGAGATAAAGTCATCGCTAAAATAGCGGCCATACTCATCCACTTTCTTAGGATCATCCCTTTTGTAATCGACACTGATAAAAACTTTATTGATAAGCCCATGGGTTTTAGGTCCGATTTTATCTATGACCTTATTAAGCTTATTAAGGGAGAGGGGGCAGATATCAGGGCAGCTCGTAAAGCCAAAGTAGAGGACACTGGGTTTACCCTTGAGATCTTTGAGAGATTTGTCTCCACTAATGTGAGTGAGGGTGAAATCACCTCCAAGGTGATCGTAGAGTCCGGAGGTTTCAACCTTTGGTTCAAGAGATTGGTAGTAGTAGCGGCTGCCAAGAAAGACAGCAAGAAAGAGGAGTAAGGTTAGGGCGAGACGGCCAAATTGATTCTTCATTAGATCCTCTTCACTTCAAGGTCAAAGGTTGTGCGCACCCACTTCTTTTGCCCTTTGAGAACGAGATAGATTCTCCAGGTCATCAGTTTTTCGGTGCAAGTGGGAAAGGCCCTTGTTGCCTCATGCAAATGGGGGGTTGTCAGGGAGCTTAGGCTAAAAACCTGCTCATCTCTAGGCATTTCCATATCATGACCTAAGAGGCGGATAGTGGCCTCCTCAACTTTGAGACCACGAGTCTTTAGAGTGTAAGAGACATCCTCAGTGGGAATAATGGGGGTGGGATTAAGGCTTAATTCTAGCTCGACATCGTCTTTGGTAACAATGCAGTGGCCTGACTTTTGGATGTCACAGTCATGAACAATATATATTTCTTTGGGGGAAAAGAAGTAATGACCCGCGACTAGGGCTAAGAGAATGACAATGAGAAGGGGATAGGTATTTTTCATGTGAGCCGATTATGGCTCAATTACAGCACAAAATCTATGATCTTAATCAATAGCAGGTATACAAGCAAAACGCTTATCATTTGGCCTATTGCCCGTCACAACACCAGTGGTAACACCGTTTTTGCCAATCTCATCAGGAAAGCGCACGGTAAAGGTGATACTTGTCGACTTCTTTACTAGAGGCGCGTTAAAGTCGAGAGGCCAGTAAAAGTGAAGGGTTTTATTACCAGCACTCACGGCATCGGGAATACGAAGCTCTGTGCCCTCACGGTAGAACCAGACTTTCTTAAGGTCACCCTCACGAATAAGGAGGATGTCGATAATAGATTGGCCATTCGAGTCAAGGTAGGGCTCACTTTCGGCCATATAGAGACCTTCTGTGGGGACACCTACTTTCTCTCCGATGATTTCATAGAGAATATTGCCGCTATTATTATAGTCCTCTTCATCGGGACACTCTGCTAACTGATTAGCATCAATAAAGGGGATCATGATCAGCCCAAGGTTGGCATTGACCTCATCTTTGAAGTTTGGAATCTCTGGAAAGTTGGGCCAGGCAAAAACACTAAAGAGATTGATTTCGGCATTGGCCGATCCTGAGCGTGTGCGAAAGAGCTCTTGAATTTCGGCATTCATATCAATAACACCGTCACCATCGCCATCATTGAAGCGAGAGTCAGTCTGATCCCATACAGCAAAGTGCTGATTGATAAGATCAAGTCTTGGGGTGAGAGGATCATCATCTTCACCATAAATTTGCTTGTCATGACATTTTGTGAGGTCGGTACTAGGAGGCAAGCTTGGAGGAGTGTTTGAAGAGGCAAAATAGTAGTGCCTCTTAGCGTACTCCGTAAAGCTGACAACAGGATCATTTTGTCGGGCCAGAAAAATACAGGAGTATTGATTGACCGGCATGATCTTGAGGTTTCCTTGAGGTGTAGTTGTGTCATCAATAAATTCTTTAAGACGAAATTGAAAAGCATCAGAAGAAACATTTGAGCCTGACTGCGTTTCTACAATCCGAGCGATATAGGTTTTATTTTGTTCGAGTTGATCGACAATTGAAGTGAAGCTATTACCACTTACGGTGACATTGAGAAATTGAGTTGAGGAGCCATCAAAGACTTCAAGCTGACAGCCAGGGTTGACCAAATCTTCAAGACCAATCTCGTTATTACACCAGCCTTGGAGGTTTCCAAGTTCTTTATTAAGTTGGATCTGAGTGCCGACTGTAACCGTTCCAAAAAGCGTTTTATTCGCTTGGGTCTTAGTTGAACAAAAGGCAGCACAATCAGTAATGACGGCATTACTTCCATTTTGGCAGGCACAGACATCACTATCGACAAAGACCTGACCGTCAGGTCTTAAAACACCGCTTCCTTCAAGGCAGACCCCTTGGGCCGCATTGATATTATTAAGAATTTCATCTTTCGTTTCAGAATCAAGTTCTGCTTCTGTAAGGGCTTCAAGCTCGGCAATCGCCTCAAGTCTCTCTTCGCTATCAGCGAGTCTTGTTCCTGCAGGACAGGCCTCCACACATGACTGTGCGCTGATATTGTAGATACTGGTACAAAATTCTTCAGTCGGGGTGGTCGCGCCATTAGAGATGACTTTACGCCCTTCACGAACAGACTCCTCAACGCAAGAGACGAGAAAGAGAAGTGAAATAATGAGACTAAGTGCTTTTTTCATCAATTACCTTATCGAATCCCTTCGCGGTGTTCTTTAGGTATTTACCCATTTTTTCTATTTTAAAGTGAGTTTCCTCTGTTTCACGATCAAATCACCACTTAGCCCTAAGGACAGGGACTTAGCTGATAAGGGGGGAGTCAGGGATATCAGGGGCTTGCCACAGGAAATGGCCACTCAATACCATTAGTTTGTTGATAAGTGCCTGATATTTGGTAAGATAAGAAAAGGCTTTAGAAATATTAGGAACTTACCGATGAGGCATTAAATAATAAATGTCAAAGTGGTGGGAGGAAACCATGACGAAGGCTGATCTAATTGCTGCCCTAGAAAAACAAGCAAATCTGACGCACAAGCAAGCGGAAAGTATCGTGAATATTTGTTTTGATTCAATGATCAAATCTCTCTATTCCGATGAAAGAATTGAAATCCGTGGCTTTGGCTCTTTTGCAAATCGTAACTATAAAGCTTACGAGGGGCGAAACCCTAAGACGGGTAAAGTCGTGAAGGTACCACCTAAGAAAGTTCCCTTCTTTAAAGTTGGTAAAGAACTTAAAGAAATGGTGGATGCTGGCAAAGATAAATACGTTATTCGTGAAGCATAATTGCCTATAAGCTCTTGACTTTAAAGAATTCAAAAGCATAATAGGGAGCTCATTGGGGAGACGTGCCAGAGCGGTCCAATGGAACGGTTTGCAAAACCGTAAAGCCGGCGGTTCAAATCCGCCCGTCTCCTCCACTTAAAAAAGCCCTGATTGATGGATCTGACTCTTATCCCTTCATGGTGGAACACACCGCACTCAAGCCCTAGCCAAACCCGTTTAGAACCTTCAACCTATA
>CATLOT010000047.1 GCA_950054155.1 uncultured Bacteriovoracaceae bacterium
CAATTTAAGGGGCGAGCAGCGGCTATTGTCGGGCAAGGTGAGATGAAGAAAGGGGGCTTTGATCCGCTGTTTTCTCTTAACCAAACAGCTGCCATGATTCGCGATAATATTAAGCGTATGGCAAGGCGGACATGGTGCACGACCAAGCGCGTAGATCGACTGTTAGATTTTTTAGCGATCTATGCGATTTATCATAATCAGATTATTGAGGGGATTCGAAGACCTCGGATCTTCAATGCGATCTAGATCCATTTAAGGGGGGCAGTTTATCGGGGTCACTATCCCAGATCATGAGGAAGGCATAGGTTCTTAGGAACTTGTAAACTTCCTTATAGAGAATCTTTATGTTGCGCCAGTCAGAATAATCCGTCGCCACACTAGAATAATTGATTTGAAACTCATCTTCATCAGTAAGAATCTTATCCATAATCGATTTGATCCTAAGAATATGATAGTCGTGACTCACAATAAGAATATTCTTAAAGCCTTTCTTTTCTCTGAGATATCGTAGTGTGGATAGGCAATTTTCAACGGTGTTTCGAGCAAAGTAATCAATCTCAAGAAGATTCTTATCAATAGCACCCTCAAGTTCAAGAGGATTTAAAAGAGTTTCAACAGAGTTCTTGGTGTAGACGCCCGTGATAAAAATATTGGATTGATTGTATGCCTTGGCGAGTCTTACAGCGTGGGGAATGCGACCGTGGTCACCGGTGAAGACGACAATGAGATCGGGAGAGCTTTTAAAGTAGCGCTCACTCATGAGTTGATTCTCATTATCACTAAGAAGAATGAAAAAGTAACCGGCGAGTAAATAAAAGAAAACCAAAGAAAAGAGAATTAAGAAGCCATTTTTTAAATGGCGGGACATTCTCGTTTCTTTGGTTTCAAATATATACTTTGATCCAAACATTATTGAGCTGCTATGACCTCAATTTCAACAACAGCACCTTTAGGAAGAGCGGGGACTTGCACACAGCTTCTTGCTGGGTAAGGTGCTTTAAAATACTCCGTATAGACTTCGTTGACCTCACCAAAGTTGGCCAGATCAGTTACGAAGATACTTGTTTTGATGATATTTTCGCGAGTCAGGTCTTGTGACTGAAGTAAGCCATCAATATTTTTCATAATTTGCTCAAGCTGAGGGCGAAAGCCTTCAGCGAGGGTCATTGTTTTTGGGTCAAGACCGATTTGTCCTGAGAAGTAATAGGTACCGTTATACTCAACACCTTGAGAGTAGGTTCCGACTGCTTCTGGCGCTAGATCTGTTTGGATAATATTCTTTTTCATAAACCGTTTCCTTGTTCTTCTGAAAGAAGGGCTGTGAGATTACACATATTAATGATTTCAGACACTGGTGCCGTTCTTTGGATGATATTCACAGTATTTTGAAGTGGTACGAGAATAGGTCCAATAGCATTGGCATCTGTTAGCTGGCTAAGAAGCTTGTAACTAATATTGGCCGATGAAAGGTTAGGGAAGATGAGAATATCTGTGGGCCCATTGAGAGTATGAAAGTCAAAAAGCTTATCAAGAATATTCTTATTAACAGCAACGTCCGCTTGCATTTCTCCATCAACGATCATCTCTGGGTAGCGTGACTTCGTGATACTCACAGCCTTTTTCACTTTTCTTGCTTCATCACTCGTGTTTGATCCAAAGTTTGAGAAACTGAGGAATGAGAGGCGTGGCTCTCTTCTCATGATGTAACGAAAGAGTTGAGCAGAGTTGGCAGCAATTTCCGCCATATCTTCAGCCGTCGGATTGATTTGTGCCGTACAGTCAGCAAAGAAGAGGACACGGTTTTTGAAAACGAGTACATAAATACCTGAGGCCTTGCTTCCTTCTTGAGTGCCAACCACGTTGATAATTGGGATAAGGTTAGAGGCGTAATCAAGAGTTGGGCCAGCGATAAAAGTATCGACGACTTTATTCTTAAGGAGCATTGAACCAAAGTAGTTCTCTTGAACCATGAGGTCTTCTGCATGGTAGAGCGAGACACCACTTCTTTGGCGTTGGGCACAGTATTGTTTGTAGTATTTTTCAAAGTGAGGATATTTATTAGGCTGGATAATTTCGAGGTCTTTTAAAGCATCCGTAAGACCAAGAGTGGCCATCTTCGCCTGGATTTGCTCTTCATTACCAAGAAGGACAGGTTCAATTCTTCCTTCGTTAAGGAGTGTCTTACACGCTTGAAGGATTCTTGTGTTTGAACCCTCAGCAAAGGCCATTCTTACTTTTGATTTTCTCTTATTTACAAAAGTAGAGAGCCTGTCTCTAAGGTTCTTCATAAAGCTAGCTGTCGTTCCAAGTCTGTTTTGGAGGTTGGCCGCGTATTCTTGAAGATCTTTGATTTCCTTTCGGGCAACTCCTGAGTCCATGGCAGCTTTTGCAACAGCTGGGGTTACCGTTGTGAGAACACGGCTATCAAAAGGCTTAGGGATAATATAGTTAGGGCCAAAGCTGAAGTCTTCATTTCCATAGGCAAGTCTCACTTCCTCAGGAACTTCTTCTTTAGCAAGATCTGCAATGGCTCTAACAGCAGCAATCTTCATCTCTTCATTAATTTTACGAGCGTTGACATCAAGGGCCCCACGGAAAATGAAGGGGAATCCTAGGACGTTATTCACTTGGTTAGGAAAGTCACTTCTTCCTGTTGCCATGATTGCATCGTCTCTTACTTCAGCAACTTCATGGGGATAAATCTCGGGCTCAGGATTGGCCATGGCAAAAATGATAGGCTTGTCCGCCATTGTCTTTACCATCTCTTTAGTGAGAACGCCGCGAGCGGAAACACCCATAAAGGCATCGGCATCTTTCATGGCATCGCCAAGAGTTCTATTGCTCGTATCAACGGCGAATTCATCTTTGTATTTATTCATTCCAGCTTCACGGCCCTTGTAGATAACGCCTTTAGAGTCACACATGGTGAGGTTCTCAGGCTTTACTCCAAGTTCTTTAAAGAGACGGGCACACGCTACAGCCGCTGCTCCTGCACCGGAGAAGACAACTTTTACTTCACTAATTTTCTTCTTTGTAATTTCAAGAGCATTGAGGAAACCCGCACTCGCGATAATAGCGGTACCGTGTTGGTCATCATGAAAGACGGGAATGTCCATGATCTCTTTGAGTTTCTCTTCAACTTCAAAACACTCAGGAGCTTTAATATCCTCGAGGTTAATTCCCCCAAAGGTAGGCTCAAGGGATTTTACCACGCGGACCATTCCCTCAACAGTCGTCTCATCAATTTCGATATCAAAGACATCAATGTCGGCAAACTTTTTAAAGAGAATGCCTTTTCCTTCCATAACAGGTTTCCCTGCGGCAGGACCGATATTTCCTAAGCCTAGAACAGCACTCCCATTTGAGACTACTCCTACTAAGTTACCCTTTGCTGTGTACTTGTATACGTCTTCGGGATTCTTACTGATTTCTAAACATGGCCAGGCCACACCTGGGCTATAGGCTTTTGCGAGGTCGCTACTTCCAATAGTGGGTTTAGTTGAGATGACTTCAAGTTTTCCGGGTCGACCAGCAGTGTGATAATCGAGGGCCGCCTGCTTTTGGGCCTCTAGCTTTTGTGCTTCTTTCTTTGCTTTTTCTTCGTTCGATCCAGTGTCGTTATTTGCCACGATAGTTCCTTGGTTTTTCACTTAAAATGAGTGCCCTAGGATAGCGGAAAGCGCACATCTTATCATGTTGTAATGTTCTATAAATGACGGTTGATGCTTTGCGAATTGTCGCTTTTTTGACGCGCGAAGTAGTAATTAAAGCCGTAGAGACCAATGAACGATGCAGCAATGCCAATATAGAGGGAATCAACATCAGAAAGAAGGCCACTACGCGGGATGGCACTCCAAACACTCATGAGAGCGGCACTGACGAGGCAGGTTGCAACAAAGGCGTTGTCAGAGAATTTTGTCTTACTAAAGTGGCCTAATAAAACGGGAAAGAGGAGGCAGCCGGCAGAATAACTTCCAAGGGTCTTCCAAACCATTTTAATATTTCCGCTGAAGAAGTTAGCCATCAAGAGGCTGATAGCTCCCACAAAGAGAATCCCGATACAGTGGAAGAAAGGATTTTCATGATGATCTTCATTACTGAGATCATAGGTGAGCGTTGTTCCTGCAAGAAAAAGATAGCTATCAAGAGTTGAAAGAATTGTGGCCAGGATTCCCGCGAGAAAGAAGCCTCTCAGGCCTTCGGGGAGCACTTGAATACTGTAGATAAGATAGGCCTCACTTGAAAGGGCCTCTGGAATAACTGCCTTGGCATACATCGCCCCAAAGGTGGTGCAAATATCAAAGCAAAACCAGATAAGAGTTGAGAGAAAAATTCCTTTCTTCGCAACTTTAGAGTCTGTGGCAGCAAAGCAGCGTTGGTAGAAATTGGGATCAACAAGAGTACTGAGCGCGATAAAGCCCCAGACAAAGAGCTGAAAATAACTTTGATCGGAAGTCACACTAAAGTAGTGCTCAGGTAGTTTTTCTTTAAGAAAGCCCAGTCCGCCAAACTCACCAATGGAGAAAAAGAGCACAAGGCCTACAGCAATGCACATGATGAAAAACTGAATAATATCCGAAAAGATAACAGAGCGCAGCCCGCCCCAAACTGAGTAACTCAGAACAATCACAAGGCCAAGAATCATAGAGGTATTGAGCTCTAAGGAAGTAAAGGAGCGAATAAAGATGCCGAGACTGATGACATAGGCAATGGGAAGAACGTTAAAAAAATTAAGGACTGCTGCAACTTTAGAGGATTTTGGGCCAAACATCTTTCCGACGAGATCGGGAAGGGTCACCGCTTTGTAACTTACGATTCTTTCGACGAGAAAGAGCGCAAAAATAATATAGGCGATATACCAGAAGAGGCCCTGAGTAATAAAATTATAAATACCTTTATTAAAGGCAATTTGGGTGACACCAAAGATACCGCCGTACCAAGTTGCGACGAGGGTGGCGATAAAGAGGGGAAGGGTTAACCTTCTTCCCATGATCAGATGATCAAGGAGATCAAATTTTTCACTCTTTTTGAGTCTTCTCTTTCTGAATTCGCCATAGAAAACAAATCCCAAAGTTAAGCAGAGGAGGAAAAAGAAAACTCCCCAATCGGTAGCACTTAAGGCCTCTGAGATCGATATCTTTTCTTTGATAAACTTCAAGCTTTATTCCTTATGGTGTGACCACATTAGTGTAATTCAATTCAAAGGGGAGTCAAATATGGGGGCAAAGCGCTACTGGGGTCAAAATGCATGAGGGAGCTTTCATACATTTTCTAACCATCACTTATAAAAAAGGGTTGATAGAAAATGTGAGAAGTCAAAGGAACCTGGCATCGCTTTAATAAAGCAAATGGAAAAGGAGTTGCCATGAATACAAAATTTCAAAAAGTCGGTTTAGTTCTCATGTCCCTTGGTCTTCTCAATGCCTGTGGTGGTAAGGGAGAGACAAGCGGTTCAGCTGGAGTCACACAATCATCAATCATTATCGGAGACCTTGACTGGAGTGAGGTTGATACCCTTACACCTGGAGGGGTAGAGGCGGTCAATGCCTTAGCCGTGGCCCACGTTGACCTTCCTGTTATGGGGTCTCGATGCACGGGCTTTTTAATTAGTGATAATGTTCTTATGACGAACCAACACTGTATTCCCTCTGAAGCTTATGCAAGGGGAGTGAGTGTCAGTTTTGAAGTCGTTGCCGGTGTGGCAAAGGGTGAGGAAAAGAGATTTGATTGCTCGAAGTTTATTGGAAATAATCAGGAATTAGATTTTGCCTTACTCGAGTGTGAAGGAAATCCTGGTCAAGAATATGGGCATGTTAATCTTGCTGAATCTGCTGCTGAACAAGGTGAGCCAGTCTATGTTGTTCAACAAAATTGTGACTATTACTCTAATCAGAGTTGCTACTTTACTAAGAAAGTAAGCTTTGGCGATATTACCGAAGTCAGTGGCAATAGTTTTACTCATAATGCTGATACATTAGGCGGATCATCAGGGTCACCTATTTTTTCGTCGGATACTCATGAAGTAGTCGCCATTCATCATGCGGGTTTAGGTAATAATGGACAAGGCCGAGGCATTGAAAACTACGGTGTTTCTATGGCCCAGATTGTTGAACACATAAAAGATAACTTTCCTCAAATTGGACTTGGTTCTGATTCGGGAAGTGATCAAGGTGGTAGTCAGCCTTCAAATGATAGTCCTGCTGGAGCAAAGGCAATGCGTTTTGGTGTTGGCTACAACGGTTCAATCGGATCATCAGAAGATCTTGACTACTATAAGTTCACGTTAAGTTCCACCCAAAGTATCTCCCTTACTTTGGATATCAGAGGAAGTGCCGACCTCGACCTTTATATCGTAACAGAAAGTGGTCAAGTTCTTGCTCGATCAGAAGGGACTACGAGCTTTGAGCAAATCAGAGGGACAGCGCGAGCTGGCACCTACTACGTCCTGGTTAAGGGTTACAATGGAGCCCAAGGTCAATACCAGCTTAAAGTGAAGTAGCTTTTGGCGAGAGTCGAGTAAGAAAAAGAAGGGCTTCCTAGAGGAAGCCCTTTTTTATGCGGCTTGTTTGATAAATTCAGAAGCCCTCTCTTCGCCCCAAAACTGAAGCTTCTTATTGAGGACCATAAAACCAACATGACCCCCTGAGGGAGTGACTTCCAAAAAGATATTCTTATTTCTATAGGCTTCTCGAATAGGGAAGCATTCCTTTGTGAGAAAAGGATCATCTTTGGCTTGAATAATGAGAGTGGGGGTCTTCACTTTGTGAAGAACATGAATAGCCGAAGCCTGCTCATAATAATCATGAGCATCTTTAAATCCATTCGTGGGTGCTGTGATGAGTTCATCAAATTCAATAAAGTCTTTGCACTTTCTCAGTTGATTCGGATCAACGTCAAGGAGCCCCTTTTGCTGCTTCTCAAGAGCTTTCTTTCTCATTGTGACCAGGAAGCTCTCAGAATAGAAGTTACCAATTTGACTGTCTTGAAGTTTACGAATACTTGATTGCAGATGGAGTGTGCTTGAAAAAATAACGGATGAGGTGATGGGCTCAAGCTTTCTCTCTTCAAAGACTGAAGTGTAGTATGCCGTCAGGTTACCTCCAAGACTAAAGCCAATGAGATGAACGGATTTATAGTTTTTCTTTTGCCTCATGTGGCGGATAACTTCACTGAGGTCACCACAGCTTGCAGCATGATAAAAGTGGCTTTTTCGATTGAGCTCTCCTGAGCAACTTCTGTAGTTCCAAGCGGCAATATCAACACCATCCTTAGCCGCTAAATATTTGGCCATTCCTTTGATATATCCGGTGTTGGAGTTACCTTCAAGGCCATGACTTAAAATAACGAGTTGATCAGAGCTATTATCCAGAATATCCACATCAATAAAGTCCCCATCTGGCAGTTCGATCCGCTCCCTGTTGAGCTCAACGTCTTTTACTTTACGAAAGAAGTAAGGATAGAGCGTTTGAAAGTGACCATTAGACATAAAGGTGGGTGCATTAAAATTTGTTTCAACAATTGGCATAACTTAAGACCTCCTAATGAACCTCTAGTGTCTCATAAGAAGGGCTAAGATTCCCGACCCGGTAACTTTGGCACTATTTAGACGGTTATTCTAAAGGCCTAGTTCCTCTCTGGTAAGTCGCTTTGCCTCATCAAGGGGAATGCCTTTAGCGAGATAGCCTTTAAATATCTCTTGAAACTTAAGGCGAAGAGCAAGACCGTCCTCTGAATAGTCCCGTCTATCATCCATTCTTGTCGTTAAGGTTGTCCCACAGTCACAATTTCTATAAAGAAGAATTGTTTCCTTGGGACCCTTTGAAAAGTCACCTTTCTTCAGCGCATAAGTTTTTAGAAGAAAGTCTTCATAGGTTTCAAAGCGTAAATTGCAGACCTTACAAGTCTTCGGGAACTGCTTATCCAATGGATTCCTTTAGTGAGTCAAATAAAGATGGACTCATGATAGCTGTAATAGAATTAATTTAGTAGTATCTTTTTAGTTTGATAATTAGACTTTTGTACAATTTTATAATAATTTTTATGCACTTAGTCTTGCAAAAACGAACGCTTGTGCTAAAGTAAATTTGGTTAGATGGAATTCTGCCATCTTTCTCTCCTTCAGTCTATTGCGAAATGAAGGGCCTACCGAGTTTGGAGCACAGGAGTTGTTCCCATTTGAAAAGGAGGTTTCAATGGTTGGTACAATCAGATTTAACAACTTAGAGGAAAAACTAAGTCACTTACAAAGTTTAATCAATATTCCCTCAATTAACCCAAAGAGTTACAGCTCTGATGGTGAATACTATCGCCTTGATTTCATTTCCCATGAAAGTTTTGGGCTTGGATTTGTAGAGGAAGTCATTAGCGAAGGCGAAGTTAAAGTCTTCTTTTCCTCGGGAGAGAGAATTCTTAGGCAAAAGAGCTTCATCTCTCAAAGAGTTGTATAAGAGATTAGAGAAATTTTAATTTTTTGAAGGCCCTCTTTAAGAGGGCTTTTTTTATGCTATAGTGACGCTAATCCCTATGATAAAGATGCTTGGATAGGAGCGCGAGAATGGCTAAATGTAAATACTGTCAGACCGAGGTCACTTGGATGAAGGATGGGCGAAAGAATGTCCCAGTAGAGGGTGATGGTGGTATTCATAAGTGTGAGCAGATGCTTAAGATGAGAAGTTCACTTAAAACCATTCAACCGACAAGCCTCTCTCCTGAAGAAATTGCTAAGTATGAACAAGCAATGAATGAAAAAACGAAGAAGAAGTAAGAAGCGGCCCAGTCTATGACCTTCAAACGGGTCCACATCGAAATATCCAATATCTGTAATGTTCAGTGCTCTTTCTGCCCCATTGTCGAGAGACCAAAAGACATTATGTCGCTTGAAGAATTTGAAAAAATACTTATCCAGGCCGTGCCCCTCGCGGAAGATATTTGTCTGCATTTAATGGGGGAGCCACTTGCGCATCCTCAATTTCTAGAGATTATTGCCCTCTCAAAAAAGCATGGTGCTTCCCTGCAAATTACGACGAATGGCCTTCTTACAAAAAGATATGAAGATGCTCTTTTGAATTCTGGGGTGGTGAGGCAATTAAATTTTTCTTTGCAGGCCTTTAAAGATAATTTTCCTGATCGTCCTTTGAGTGAATATCTCGACCCTATTCTCGATTATACAAAGAAAGCCTTTTCTCTCGCTCCCAACCAATTCATAAACTATCGTCTCTGGAATCACGGTACAGAAAGTTTCAACCTCAATGAGGACGTCATTTCATATTGTGAGAATGACCTAGGTTTTAAACTTAAAAGAGTCGTTGATCCCGGTGGGATTAAAAGTAAGAAGGTCTTTAAGGATCACAGACTTTATTTTCACTTTGATAGTCGCTTTGATTGGCCTAATCCTCATTTTCCAATAAATTCCCAAAGGGGAACATGCCAGGGTTTAAGAAACCATATTGGGATTCATGCGGATGGAACGGTGGTTCCTTGTTGTCTAGATAAAGAGGCCGTGATCAATTTAGGTAACGTTCTTGAAAAGCCACTAATCGAGATCCTCGCATCAAGTCGTGCAAAGGCCATAAAAGAGGGTTTTGAGCGCCAACAATTAGTGGAGGACCTTTGCCAACGATGTACTTTCATCAATCGCTTTACTAAGAAAAAACATCAGAAATGATGCTTCATCATAAATTAACTTGTTGAGAAATCTTCTACTTCATCTCTCTTTAGGTTAGCGCTCTAACCTTTTAAAATGACAGCTCAGTTTTTTATTAAATAATGGTCGTTGTTTTGTAGAGTTTGGTTTTGCTTTGAAAATTAACCTATGAAAGAGCAACACCTTGAAGTTCATAAAAGACGATTACAAGAACTATTTAATGTTCAGACAAATGCGAGCTTTATCTCATTCTTCGCATGCCTTCTCTTTATGGGAATCTTCTCCGATGACCTTGGAAATCTCCAATACACTTGGTTTGCCTATGTCACTGCCACACTTTTGATACGGGCGAGTGTCACTAATATCTGTCAGAGGAGTTTAAAAGAGGGGGCTGGAGTTGATAGTCGAAAACTCAAAAAAATGGAGCTCTCCTATACCGTTGCAATGGGACTGAATGCTTTGGGATGGGGAAGTGGCATTTATGCTTTCATTGAAAAAGCCAATTATGATGAGAGTATTATTCTTCATGTTTTTATTTTGGCTGTGCTTTCAGCAGGGGTTACAAAAACAACGACAAGCTTTAAATGTAGTTTTATTTTTGCCATAGGGATGCTCATCCCCTTTGCTGGCTACCAAGTTCATATGGCACTTACAACTGTCGGCCAAGCTCTTCCGATAATGAATTTCATTGGATTCATTATCTACTTTAGTTACATCATTATCGCAGCAAGGCAGAACTATGAGTATGTTCTTGAGAATCTTAAGCTGAATCTCGAAAAAGAAAAAGAGAATGCCTCCTTAAAAGAACTCATAAAATTAGAAGAAGAGTTAAAAGAGGCGAGGGCGATTAGCACCCACTCCTCGAAGATGGCTTCTCTTGGTGAACTTGCTGGGAATATCGCTCATGAGATAAATAACCCTCTAGCTATTATCTTAGGGAATACTAATGTATTGAGAAGGCACTGTGCGGCTTATGACAAAGAGGAACCTCGAATAACAACGGCTATTGAACGCATCGAAGAGACTACTCATCGAGTCAGCAGTATTATTAATGGACTTCGCTACTTTTCCCATCGAAATGAGAATGAGGATCACGTTGAAGTTACCTTTGAAGAGATCGTCGAAGATGTTCTCGTCCTTGCAGGAGAGAAACTCCGCCTCAATGGAATTGAATTGCGAAAGAAAGGAGACTTTACTCAAATTGTTTCTTTAAAAAGAATATCCTTCGTTCAAGTTATTTTAAATCTCATGAATAACTCTATCCATGCACTGTCTGGCTCTGAGAAGTCATGGATAGAATTCGAGGTCAAAACTGTCGATGGGCGTGCAATTTTCTACGTTAGAGATAATGGGCATGGAATAAAAGAGGACAAGATTTCTAAAGTTTTTGAACCCTACTTTACAACTAAGCCAGCTGGAGTTGGTACGGGGCTTGGCTTAAGTGTGAGTAAAAAACTAATTGAAGGAATGAATGGACAGCTTCGCTATGAGCGTGAGGGATATACTTGTTTTAGTATTGAACTCGAGGTTAGTTCAAAGCTTCAGGTCAACTCGTTGACCTAGTGGGGAACGATCAAGGTTCTTTGATTGTGAATAAGCCTGTGCGGCTAGCGAGCTTTTCATGCAGCTTGATTGGCTCATGCCTTTTGTTGGATTTTGCCTCATCGTGCTTTTGGGCTGAGGAGTGGGTCTTGGTGTAGGCTTGGGCGTGGATCTTGGTGTAGGCTTGGGAGTCGGCCTTGGTGTAGGCTTGGGCGTGGGCCTTGGTGTTGGTCTTGGTGTAGGCTTGGGAGTCGGCCTTGGTGTAGGCCTGGGCGTCGGTCTTGGGGGAGGTGTCGTCTTAATTTTTCCGTGATTTTTCTTAATCTCTGAAAAGGCGTCATTATATTGCTGAGTTAGCCTGGCTGCTTCTTCAGCACTCATTTTCCCTTCCCAACGTGATTTGAGATCAGGATGAACTTGCTTGATTTTTGATTTGTAGACTTTCTTAATGTCCTCGAGTGAGTCAGAAGGACTTACTCCAAGTTTTTGATAAGGATTAGCAAAGAGATTAAGTGAGAATAGAAATAGGAAGAGAAGGAGCTTCATCTTAATCTTCCTCACATTGGTAAATTGTTGAACTGCGTTCCTGAATAATTCTTTGTTTCTCTTCAGCAGGAAGGTTGTCAAAATGCTTGCTGCTAGCGATAGCAAAGTCATCTCTTAGGCTTGCCGGAACACTATCAGGTATTTCTTCGGAATTATACTGATTATAGTCAATAGGCTCAGTGTAGCTACTCGTATTGTCTGAGTTAAAATCTATATCGATGATAACAAATGCTGCATCAGAATCATTTTTACAAATACTTGTTGAAACCTGGTTGTAGTCATATGTTAAGAACTTTAAGTCTAAGGTTTTAACCACCTTGTTAAAATATCTCCTGCAAGTTGAATCCGAACTAAAATCAGCCTTTTGAACCATGAAGATTCCGTCTTGAGGAAATGAAAAAGCTTGTTGAATTTTAAGGTTACAGCCTGCCTTGGTCAGAAGATTGATAGTTTCTTCTTCAAGAGGAATAAGATTTCCACTTTGACTATTTGCTTCGAGATCAAGAAAACGAGATCCTTTAGGCAGAGTAATCTTAAGAACATTATTACCATAGTTTTTTGTTGCAGTTAATGAGCGAGAGGCATAGAGACCGCGCCCTTGGAAGCCTGTTCCCCCTTCAATGTCCCAGCTGAAAAAATTGTTTTGGAGGCCTCTTGCATATTCTCGAGCGGCAAAACTCTTTTCTTCAAACTTGCCATCAAATCCTTGCCAGGGAAGAACGGTGTCAAACCAATGATAAACAGTTGTATCATTTTCAAGAGTTGAAGTAATAGAAGAGAGGTCTCTTTGAAGACTTAACATCGCCTCGATCTCTTTGTCAGCCGAGCTATAGGTTCCTCTAGAGCAGCTTCTAAGTGCTCTTCTCATTGAAGAAAGCCCAATATTAAGAGCAAATGGAGTATCGACTGAGCCCTTTTCAGCCTTTACTTTTAGGTCTTTAAGTTGCGACTTGACATCAACATGTTCAAGAATAGAAGCAATGGAAGAAAGAACGTAATGATCATTTTCTTTAAGGGTCGCTAAGCAAAGGTCGAGATTGCTGCAAACGGTATTAAATCTTTCAAGGCTGTGTTGATAGATATTTCTCTCTGGGCTTGTTGTCCAGTGGTACGGGGTATCTTCATCACACAAGTGCTGATCGATGGCCGTGAGAAACATTGGGACTTTTGTTTGAGTCGTGACAAGAACGCACCGTCCGTCATCGGCTCGAAAAGCCTTGGTGTTATCTCTCGTAATACAATCAGTAATATCTCTTCTTTGGGTTGCATTTCGTAAAAAACGCTTTCCATACTCTTTACAGATAACGGTACCATCTGCTGGTCTTATGACAAACTCTCGAAGTTCTCTTTTAAAGGAGGTCAGTGACTGATAAAGGGACTCATCCTCCTCTGCAAAGAGTGAAAGTGAGATGAATAGAAGAAATATTACTTTAATCACACTCTCTTTTCGGTAGGTTAGAGTATATTCTTTAGAGTTTTGCTCGGCTATTTGGTGTTGATTTTGTTTGTGATTTTAGTGAGTTATAATCTCTTAAAAAAGGAATATTTATGAATAATACGGTAGCGCATAGCTCACTTAACATTGAACTTGAAAACTCTCGCTTTATGAGTGGAGTCTACCGCTGGATGACCATGGGGATTCTCCTGACGGCGGTAATCTCTTTCTTTGTGGGAAATAGTCGCTCAATGGTTGAGGCCATCCTCACAAATAAGATTCTCTTCTATGGTCTTCTCATTGGCGAGATCGGTCTTGTTATCTTTCTTTCTGCTGCCATCAATAAGCTCTCTGCTTTGTCGGCGACTTTGATTTATCTCTTTTACTCAGCACTGAATGGTGTGACTCTTTCCATTATTTTTCTAATTTATACACAAGATAGTATTTTTTCTGTATTTCTCACGACTGCTGTCGCCTTTGGTGGTCTTAGTGCTTTTGGCTATGTGACCAAGAAAGACCTTGGACCGATCGGGACTTTTTGCACGATGGGGCTTTGGGGCTTGATTGGTTTTGGTCTTTTGAGTTTCTTCTTTCCTTCTCTCATGAGCGCACGGACTTCTTGGGTTTATAATGTTATTGGTCTCATTATCTTTAGTGGTCTTACGGCTTATGATACGCAGAAAATAAAGAACTCAAATATCATAGGAAATGAAGGGACTGAGGAAGACCATAAGGAGACAATCCTTGGTGCTCTTACTCTTTATCTCGATTTCATTAACCTCTTTCTCTTTCTTCTTCGTCTTATGGGGGGAAGAAGACGCTAATTCTTAGGATTTAAAATAACCTGAGAAGACTTTATTATGGGCAGACCGAGGGTTCCGTAAGTCACTTCAAGAAGGATCTTACTGTGCCCTTTCTTAAGTTTCGTAAATTCATGAGAAGAGATTCTGACGCTTGACCTCTCATCAAATCTGACGAGGTAGGGACCTTTGATTTCACTTCCTGTATGAAATACTGCTTCATAGCGGTAGCTTCTCTTTGTTTTTATTCGTTTCTTTTCGATGATGGGAAACTTATGCAAGGTAACCCGTTTAGGAGTCATCATGTCGATAGCATAAAGACAAAGAGATAAGGACGTGCAAACTGTCGCGTAGAGAAAGAGGGGATGAGTTTGGTATCCAATCCCCTTTTGTGTTGCTTTTTTGAGTGCTCCTTTCATGAGAATTGGTCCAACAAAGAAGCTTAGAATGAAGGAAATAAGGAGAAGCGACAGGTGGTGAGAGAGAAGAAGAAGAGGAGGATTAGTAAAAGAAAAAATAAAGAGGCCCATTATCGATAACGTAAAGATAAGAACAAGAATAGTGAGTGTGGTCTCACGGTTTTTCATAAGAGCTCTTGCTTGAGGAGAGAAGGGAGAGTCTCTCTTTGCTAAACTTTCATGGAGCGTATCGTAAATCTCTTCACATACTTCTTTTGAAAATGGGTTCACGAATTTATAGACCTCACCATTCTTATAGGTAAGACGAAATGTAGGAGGCTGTGCCTTTGATCGTGGGACTTTTCTAAGCTCAGTAATTTGAGAAATATCAAAGCGGGCGTGATCTGAGGTTTCATCGATTAATTTCTGTGTTTTTCTTCCGTAAAATAAAGCTCTCGGAAACTCAATAGCACCTTCTCGGATGAGGAGCCTTAGTCTCTTAGGAATATTCTTTTCCTCTTTTTTCTTCAATAAAGAGTAGAGAAATAAAAAGGTCGCGATCTCACTAACAATAAAGACACCCACGATAAGAGGGTAGGTTTGATAAAAAAGATTCCATAAGACAAGGCTGACACCTAGTGAGAGACCGGCAAAAACACCTAGGATGGCACCCATGCTGCTGTTCTTTCCTATTTTCTTTCTATCGATTAAAAATTCTTTCTCTTTCATAAAGGGAGATCTCTTGTGGGTTTTTCTTATTATGATAAAGTTAAATCAAATATATTTCCAATCGACTAAGAGGTGCCCCTCATGAAGATCTACTTTACGATGATTTTATCTGTTTATTGCACGATGAGCTGGTCTCAATTATCTTTTCATAAAACGTTTCATGAGCCTCGTTGCGAAAAGGGGAGAGTTTGTATTTCAGGACATCTCCCTAAAGACACGATCATAAGTCTTTTGGATTTAAAAAATCAGAAAATTTGTCACGGGAGAGTAGAATCAAACGATACTTACTTTGATGAAGCTATTTCTTTTAAAAGATCGATTCTTAAAGAACTAAAAGGATGCACAGACGATTTGAAAGTCTATCGAGATGCAGCTTCTGTGAAAGCTGCACGACTGAGTGTTGTCGGCATAAGTGATTCATGGCGAGAGGTCAGTTTGCCAGAAAAAGAAATGAATAAATTCTTAAATGAGGCAGTGACGGTCGAGGGGTGGTTTGAAGGAATAAAAAAGCCCTTCACTGTATCATCTTTTGAGAAAATTACATCTGAGAAAGTTAGCCTAAAGGGAACAAATCTAGCACTTACAACGGTAATCCGCAGCTAATCTAATTTGAAAATCACAAACGCACTATGCTAGCGCAGTATCTCTTCATTCCTTTAAATC
>CATLOT010000048.1 GCA_950054155.1 uncultured Bacteriovoracaceae bacterium
AAAATAAAGATTGGGAACTTTTAAAAAGAACAGATGGCAAAGCTCTCAAAAAAGTCAAAGCACGAGAACTGTGGGATCAGATATCACATGCAGCGTGGTCCTGTGCAGACCCAGGCATCCAATACCACGATACCATAAATGCATGGCATACTTGCCCAGAAGATGGAAATATACGAGCTTCTAATCCGTGTTCCGAATATATGTTTCTCGATGATACAGCTTGTAATTTGGCGAGTTTAAATATCTTAAAATTTCTCAATGAAGAGGGAGAATTTGATACTAAGGGTTTCTTAAAAGCAAGTGCCCTATGGACTCTTGTTCTTGAAATCTCTGTCGGAATGGCCCAGTATCCCAGTGCTACAATAGCCCTTAAAAGCTATCAATACAGAACCCTCGGGTTGGGTCTTACCAACTTAGGCGCCTTTCTCATGCATCAAGGACTAGCCTATGATAGCGAAGAGGGAAGGCAATGGGCGGGGCTTTTAAGTTCACTGTTGAGTGCGAAAGCCTATGAGACATCCGCCTTAATGGCAGAGAAAGTGGGAAGTTTTACTTTCTATGAAGAAAATAAAGTGAGCTGTCTTTCAGTATTAGAAAAACATAAGAAGGCCCATGAGGAACTTGCCTCTCAAGTCTTAACGAAAAGAAAGAATTCAGAATTAAGTGCTCTCGCAAAAGTTGGTAAGACTCTTTGGAGTCAGGTTATGACGAGTACTAAGCAATATGGTCTTCGAAATGCCCAGATCAGTGCCATTGCACCAACGGGAACGATCTCCCTTGTTATGGACTGTGATACGACGGGCATTGAGCCCGAGTTTTCCTTGATGAAAGTGAAGCGCCTTGCCAGTGGGCAAAGCCGTGAATTGGTCAATCACAGTGTTAGTGAGGCCTTAAAAAGATGTCGTCTCAGCTCAGAAGAGATTGAAGAGGTAAAGAACTATATTCTTAAGAATAATAGTGTTGTGGGAGCTCCTCATTTAGAGTCTCAATTCTATCCACTCTTTGCCTGTGCTGTTGGTAAGAGCAAAGAAGAAGTTATCTCTCCAAGAGGTCATCTCTTGATGATGGCCGCGATGCAACCCTTTATTTCAGGGGCGATCTCTAAGACGATAAATCTGCCTCGAGAGGCGAGTGTTGCCGATGTTAAGGCCATTTATCTTGAGGCCTATGATCTCAAGCTTAAATCAATTGCCCTTTATCGAGATGGCTCAAAGCTTTCTCAGCCTTTAATGGCAGGGGAATTTAAGTCACCTTTAAAATGCTTTAACTGTGGTCACGATGAACTTCGTCTGGTTGGGACATGTTGGCAGTGTCCGATTTGTGGAGAGAGCTCAGCCTGCTCTTAAGGATTTCTTTTGAGAAGGTGGGAAATAAAATAGCTGAGCACCTGGACGACCGCTAGGGTTGCCCCTGTCGGAAGGTCAAAGCGGTTCGCTAAGAAGAAGCCCACAAGTGTACTTACAACTGAAAATCCCAGACTATAAGAAAAGGTTCTCGTGGCATTTGGTGCCCATTTAAGAGCAAAAATTCCAGGAGTTAAGAGAAAGGAATTGATGAGAATAACACCACTAATTTTGAGTCCGCTCACAATAACGAGGGTCAGAAAGAAGAAGAGAGTGCCATGGTAGAGGGCGGTGTTTATTCCCTGAATAGCACAGGCCTCCTCATCAAAGAGAAAGAGCATCCAGGTGCGTCTTCTTATGAGGATGAGAGGGATGATGCTCAAGCAAAGAAAGAAGAGAAGGCCCAGATCAAAGTTTTCAAGAGTCAGGATATTTCCAAAGAGAAAACTGAGAAGATCACCTTGAGCTCCTCCCCATACTTGATTAATAATCAGGCCAAGTCCCATGGTCGCGGTAAAAAAGAGACCGATGAGAGCATCATTGGGAAGTTTCTGGCGAAAGGTTGCATAGGCTAAAGGAGCAACCCCTAGAAGAGTCACTGCTAGGGTGATAAGAAAAAGGGCCGCTCCGTGATCAGTAGAATCAATGAAGACCATAGCTAATGAGACGCCAAGGAGGGCACCATGACTAATCGAAGCCCCCATAAAAGCAAATCTTTTGGCAACAATCATAGGGCTTAGAAAACCACAGAGAATGGCCAGAGAAAGAGCTCCCAGTAAAGCCTTAAGAAGAAAAGGGTAGGTGATCAGGTCTTGAATCATTCCTCACCCTCTTCACACTTATGGTGTTCATGGTTGAGAATATCACCCTTTTGCTCATGGATGAGAAGATGCTCAAATTCGCAGTGATAGGTATCTTCTAAAATATTTTTGTTAATGAGGTCGCGGTGATCGTGCCAATGAAAAGAGCGGTTCAAACACAGTAAACGGTCTGAGTGCTTGAGGACCTGAGCAATATTGTGCTCAACCAAGATGATACCGGCTTTGTTTTCATTCTTAAAAGTATGAATAAGTTCTAGGAGGCGATCTTGCCCAACTCCATCAAGTCCCTTGGTGGGCTCATCCATAAGAACGAGTGAAGAGTGGTTGAGGTAGGCCTTCGCTAATAAAACTCTTTGGTATTCTCCTCCACTGAGGGTGGAGAGCTTTTGAGAGGGTTCTTTGCTAAAGCTGACTCTTTTAAGGGCTTGGGCGAGTTCTTCCTTTGTTACTTTCGCTCTTGGGAGTCTTGAGCCTAGAAGATACTCTTCGACTGTTAGAGGATAGCTTTGGTTGAGGTTTTCTTTTTGAGGAATATAAGTCAGAGCTGGCCTAGGAACAGTTTTTCCCTCTTTAAAGAATTCAAGATGACCTTCCTGAGCTTTGAGAAGACCTGTTATCAGCTTGAGAAGGGTAGACTTTCCTCCACCGTTGGGCCCAAGAATACCTAGGATTTCTCCCTGTCCCAATTCAAAGCTAACCCGCTCTAAGACATCAGCTCCTTGGCCGTAAGAAAAACACAAATCTCTAACACTAAGGAGCTTCATTAAAGGTCCTGAACTTTTTTAATAAGCTCCTCTAGGGGAGCGCGACCCGTGGGGCTCCAGTGGATAGCCCGTTTTGGGGAGAGGTTCTTTGGAAAAGAAAAACCAATTTCTTTTATAACAAGAAGGTCTTTTGGATGACGATTCCAATCATAGGCTTTCTTTAGAGTCTTGCTTGAAGTTTCGCTATGGTGGTTGTCTTCTTTGAGGACGAGCACTTCAAGGGAAGGGATTTCATTAAGAAGAGGAGAGAGTGAATTGTGGGTTAAAAGGACTCTCTTTATATTCTTCTCTTTGAGAAGTGCCTTTAACGTTTCTGCTTGAGTCTTAGTCCACTCACAGAGAAGATCCCTCTCTTTGAGTTCGCTATCTTTATAAAGCTTCCACTGGTGAAACTGATTGAGAACAAACTTTTCAAAGGCACAGCTTTCTTTAGGAATGAGCCAAAAGTGTTCACGAGTCATTTTGAAGATATTAAGGAGTGCTGCTTTTTGAGAAAGAAGGCCAGCTCTTTGGGCCTTGTGCAGCCACTTTTGATGACCAAGAGGGCCCGCAATTATTTTCTCTTTTCCGTAGAGCTTTCTTAATTCTTTAGTGGTGGGCTCAAAGTCGTGAACATTAACCTTCATGCCATAGAGGTTTGATACGGTGACTTTGGGGTAGGAGGCGACATCATGATACAACTGTGCCATCTGCAAGAGTGAGCGTGCCACCTGTGGGTGGGTGGTATAAATGGTCTCATTAGCCTTAAGGCCAAAAGACAGGGCAAGAAGTAGTATAAGTACTCGTGGTTTCATGATTTCGCCACCATACTTGCTAATGGGGCACCTTGGCAATATCCAAATTTTACCTACTGTGAAGCTGGTGCACAGTACATATGGTGATCCCAGCGGTAGCCCGAAAGAAAGGGCGAGAGCCCAGAGCTGCTGTCAGGATCAAAATCTCTTGTTGAGTCGACAATCGAATACATACGCGCATTTTCAATATTGTCAGGCTGAACACGGTGCTGGTAGGTTCCTGCATTAGGCTCTGGAAAGAAGTAGCCAAAAGCCGCTCCGCCTCTGACTTCGCCACTTTCACAGAAACTTTCACCTAAAGTACGAATCTTAGTAAGAATAGCCGAAGATACTTTTGGCTCACCCGTCTCTGGTATAAAATCAGCCTCATTGAGTCCGCCGCCAGGAAGATCTTCACCCATGCCCTCGCCAGAGACGAACTTGTTAAAGTAGACATGAAGGTCCGCTCCATTGGGAAGCTTACAAAGACCGCCGCTATCGCGATGGCCACTACAGCATTTTCCATCCTCTGGAGAAGCTTCCCCAAGTTTGACACAGCAGCGAAAATCATTCTCTGCAAAGACACTTGGAAGAGCGACAAGGTCTTGATTGGCTTCATTGGTTTTAAAGACAAATTTCTCATTGCGGTCTGTAAAGCTATTACTGCCTGTATCCCAATTTGAATACTGAGCATCATCATTAATATCAACGGCCCCGTCGCCATTAATATCATAGCGAGCCGTGGCGTTAGTATTGGGAGTAGAGTAGCGCTCGTCATACATGGCAATGAGAGGGCGACCGTTATTGATAACATTGGCGCCAGCCATAGTATTAGCGATAGCATTAAAGTCATCTCGCGTGGGGGTCACATTAAAGATACCATCGACGAGTTCGTTCTTATTGGTGTTACAGTAAATAGGCTCGTAGACGATTTGAGGGATACCAAGAAGTTCTAAACGACCGAGCTTAGTAAGGTAATAGAGTTCATTTCCACTGAACATCCCTTCGATTTCTGCAGGCTCTGGTAATGTGGCATCGTTGTAAACAAAGTTTCTGCCATTTTGAACATTGTAGATGATCTCAACGGTCGCAAAACTCCAAGTGTTTCCTGGATCGTTATCGGCACGAGCATGAAAGACGAGACCTGAAGCTTCTTGAACGATACAGAATTCATTGCGATCAAGGTCCTGCTCTGGATTCGTGTTAATGGTACAAGGCGAGGCAATCAGGGGGATCGTTGGAGTACGATTAACGGGTTGGGTTGTTCTGAGCTGGTTTCCATCCTCATCATAGTAAACAAAGCGGATGGAGAGGATATTGTTAACTCCACCATCTTCCACTGTATGCTCAGTATTATCGTAACCAATGAAAGAGGGAAGATAGAAGCTGACACCAAAGTAGTCATCAAAGTTAAAGAACATAGCATAGCGCTCACTAGGATCGGTATCATTCAAAGGGACGCTATTACTAAAGGGAATCGGTTCAAAAGGAGTGTTGTAACTCAGGCCAAGCATACCTTTAGCTCCACCGGAATTGGGAAGGTTTGCAGGCATGGTATCGAGGATCGCCGTAATTGCTCTTTCATTGGCCGGTAGAGTTGACGATGACTTACGCCGTGGCGGTGTTAAAGTACCGTCACTGGTTGGATCAGGAAATTCGATTTGACTACAACCACCTTCTAAAGGAGAGAGGCAGTAGCGGCCTTGGTCACGCTCATAATTATCGGGATCTGCAAAGAACGCCGCTGGATTATCTTCTGGAATTTGTTGATGGTAATTGAGGCACTTAAAATTAAGTGGATTGACCTTTAAGCGGGTGGGATCGTCCCAGTTCGTAGTGCCATCAGAGAATTTTCGAATCCATCCGCCACCACAACAGGTAAGGCTTCCGGTGTCATTTAAAGTCTTCCATTGAAAGGGGCGAGGAAGCGTGCCACTTAGAATATCAACGATTGGTGCCTGATCATAGGGAGCCGTTGAGTTAGAGCGGGCGGCTGGATCATCGACAGCATTAACCGAGGCATAGCGACTGTAGCGCCCAAGGGCAGTCTTATTCACGTGAGGAAAGCTTGTGACATCAAGATCATCATTTGTCGTAGAGAATTGGGCCGTGTCATATTCGACTTGCGTATACATAGTAAAGCCGTTACCCACTTCACGACAGCAGCGGTTTTTACTCATATCATAATCATAGTAATCATCTGCACCAGGAAGAGGAGCGGCTTGGGCCTGACCACAAACAAGTTCTTCTTGCCAGTATTGAAGCTCGGCGTCCGTCCCGCCAAATTCCACATTTGACTGAGCAAAGGCTAAAGAGCGGTGAAGGCGATTTGGACCACAGTCAAGATCGGTATGACAAACCTCTCCAGCTCGTCTCAAGCAAGCATCTCTCGCTATAGAAGGAGTAACAAGACTGTTAAGAAAGCGAATAGGATCAGCTTCAATAGCATCAAAGGGCGAAATTTGAATACCGCCACTGGTATAGAGGCCTTCCTCACCACAACTATTTTGCGCACTCTTTGTCGCATTATCGGTTGCCTTGGGGTCAAAGGCTAAGATCAGATCTCCTTGAGGGGTTAGCTGCTCTTCATTATTTTCAAATTGAGGGCAGGCCTGAACTCGTGAGTTTCCTGTACCTGCAGCATTACAGACACCGACTTGGGAGATGAAGTCTGTGCGTCCACCACTATCCTTATCTTCATGTTGCCCAATAGGATCACTACTTGAAGTGGAGCGGCCTGGGCGACAGATACCAAGATCACTTGTTTGAGTTGTATAAAGTTCAGCGTTGTAACGAATATTTTCTTTTACGACTTCGGGAAGGTTTTCATTAGCTTCAGCATAGTCGAGAGGGCGGCCTAGAATATCGGCCTCCATTCCATAGACGATATTAGTGACTTTGTTTGGAGTCCTCGCGACGCGGTTATTAAACTCTGAAGAGTCGAGTGAAGCGCAGTGAAAGTTAGGGGCACAAGCGAACATTTTACGACGATTATTCACGAGCCCTTGAGTGTAATCTCTTTTACAAACGGCGCCAGCACCGCGATAAACACAGCGCTTTTTACTGCCACTTGGAAGGCCACCTTGAATAATGCGAGTGATATTAGCGTTATCAAATTCATCGTTAACAAGCTCATCTGCCTCTACATCAAACTTAGGCCATCTTGTTCTAAAGTTATTGGTGTCAACACACATATATTCCCAACCAAGCTGAGTAACACAGTCAGTGTCAGTGTCACATTGATGGTAGTACTGACAAGTGGCACCCGTATTTTGTTCTTCATGATTAGGATTAAGAGCGGGGTCAAAGTCAAAGTTAGGAGCAATTGAGTTTCCTTGATCCACGACAATTTGAACGGTGAAATCTGATGAATCAGCAAGATCGGCAAAAGGGGAGTTGATCGCAAGAAAAAGCTTTCCTGTCGTTGAAGTCACGCGGCGACTTTTTCCAATGGCAAACCACTCCACTCCATCAAAAGAGCCAATGAGCGCACCTTTATTAAAGCCATACCAATCTCTTTGATAACCATTAACCCAAAGAGCGGTTTGGGTGAGGAGGCGATTTCGCCTTTGGGTAACTCCGCTGGCACTTGGCTTATGAGAAAGAGGAATCATTGTCGGTGGGAGGAAACAAGCACGCCCAAAATGAGTGTCCTCATAATTACCGCGACCGGTATTATTCCCATAATTTTCTCTGTTGGTTTGATAGCCATTTGATTCTAGACCAACTCCTTGCTGTGAGCCTGGGAAGGGACTAAAGCTCGTATTCCAATAGTCGGCGGCACAGCTTGGGCAAGGAGTGTAAAAACCAGAGACGGTAGAAATGATATAGGTTTGATCAAAGTCTAGGTTAACAACCGTTGCTGGTCTTGCTTGGTCAAGGGCCACATTAAACTGACCGAGGATTGAGTTGAGATTAAAGATACAATCAGCAGTGGTCAGTCCTGTCACATCCCCTGAGCAATCAGGATCTGTTTTAGAGGAATTGTCGATATATTGGAAAGGAACTCCTTCTACTTGAACAGTTGTTTCAAGAGTAGTGATGTCATCAACACTCTCTCCTGTATCTTCTCTAAAGAAACGGTGAGGAGCTGAGCGTGTGTTGACGCTCAGGCTGAGATTTTGAAAAGGGGTAGGGAGGGCCGGGGGAATAGGTGTGAAACACTCAATCGCCGTAATTGTGCCACTGGTATCTCTAATAGCTTCAAGACCAAAGTCTGGACAGGCTGGATCGTCTGGATCAGTAGGAAAAGGATCAGCCTCACAACCACAGTAGGCCCATACCTTTGAGCGGACAGCCTCAAAACTTGTTTGATCAAAGGAGGGCTCACACACTGCATTTCCTGAAAAATCAGGGCTGTCTTTCTTTCCTTCTTCTAGACAATTAAAGTCTTTAATCATCTCTTGCAGACGAGCATTTGCCGTGGCCTGAGCATCGGGAAAGGGAGTAGGAGTGGCGACAGGGTTACTTGGGCGGGTGCCACAGACAAAGTAAATATTAGGCCAGTTGATGAAATTATCGGGGTTCACTCCCACATCAGCGAGGGCCTGGAAGAACTCATCTTCAGTAGAGGCATTTGGTCTTAAAGTGCCATCATTCACACACTGACCATCGAGGCAGCAATCAAAACCTTTTGCCGAGCAGGCATTATCAGAACAAGTCCCTGTTTGATCAGTGGAGCTTGAGCGCGTATCCACTCTCATAACCAGCTCTCCTAAATTTAATGAAGACTCTGGAATACGATTGAGGACACTTAAACCATTGTCGGCAAGATAGAGACTTATATCAGTGGAGCTTATGGTGTTTGTACAGTTGGTGCAGAGGTTTTCAGGGATAAAGGCAGATTGGGCATCAAGTACAGGAACGCCGGCATCAGCTGTTGTTGAAATATTAAGAGCACTCCCCGTACAGGTCGAGGTGTTTGAAGAGGAATCAGGAAGATCGATACGAAGAAGTCGCTCTAAACTATTTGTCTGAAAATTTGTAATGCTAATCGGAACAGCGCGGGCCCTCAAGTTATTCTTAGCTCCAGAAGAAGTGTAAGAAGCAACGAGACAGTAGGTTTGATTTTGATTGAGGGTGGAGCCATCAAAGCTATTGGAAAGGAAGTTATGAATAGCTTCACCGCGAATATAAATAACGGTTGAGATGTCCTCATTAACAGTGATGATACTGTCAAAAGAACTTGTTCCCGAGTACCAGAAGACTTCACCTGAGTTGTTAAAGATGGGAGCATCGGGAGTTGGTGTTGTGGTTGTCTCTGTTGTGGCGGCAGAGCTTCTGCGTGAGGTGCCTGCTTCTTGTGAGGGAACACAGGAAACCAACACTAATAAAAGTGTTAGGGCATGGGCTAGAGAGCACCAAGATTGAAATTTAATTTTACTGATCTTCCCTGTCATAAAATATTGTTCTTCCTCATAAGGCTTATCGGTAAATTTCCTTATGTTTTAGAGGGGTTAAGTCTATTTTAATGGAAAAACTGACTGTTATACTTTTGAAGTAGTGATTACAGTGGTTTAGCTTTTATTTATGGGGAATTATTTTCTCTTCATGCCCATGAATACTGGCATTTAGAAATTGAGAGGGACGGTTGTCGAGTTACCAAAGTTAAAGCCCGTGTTGCCAAAAGTTGGAGAGGCTGACTCAAGTAAGGTGGTATTGGTGTAACAACCAAAGTAGCCACAGGCAGAGTTATTTTGCCATGACTGATAGAGGCTATTCCAGTAAGCCTGTTGGGTTTTTTGTTGCTTGCCGGCCCAGCGCCAAGCATCCACTTGCCATCTCATTTGTGGTCGTTGAATAAAATAGAACGGAAGTTGCTCGTTAAAGGTATAGGCTGCTTGCGGGAGGAAAAGGGCAAGATTAGATTTCGGCGTGTATTTACTAATTTGTCGGCCTTCACTATCATAGCGGTAAATGGTATTGTGATTCGCTGGGTTTGCGTAATGAGCAATACGAGCTGCTGTTCGTGTGTTCTGTGCATGCTCTCTGAGAGCAGTTGAACAAGCTTGCTCCCAAGCGGGACCACTGCCTTCTCCGCTTTGACAGTGTCTTGTGAGGTCAGCTGCCGCTGACTTTCTGTCTTGTATTTCACGATAGGCGATAACTTCATCATTAAACTTCATGAGCTGAGTGAGCGACGTTTGACCATTATTATTCAACTGACACTCACGAGCTTCAGATGTCACAAGCTCCTGCCCGGATTCTGTATCTATCCCACTGCAATTTTGAGCGACATCATGCCAAAGAAAATCTTTGAGATTATTATTTCTTTGATATTCCTCACTGGCCTTTACTCTACTAATAGCGTCGTTTGCTATTTTAAGTTGAGCTTGGAGCTGGTCCTGTTGGTCTTTGATCGCAGAGTGTTTTTCCGCCATCTTACCAATTAAAAAATGAATGCTCTCGGGCTTAAGTGAGAGTTTACCGTCTTGGTCTTTATAAAAAGGATCAACACCGTCAAGATCTAAAATTTCCTGGAGGAGCTTATTCGATTTTTCGGGCAGTCCTGGAGAAACCTCAGTATCAAGAGAGTACTTAGCGAAGAGCTTATCATTTTCACTTGTGCCAAGACTTTCAAGGTGAGACGCCATCGCATTGAGACGCTCTTTAGAAAAGTCTCTAAAGCGGTTTCTGATGGCCGATGCCCTGTCGCCCTTGAGGGCCTCATTAACAGTTCGAGTAGAAGCGCTGACATTTCCAACGTCCTTTATAACCTTCATAAATTCATCAACTGAGCCGCCAGAGACTTCATCGTGAACGGCTACGGATCTTCTGGAAATATTAAGATAATGTTGAGTAAGATCCCCAATTGTTGCACTCTGAGGATTGATACGAATACTAGGATCAAGAGCTTGAAGAGTTCTTACGATTCTCTGGGCTTTATCAGGGTTTGGGCGCATGCAATTGTCACTTGGATTTTCATTTGAAATAAGAATTTCCTTACGACATGTATTGAGGGCGTCATCAATCATGGAGGTCATGTCTTCATTGAATTGAGAGAGTCCAGTTGGATTTCTAAGGTTGTCATTGTCAACGAACAGACTTGGAATACTATTTCTATCTCCCCAGTCATCGAGGTTAATGATTGTATTAACGAGTTTGTTAAGAAAATCCCCGCTTGTTGTCGGCGGGCTTGTCTGGCTTACTTCAAGTTGAATACTTTCCCAAGCATCTCCCTCACACATAGAGAGCGAGTTGGCGTGGGTACGATTTTGACAAGTGAGACGAATTTTATCCTGTAAGTACTGGATCTTTTCCAGTTTTGATTGCTTGGATTTAAGCTCGCTGCTGTCTTGAAGTGCTGACATTACTTCAGAGACGAGGTTGTAGCGAGACACTCGATCAGCATTTGAACTCATAAAGTTTTTCACTGCTTTAAGATTGCGAAGAGAAGGGGTAAAGCTACCATTTTCTCCTGTCACTTTTCCAATGAGCTCGTCGTTATCGCCCAGAAAGCCTTGGTATTTCCGGTAAATATCAAGAAGAGAATCAGTGATACTGAGCTTGGCGTGGATACTGTCTCGTTCTTTAAGGAGTTCTAAAAGGCTCTTATCTGTTGAATTATCTTTGAGATTGAAAATATCTCTCTGATGACCTTCTAGGGTTTCCTTGCCACAAATACAACTGACTTGTCTTTGGGTGACATCCTGGCTTTGTTTAATTTCTTCACAAGTAAAATCAAAGAGACTGCTGTTTTCAGAATGGGGGTCTGTTGGCCCATGATCCGCAGATAAGTCGTCTTTTTGAGTGAGCACTGGATTTGTTGGGGGGACAGGACCATCGCCACCACCTAAATCTTCCTCAAGAACCACCTCATCATTGGCATTCGTAGGTGCAACGATAGCGGAAGCATCATAGTCGGCGCTTGGATCAGCTTCAAGATCAGATCCTAATACAGGTTCGTCAGCAGCGAGCTGCAACGAAATCGTAAAAAGAATGAGAATTAAGAGATTATATTTTTTCACATCACACCTTACAAAACTCTGTATCGTCTTAAGTATAATTTTACTTGAGTATTGTGCTCTGTAGAAAGATCTCGTGTGATCCTGAGTTATTTAAATTTAAGGACTTAGCTGGATTTAAAAAGAAAAGGTTTAATTTTTTACTGCCCCAGATTATAGGCAAGTTTTAAGAAACTGGTAGAATAAACAAATGAAAAGAAAATTTGAAGAAGGTATGAGTTTAGTTTCAGTACTCATTGCAGCCGCTCTTATGGGAATGCTTGCGATGTTTATGCTCAAGATGCAAGAAAATCAGCTAAAGACTCAAAATGATATTGAAGTCCGTGCAGAGATCAACCAATTCTTAAACACTTTGGTTAATACCTTGGCCAAACCAGGGTATTGTGAAATGAGTTTGCAGGGAAAGAAAATTAATAAAGATCAAGAACTCAGTATTGATAAAATTGTTGCGCCAAATGGGCATGTCGTTTTTGAAGTCGGAAAGAAATATGGCAATCGCACGTTAACCTTAAAAGAAATCCGTCAAAAAGATTTTAATAAAGATACTGACTCTAGTGGTTACGTTACCTTCGATGTTCTTCTTGAAAAAAATAAGAAAGCCTTTGGGGCCAAAGTTATCTCACGAGAACTTATGGTGATGGTTCAGTTTGATGAAGAGCAAAGTATTGTTGATTGTGGAACTCTTGGGGCTATCGGCAATTCTGGGGGAGCGGCAAGTGGCATTGATATGCAGGCTATCGAAAGTGTAACGAAGGGATTAAGTGACAAGGTCCTTGAAAAGGACAGCACTGGTGCCATGAAGCTAAAAGAGGAAGAGGTGAAAAAACTCATTAATAACAACGATCAGCTTCGCATGATGCAAGAGGCGATCAAAAGAATTCAAGAGACAAACCAAAGATTTGAAGAACTAGATAATTAGCCGTGTCCACCCATCATAAAAGGCTGGCTTAGGTTGACTCGCTTTGTTCCTCGATTTCTTTCATTAAGAGTCATAAGATAATCTTCAGTGAGCTTCATAACATCACCTAAGATCTTTGCTTGAAAGAGCTTACCTCTAAAATCACTGACGCCATCAAAGCCTGCCACAAACCAAACGATCATTTTTCTCATTTGAATGAGGTGGGTGCGCTCCATTTGAGAATACTCTCTAAGAAGCTCGAGATAGACACAAATGATTTCCCAAAAGTCTTCCGGCGTGAAAGGACTCTGAGTAGGGTCATCGAGATAGCTCGTTAAAAAGATAAAAGGATCTCGCAGGGGACCGCGCCCTAGCATCAGGGCCTGGCACTGAGTTTTCTTCATTCGCTCTTGAGTGAGGGGAGCACTATGAAGGTCGCCATTACCTATAATAGGAAGGGGAGCTTCTTTTGCGATCTCTTCGAGGAGATCCCAATTGGCCTCTCCTTTATACTGTTGTGTTCTCGTTCGCCCGTGAATGGCGACGAATTCAACGCCTTCACCTTCAGCAATATTCACAACCTCATGAGCATTGATGGAATCACTATCCCATCCCGTTCTGATTTTAATTGTTAAGGGAACATCAATCGCTTCTTTCATGCCTTTAAAAAAACTTGCAAGAGATTGAGTGTCTTTTAAAAGAGCGGAGCCACCACCTTTAGATACAACTTTTCTCACCGGACAGCCCATATTGATATCAATAAACTTGGGGCCAAATTCTTCGGCGACTCGTGCCGCTTGGGCCATGGCCTCTGGGTCCTCTCCAAAGAGCTGAATGCCAACATTCTTTTCCTTGGGGTGAATACGCAGCATTTGGCGCGTCTTTTCGTTTCCGTAGTTGATACCATGGCAGCTGATAAGCTCACTCACGGTCCCACCTGCACCGAGCTCCTCCATCAATAGACGAAAAGGAAAGTGGCAAATAGCGGACATCGGCGCTAAGAGAAGAGGCGAGTCAAAGGAGACAGCGCCAAGCTTTACGGGCGTGCGTCGCGCCTTGAGGGTATCAATTTTGTGCTGCAATTGGGGTGAAAACATAGTGGCCAAAAATACTCGAATCAGACACAGAGGGTCAAGTGGAGAATGACTTCCCTGTAAGTTCTTTTGTAAGGTGGTGGAAAAAGTGATAAAAAAGCCCATAACCCCAATTAAAGGACAACACGAGATGTTTGATAACCTCAGCGAGAAATTCTCCGATGCTTTTAAAAACCTTCAAGGCAAGGGCAAAATTACGGAAAGTAATATTGAGTCCGCCCTTAAAGAAGTCAGAACTGCGCTTCTTGAAGCCGATGTTAATTTTAAGGTCGTCAAAGAGTTTATTGCTGGTGTTAAAGAAGAGGCGCTAGGGGAGAAGGTCATTCGTGGAGTGAATCCTGAGGAGCAATTCGTAAAGATTGTTCACGATAATCTCGCAAAGATTATGGGCCAAGAAAATCAAGAGGTCGATCTCGAACGCCCAGGCCCAGTTCCGGTTCTTGTGGTCGGTCTCAATGGTCAGGGGAAGACGACCTTTTCTGGCAAGCTCTCCCTTCACCTTAAAAATAAAAAGAAGAAAGACGTTCTCCTTGTTCCCGCCGATACTTTTCGTCCTGCTGCTAAGGATCAGTTGATCACTCTTGCTAAGAGCATGGAAATGGACTGGTTTGATAGTGACCTCTCTATGCACCCCAAAGATATTGCCAAAGCGGGGATTGAAGCGGCTAAGGCCCAGCATAAAGATGTTGTTATTATCGATACCGCTGGTCGCCTTCACGTTGATGACGAACTCATGGGGCAACTACGCGAAGTTAAAGAAGAGATCAAAGATAAGAATCCTGAAGTTCTCATGGTTGCTGATGCCATGACAGGACAAGAGGCCGTCAATGTTGCGAAGAGCTTTCATGAGGCCATGGGTCTTACGGGGATTGTTCTTTCTAAGATGGACTCTGATGCTAGAGGTGGGGCGGCCCTCTCTATTCGCCACGTCACAGGGGTTCCGATTAAGTATATTTCAACTGGCGAGAAGATGAAGGATCTTGAGCTCTTTCATCCTGATCGCCTTGCTGGGCGCATCCTTGATATGGGTGATGTGGTCTCTCTCGTTGAGAAGGCCGAAGATGCCATTGATAAGAATGAAGCCGAGAATATGATGAAGCGCCTTGAAAAAGGTCAATTCACGGTTGAAGACTTTATGAAGCAAATGGATATGATCAAAAACCTTGGCTCCATGACATCGATCATGAAGATGATCCCAGGAATGGGAGGGGCCTTGCGTGAGATAGGGGACTTGAGTCCGGCTGAGGATGAAATGAAGCGTATGCGCGTGATCATTGATTCCATGACTAAGAAAGAGCGCCAAAACTATAAGCTAATCAAAGAATCTCGTATCAAAAGAATTGCAGCGGGTTCAGGTTCAACTATTAAAGCCGTTGAAGATTTCATCGCCAAGTTTCGCCAGATGGAAAAAATGATGGGCGGAATGATGGCCATGATGAAAGGCGGAATGCCCGGTATGGGCGGTGGAATGCCTGGTATGCCTGGAGCTAATCCCGGCTTTCGCAATCAGCCTGGCATGGGTAAGAAACCTAAGAAAGGCAAAAAAGGGAAGAAAGGCCCTTGGGGCGGCGGCTTCTTTTAACCAAAAGGTGCCATATATGAACCCGACTCCTCGCACAAGTAAATTTTCTCAAAAACCAAAAGGCTAAACTGCCATATAT
>CATLOT010000049.1 GCA_950054155.1 uncultured Bacteriovoracaceae bacterium
GTCTTTTTCATAACGCACTCCTTATCACATAAGTCGTGCTGTTAAAAGAGTGTCCGTTAAACTAAGGGAAGGTCAAACTTTCCTTCGTACTCTTGGCCTGCAAAGTAAAAACCGCTACTCGGTGCATTTGAACCTGGTGTATTTGAAAAGTAGCGTGCCCACTTAAGAGAGTTCTTATTCTTTCTGAGACGCAAGCGCATGTACCCAGACTGATAGCGTCCATGGGCAACTCCCATCGCCTTTACCTTTGCCGTCAGCGTATCAACAAGAAAGAGTCTTCGCTTATATCCTGGTTTGATATAATCAATAACAGTGAAGTAGCGAGGCTGCTCGTAAAGACCACTTGGAATATTGTAGCAACGCTCATCATACATATTTGCGCTTGGGCTTTTAAAATTTAAAATTTGATTTGAATACTGAGAGAGAAAACACTTTACATGGCTTAAGGCTTTAAGATCTCCCCCCGCTCTTTGATAGTTCTTCTCAATTGATGACCAGCTAGCCCTTTGCTTTTGAGCGTGGGAGGAGCTCATCCAAAATGAGAGAAATAAAGATAGGATTAAGGCAAAGTTTACCTTTCTTACTATTTGCATAAAAACCTCTTTTTTTTAGACTAGCAGCTCACTAAAAAGGCATCTAGGTGTGTGAATTTGCCGCTTGAGAAAAGTCCTTCGCCCTATGCTCTTTTAGCGCTATAATAGGTCTATACTTATCACCAAGTATCGAGCGAATGTTCGTACAGGATCTAAAATGAGCGAAAATAAATCTACGGCCGAAGAATTAAAAGAGATGGAATTTGTTGTCTTCGATCTTGAGACCACCGGCGGCAATCAAAAGTCAGACAAAATTATTGAAATTGGACTTGTAAAAATCAAGAATCTTGAAGTTGTTGAAGAAGTCAGCTATCTCATTCAACCAGAGATTAAGATTCCCGATTTTATTCAAAAGCTCACGGGAATAAAGCAAGATGATGTTGAGGGAGCTCCCCTTATTGAGGATGTCATCGACCCTATTTTAGAGATGATGGGTGACTCAATCCTTGTTGCCCATAACACTTCATTTGATGTCCCCTTCTTTAACTCAGTTCTCAAAAGACTTGGTCGACCGGAACTTGAGAACAACAGTCTCTGCACGAACCTGATGACAAAGTATCTCATTCCAAATCTTTTAAATTCAAACCTTAATTATATGAGTAAGATTTTTAATATTCGCCACTCTAAGGCCCACCGCGCTCTTGATGATGCTAAGGCCACGGCGGAACTCCTTCTCAATTATCTTAAGATTTTTATCGATAAAGAGATTCAAAAACTCAATCATCTCTATTATCCAAGAAATCGCTACGAACTTGACCGTATTCATTACAAGAATGAGCACCATGAGATTTCAACTATTGAAACAAAGCTGAGAAAGCTTAAAACACCAGCCCTTGTTACCTTAAAGGGCGAAAACGGTGTCATTCTCTATTCTCTTCCTTGTTCGCAAAAAGAAGAAGAGATTTCATTTATTATAGATAAGCTTCAAAGTACGGATTGGGTTACAGCAACGATTAAACTCTTTGGTCCCTTTTTAGAGGCCCTTATTCATTTTAATAATCTCTTTAGTAAAATGGATCCCGCGGCACGAGGAGAGACCATTCGTCTCATGTGGCAGCTGCACCTTCCAGAAAAGAAGCTTCCAGCGAAGGGACAAGAGCATCTTCTCGCTGAAGCCAAACTTGATCACGACTTTGGGGATTTTGTTATTGCTCATCACTTGGTGCCTGAACAGATGATTATCTTTCCTCTTCAGTCGCTTCATATTAAAAATCAGCTTATTTTTCGCTATCCGAGTCATCAAAAGAAGCTCCTGCAATTCATCAATTCTAAGAGCCAGCGCTTAAGAGACGGAAAGCTTAAGAAACCTCACTTCAATCCTCTTCTCAAGTCTTTCATCGATCATTACTTAGTAAAGGAAAAAGAGAGTGCTCAAGGTCTCTTTATTTTTAAGAAGAAAAAACCTCTTAGCCGTCCTCAGGAATTCCTTAAGGAACTTGATGAGTACCTATCGGAACATCCCAATAGCTATCAATACCCCAGCGAATATATTTAAAAAGAAAATGGCCAGAGCAGTTCCATACTGGCCACTTTTGACGGCACTCGCAACTTCATAGCTTAAGGTACTAAATGTCGTCAGTGCCCCAAAAAGGCCAAAACGTAAGAGATGTTGGGTGAAATCACTATTCGGACTTTTTAAAGAGAGAAAGTAGAATACGGTCCCAAGGCAATTCACTAATAAGGTAGAGCCCCATAATGAAAAGTTGAGTTCCTTAAAGAGCAGGGCTAAACCCCAGCGTAAGCTAGCGCCAAGTCCCCCACCAATGAAGACATAAGGAAGGCTCATCCACGTCATAGTAATTTCCAGTCTTGAAGAATCAATTTATTTTGATCTAATTCAAGTTGAAGCCCAAGAACATCAACAAGATATTTAATGAGTTTAGACTCAGCAATTTTGTTACCTAGTTCAAAGTCCTTTGGAAAAGAGAGCGATATCTTATCGGCTTCTTCTTTAAAAAAGGTTTTGAGAGTTTTTAATTCATCTTCGCCAAGTACTAAGCGGTAATGATTGAAGAGGGTGAGAACCTCTCCAAGAACAAGATAAAGAATCATCGAGGCGAGAGAGAGATTCACATACCTTTTAAAGGGCTCTCCTCCCCCTTCGACTTCAACTTCAATTCTAATATTTGATTCAATCATCCTAAAGCGCAGAAGATCAAGGGCCTGTCCAAGGGCCTCACGAATTGTGCCCTGTTTTTGCTGTTGATCATTGGCCCGAGAAAACCCTAAAAAGATCTCAACGAGAGTCTTGCAACGCTTTGCCGAGGTTTTCATATCCTTAAGCGCATCGCTCTCATCACTATCCCAGTCCTCTAATTCGAGTAAACCAATGGCGGCAAGAATTCCAGCCAGAGGGTTATTAAGTTCATGGGCAATGGAGCTAGAGATTATTCCTAACTCCTGAGAGCTAATCGACTTCATGTCTTTCTGAGTAGTATTTTCACTCTTTAAGCGCTCACTATTAAAAAAGAGATAGAGAAAGCAGAGGCCCTCTCCTCTTTCCACTTCTATTTTCTTAACCTTGAAGAGCTCTCTTCCCACTTCAATCGCCTCATCATTTTGATAGGCCAAACAATCACGAGGAATAATATTGAGTTTCGTAAAGCGCTGATTATAAACCTGAAGGTCACCCAGGGGATTGATAAGAGCGACAGGAAGAGGCAGGGCACTTAAGGTCTCATGCCAAAGATTATGATGATCATTACCTTCTCGACTTTGATCATGATGAAAGGCTGCGTATTTTTCTAACCATTCAAGAAAGAGAGAAAGCGCAAAGTAACCCTCTCTCTTCTTTTCACTCTTAAGTTTAAAAATCAGAAAATGAGGCAGACCCATCCAGTCGAGGGGGAAGACTTCTAAATGAGGTTCCTCCTGTCTTCTTCCCACAATCTCATCAAGGCTTGCTAATGTTAGGTCATCCCAGAGGGCAAGTTTTTCAAAGTGTGCTGCAGACTTCTCTATAAACTGAGGAAGTTTCTCTTCTTGTAAAAGTTCATTTTCTAGGGAGAGAAAAACTTCAATGACAGGGTTAACCTTCTCTTCGCCTTTTTTCTCTAGTTCACTAATATATTGGCCGGCTTCTTTAAATAAAAGGGAGGAGCGCTCTTGAGCTTCCTTGAGAAGGCGAATTTTTTCTCTCTCATTCATAACCTCTTCTATAAACTCAAGTGTCTTTACGACTTGAATATCTCCCTCTTTTAAAGGATAGACGAAGGCCTTGTACTTCTCTGGAATATCGGCAAAGCTGAGAAGGATAAGGCCCGGAAAGTCTTCCTTAAGCTGAGGGGCCTGGCTTAGTTCCTCGCCACGCATGAAGTAAACCATGTCATTGTGCCAGGGAATATTAAAGAACGCATCCCTCTTTGGATTGACTCCAAAGTGAGTTTGAAATTCATCATCGGTCAGAGGAAACTTATTTTCCGTATAAATACTCAATGAAGAAAAGCGGTCATTGGAATTGAGAAGGTCAAAACTCATTTAGGCATTCTCTTTGATGCCCTGATAAGGCTATCACCCTCCACTGCTAGCCCATTTACGGTAACACCCCAATGAAGGTGGGGAGCAGTTGAGCGACCTGTTGAGCCGGCCTTGCCAATAATAGCGCCTGTCGGAACAATCTCACCTTCTTCAACGAGTCTCTCCGAAAGATGGCCATAGGTGGTAAAGATCCCAAGACCATGATCAATAATGACAGTATGACCGGTATAGAAGAAATCACGACTAAGAGCTACTTTTCCTCTATTTGCTGATTTGATGGGAACACCGACAGCTGCGCGATAATCTGTTCCTAAATGCTGAGTTTTCTTCTTCTTATTAAAGACTCGTCTCGATCCGTAAATACTAGTGACCTTTGATCGAATAGGCAGTTCGAAGGCATCGTAGAAAAAGGGACGCTCAGAGCTATTAGCATAGGCTGCGTACTTAATTTCTCTCTCCCTATCAGCACGGGCCTGGTTTTTCTTGCTCAGAAAGACCCTCTTCTTATCAACACGAATCCTCTCTGAAGGAAAAGTTTTTTCAAGAACTTCGACTTCAGCAATTTTAATCTTATGGTTCTTATAGAGATAGGTACAGGAGTATGGCTTTAAAGTAGAGAAGTAGGTCTCTGAAACGAAAGCCACCAGACGATGGTCACGGAGGAAGAAGGGAATTTCCTTATCAGCACATTTTACTTTTGCTTCCTTGAAAAAGTCTCCGGGAATATTAAGAAGACTCACCTCGCCTGGGCGAATCGTAATGACCTGTGGCTGAATAGTTAATAGCCACTCGCTATCCTCATCCTTCTCGACAACCTCTTCTTGAGGCCTTTCACTTTTTTTCTCCTCTTTCATCTGTTCTCTCGTTGTTAAAAGAGAACACGAACTCAGAGCTAAAATAAGTGCTAATAAATAGATATTTTTAAACATTACTTCTCCTTAAGTACTTTTCTTTCCCCATCATTGAAATGAATACTCAATGAGGTACCGCCACCAAGCTCATCATATCCTTGAGCACTCCCGACAAGGCGACCATCTTCACTTTTAACGTAAGAATATCCTCTTCCCAAGATATTCTTTGGGTTAAGTAATTTGAGTAGAGCATATTGATTTTCAACCGCTTTCTCAAGCTCTCCAATACGGCCTTTAAATTGGTTGAGGGAGCGGGAGCACTCTTCAAGCCTCATTGTCTTATCATGAAGACCTGTAAATTCCGCTAGTCTTCCCTGGATCTTGCATCTTTCGAGTCTTCTGGAATACTGATGGAGACGAGAATCTATTTTTCGAAGGGTCTGGGTAGGCGATACACGCTCTAGCCTTCTTCTTTCCCTCAATGCAAGATGATCTCCCTTACTTTTGAGGCTTCTTCTAAGAGAGTTCATTTGAGTGAGAAGCTGCACCTGAGCCGCAGTGAGAACTTCGGCAGCGGCAGTAGGCGTTTCACATCGTTTATCTGCGACAAAGTCACTAATCGAGTAATCGACTTCATGACCAATGGCAGACACAGTAGGGATAGGACAATTAAAGAGATCAAAGGCTAAGCCCTCATCATTGAAAGCCCATAGATCCTCTAAACTCCCCCCTCCTCGACAAAGGACAATGACATCGAGCTTCTTATTTTCAGGGGCGTTAAGATGATACTCGATAAGATTATGAAGGGCACGCCTTAAGCTCTCTGGAGCGTGATCTCCCTGAACAAAGGCTGGGGCCAAGAGAATATCCATCCATGCACTTCGCCGCCGAGTCACATTTAGAAAGTCGTGATAGGCAGCAGAGCCGTGGGCCGTGATCAAACCAATTCGCCTTGGAAATCGTGGCAATTGTTTTTTAGCCTCCATATCAAAGAGACCATCGGCACGAAGCCTCTTCTTTAAAGCTTCAAGCTGTTGCTTAAGATCCCCCGTGCCAAAGGGTGTGACTCGTTTGGCAACCAATTGAAAGGTGCCACGCTTTGCATAAACACCAATTGAACCAGAAGCTATAATTTTATCGCCATTTTTGACTTCCCTCATATAAGGATTTCTCATGGCATCCATTTTAAAGAGACAACAACTTAGCGAGCTTTGGGCATCAGATAAGGTGAAATAATAATGACCCGCACCAGAATAACTGAGGTTTGAGACTTCTCCCACAACACTGACGCCACGAAATTCACCTTCGAGGCTTTGTTTAATTTGAGAGACTAGACTTGATACACTAGAGGCACGGTTTTCCATGCCCCCATTCTACAGAAACGATTATTTCTTAACAATTTTTTCGATAAGCTTATAGGCCTGTAAATACTTGATCGCCTGATTAACTTGATAATCTTCCTTAGGTCCTTGTGGTCTACGCTTCTTATCGTCTTTCTTTTTATTGCGACGCTCTTTAATAGCAGCAATTCGCTCCTGACGCTCAACTCTCTCTTTCTCTTCGCGGATTTTCTTTTCCTCTGGAGTTTCGATCGTGGCTGTTAAGTGGTTGCGTAGGTCTCTTTCACGAATGTAGCGCGATTCAGTTTCATTCTCTTTCGTCCACACACTTTCATACTCACTCACCACAACATCTGGCTTAATCCCAACAGCCTGAATTTTACGGTCTTTCGGTGTCATATATTGAGCAATCGTGAGTTTTACCCCTTGAGATTCGTCAATCTTTGCAATGGACTGAACAGAACCTTTTCCAAAAGACTGGGTCCCCATAATGATGGCCCGCTCATGATCTTGAAGTGCACCCGCTACAATCTCAGAAGCCGAGGCACTCGCCCCATTAATGAGAACAACAATAGGTGTTTTGAGATCCTTAAAACCCGTTTTCTTCACGTATCTGATTTCTTTTTGTTTCGCATCTCTTGGCTCAGTGGATACAACAATTCCATCCTCCAAGAAGAGAGAGGACACATTAACGGCCTCATCAAGCAGGCCACCAGGATTATTTCTTAAATCCAGAACAATCCCTTTTAAAGACTTATTCTTAGCTTTAGATTTAAGTTTCTTTAACGCCTTACTAATTCCCTTACCACTATCTTTTTGAAATTGAGTCAACCTTACATAAGCAAAGTTATTTTGAAGAAGCTCTGACTTTACTGCACTCACCTTAATGGCTTTTCGCTTAAGTTCGTAGCGCTTTATTCCCTCTACACCTTCTCGAGATATTCCTACAGTGATTTTTGAGCCAGGCTTTCCACGCATCATATCAACTGCTTCTTCAAGCGTTATCCCCAGCATATTTTTGTGGTTAATTTCTACAATTTTGTCACCGGCTTTAATACCAGCTTTGAAGGCTGGAGTGTCGTCAATAGGGGTGATAACAATAATGACACCATCCTTTTGAGAGACTTCGATTCCCAGACCTCCAAACTCACCTTGAGTGTCCTCTTGCATTTTCGAGTAGACCTTTTCATCAAGATAAGTTGAGTGGGGATCGAGAGTATTCATCATCCCTTGAATCGCGCCCTCAATAAGTTTCTCAGTACTCACCTCTCTATAGTATTGGCTTTCCACGAGAAAAAGTACTTTATTGAAGAGCTCCAATTTTTCAAAACGAGACTTTTCTTTTGCTGCATGCACACCACTCACAAGAGTTAGACTCAAAAGTCCCACCATCAACATTTTCATAACTGTCCTCAGTCCAAATATTATTACTTAGTTTTTTATTTTTTCTTTTTTTCAGACATCGCCAATGCACCCTCATCTAAAAGATGAATCGTGGGCTGGGCCTTGTCCCCTCTTCTCACTTCAAAGTAGAGCTTGCCATTCTTATTTGGAGTATATCCTAGCACTTGACCTTTATTTACAGAGGCACCTTTTTTAAGCCTTGGCTTAAAATCACCTAGACATACACTAAAAGTCTCGTTGCCATGATCAAGCATAACGACATTGCCATAGGCTGAAAGAGAACCAATATGAACGATCTTTCCAGAGCGTGCAGCCCGCACGGGCTGTGACTCATTAAAAAGAAAAGTGACTCCCTTCTTTCTAAAGTCCATGGAGGTGTGTTTCTCTAAAGGTGGCTGAAAAACTCCTAATTGAGAGCGTAATTTTTTACTCCCCTTCTTCTTAGTTTTCGCGACTTTAATTTTCTGCCATTTTTGAAGAGAACTTTGATAGCGCTTCTTCGTTTCCACGTAAGACTGGGCCTGGAGTCGTTTGGACTCTTCAAGGTTGGCAATTGTTTCGAGAAGCATGCGCTCCTTTGTCTCAAAGAGCTTAATTTCTCTTTCAATATCATTGAGGCGAACTTGCCTTTTCTTCGTTATACGAATTTGCTCATTATAATTTTTTAATTTTGTTTTAAGCTCACGGACCAAAATTTTTCGTGAAAGGAGCGAGGCCGGTCCCTCATCCTCTTCAAATGTGTTGACGGCAATAGAAGTGAGCAGATGACGAATCTCTTTTTTACCTAGATTTAAGTTCGCTAAGGAAGTCAGTAAGGTTTTCTTGAGAACGAAAATATCCCTCTCTAGAGAACTCTTTCCCGAAGTCATTTTTAGCACTTCTTGATTAGAGCGCTCGAGTTTCTTCTCAATACTCTCAATCGCTTTTGTTATGGACTGAAGATTCTTCTTCTCTTGCTTTAAACTGCGCCTCACACTCTTAGGAGACATTTTTGCAGCTGACACTGCGAAACTAAAAAGAAATAAGATAAATAAGAGTTTAAATTTTCTTATGTCCATTTTTTAGATTTAATCCCTAATCCTAAGATAACAAAGAGACCAAGTCCTGTGATCCCTAAACCAATTAAAGCGACTGTGCCATAAGAGAAAGCTAAGGCACCCATGAGTAAAAGAACGGGGGCTTGGGCATAGGCCATGCCTCTTTCAAAAACACGATTCCTTCTTTGATAGGTTTCTATAATAAAAGATTCCTTTCCAAGTTCCTCTCTAATTGAAAAAAGGCTCAAGAGAAAAAGTCCAATTCCCGCAAAAGGGAGCCAGTAGAAAACTCTATCAAAGAGATGGGTCAAGTTGAGTTTAGATTCTTCTTGGCGCGGAGTTTTAATTGCCCCAAGAGTGACATCCTTTTCACCTGCAATCCTTGTTAAGTAGTTACGAATCAGCTTTTGGCTTCGAGGTTTAAGGTCCTGAGAGAGGGATACCTTCAATCCTGAATAATTAAGGTCAAGAATATCGCTATCCCAATCAAGCTGAGTGCTCTCTAAGACAGACTTCACATGATTTTCAATACTAGCTTCGGCCATCAAATTGACTTTATCCACACCAGGAATATCCAAGAGTTTTCTTTTCACGTACTCTGCATTGATTCCCTTCGGCATAACGGCAAAGAAATAAGGATTTACTTGGGTAGGCTTTGTACTCAATACTAGTTTACTTTCAAGAGCTCCTCTTCCCACAAATGAGAAAGTGATCAAGAAGAGGCCACATCCCCAAAGGGCTGCAACCATAGGCTTTGAAAAAAGAGTGCGATAGAACGTCACTAAATAAAACATGCATGTCCCGAGTAAATAAGTTTCCCCTTATCCATGTGAACCATTCTTCCCGTGAACTTCTTAGCAAGTTCCTTATTGTGGGTGGCCCAAACCACGGTTAAGCCCTGCTTAACATTATAGAGGTTCAGAATATCAAACATCTTTCTAGCGTTTTCAAAATCAAGAGCTGCTGTTGGCTCATCTGCGAGCAGAACATCAGGGCGAGTGAGAAGGGCCCTCATAAAAGCAATCTTTTGCTTGAGGCCGCCGTTTGCATTTTTAATCTTAAGATCGAGTCTATTATTGACGCCAAGTATACGGGCGAGCTCCATCAGGTCTTGATCAAACTCTTTTCGATTCTTATAAACACTAGGATCAAAGGAGCTCAGGAGATTTTGTTCGCACGTTTGATTTTCAAATAATTTGAGGTCTTGGAATATGGGTGCAGTAAAAACTTTACGAGGATTTGGTCTTACAACCCTACCGCTTGTGGGCTCTAGAAAGCCCCCGAGTGTTTTAAGAAAAGTTGTTTTTCCCGCTCCACTCACCCCAGTAAGAAAGACAATTTCACCTTGATGAAGGTTAAAGTCGATTCCTTTGAGAGCTTGAGTTTGTCCAAATTTTACAGAAATATTTTCAGCACCAAAGAGCTTGGGGCCTACTGAAGCGCGAAAATTCATGGCTTGATTTTTGTGAAAGTCGAACATTAATTCCAATCCTTGAGTTCTAACAAATCGTCCTGATTTGTCCGCAAAATCTCACCTTTATTGTACCCTGCGACCCCTACCTAAGTAAAGAAGACAGGCTTAGGTAAGTAAAAGAAATTACAGGGTGCGGATTGGCACTAGGCCGACCACAAGGGTCGGCCACTTCACCTAATCGATTTGATCTTTGGCGTGTTCAATATGCTCTTCTGTTTTATCAGCAACATCTTCTAGGGCATTGCCGACTCTCTCTCGAGCATTTTCCATGTGATCACCGACAGTTTCTCCCGTCTCTTCTGCCTGCTCCACTACATCCTCGGCTGCGTTTTCTGCATCAGATTCCCAACAACCATTTGCAGCAATAAGGACACCAAAAAGACAAAGTAATTTAATCAATTTCATTTTTCCCTCCTTCGGATTATGAGTTCTTAATCATTTTGCAAGAAAATCCCTCATAAAACCTCTCAGTCTTGAGACCAAACTGTGTAAATTTATGCACAATTTCATCTTCTCAAGACCTTAAAGTCGCTCCTCAGAGGGCTTAACATTTTCAATAAGCCCCTCTTTCACAAGAAGTTCATGGGCGCTCTCAGAGCAGAAAATATTGGGAATAAAGTTCATCGTGTTATGAAGCCTAGAGATTACAGAGTTTTCAACTTCTGCCAATAACTTGATATCGCCATTTTCATAGGAAATTTTGACGGGATCTCTTTCAAGGAGAACATTTCCGCTCTTGTTTGAGGCTACAATATTTTTTGAAGACTTCACAAAGACAATTTGTTTTTCAGGAATATCCGCAATCATCCAATCCTTCTTCTCGCCTTTCTTTTCAAGAACCTCGCGAATCTCCTCGGCTTTGACTTGCGCTTTGCGAACGTATTTATCAACTTCTTCTTGATTGTCTTGATTGAGAAGGCGTTGTTTTAATTCTTCACAACGAGTGTGGCGGGCGCCTTGAGCAAAGAGTAGGGTCTCGGCCATATCTTTTATGCCGGGATCTTTATCGAGAGTGCCGTCTGAGTAGTGCTTATGAATAAGACCCATGAAGTAACTATCGTTAAAGCCGTAGAATCCTACAGGAGACTTTTCAATCATCTCTAAAAGGTCTGAGTAACGATACATCAATCCCTTTTCAAGGAGGTAAAAACAAAGTCTCTCGGCAATGGCATCATACTTTGCACCTCGAGCTGAGCGAATAACTTGAGAGTACCAAGCAAAGCGTGACTGGAGAAAATCTTCCACACAATGAAGGGCATTGTGTTTAATCGTTAAAATATCATGATCCCCTACTCTTCTTGGTTCAAAGTGGTGAAGAAGATAATCACGGTCATAAGAGCCATACTTAAGTCCCGTATAATGAGCATCTCTTAAGAGATAATCCATACGGTCACAATCAATTTCACTATGAAGAATTTGATTGGCCATCACAGAGGGGTCGACTCCCTTCACGAGATCACTAATCCGCTGAGGATCATAGCCATATTTCTTCAATATGTGAGTGATACCACCTGGGTAGTCCGTGTTTTTGATAATATAAGCACCAAGGTTTTCATGGTCATCTTTAAGGCCCTTGCCCCCTGCTTTATTCGTGGTCTCTCCAAAGCGGATATAGGCCGCTTCTGTTGTGTGAGAAAAACAAAAGGTACCAAGGTCATGCATCAAAGCACCGAGGCGAACCATTTGGTGATAGTCTTTTTCCTTTGTGTGACAGTTTGGATTCATGAGGTCAGTATCACTGACGGCACGACCACAGGATTGAATAATCTTGTGACCATTCCACATTACTCCAATGCTATGACCAAAGCGCGAATGCTCAGCACCAGGGAAAACAAAGAAGGAAAAGCCGAGCTGCTTTATCCAGCGAAGTCTTTGATAAAAGGGAGAATGAATAATTTCTCGCTCGACGGGAGTAAGGTGAATAAATCCATAGATAGGATCAAAAACGATATGCGACTTTGGTGCCGCTTCCATAAGGCTCTTTTGTAGACTCATTTTCTTCCTTGAAAAAAAGAAGGGCTCCTTTCGGAGCCCCTCTGTTGGTCAATGTCTTATTGTAACGTTTTCGCTTTACGTCCGCGAGTTTTCTTTTTCGGTTTACTCAGACGGTTGGTGATGAACTCAAGAGCGTGATGCGCTTCTCTTCTCAATCCATTTTCATTGATAAAGCGGTAAAAGTCCTCAAGGTCTTTTGATTTGCGAAAAGTCTTTAAACTCTTTACGCCTTCGCCATTGGCTTGAGTCTCAGTATTAGATGCGGCCATATATCCTCCAATTGTGTTATATAGTATGATTTTGGTCGGGAAAAAACAAGCTTATGCGTCAGCCTGGTTACCAATCATCCCATATGAGTGAAGCTTGTTATAAAGAGTCTTCACTGTAATTCCGAGCATCTTGGCCGTTTTCGTTTTATTGCCTCCGAGGTGCTCAAGAGTCATACAAATATGACGTTTTTCGAGCTCATCAAGAGTCATTTCTGAGAAATGAATTACATTTTCTTCTTCAGCTGCTTCCTCAACCTGACACTCTGTGACAGAGTCAGCAAGATGATCACGCTCAACAATCATGCCATCAGAAAGGATATAAGCTCTCTCAACAACATTTTGAAGTTCACGAACATTTCCTGGCCAGTTGTATTCTCTGAGGGCCTTAATCACACCTGGAGAAAGTGACTTCTGTTCTTCTTGCTTCTTATGAAGATTAAGAAAGTGAGTCGCAAGTGTTTCGATATCATCTTGTCTTTCTTTAAGTGAAGGAACAGTAAGGATCATTGTATTAACAGCAAAGAGGAGATCTTCTCTAAATTTCCCTTCAGCTGCGAGTTCATTAAGATCTTTCGTTGAAGCCACGATAAGGCGAACATTTGAGCGGTATGGCATATGACCACCAACTCTAAAAGCCATTTTTTCATTGAGAAAGTTATGAATTTTAGATTGAAGGTGAAGTGTTAAACGGTCAACATTGTTAAGGAAGAGTGTACCTCCATTAGCGAGCTCAAGAAGACCATTCTTAACTTTAACCTCTTTAAATGATCCGCCTTCTTCTCCAAAGATTTCTCTTTCAAGAGCAAGTTCATCAAGAGCGGAACAGTCAATGCTGATATAAGCTTTATTTCCTCTGATAGAGCGGCAGTGAATACGACGTCCAATCATTTCCTTACCAACGCCTCTCTCTCCGATCAAAAGAGCATTCACGTCGGCTTGAGCCACTTTATCTGCAAGATGAATAAGAGTTTTCATAGCTTCAGACTTTCCAACAATCTCTCTTTCTTCAATGCGAAAGCTATCGCCAATGGAAACGCCTGAGTCACGTTTTTGAATTTCTTTCTCTTTTACTTCAATTTGTCTTAAGAGAGACTCATTAAGATGTTTAGCAGCAAGGAACATCTTCATATTGGCAAGAGGTTGTCTTAGCTCGTTGAGAATCTCAAGAACTGCAGTGATGTCATCACGCTTAAAGTCTTTATCTGATTCAATACACTGAAAGTGAATCGTGGCGATAACAATCCCTTCATGAGAAACAGGGATAGCAAGCTCGGCGCGAATCCCCTCTTCTTTAGCGTCAGCAAAAAGAGGATCTCTATCTGTATTATTTGAAAAGTAGGGCTTCTTTGTTCTAATAACATGTCCAGCTGGACCCATCCCTTTTTCTAGAGTCTTTCCTTTCTTAAGGTGCTTTCCGTTTTTAGAGATAAGCTTCATTGATCCGTTTTCTTGAGCGATGAAAACAAGAGTTTGATCAGCACCGATGTGGTCATGGAGAAGTTTGCCAATGGTTGGAAAAAATACTGACTCATCAAGAGATGAAAGTAGTTTTGACGAAATTTCCTGAATCTTTGTTAAATCTTTAGCCACCGAATCCATCATTGTTTATCTCCTAGACATATTTAATTTGTGTAAAATTGACATTAACACGTTGCGTAACTAGGAAAATGATACATTGCGTCTGAATAATTTACAAGACTAAAATGCTCGGTTGTTGAAAAAATTACCGGTATCCATGTAATTTTTAGTATTTAGACCATCTAGGAGTTGAACAGTTTCCGAAATTCTCCGTAACTTGGCCCAATATCTCCCCATCAGCGGTCATTATGTATATATTTTGGACGGCCTTGGTCCTCGAGAGGACTCTTTGGCTGGAAAAAGCGATAAACTGTCCATCATTTGAATAGGTAGGGTCCTCATTTGAGCCAAAATCCTTCGTCAGACGGTAGAGATTGTCGCCATTTTCGTCGACGCGGAAGATATCAAAGCGATTATCAAGCCATGAAGCAAAGGCAATTTGAGAGCCATCTGGACTAAATCTTGGCGTCGCATTGTATTTACCGACGTAACTTATTCTTTTTACATCCTTTTCTTGAGATCTTGGATCTGCCACATAGATCATGGGCTTCCCAGAGCCCGAACGGCCTGATAGGAAGGCCATTTTAGTGCCTGTCACATTTATTGACGGGTCAACATCAGGTGCAAAGTGCTTCGTGATACGTCTCGTAGCACCTGTTTCCGTATTAAGAGCATAAAGCTCAGCATTTCCCTGGTGAGAGAGTGTAAGAGCAATATGCTTCCCATCCGGCATAAAAACAGCCCCAGAATTGATTCCTTTACGCGAGGAGACCACTTTGCTCTTTCCCCCACCCCACACACATCATGGCCGGAGGCGGAGGAGAAGAAGCGTGGTATGCCGACCACTGGGGCGAGTATTTCTTCACGGCCGACATGATTCTCGTCTCGATGATTGCCATTGCGGTCGTCTTTGAGCTTACGCAC
>CATLOT010000050.1 GCA_950054155.1 uncultured Bacteriovoracaceae bacterium
CTTTCCCTTGAAGAAGATAAGATCACACCCCATTACGAATCTCTCTCGCTTGGAGAGGGGCTGGGGTTTGAAAGCACCGTTTATATAAAAGAAAAACAATATGAAAAAGGAAGTGGACCTAGCAAAAAGAAAGCTGAAATAGCAGCTGCCAAGGCCACTTTATTAAAACATTTTTTAATGTAGGAGAAGAGCTATGTTATTGACCGATCAGCACCCGCATAACAAATCCATTATGGTCTCTGTTTTAGGAGCACCTAATGTTGGAAAGAGTTCCATGATTAATTATCTGATGGGAATGGACCTTACCGTTGTAACTAAAAAGCCACAGACTACAAGAAATAAATTTCACTGTGTCTTCACGGTAGATCGCACTGAAATTGTTCTTGTTGATACTCCCGGGGTGCATAAGTCCAATATGGAATTTAATAAGCGCCTTAACGAACAGGCCAAAGAGGGGACAGAAGGAGCTGATATTAATCTTCTTCTCATTGATTTAAGCCGTGAAATTCTTCCTCAAGTGAAAGACTTTATTGAACTCATGGACATGGAACTTGGCCGCACTTGGGTCATTTTTAGTAAAGCCGATCGCATTGAAGACGCGACTAAGCTTCCTCTTGCTGAAGTCTTCGCTAAGATCCAAGAGGTTATTCCTGCTGCTGATAAGTTCTTCGTTGTCTCTTCTAAAACAGGGGACAATATGCATGAGCTGACAGGCGCCATTTGTGATGCCGCTCTTCCTGGACCTCACCTCTACCTTGATGGCTCTGTCTCTAATAAGAATGAGCGCTTCTTTGCTTGTGAGTATATTCGTGAGCAGGCCTTTCAACTTTTAAAAGATGAAATTCCCTATGAAGTCGCGGTTCTCATTGATGAATTTAAAGATGTGAGTAAGAAAGATGAGGACCGACAGTCTCATATTTCCGCTTCTATTCTGGTTAATCGTCCCTCACAAAGAGGTATTGTTGTCGGGTCTAAGGGGGCCATGATTAAGGAAATTGGCACGCGCTCTCGCCACAAAATTGAGGCCATGACAGGGGGAAAGGTGCATCTTAATCTTCACGTTAAGGTGAGCCCAAAGTGGTTTAAGAATAACTTTGTCCTTGAAGAAATTGGTCTGCCTCGTGCGGTCAATTCCGCGCGTGTTTGGCGCAACAAAGGATAAGGAGGTCTATCATGATGCGTACACGTAATATGGTTGTTTCCCTTATCGGGCGGCCTAATGTGGGAAAATCTTCTCTCTTCAATGCCCTCATGGGTAAGCAGCATAAGTCGATTACCTTTGATGAGCCTGGTGTGACTCGGGATCGTCACTATGGGATCACCTCACTTAATCCTCTTGGGAAGGATGAAGCCTCTGATATCATCTTAGTCGATACTGGTGGTTTTTATCCCGAAAGGATCGAAGAGACAGAAGAGAATAGAGATAAGTTTTTTAATATTATGACAGGTCATGCAAAGACTGCGATTGCAGAATCGGACCTGGTTTTGATGATCGTTGATGTAAGAGAAGGTGCTCTTCCTTATGACCGTGATATTGCGAATTTTATCCGCGCCCAAGGCAAGGAATTTTGGCTTATCATGAATAAGTATGACACTGATAAGCAAGCGGGAAGTGAAGTTGATTTCTATCAAATTCCTGTTGATGATTACTTCCTGACATCAGCTGCTCACAATGTTGGAATCACGACTATTAAAGAGAGGATTCAAGAGAAGGCGATTGGTTTTGCTAAAACCAAACCCTCTGAGTCTGCCCTTTCTCAAGGGATCACTCCAAGAGAGGATGTTGTGGCCCGTGTGGCCCTTATCGGTGCTCCTAATGCTGGTAAGTCGACTCTTCTCAATAATCTGGTTGGGGCTGAAAGAGCTCTTGTCAGTGATATTCCCGGAACAACCGTTGATCCTATTGAAGGCTACTTTGATCTCTTCTTTGGAGAACAAGCTGCCCTTCTTCAAGGGGATATGGAGACGTCAAAAAATGATAAGGCGCTCTTTCAACAGTATGAAGACTTTAGAAGTAATAATCCTGATGTCTATTCGCGAATCGTTGATAGCTACTTCTTAGAGGAAGATATTGGCGACCCTGAACAGGCTGATTTTATCGATGACCTCGATGAAATCTCTGAAGCGTGGGATGAAGAGAGTGAAAGCTTTATCTACGAAGAGGAAGAAGAAGTTGTTGCTGAAGAGGCCAATGATTCTCAAAGTGAAGTTCTTTTTTCTGAAGAGTCTGATGATAGTGAGTCTTTAGATGAGAATACGACAGAGGAGAAAGACGAAAATCTCAATACCTCCTTTTGGCGTTCAGTCCACCTTGTCGATACGGCGGGGATTAGAAGAAAGTCTAATATTAAAGACTTTGTTGAGAGTCAGTCTGTTTTTCGCTCCCTTCGCTGTATCTCTGAATCTGACATTGTTATTTTCATGGTTGATAGTACTAAGGGCATTGGTCATCAAGACCGTCGCCTAATGGATATTGCCCTTGAAAAGGGAAAGTCCGTGATCGTTTGTATGAACAAAATGGACCTTTTAAAGTCGACTCTCAAAACAGAGAAGGAGAGAATAGAGTGGTTAGAGGAGCTTCGCTATAAAGTTCCATGGCTCAATTTCTGTGACATCCTTCCGATCTCGGCGAAGAAGAATACAGGTCTTAAGCGTTTAAAGAAAACTCTTGTGAAGACAATCTTTGTGAGAAGAAAAATGGTGGGAACAAGTGAACTTAACCGTTTTGTCTTTTCCATGCTTGAAAAGAATCCTGTTGTGGTGAACCGCTCTGGCGGGCGCCGCTTAAAAGTGAAGTATGTTTCTCAAGTCAAGGCCGGACCACCGACGTTTCTCTTTTTTACGAATCGTTCAAAAGGGATTCCGGAGAACTACAAAAGGTACCTCAGAAACGGTCTGAGAAGGACCTTTGAGCTTGATAACACTCCGGTTCATTTGGTTTTCAGAACGGGGACTGACCTTGAGAAAAGGATGAAGAAAATCGGTCGTAAATAGCACGGTCGTATTGACAGTTTTTGTACGGGCGTATAAAAAGTCTTATAACCTTGAGTATGAGGCTTTTATGCGCCCTTCTTATTTCTATTCACTTACTCTGCTGTGCCATCTGGCCTTAACCCTGACTTCAGTTCAGGCTGAAAAGGGAGAGTGGAGAGAAGATGAATTTGCGACGAGCAATGTCTTCACCTTTATCCCCAAGGGCTTCCTTGAAAAAGGTAAGGAAGAGCGCTCTCTTCTCATTAATCTGCATGGCTGTGCTCAAAAGGCAAAAGACCTTAAAGAAGGTGCTGGTTGGGAAGCCCCAAGTCTTGAGCACAATACTCTCATTGTTATTCCCGATGTTCCAAACGGAGGTAAATACACTGGCTGTTGGAATTATTATGGAAAAGATCATAGTCGGCTCAATAAAGATAACCAATTCATCCTTAACCTGACTGCGAAGTGGATTAAAGATTATCAAATCAATCCCCATCAAGTCTTTATAGCAGGTCTTAGCTCTGGCTCAGCCCTGGCCTTTGTTCTCTCGTGCTTAGCCCCTGAAGTCTATGCAGGTGTTGGTCTTAACTCGGGTCCTAGTGTCGGAACTGGTGTTTTTGAAATTAGTCGGGCCCGTCAAAGCGTTGATGACATTGCCCAGAATTGTCGGTCTTTGGCCAAAGATAAATCAGCTCATTTTAGGAACCAAATTGTGAGTGTGATTTCTGGTGATTATGACTGGGTTGTTGATAATCGCTATAGTCAGATTAGCGCCGATGCTTATGCAAAAATGTTTCAAACAACGTCAAAAGTAGAATTTGATACCAGCACTCTTGCTGGCAGCAATAGTGAAGGCAAAGGCATTCACTATCTTCTCAATGGAAAAGTGGTCATTAGCCTCATTGAAAATAAGGGCCTTGGTCACAACTGGCCAGGAGGTCAGGGCGGAACTTCCGGGAGTTTTATTAATCAAGACTCCATCGATTACGCGCGCTATCTCTTGGACTTCTTTCACTCAAATAACCGGCGTCCTTAGAAATAAGGACGATTCCTTGGTTTTGTCCCTCTTTGCCAAAGAAGGCGGTCTTAGGATCGCCTTCTTTTTTTTGCGATCAGCCAAGAAAACGTTTCTTTCGCAAAAGAGCCTTGTTTGCAACAAAATCAGTTTAAGTGGTGAGTATTTCTTGCTCGGTGTAATTTTTTGTGTTTTTTCAGCTGAACAATTGTGCTAGTTTCCCTGAACGCGACTGACGTATGTCAGGCAAAAGTAAGGGGTAGGCTTCCCACGACTCTCTCCTCGTCGTTCTAAGGTCTCTAAAGGGGTGGTTCCCTTGTGAGAAAAGCGGTCCATTTTGGGTTTGTTGGGTTTTTGATCGTCTTTAGAACTGGGTGAAGCTTACCCCATCTTTATTTTTCCCTACCAATTGAAAACATAACTGATCACAGCGGAATACACATTCCCTGTGAGGTCAGCGATGAAGTCATTACTGTTAGAGTCTTCCGGGTCAGCCCTAAAGTTTTGAGTAAAGCGATCATGATAGGCTACGGTGTGATAAAGAAGCTCGACCCCAAGATAAGACTCTCTAATTTTAATAGGGAATTCAAAACCTCCACCAAAGCCAAAGCCTAGTCCACCACCAGAATCATTGGGAATTTCTTGATCAACATACTTATTAGTCGTGTACCAATACTCTAGGCGGATCGTTACATAGGGGTTGGAGTAGGTGATGGCCGTTCCAAGGTCGGATGTATCGATATAATAGCGGTAATTAAAGTAGACCCTGAGCATACTGATATCAATAAAGCCGACACCATCCTCAAGATTTCCAAAACCAAGGGTGGGCACATCGACGAACATATTATGCTTTGAAAACTCAAGGCCCATTCCAAAAGAGTTATTAAAATCAAGAAAGTAGTTAAGACCTAAGTTATAAGTTGGCGGGTTGTTGTCATAGGCGATGCCACGGTTTCCTGTAAACTCCGTGATGCCAACGCCAACTTGAAAACTAAAGAAGCGTCCGTAGCGATAAAAGCGCTCGTCCTCGGCCATTTGGGTTGACTCGAGATCTTCGTGAAAATCAGAGAAGATATCACCACCAATATTGAGGTCATCCTCATCAAAGTCAAAGGCACCACCACCCACTTGAGCAAAGGCCAATTGAGTGAGCAGCAAAAGGGAGAGAGTTAGTTTTATCATTAAGTTCTTTGATTAGAGGTAGAAGTGAACAGCCGAAACAATAAAGTTATTGCCAACAGTTTCCACGACGAACTCATCTAGTTTATTAAAAGAGAGACCAAATTCAAGGCTAAAGCCAAGGCTCTCAAGTCCTGGAAAGCTAAACTCGGAGCCCAAGGTCACGTCAGCTTGAAAGCCCGATTCAGAAATACTGCCGCGTTTTTCATTAATAATTCCACCAAGAAGACTTCCAAAGAAAGTGAGATGGGGCTCATCAAAGAAGTTGCGATAGACCTTAATGGCTGCTGCACTGCCTCCGCCATTGTCATCATTGCTGTAACCCACTTGACCACCAAAGGCGAAGGCTTCACTGCGCTGGAGCTTGAAGCTGATAGAGGGGATACCGACGGCCATTTGATTGGCAAAGCCTACACCGAGGCGCCCAATACGTTCCAGCGCGTTAGAGGACAGGGAGAAGGCCAAGAGACCAAGAAGCAGGGCTAATTTTCTTTTCATATTTTAATGGTAAATGCTCCTACTATTTTTGACAACTTAACGGTGCATTTTCTAAAATCTCAGAGCAACCAAATGACTTATTTCTTAAGGAAACCTTATGACGACAACGACTGATTCAACAAATACACCAAATCAAGGAACTTCAATTGATGAAGCTCTTGGGCAAACAGAGTTTGGTGGTTGGATCGCCCAAAACAAAGTACCTGTTCTTTCAGCTGTGATTCTCATTATTGTCGGCGTTTTTGCTTTTGGTGGTTACCGCCATATGGTGGAGACAAAGAATAATGAAGGATCAAATGCTCTTTATAGTGTGGTAAGCACCAATCTTCCTCTCTTTGAAAAAGGCAGTCTCTCTGCTGAGGACTTTTCTTCAAAGTTTATGAGCGAGTGGGAGAGTGTTGGTCACTTTGAAGGCGGTGTCTCCTTTGCCATCGAAGTGAGTGATGCCCTTAGAGCAAAGAATAAGTATGAGCTTGCTCACAATATAATGATGAAAGCGGCCGAGAGCACCTCTAGCCCTCAAGCCCTTTACTTTGTTCACGCGAGAGCAGCTGTCCTTGCTGAGGACCTTGGGAACAAGGAGATGGCCATTGATCATCTTAATAAAATTCTCTCAAGTGGAGCAAAGTATTTAGAAGGAAAAGTATATCTCGACCTTGGTCGCCTCTACCGTGAAAGTGGTGACCTTGAAAAAGCAAAGACGAGCTTTGAATGGGTTGTAGAAAAAGGCAAGGAAGCTGAATTTAAAAAAGTCGCAAGACTCTATCTTGAAGAGATGGCCCAATAAGGAATTCTTCCATGTCACAAAAATGTATTCTTAGCTTAGCCCTAACTTTAGGGCTTATTTCCTTTTCCTGTAGCAAGATCTCTCTTGAGCCTGTTAAGCCCGAGCGAAAGGTTTTCACGCCCCGTTGGATTAAAAACCTCGATGTTGCTTACTCAACGGGCAACCTACCAATCGGCCTTCAAAGCCCGGCCATGGCAGATGAGTTCCTCTATGTGGGAGAGAATAGCGGTATTTTTCATGCCTATAACCGAAAGAATGGACGCCCTATCTGGAAGAGTGATGAGGGCCAGGCCTATCACGCCAGCCCCGTTGTCTTTAAGGACAAGGTTCTCTACGGCAATGTGGAAGGGCGCCTCTATGCGAGAAACCGCTTTAATGGAGAGTTGATATATAATATCGATCTTGGCAGTGCTGTGGAGAGTGAGCCGGTTCTTTATCAAGGGCGCTTAATTGTTCACACTCGTAATCATAAAATTGTTTGTTTAGATGCAGAGACTGGTAAAGTGCTGTGGGCCTATAAGAGAAGTGTGCCTTTCTTAACGACTCTTCAAAGAGTTTCCCAACCCCTCGTTTATAAGAATAGAATTTATGTTGGCTTCGCAGATGGTTTCACTGTAGCTTTTAATCTAGAAGAGGGTGCTATTCTTTGGGAGACTAAAGTCGTAAACGGCCAAAAGTTTATCGATGTTGATACCCATCCTTCCATCTTTGATGAAAAGATTGTCGTTGGGAGTCAGTCGGGTCAAATGAGTATTCTCAATCCAAGAAGTGGTTTTATTGAAAGGCACCTTCCTTACTTCATTGCTCGCGCACCTTTAATCCTAGAAGATCAAATGATTGTAGGGACAACAGACGGTGAGGTTGTCTTTCTGAACTCTGGTCTTAAAGAGACCCATAAGATGAAAGTGAGTGAAGGGGGGATTACCTCTATAGCTCAGTGGGGTGAGGAATTCATTGTTTCCACCACAAGTGGCGAGCTTATTGCGATCTCAATTAAATCTAAAGAGATTCTCGATACCTTTCACTTTGGCCACTCAAGCAGTGCCCTCTTTGGAACACTGGTTGTGAAAGGGGATACTTTAGCGGCTTATAGCTCTCGAAATCGTCTCTACGTTTTTCGTCGTTAGGGACGGCCAATTTTTTGAAAATAACGAGGACTCCATGGAGCATCTAATTGCTTCATGAGGTGCTTCGTGTAGACCGGTTCAGAAGCACTGGCCGGGATTCTTCCTCTTTTCACCGTCTTTCCTAAACTCTCAAGAAGAGCAGTGTTACTAAAGAGAGTTGTTTTCATATAGGCCTTAAAAGCTTCTGTTGAGCGTGTAAACTTCTTACCCTCACGCTTTATATGGCGAGTAAGGTTTTCGTAATTGTAGTAATTTTCACTTGTTCCTGAGTCACAGATCTCACTGAGCTCTTTGTAGGTTTTAGCTAGGTGAAAAGCAACCGCATTTTCAAAGAAGTTAGGATAGTTTTGAATACCATGAGTTTTCAGCGTCTCATAGAAAGTGGGTCCATTATCGGCCATGGGTAAAGAGAGCTCTGGAAATTTTTGAGTTGTTTGCTCATTAAGTCCCTTTATATGGTCAACTCGTTTTGAAAAGTCGATGCTGAGCTTTGGGTAGTGACCAAGCTTTTCTTTGTAATTAACAAAGGTCGTGTGAAAGGCCGGACAGTGATTGAGCTTGGCGGGCTCTGAGTGATTAAGGTACTGACCAAGGTTGAGGTACTGACCATAGAGCGCCATAAAATAGAGCCTCTTCGTTGAGGGCATTTCCTCTTTCTTACCTTTCTCTGCACTGGCTGGTCCACGCGATGCTCTCTTGGGACTAAAAGACTTAAAGGGTGGCTCTTTTGAATAGCTGGGAACCTGATTAGGGTTGGTATTTCTTGGGGTAAAGCGCGCCATTTTCTCCGCAAAGCTTTCAGGTTGACGGTAGCCAGCACAGCTTGCAATGGCCAAGGCCGGAATAAGGATAAGCGCTTTTTTCATAAAATACTCCCACGAAGATGTCGGTTCTCTTACTCTTCGACATCTGGGAAGCGCGGCTAAATTTAGAAGTTCTTTTGCCTAGCGGGTGGCAAAAATTGCAGAGAAATTAAGGGGATCGGCCTCTAGGGGATAGAAGAAGTCCTGTGATTTAAGAGGGATATTGTACTCATTCGGAGCAACTTGGTCGGGTATCTGGGCCTTCACTCTTGAGAGGATTCTTTGGTAGTTTTGAGCTGAAAAGTTTCTGCTCTTAAGCAGCTGCTTAGTGAACTCCATGGCGCGAACGAGATTTAAAATACCACCACTCTCACATTTATCAGTGAGAAAAATCTTGATGTCGACGGTATCCATTAGGATTCTTTTAAGTGTACTCATGCGAACAAAGTGGCCGCCTTCAGTGAATTGCTGAAAGAGCACAGCTGCGGCATGAGAGACTTGAGGAGCTGCTTGACTGGTTCCATTGACGGGAAGAATACGGCCTGGGGGAACGCTGCTTGGAATGGCGACACCAGGAGCGAAGAGAGTGACAGTACTTTTTCCGTAGTTAGAAAAACTCGCCTTATCAAAGGTTCCAAGGCTCGCACCAACACTAATACAATGGTCACACTTAACCCCTGAAGGGTAGTGGGTATCAAGAGTTGTGTTATCGTCTGTATTTCCGGCACTGAAAACGAAGAGGACTTTGGGGTGTTGATCAACAACTTCCTTGGTGATTCTTAAAAGACCGGCCCTGAAGTCGTCTTGCAGCTGGGTTAGAAGGGCAGACTCTTCACCTGGGAATTGTTCATCCCACCAGCCCTTAACCATTTTATTAGCAGACTTTGTACTGATGCCAAAACTACTGTTAATAATGTGAGCAAATTGAGCGTTATAAGTGACGGCATAACTGAGCTTGCGCTTTTGCCAAGCAAGATACTTCTGAATAAAGTCTTTGAGGTGATCAAGAGCCTTTGGGTCTTGGGGCGAGAGAGGTTTAAAGTTGAGTTCAGCGCCCACACCTGTCTCCGTGTCCCCAAGATAAGTGAAGGTCAGGATATCAGGTTTATAGATGTCGGCCTCATGGTATTGACCAGGGGAGTGACCCCAGTGAAAACTTAAGCCACTGGCCAGGCCTGCCACATGAGTTGCATGAATATAGCGGCGAAATTGAGAGCGCACTTCTTGAAACTCATCATCCTTTCTCTTTATTTTGTACCACTCATCTTCCTCTTCAGTTGAGATCTTAAGGCTGCGCTTGCGTCTAATCTCATAGTAGCGATAAAAGTCCTCATGAAAAGGAAGGGGAAAGTTCGCAGGTATAAAGGAGTCGGCTGCTTCGGTGATAAGGTTCCAGCCTGAGATATCGTCGATATAGCCATTGCCATCACTGTCTTGGCCATTAACCACTTCTGCACCATTAACGAAGCGCACCTTCCTTAATAAAGGGTGATCAAGGTCTGCACCGGTATCCATGATAGCGATGGTGGCAGCATGAAGGGGGCAGAGGATTAGGACTAACAGCGTTAGGACGATTTTATTTAAGAGAGTAACGTTTTTCACGGCTACTAGACTAGAAAACCCTTAAAATTTTGAAAAGCGCAGCGGGTCATTTGTCTAATTGGCACTTGAGCATGACTTGGAAGGTGAGGTCCTTTCTCTCATCGTACAGCTCAAGGTAGTTTTCACTATAGGGACGCTCTTTTGAGCAGCTGACAGCGGTTGTGACAGTTCCGGCCTTCTCAATGGAATAATCACAGGTGAGCTTTTTTAAAGAAATATTCCCGCGTTGCTCCGTTTCTCCCGTACTACAGCGCCAACTTGTCTTCTTGAGGTAGGGCTTAAACTCTTTAGTATCAAGCTTGTAATTGACCAATTCATAATCTGGATTTGTCACTTGCAAATCCCAGCGAAAATTTTGGGCCTTACTTTGAGCAAGAGGAATGAGGGCAAGAGCAAAGAGAAGGAAGGTTTTTTTCATAGGCTCTAGTTAACCAGAAGAAGTGAAGTTTTCCAAGTTGTAACTAGAGGGTAGTGGTCACTAGGAAGGGCATGGCGCGCGCCTGGGTTGAGGGCCAAAGGAAAGACCCCGCCCTCTTCGTTGCGGTAGCGATAAAAGCCACATTCACCTTCTTTGATGTGAGAGAGCCATTTCTCATGAAAGAGAAAGGCATCTAATTGCATGGGGATCGGTCTCTTGTTGCGATCCATTCCAATGAAACTGACACATTCCTCACGGGGCAGATTAAGGTGATCAGTAAAATCTTTGAGACCATCGATGTGGTAGAAGTCTCTAAACTCAGGGTCCCTCTTACTAAGGGGGATTTCTCCATTAAAGTCGCCACAGACAAATATGGGGCAGCTAAACTTCTGGGCCCTATTCTTATAGATATGGGCCGTGTAGGCACTCTCAGCCGTTCTTCGGCGCAGGCCCTGCCAATCAATTCCTTCCTTATCAAGGCGGCTTTTAAGGTGAACGCCAAGAAAAATAGCGGCGCTCTTTTCTTTTTTGAGAAGATGTAATTCGGCCAGGTCTCGACTCATCTTATGAGACTGATGGCGTGGCTTACTTCCTTTAATGAGGGCCTGCTTATTTTCTTTCGACTCATGAGGATAGAGGAAATTAATAGGCTTACGAGCGTGACTTCTTAGCTCCGCTTTAAGACCAAGGTTTTTTAAAAACTCGCGTTTTACAAGATAGCCAATCTCAATGCCTCGATTGGAATTGCCTTTTTTAAGAAGAACTTGATAATTGTTTTTGAGATACTTCTCATTAAGTTCTGAGAGGCTCGCGCTTCCCCCCACTTCACTAAGAAAGGAAATATCGGGGTCAAGCTCATTGAAGACTTTTGCGATGGTCCTTACTTTTTCGGGGTCTTTGCGGCTTCGTCCTAAATCAAGGTCAGTGCTTAAAAAGAAATTTTCTAAATTCCAGGCGATAAAAGTGTAGCTCAATTACAGCTCCAACCAATCAAGATAATCTCAAATCTATGGGTTCTTATATTCCAAGCCCTTTGGCAGTAATGACCAGAGTAGAGGTTGTCGGGATGCTTTAAGGCCTTCACTTTTTGATAGGCTTTGGGAGGGCACTCTATCGTTTGAGGAAACTCCGGTGGCGTGATGGTGTCGACAATACTCATTCTCCCTTGGGGTCCAATGGAGAGTCCATAGTAATTCCCTTCAATCATGCGCTTAAAGACCATCTTCTCTCCATCAAAATAGAGAGGGTTCTCTCCACGCAGGGAGAGGTAGGTCTTAAGTTCGCCGGAGTCTTCAAGGCGATAGAGGCGTCTAATAAAAGCTTTGCCTTCATTCTCATATTTGAGGACTTCATTCATATTCTTCGCGAGGACAACACCAATCCCTATTTTTTCTTGGCCTTCTTTATTATGATTCTTGCAGGGGCTATCCCAATAAATAAATCCTTCTTTAGCCTGCGCCTTCGGGGTAAGCCATAAATCAACGGGTGCACCATATTCGCTTCTTAAAGGTTCAAGTTCTGGTCTTTGCTTCTTGGCCTTTCTGACCGCGGCCACGGCCTTACTCCAACGCCCATATATTCGGCCCATTTCGGGAGAACACTCAGAGTTTGTGGGACAGCCTTCGTTAAAGTGAAAAAGCATGTGGGCCTTGAATTTATTATCCGTGTATTGAGACTGTTCTTCTTTGGGTGCGTTCATTCCGGTGTGTTGAGCGCTAGAAGAGGCACAAAGAGTGAAAAGAAGGAGTAATAGCGTGATTTTCATAGGCCTATGATACCACAAATTTTCTGGTAGAATGAGTCTATGGATAGAGAAGCTTACTTTTCAGTTGGTAGAAAGTTTGATGAGGACAATTGTCCGAGTGAAATTGTCTATAAAGACTTTACTGTCAAAGATCCTCACTCTGGAGAGAGTATTCAATTTGAAGCTCCCGATTTTTGGTCAGCCCTCGCTGTGGAAATTGTGGCCACAAAGTATCGAAGAAGAGCCCCCTTTGAAGATCATCCCAAGGGAGAGACGAGTGTAAGAGAGGTCGTTAAGCGCATGGTTAAGTGCTGGTCCTTTTGGGGTCTTAAGCAATCACTTCTTACCACAGAGCAAACGGATCTCTTTGAGAAAGAATTGATCACCATGCTTCTCTATCAAATGGCTGCTCCTAACTCACCTCAGTGGTTTAATAGTGGCCTTCATCACTCTTATCAAATTAAAGGACCACCGCAGGGTCACTTCTATGTTGAAGAAGGAGAGGGTTCTCCTGAAGAACGTTTGAGAGAAAGCTCAAGCTCCTTTGAGCGTCCCCAACCTCATGCTTGTTTTATTCAAAGTGTTGAGGATCACCTCGTAGGTGAGGGGGGGATTATGGATCTTTGGGAGCGAGAAGCGAGGCTCTTTAAGTTTGGCTCAGGCACGGGAACTAATTTTTCTTCCCTGCGCTCAAAGGGAGAAGCACTGGCTTCAGGAGGCCACTCTAGTGGCTTAATGGAGTGGTTAAAGATTGGCGATCAAGCTGCTGGTGCCATCAAGAGTGGAGGAACCACTCGCCGAGCAGCAAAAATGGTTTGCTTAGATAGTGATCATCCTGAAATAGAAGACTTTATTCTTTGGAAAGCACGCGAAGAAGATAAGCTTGTCGCCATGGTGACAGGGAGTAAATTAATCCGCGATGGCGCTCCTAGGGGAACCGAGGGAGTAGCGACGCAATACTTTGATGCGCTTAAAGAAAAGGACTACAACCAGCCCTTTCCCATTCTTGATTATGATTGGCTTGGTGAAGGCTATCAAAGTATAGCGGGGCAAAACGCCAATAACTCTGTTCGCCTATCTGATGCTTTTATGAAGGCCCTTAAAGAAAAGGGAGATTGGGCCCTTAAGAGAAGGAGTGATGGCGAAGTTGTTAAGGTTATAAAAGCGCAAAAGCTGTGGGACCTTATTGCCCAAGCCGCTTGGAAGAGTGCTGATCCCGGACTTCAATTTCATGACACCATAAATGAG
>CATLOT010000051.1 GCA_950054155.1 uncultured Bacteriovoracaceae bacterium
GACCATGGTCAGCGTTGTTATTTCTGACCCCTTTAACTTTGATACGATCAATGACTTAAGAGAACTCTTTAAAAAAGAGATCAAGCTCATGGTCAGCCCTCCTTTAAAAATTCAAGATGCTATTAACAGGGTCTATGAAAAGGCTGACCGCAACCTCGTTAACACTCTAGAAGACGAATTTGATGAGAGCCTCGACCTTGATGGTCCTATCGATATTCTCGATGCTGGCGCTGATGAAGCTCCGGTTATTCGCTTTGTAAACTCCATTATTTTTAGGGCCGTTAAGGAAAACGCCTCAGATATTCATATTGAACCCTACGAAAAAGAGACTGTTTATCGCTTTCGCATCAACGGTGTGATGACAGAGATTCTTAGGCAACCTCTTAAAACCCACTCCGCTGTCTCTGCTCGTATTAAGGTTATGGCAAAGCTTGATATCGCTGAAAAAAGACTCCCTCAAGACGGTAGGATTAAAATTAAAATGGCCGGTAAGGACGTCGATATTCGTCTCTCAACCGTGCCTGTGCAAAATGGTGAGAGGATCGTTATGAGGGTTCTGCAAAAATCTTCTGCGGCCCCTCAGCTTGAAGATCTTGGCTACCATGGAAAGGTTCTTGATGAATTGACCGAGCTCTCCCAAAGAAAGCACGGTGTTCTCTATGTGTCAGGACCAACCGGTTCTGGTAAGACCACAACTCTCTTTGCTGTTCTTGGCCGCATCAACTCTCCTGATAAAATGATCATTACGGTGGAAGATCCGGTTGAATATGAAATTGCTGGAGTTTCTCAAATTCAAGTGAATCATAAAATTGACCTCTCCTTTGCTCGTGCCCTGCGCTCTATTGTTCGTCAGGACCCCGACATTATCATGGTGGGGGAAACGAGGGACTTAGAGACGGCCCAAATGGCGATTGAAGCCTCTCTAACGGGTCACTTTGTTCTCAGTACTATTCACACCAACGATGCGGCTTCCGCTCCCAACAGACTTATTGATATGGGAGTTCAGCCCTTTCTTATCGCCTCCTCTCTTGCTGGAGTTTTGGCCCAACGTCTTATTCAGACTCTTTGTGAGCACTGTAAAGAACCTCATGTTCCCAATGAGACTGAACGTGCTCACCTCGGGGTTGAGCGCATTCCAAGTGATGCGACTATCTTTAAGGCCGTTGGCTGTCCAAAGTGTAATTACAAAGGTTATGACGGGAGAACAACTGTTTCAGAACTCCTTCTTATGTCAGATGAAATTAGACCTCTGATTCTTGATAAGGCCGCGGCCAGTGCCGTAAAGAAGAAAGCCGTTCAGGAGGGAATGATCACTCTACGCCAAGATGCTATTTTAAAAGTTTTTAATGGCATCACTTCCCTTGAAGAAGTTGTTCGTGTGATTAACGATGAGGGCGATGAAGAATTTGAACACTTAAACCCCGAGGTCTAATCATCTATGGCCATCTATAACTACAAAGGACTAGACCGCACGGGCAAAGAGGTGAAATCCTCTATCACTGCCGAGGGTCTTAATCAGGCCAAAGGTAAGCTGCGCACGATGGGTGTTATGCTCATTGAAATCAAAGAGCAAAAGTCCGGCGGCAATAAAGGCGGTGGTGGCTTTAGCTTTGGTGACGGCGTCAGTGTGGAAGACCTCGCCCTCATGACTCGCCAGCTTGCAACCCTTATCAAAGCGAAGATCCAGATTGTTGAAGCATTCTCTGCTCTTATGGATCAAACAGAACACCCTAAACTCAAAGTCATCCTCTCAGAAATTAGAGGTAAGGTGAATGAAGGGACAAGTCTGGCCTCAGCTCTTGGCGACTATCCCAAGGTCTTTGATAATGTCTATGTGAATATGGTCGAGGCCGGTGAGCAGTCAGGTACCCTGGAAGTCGTTCTCTTGCGTCTTGCCGACTTTACAGAAGCCCAGATGAAACTTAAGAACCAAATCAAAGGGGCGATTACCTACCCCATTATTATGATGATTATTGGTTTCATTATGTTTGGCGTTATCTTCACGGTTGTTATTCCTAAGATTACAAAGATCTTTAAATCCACTGGTAAAGAAGTTCCTTGGATGACTCAGATCTGTATTGATATCTCCGACCTCTTTGTCAATTACTGGTGGCTGATGATCATTGCGGCGATTGCCTCGTGGTGGGGATTTAACAAATGGCGAAAAACACCCAAGGGCGAGAGCAAGTGGCATGCCCTTCTTCTTAAAATGCCCATTGTTGGTGAGCTCTCAACAATGATTAATGTGTCGCGCTTTTGTTCCACACTGGCCACCCTTCTCAACTCTGGCGTGCCCATTCTTACGGCCATGCAAATTGTTAAGAACCTTGTCGCGAATGTGCATATGGCCAAGGCCGTCGATGATGCCCGCGTTCAAATCAAGGAAGGGGGCTCGATGGCCGCTCCCCTAAAGAACTCTGGGCTCTATCCTACGATGGTGACTCATATGATTACCCTAGGGGAAAAATCAGGTGAATTAGAGCCAATGTTACAAATCGTGTCAGAAAACTATGAAGACCAGGTCAACAATAAGCTTAGTGGCCTTACATCTGTCCTCGAACCTATTATGATGGTTGTTATGGGTGTTGCTGTGGGATTTGTTGTCTTCGCGGTAGTTATTCCCATGATGGATTTGAATTCCTTTAACAGGTAAACTAACACGTAAATTTTTAATTCATAAAAGTAGAGGAGAATTTAATGAATTCCACGGTCGCGTACCTCAAAAACCTAATCGTAGAAGCTGATCAAAATAGTCCAAGAGAATCTCAAATGAGTGAGAAAGGTTTCTCACTTATTGAAATTCTTGTGGCCCTTACCCTCTTAGGTATCGCAGGTACTTTCGTTGCAGGAAAGATCTTTGAAAAACTAGAAGAAGGTCAAATTCAAGCAGCGAAAATTCAAATGGAAGGCCTTGAAGCTCAGCTCAAAGAATTTCGCCGTAAGTGTGGATTCTACCCTCCCCAAGAGGCAGGTCTTAATGCCCTTATTGAAAAACCATCGGGAAGTCGTGAGTGTAAGAACTATCCCCCAGAAGGTTTTCTTGAAGATGGTATGATTCCACTTGATCCTTGGGAATATGATTATGTTTATAAGCTTGAGGGATCTAAGCCTTATATTATGTCGAGTGGACCCGATGGCCTCATGGATACTGAAGATGATATTTCTTCTAGGCCAGAAAAGAGGAGAAACTAAGTAAATAAGAAAAACTTTTCTCATTCACTTCATGGCCACGAGGGATTTACTCTTATTGAAATTCTTGTGGCCATTTTTCTCGCCGCCTTGGTGCTTACCACCTTCACCTTCTCAACAAGCATGTTTGGCTCCCATCAAAAGTTAGTGGACACCCTAGATGCCTTTGAGCGTGCGGCCCGCTTTGCGCAAAACGAAGCCGTTCTTCGCAATCGTATAATCCGCCTTGCCATCAAACTCGATGGCGAGAGTCAAAGCTTCACCGTCCAATATGGCCCAGACAGTGACTTTGTTCTTCCCGTTCAGTATTTCACCTCCAATGATGTCAGTGAGCTTCTTAATGATGAAGAGCGCAGCGCCAAGCTTGAAAAGGTCGAAAAGGCCTTTCAAAATGTAGAAGAATTTCAAGAGGACCCTATTGAAGTTGATAACCTTGTCACCGTCATAGGCATTGCTTCAGGTCTCACCCAGAGCATGCAATTTTCTAATACTGCAAGCCTCTTCTTCTACCCTAGTGGCGAAAAGGACTCAGCCTTCATTGCCATCGGAACAGATGAGGAAATGGCTACACTGAGCTATCAGGCATTCACCCAAGAATTTGACCGCAAGTTCTTTCAAATTGAAGGCACCACCGGAGATATCCTAGAGTTTCAAGTGGCCCAAGCGAAGAAATTCTATGAGGAGTGGCTGCAATGAGAGTGCTTAAAAACGAAGAAGGAATGAGCTTAATTGAAGTGATCACTGCGGTCTTTCTCTTTGCTATTTTTATTACCGCCTTTATGACCACTCAAGGCAATAATATAACCACATCCATCCGCTTTAAAGATGAGCTGGCCCTAAAAGATATTGCCGAAATTCAAATGCAAGAACTTATTCTCAATCCCCCAGAAGACTTTAGGCCAAGTGCGGGGAAAGTGAATATATCAACGTCAACGCCTAAGTTTGAAAAAATAGATGACTATCCTGACTATCAAGTGGCCATCCAACTCTTTAAAGTGACCATTCCCGAATTTGAAAAGATCACAGGTCAAAGCGAAGAAGAAAATAATCCAGATGAAGATCAAAGTATGCAAAAGCGCATCTATGATAACTTTAAGAAGAATATGGAACAGCTTGTTTGGCAGGTTTTAATCACAGTAAAGCACGTGCCTAGTGAGCAGACCTATGACCTCTCCACTTGGCTTTACAATCAAAACGGGAGGCTGCAGTTTGACATCCAATGAGCGCGGTTTCACTCTCGTAGAAATCCTTATCGCAATCACGATTCTTAGTTTTCTTATGATCAGTGTCTATACGATTATTGATAATAATATTAAAACGAAAGAGTCTGTCGTGAGTGAGGACCGCGAATTTCTTCAGGTCCATACGGCCCTTTATCGCATGGACCAAGACATCTCTCAGATGTACTCTCCTTTTTATTACTCCTGGTCACAAATCAAAAAACAAAACCAAAATAGTTCTGGCTTTGGCGGCTATAGTTCAAACCCTGCTGCCAATAACCGTTTTGTTCCCAGTCAACTCTTTCCCAAAGTTAATTATAAGAATCAGCCCGTCCCTACAGTGCTTCAAGAAGAGAAGACATCTCTCTCCTTTATGACCATGGCGAATCGTCGTTTCCTTGAAGGCCAAAAGCAAAGTCGCTTTGCGTGGGTTGAGTACTTTCTTGAAAGTGATCAACGCTCAGATCCCCCTGCCCCCTTTATCCTGATGCGAAGACAAGTTTCTGAGAATATTTTTGATCCAAGACTCGATCTTGCCCAGTACAAAGCCCAAATTCTTCTAAGAGGTGTTAAAGAATTAAAATATGAATTCTGGTCGCGAAAAGATATCAAATGGGTTGATAGCATCCGTCTTCTTCCAGAGAATGAAAGAGAAAATATCAGAGGAGTCAAAGTCACTCTCGTCTTTGTTGATAGTGCCGGCAATGAGCGAACGACTCAAAGAGTTTTTCGCCCTCTATGGCCCTACTTTGATGTGGTCAAAGATCAAACAGAGCGTGAAACGACGAATACTCAAACCAAAGGCCAAAACCCCGCACCAGGAAAGAGCCAATGATAAAGAAGACAGTGCAAAATGAAAGAGGAATGGCGATGCTCATGGTGATCAGCTCTATTGCGATCCTCACCTTTCTTGCTACTGACTTTGCCTTTGAAACCAATCTTAATAAGCTTAAGAGCTATAATGCTCAAGACCGCCTGCAGGCGCGCTTTAGTGCGGAAGCGGGCCTTCACTTTGCCTTGGCCAAAATGCGAATCTATCAGGAAGTGAAGAACAAACTCGAGAAGAATTCCTCTGCAAAGAGCCTTATCAAGCCCAGTCAAATTGAACAGGTCCTGACTCAACCTTTTATCTATCCTATTCCCCTGCCAGCAAAGGCAAGTAATATCCAAAAAAGCGCCCTCAAAGAATTTGAGGAAGGCACCGTCCTCAAAGGGAATTTAAGCGTTACCCTGCGCCAGATTACAGGATTTCTCAATCCCAATAACCTTAGAATCCCTGTGCCTGAAAATGGTGAGCAAGAAAACCCTGATAGAGACCAAGACTCAGATGATAAAGAAAAATCTCCCATGGAGATCACCGAGCAAAAGCTCCTTGAAATGCTTGAAGAGGAAATCCGACTCAAGCGCGAGCAGGATAATCTCTTTGATAAGCTCTACCCCACCCTTCAGCCGCGCGTCCTTGTTAAGGAGCTCAAGTACTATGTGAATGCTCCCAATGCGGTGACTGATGCCGAGATGCCAGAAATCCAAGCGATTTATAATGAGAAAGGACTAATAGCGAAGCATGCCCCCATGTCGAGCTTAGATGAACTCTATACTCTTGCCGGATGGCCTGAAGATATTATCAATCTGGTTAAAGACCGCCTTACCGTTCACGAGGTGGGCTATATTAGTCTTAATGATCTCACTGAAAACACTCTTCGCCTCATTTTTCCTAATATCACTCCTGAGCAAAGTGAAGAGTTCTTTCGCTATCGTGATGGGGATGCTGAATTGGGAGAAGATCCCAAACCCTTTAAAACGGTGGATGAATTTAAGAATCTCGTTGTGGAGCGCCTTGGGATTGTCAGCAGTTCTGATTTTGACGAGCGCCAAAAGGAATTTGAATCCGCTAATCTGCGCTTTGGGGTCGCTGGAAAGCTCTACTATGTTGAAAGTCAGGCCCGTTACAATACTTCTACCGTGACGATCAAGGCCTATATTGATTTACCGGTAAAACCGCAACCTAAGCCCACACCAAAGCCTGGACAGCCTCAAAACCCTGATGCCAATCCCGACGCGAATCCCGACGGCAACCCTCCTTCTTCACCAGACCCCAAGGGTGAGGAAAATAAGGAGCTTAAAGTTGAGCTCATGGCCCCGAGAATAATCGAATTCAAAGTAGAATAGAATCCCGAGTTCTTTACTCAAGTGGATTTTAGTCAACAAAATTTTTCAGCCTCTGGTAGAATAACACTATGAAATATTTGGCAATTGACCTCGGTACTTATTCCATTAAAACCATGCTCGTCAATGTTGAGAGAAAGCAGATATCGCTTCTTGATTCAAGCGAGTTTATTCTCAATGACCTCAAGGCCGAAATGGATCCTGATGGGGATGAGTTGAGCTTAAAGAGAATTCTTCTTGAAAATATTATTCCAGAAGATTTTGATGGCAAAGTCATCTATCAATTACCCAATAAAATGGTCACCTCTCGTCACCTCACTTTGCCCGTGACGCAAAAGAAGAAAGTTGATTTGATGATTCCTTTTCAACTCGATGAACTTCTTCCTTACTCAAGTATGGATGCTCACTTTTTTTCTCAACAGATCAAAGAAGCTGAGAGCACCAGTGCCCTTGTTAATGTCACCAAACGCAAGGACTTTGAAGAGTACTTTACTTTTATGGAAGAGAAGCATGTTCTTCCGACAGTTCTGACCACGGAGTTATCTACCCTGCACGCTCACGCCCAAAATAAGCAAACGCGTGGCCCCATTGCCATTCTTGATATCGGTCACCGCACATCAAAGTGCTATATCATCTACCAAGGGGAAGTCGTATCCCATCATTTTAGCTTTTGCGCAGGCGCCACCATCGATGAAGTGATCAGTGAAACTTATAATATCCCTTTAAATGATGCTGTTATCTATAAGCACCAAAATTGCTTTCTTCTCACTGAAGGTCAATATGATGAAGTGAGTGAGGAGCAAAGAGACTTCGCTCTTTTAATGAAGAAGACCCTCAATCCTCTAGTCCTTGAGATGAAGCGCTGGTTACTGGGCTTTCGAGTAAAGTACGGAGTGCCTATTGAGAATGTTTACCTCAGTGGGGGCAGTAGTCATATTCACAATATTAATAATTTCCTCTCCCAACAAATTGGCACTAAGGTCGATTTTGCAAGTCTCGGCGAAAGCCTCCTTGATAGTGAAGAGCAAATGGTGGGTCAGGAGTGCACCTATTATCTGGGCTCTCTCATGGCCTCAAACCTTGCTCAAAAATTTAAGCCAGGAAACTTTCTTCACGGTGACTTTTCTAATGGCTCAAGCCTATCGCTCCCTCTTCACAGTGCGGCCTTCTACGCTCAAAGAGCGCTTATTGCCTCCGTGGTCTTTAGTCTTCTCCTTGGGGTTGATATCTATTTGCAAGGAAAGAAATCAAAGCAACTTGACCGCCAAATTAAAAAGATACTGGCGCAAAAGGAACTTGGTGTGACAGCCGCTCAGCGCCGGCGCATCGAATTCTATCTCGATAAAATCGTTAAGAAAATTGAAAGGAAGAACCAAGGTCTTGAAAAGGAACTTAAGGCCCTTCAGGATTCTAATGCTGTTGATGCCCTTCCTGCTCTTTTCACCCTTTCAAAAATGATTAGTGCTGAAAAAGATATTGAGCTAATCTCTTTTGATTCCTCTGGTAAGAAAGTCGATGGGGTCTTTAAAGTCGCCAAGGAAGATAAACTAAGAGATCTTCAGGCCCTTCTTAAACGCTCAAGTCTCCCCTCTTTAAAGGTAACGGCTAAAGGCGACAGACTCAGTTTTAACTTTATCGGATCAGGAGAATAGTCATGGCCAAGAAAGTCTTTCACACTCTTGATGAAGCCACTTTTAAAGGAGTTGACTCCCTTAAAGCAAGTCCCCAGTTTAATCAGGCCTCAGCGGCCCTTGAAGGTCTTCCTGACGAAGCTCAAAAGTATATCAATCAAGGGCTTACCTATCTCTTAAGTTTTGCTCCCCTTATCATTTTCTTGGTCGTCTTCATTATTGCGGCCATGACTCGTGGTCAGGTCGCCGATAAGGAAGCTCTTATTGCCGAAGTTGACCGCTATAATGCCATTGTCGCTGAGACTGAGAATGTGGGCGGCTCACTGCTTGGAAAAACAACTCTTACCAATCAAAGTGACCTTCAGCGCATGATCGCCTCTCTTGCTTCAAGTTATCAAATGAAAAGAGACGCGATTAAGGTTACAAACTTCTCAAATCAAAAATATGGCAACCTGGTTGAGAGTGAAGCCTCTCTGGTTTTTAATGGTCTCTCCACCCCTAAGTTCCTCGCAATTCTTGATGAACTTGCCGTGAAAGAGAAAGCGACCTTTAAGAGGGTCAACATTAAGAAAGTAAAAGATGCCCTTCAGGGGGAATTATCTTTTATTCACTACTCGAGGACTTCGCCTTAAGGACATGAATGTGAGAATACCAGAAGACCGTGCCATTGAAGAAGTCTATGACAATAAGAAGACCTTTCCATTGCTTCTCGTAGCCTTGGCGCTCGGGGCCTTTCTCCTGGCGCTCCTCTTTAACTTTCCCCTTGAAAGAAATATTACCGTCTTTATTGAAGGGCAAATTGCAAAGAACCGTAGCTGCCCCCTTAGCTATAGTTCCATGGAGCTTGGCTTCTTTCTTCCTAAACTCACCTTTAAAGATTTAACGATTCCGGCCAAATGCTATAAGCAGCGCCAAGGAAGCCTTAAGCTTGATCAGGCGCAAGTCAGACTCTCCATGCCTACTTTATGGCCACTGGGAGTAAAGCTTAAGGTTGAAGGTGTGGGAAAAGGCGTAAAGCTTAATATCTTTCCCCGCGTTGCTTTTGGTGGCACTACGGTGCAGATTGAAGACACGCAAATCACTGGCGAACTACTCTCTCAAATTTATCCGGGAACAAACTATTTGCAAGGCTCTATTGATATTCAAGGGCATGGGGAAATTGAGAATCAAAAAATCGTCAAAGGCAGTATCAAGGCAAGTTCAAAGAACCTCTTTATTCCCGCCCAAACCATTATGGCCTTTAATCTTATCGCAATGCCCCTCAATAAATTTGAACTGGCGGGAAGCTACGTTAATAAGTCCTTTAATATTAAGGCCCTTCGCCTCGGTGAAGCTCTTGCTCCCCTTCATGCTGAGTTTCGTGGCACCATCAAGCCTAACCAAAGAAATATGCGTCTTTCAACACTGGGACTTGATGGCCGCATCAAGTTTAGTGAGAAGCTTCTTCAAGAAGTCGGCCTTATTCGTCTCTTTTTAAACGGTAAGCCAAAGAAAGAGAATTATTACTATATGAAACTTGATGGGACATTAGCTCTACCAAAGCCCACAATTGTTGACCCACCTTAGTCCGGTTGTTATAAAGCTTCATGAATGAAATTAAGGATTTAATCCCCCTTTTAGAAGCGAATTTAAAGACTCACCTCTCCTGGTTAAGACCCACTCAAGAACTCTTTTATGAAGCCCTTGAATATGCTGTCTTACCCGCCGGAAAACTCTTTCGTCCTCTCCTATGTGCATCAAGCTATGCTGATCATCATGGACTTGAAAAGTGCGCCGCTGATCTAAGAAATCCTTTAAGTGATATCTCTCTTTGCTGTAGTGCTCTTGAGATTCACCATGCCTACACCCTCGTTCATGATGACCTTCCCTGCATGGATGATGATGATATGAGAAGAGGTCGCCCCTCCACTCATAAGAAGTATGGTCAATGGCAAGCGGTTCTTGTGGGTGATGCCCTCCTTCAACATAGTAATGGACTCCTCGCTCGTCTTGAAAATCCAAAGAAGGCCCTCACCTTTTTTAACTGGGCCTTAGGGGCTAAAGGATTAATCCTTGGCCAAGTCTTTGACCTTGGTGGTGAAATCAATAAGAGCTTTGAGCGCTTACTGCAAACTCATCTTGGCAAAACAGCGCGCTTAATTCAAACAAGTCTCTACCTTGGTCATATCAGTGCCAAAGGTGAACTCAGCTTTAAAGAGAATAAAGACATCCTTAAATGGGGTGAAAGTATTGGGGTCAGCTTTCAGCTTCTTGATGATCTCAGTGAAGCTTGTGAAGAGCTTAGTCCCCATGAGCTTGAGGTTAATCCTTTTATCAATTTTCCAAAAGAGAGCTTTGAGCGTCTCTATCACTATATGCGATCAATTCACACTTTAATGGAAAGTGAGCGCTCTCCTTATTTAAATAGTGCCCTTAACCTCTACTTTCAAAAGATGAAAACAATTGTTGAGAAAGATCTCAGCAAAGAAGAGAGTCTTATTATTAAGTATTTTGGTGATCTCAAAGAAGAGGACTATAGTTGGGATCAGCTGATCGCTCTTCTTTAAGAAGACCTTAGGCCGATACTATTTCTTGTAAGAGGTTTTTCGCCATAACAAGCTTATCGATATCAGAGTTACTAAGACCCATTCTCGTAATGGGAGGAAGAGGAATTTCCTCTTCACTTAGCATCTCCTCTTCTTCATAAGAAGGGGCTGCCAATCTCTTAGAGAGCTCAGCTTTCGCCTGCTCAATTTTCATTTTTTCAGAGAAGAGAAGATTTTTGATGGTAACAATCGCCTCTATATCACGAGGCTCATAGAGTTTTTGACCAGTACTTGAAGTGATGGGATCAATTTCTTCAAACTCACTTTCCCAAAAGCGCAAAACATAGGGCTTAACACCAGTCAGTCCGCAAACTTCATTGAGTTTGAAAGTCGACTTATTAGGAATCTCCAAAGTTTCCAGCATAGCTATCTCCTTCGGGGTATTCGCTTCCAACCTATTTGGCGGCCCTAGTACATCCCAGAGCCGGTTGGGAAGTCATCCCCGTCATTATCATCATCCTCTTCTGAGTTATTCATAAAACTCGAGAGAGCACGATTTGAACCTTCTTTTGCCGGGATCGAAGTATCTTCTTTCCCTTTGTCATCAAGTCGATGAGAGTAACGGGCAGTCACATCTTCTTTTAGGACCTGTGAAGGTTTGAAAGTTAGGACTCTTCTTGCAGAAATCTCCATTGCCTCACCTGTTTGAGGATTTCGACCTACGCGAGTGGCTTTGTCTCTAATTGAGAAGTTTCCAAAACCAGAAATCTTAACTTTTTCTCCACGGGCTAAAGTGTCTTTAATAATCTTAAAGACTAAATCTACAAGGTCAGCGGCTTCCTTCTTGGAAAACCCAGCTTCTTTGTAAACCCGTTCAACGATATCAGCTTTCGTCAGACTCATACTTTCCTCCGTGAAATTAAGTCTCTATCTGATAAGGAAAATTTCCTATTATTAATAGGTTAGCAAGAAAGGCCATCTGATGCTACTAAAAAATCGGGATTTTCAAAATGATTCGGGAGACTTACACTTTAACCCGACCCTATTACTCTGTTTATTAAGGATAAAGAATGGCTGAGGGAAAGATTGTTTGGTCGGATTCTGAGGGGGATCTGAGAAAGAAGAAAACTTCTAAGGGTGAAGATGCCCATGTAGACGAGAGTCAGGTCATTTTATTGATTCGCCGTTTGACTTCAGGTAAGGGGCGGACGGTTGTGGAAATTACTGGTCTTCCCTCTCATAAGAAGTGGTGTCAGAAACTTTGTAAGGAACTTAAGAAGAAACTTGGGGTTGGTGGGGCTTATAAAAATGATTTTATCGAGATTCATGGGGAAAAAATTGACCAGGTGAAGGGGGTTCTTTTGGAGAGAGGGATTGCATTTAAGCAGATTGGGGGGTGATTTGCTTGAGTTTCTTATATTAGAAGGCTGGAAAACCTTCGAGTCTTATTTTTGGGCAGTGGTTTGGTCCTCTGATGCTGATTTTAAAGTCATTTTTAAAGGTAAAGCTTGCCCTCTCACCACCAGGGGATTTTTTTCTAATATTTATGTGGTCCCTCGGGACTTGAGTTGGAACTTTAACCTTAACTCCAGTCAGATGGTTTATTAAGGTAGATGCTCTAATTGGTCTCCAGGTCTTGCTCATAATTAACATAGAATGAGAGCATACTGTTTTTTGAGGGCCGTTGACGTTGACCCTATGAATAATTTCAAAACCGTCTTTTTTAAAAGTGGATTTTCTTCTATAGAATTCTTCCCCATCGCTTTGGGTATTAAC
>CATLOT010000052.1 GCA_950054155.1 uncultured Bacteriovoracaceae bacterium
TTTTAGGTGATATGGTCTGGAATTTATTTAAGAAAGCTTGGGTATTGCTCTCATGAACTCCAACTGAGGGGGTCAGTTCTAGTAGAGTTCGTATCCGAGAAGTCGACACTCAAGAGAGCCGTTATAAAAGCTCATTCGCATACTCGTTCTCAGGCTAATCTTCTTTCTATAAATCGCTTCTTGGCTAATGATATAGGCATTAAATCCCTTCCAGTTATTCTTCAGAGACTCACCAATATCATAATAAAGCTTCTCTAACTTCTCATCCTTCTCTTCAAGACGAACGCCGTAGGGCGGGTTTGTGATGAGAACTCCATTTGAAAAGTTGTCGTCAGGTTGAACATCTAGGGCATTGATAACGTTGATACGAAGTGATTTGCGAGGAAGTCCAATGGTTTGCCAGGCTTCCATAAGCATGCCTATGGGGTCAGCAACAATATCACTTCCATGGAACTCGCCAACTCCAGCATTGGAGATGCCATTTTTTGCACGAGCTATAAGTTCTTCACACAGGTTTTCAAAAGGCTGCTTGATTGCTTGATCTTTTTGGAACCATTTTTGTCTTTCAAATGCAAAGCTATAGTGACCTTCCTTGCGGTTGAGAAGTTTGATATAGGTCGGAGCAATCTGATAGCGCATCATAGCGCCTTCAAGGAGGAATGTTCCACTTCCACAAAAAGGATCGTAAAGAGGAACCTCTTTATTCCAGGAAGTATTCATAAGGAGAGCGGCCGCCAGGTTTTCTTTTATAGGGGCTTCATGTCCGGAAGCTCTGTAACCACGCAGATGCAGAGAATGTCCGGCTAGATCGACAGAGACAATCCCTCTTAATTCTCCTTTCTTTGGCGATGGCTCAATTCTGAGAAGAAGAGGGAAATTGGGGTGATCAAGATCAATACTTGGACGCTTTCCTGCCTTTTCAACAAAAGTATCAACAATGGCATCTTTAAGAAGAAGGCTTAAGTAGTGTGAGTTTTTAAATTTACCCATGACCTCACGACTGAAGAGGCTCGTGATTTTAATGGTGTCGTCTGGATTAAGAATCTTAGTCCAGGGGATTTGCATGGCATTCTTCGCCAAGTCCTTTTCATTTCTAAAGTCAAAGGAGCCAATCTCTTTATAAACTCGACTTGCTACTCTCGTTTCTAGAAGAAAGTTGATCGCGTTAAGGGGAGTGGTCTTAAAGTTAAGTCCTCCTCTCGTGATCTCAACGTGATTAAAATTAAAGCGAGTCGCCTCTTGATTCAGAGTTTCTTCAAGGCCGCGTGGGCAGCTAGCAAAAAAGTTTTTCATAATTTAAGTCCAGTAGATTAGGGACTTCTATTCTACAATAAAGGTTCGGATTTGAGGGTTTCGTTAAATATTTCCGCCCTCAATAAGAGCTCTCGATAGCTTTCTGCCATAAGAGGATTCAAGTCCTTCTCCTTAAACCTCTTTATACGCCAAAGAGCAATAGAAAAAAGACCAAGGGCAATGGTATCGGCCAGATGGAGTTTCTCCTCTCTGGGGAGTGGACGTAATTCTTCATAACCGCGCAAATAACTTCGAATTAAATTGGGATGAAGACGGCCTTTTTCAAGACAAGTTCCACTTATACTAATTCCAAGATCAAGAAGGTATTCTCCGCGGCCACCTTGTTCAAAATCAAGAAGGGTTTGCAGGGCTTCACTCTTAAAAAGCGTGTTATCGTAGTAGAGGTCTCCGTGAATAATACCTCTTTCCCACTTTTGTTCTCTGAACCATTCAAGTTTATGGGGAAACATCAAATTAAAGAGATCTCTAAAGTCTTCAGGGGCAGCCGATGAGTGAGCATAGTCATAGATTTCGTGGACGCCAAAGCCGACACACTCATGATCACGAAGGGTCTTGAGCTCATCATCATGAGAGAGGGTGTGAAGTTTTGCGAGACCTCTGCCTATTTCTTCACAGGTAAAATCACTAGGGCCAGGAGGGATGCCATCAAGGAACGGGAAGAGAACGCCAAACTTATCTTGATAAGTGTAGACTGAGAGTCCCTCTGTGGTTTTGAATGGGACAAGAGAGTAGGGAAAGTTGAGTCTATTGAGGTAGAGAAGAATATTCATCTCACCGTGCAATTCTTCCTGACCTTTATCATTAGAAACTTTCAATAGATAAGTTTCCTGGTCACACTCGACTTTATAATTACTATTTGAGATTCCTAGCGAAAGGGATTGAAGCTTCTTTATTTGGCCAATGCCATACATATCCGCGATCGCTTGAGCTTCCGTGAGTTGAAGCTTTGTGTAGTCTCCCATAAATTCCTCTTTGTCCGATTTTGCCGCCAGAATCTATCACAAAACTTTAATACTTCCGAAAAAATTAGAATTACTGATACAATAACCCCATGAAATATCGTGCAGACATAGATGGATTGAGAGCAATTGCTGTTTTCGCTGTCATTTTATATCACGCAGAGCTTCCTCTCTTTTCTGGTGGCTTTCTCGGTGTGGATATTTTCTTTGTCATTAGTGGCTTTCTTATCACGACCTTACTTCAAAGCGAGATTGAGGAGGGGAGCTTCAGTTTTATCAACTTTTGGGAAAGACGCATACGCCGCTTAGTACCGGCGGCACTCTTTTGCCTTGTGATCACCGTGATTGCCTGTAGCTTTGTCCTTACTCCTGGCCACCTCACTCTCTTTGGAGAGTCTCTCTTTTTTAACTCACTCCTTTCATCAAATTTCTATTTTTGGATGAAGTCCGGATATTTTAATGCCCCTGCAGATACCTATCCCTTGCTTCACACTTGGTCTTTAGCTATTGAAGAGCAGTTTTATCTTCTCCTGCCTCCAGCCCTCTATGCCATCAACCGCTTCTGTCCAAAGAAAAGAGATGTGATTTCTATTCTCTTCGTTGGTGCCTCTTTTTTAGCCTCGATCATTCTTACGCCTGATTATCCCGATTCGTCTTTTTATCTTCTGCACACAAGAGGCTGGGAGCTTGGGATTGGGTGTCTATTGGCCCTCTTTCTTTATAAAGGGCAGAGGAGTTCGCCTCTCGCTCTTGATCATTGTGCCGGCATCATTGGATTGAGCTTAATTGCCTATTCTATTTTTGGTCTTGATAAAGATACGGCCATTCCTTCTTATAATGCCCTTTACCCTACACTAGGAGCCGCTCTTCTGATTTTCGCGAAAAAGGGAGTTGTGGCGCGAATTCTTTCCTCTTCCTTTCTTGTGGGCTTTGGAAAGATCTCCTATGCCCTCTACTTGTGGCATTGGGTTTTCTTTTCCTTTATGAAGCATTATTTAATTAGAAGACCTACGCCAGAGCACTACCTTACCGCTTTTATCTTGGCGGCGATGATTGCTGTCTTCTCTTATTACTTTGTGGAAGAACCTGTGAGGCGTTTAACTCATTATTGGAATCGCAAGAGGGTTTTTACCCTCTTTATTGGCGCAACTCTTTTTGGATTGATCAGCGGAGGCGTTCTCTACAAGACAGAGGGACTACCAAGTCGCTTTTCAAAAGAGTTCTATGATTATCAAAGATGGATGCCTATCTTTGAATCAAAAGATATTTGTAAGCGTAAAGAGGGAACAATTTGTACCGCTCTTGAGCCGCAAGAGGGGAAGCCGACGATCTTTCTCTGGGGCGACAGTCATGGCAGCTTCTCCTTAAAACCATATTATCTGTTAGCTCTTAAGTATAAGCTGGGCTTTAAATATTCTGTTCAGCAGGGTTGTCCACCATTAATCTACGGTCTTCATAAAGAGTGTAAGAAACAAAATGGTGAGATTTTCTCCTATCTCAAAGAAGAGAAGCCTATTGTTTTCTTTATGTCTCGCCTGGATGTTTATTACCGTTATCGAGAGGAAGCTGAAAGGGTGAGTCATGGTGAAATCTATCTCGACTCTCTGAGAAATCCCAATAAGCACAGAAGTAAGGAAGTCTCATTAAAAGTGATCCGAGAAAACTTAGAGGAGTATCAAAAGAGTCTTGAAAGAATGGTCTTCGTGCATCAAAACCCTAGTTTTAAGGTTAATCCAGTGGAGACTGCCAATAAGCAGCAACTAAGAAGAGAGTATGTTGGCTGGAGCCGGCCAAAGCGTGAACTCTTAGAGAGGACTGCTCCCGTGAGAGAAATGGTTTCTGAGCTTGGGCTTCGCGCTATCGATCCTTATGATGTCTATTGTGACGAAAAGAAATGCGATGCCTTTGATGAGGAATTAAAGGTTCTCTATTACGATGATGATCATCTCAATCCCTATGGCAGTGAGAGACTCCTTCCTCTCCTAGAGCTTGTCCTAACGAATCTTGAAGTGTTATAGTTTCCGAGATTCAAACACTAAAATCGCTGCTTAGCAGCGCAAAATCGAAGGAGCTTACCATGAGTGGTGACTACAAAGTAAAAGATATGAGCCTCGCAGACTGGGGTCGTAAAGAGATTCAACTTGCTGAAGTTGAAATGCCAGGTCTTATGGCACTAAGAAAAGAGTTTGGAGCTTCAAAGCCACTTAAAGGTGCTCGTATTGCTGGTTGTCTTCACATGACAATTCAAACTGCTGTTCTCATTGAAACCCTTGTTGAACTTGGAGCTGAGATTCGTTGGTCTTCATGTAATATCTTCTCAACTCAAGATCACGCAGCGGCGGCAATTGCAGCTGCTGGAATCCCTGTCTTCGCTTGGAAAGGTCTTTCTGAGGAAGAATACGACTGGTGTATTGAGCAAACTCTTCGTTGGCCAGATGGTAAGGGTCTTAACATGATCCTTGATGATGGTGGTGACCTCACAAATATCATCCTCGATAAGAACCCAGAACTTGCTTCTGAAATTAGAGGTATCTCTGAAGAAACAACTACTGGTGTCCACAGACTTTACGAAAGAGTTAAGAACGGAACTCTTCCTATGCCAGCAATCAATGTTAATGACTCTGTAACAAAGTCTAAGTTTGATAACCTCTACGGATGTCGTGAATCCCTCATCGACGGTATCAAGCGTGCTACTGATATTATGGTTGCAGGTAAAGTATGTGTTGTCGCTGGTTACGGTGACGTTGGTAAAGGTTCAGCTCAGTCTCTTCGTGGACAAGGTGGACGTGTTATCGTTACAGAAATCGATCCTATCTGTGCTCTTCAAGCAGCAATGGAAGGTTATGAAGTTATGACGATGGAAGAAGCTTGTAAGCTTGGTGACATCTTCGTAACAACAACGGGTAACTTTGGTATTCTTCGTGGCGAGCACATGGAGCAAATGAGAGACTCTGCAATTATCTGTAACATTGGTCACTTTGATAATGAAATTGAAGTAGAGTACCTCAACAAGAACTGGACTAAAGACAATATTAAGCCACAAGTTGATATGTACACAGCAAAAGACGGGCGTCGTGTTGTACTTCTTGCTGAAGGTCGCCTTGTGAACCTTGGTTGTGCTACAGGTCACCCTTCTTTCGTTATGAGTAACTCTTTCACTAACCAGGTTCTTGCTCAGATGGAACTTTGGGAGCACTCTCAAAAATACGAAAATAAAGTTTATATGCTTCCTAAGCATCTTGATGAGAAAGTGGCTCGTCTTCACCTTGAAAGAATTGGTGTTAAGCTTGAGACTCTTACTCCTCAACAAGCAGAGTACATTGGCGTTAAGGTTGAAGGACCATACAAGCCAGAGCACTACCGCTACTAAAATTTTTCTCAATGACTTGAGTTTATTAAGCCCACCTTTTGGTGGGCTTTTTTTATGGCGGGAAGTGCTTCTTGATAACCATAATGGTAAAGGTGTACATTAGAGGGGAACCCAACTAAGGATAAGTCGTGAAAATTACCATCGGTTGTGACCATGCAGCATATGAAGAAAAAACCCAGCTTAAATCCTTTCTCGAGGAACTAGGCCATGAGGTCGAGGACCTTGGGCCATTTTCCGCTGACCGAGTAAATTACCCTGACTTTGCGACAAAGGTTGCTAAGAAAGTGTCGGCCCAAAAGGGTGTGGGAATTCTTCTCTGTGGTTCAGGTATCGGGGTTTCCATGGTCGCGAATCGTTATGCAGGTATCAGGGCTGCTCTCATAAGAACTGAAGAAGAGGCCAAGCTGTCGCGCCAGCATAATGATGCCAATATTCTTTGCATGGGTGCAAGACTACTTGATATGGACACTATGAAGTCTCTTGCTAAAATTTGGCTAGAGACAGAGTTTGAAGGTGGACGTCACAGCGAGCGAATCGCCCTCTTTGATGAATTAGGAGAGAAGTAAGTGAAGGTTGATTACCCTAGAAAGATTTTAGAGAAGATAACCTTTGTTCTTGTCTTCGCTCTGTGCCTCCTCGGTATTTATTACTCAAAAACAGACCTTCTCTTCTTTGAAAGTAAGTATGTTGGTGAAGATGGTCCTTTAGAGTGGCTCACTGTTGTTGCTCTTTTTGGAGGTTCTGTTCTTTGCTGGTATCGCGCAAGAATTTTAAAACCATTTAGACAGAAGCGCTTTATTTTTGGACTCTATCTAGCTTCCATCGTTTTCTTTTTTGGACTGGGAGAGGAGATCTCTTGGGGCCAACGAATTTGGACAGCCCTTTTTGATTTTCAAGTCCCTGAGTTTTTTCAAAAGTATAATTCCCAAGGTGAAACCAATATTCATAACTTGATATTTGGTAGTTTTAAAATTAATAAAATTATTTTCGGAACCTTTCTCGGCATAGCGATCGTCTTTTATTTTCTGATCCTTCCTGTCCTTTATCGCAAACAGGAAAAGGTAAAAGAATGGGTTAATTCCTGGGCCTTACCCCTTCCCAAGGTCTACCATATTGTGGCCTATGTGAGCCTCGCTATTATTGCTGAGTTTATCGACGGCGGTAAGAAGGGAGAAATCCTTGAATTTGGTGGCTCTTGGATTGTTCTTTTAATGATCTTTGAACCCTATAATCGGGATATGTTCAGTCGCAAATCGATTGAAAGATGATCTCTAAGGTTCATGAGTGGAAAGAGTAAATAAGAAGCTTTACTGGGAATGTGCGGGAAAGGTTTTTTATAATAAATGGCAAGCTCTAGATCACTCTCGCTCTACGGGAAAGCCCATCCATTTCAATTTCTTTGATAATGACTTCTCTCAGTATAACTGGAGTCAGGAACCTTCAGAGTCTTGGGACGATATCTTAAAGAAGAGGGCCCTCCAATTAAGAGAAAAATACGACTATATTCGCCTCTTCTATTCAGGGGGCGTCGATAGCCAGACGATGCTTGAAACTTTTTTAAAGCATAATATCCCTCTTGAGGAAATTCTCATTTATAGAGGTTCGGCCTTTACTGATAACTTAGATGAAGAACCGGCTGATGATGAAATAAAGCATGTCGCCTTACCTTACTTAGAAAGTGTTTCACAGCAATTGGCAGGCACTAAAATCACCATTCTTGAGACGGGTGCAAGTGCGCTTAATGAAATCGTCAATGAAGATTACTTTTATGAAGAGTCAACTTTTGCCCTGCGAATTTGGTGTGAACGTCATTTGTATCGAAGAGAACCTAAGCTTCTTGAACCTTTTGAGAAGGGCCTTCTTCATTGTGATCTCAGAGGCGGGGATAAGCCTAAAATCTTTCTTGAAGATGGGAAATATTATATGGCGATGTATGATTCAAGTCGTATTTGGGATATGGGTGATGAGTTCTTAGAGAACTTCTATTTAACCCCAGATATGCCTGAGGTTCATGCCAAACAATGCCATATGGTTAAAAACTTCTTTAAGTTTAAGTACCCAGAGCAGCTGAGCATTAAAGAATTTTTTAATGTCTTTGATACTGAAAAGTTAGAGGTCATTAATAGAGTTTGTCGAGTTCCTCGTTATAAAGAAGTAAACCTTGGAAAAGGGATTACTGGAGTACTCTCAACCAAACAGATCCTGGTGCAAAGAGGCGCTCGTCTTCACAATCCACGTCTCTATGATACCTGGATTAGTTTTCTCAATAATGAGGGAGGAGTTCATAAAGAGCGCTTTAATAATGGCAATATCACTGACGATTTTGTCGGAATTCTCTCTAAGAAATATTCGCTTGAGTAGCCTTCTTATCAAAGAGGGGAAAAGCGATGAGGACAAGAGCCAGAAGTGGTATATTGGCCCAAAAGTTGTAATGAAATACCATCTCATGAATAAGGTGAAAGACGATAAAAATCATCGCAAAGAATAATTTAATGAATCTATCCTTTATGAGGATCAAGGGAAAAAGAAGCTCTAAAAAAAAGTAGTTCCTTGTGCTCCTTTGGCAAGCCAATGATGATTAATTAGTAAAGAGCTAAAGAAGTCACTTGGGTCACACCAGGCGAAAACGGCCAATTGAAGTGAGGTCCCATCAATCCAAGAGAAGCCACTTTCCCAAACTTTGGTGAGACCACTTCCAGTATAGTATAGGGTTAGGAAAATGAGTTGAAGAGTTTCCTAGGGGCCATATATCCAAAAGAACTTTAGACCTCTATCCCAATTATGAGTAAGGTCTGCGTAGTGATCATCGACAATAAAATCAGGTTTTCGTTTTAAACTCTCTTCCATGATTTTCTCACCAATTTCAAAAGTTTCTTCACGACTGTACTTTCCCTTATAAAGAGGCCACTGATCGTCGTAGGTGTGAATATCTTTTCTCATTTTGAGAGGCTCAAAGGAGCCAATAATAATGACATCTGTTTCATCGTAGCCAGGAATAGCTTTCGTATAGGGAAAAACCTTAACAAAGGTGTGAAGGATTTCTGGTAAGTGAGGTCCCCACACAAGCTGAGAATAGAGCCCACCAGGCTTAAGACGTTTGGCAACTTCTTGATAGTATTGGGTCGTCAGAAATAGACTGCCCCCTGTTGTGTAGGGGCTTGTGATATTTGAGCTTATAAGATCGTATTGCTCACGTGACCGCTTTAAATATCCTCGAGCATCATCAATAACTTTCTCAACTCTAGGGTCATCGTACCACTGACGATTGGCTTCTTTAAAGTAGGGACTAACATGATTAACACTCTTATGAAGTTCAACAGAGATAACTTCTTTAGGGTTAAGGGTGAGAAAGGCCCCAAGACTTATTCCATAACCAGTTCCCATCGTTAGAATTTTTTCCGGGGTATCCACCATATAGAGGGCAGGAAAGTAGGCAAGACCATTTTGGGTATGAGTCACATTTTCAGTGTCATAGGTGGCAACGATACGATAGTTTCCCGCATAAATCTCAAGTTTGCCCTTTCGTCGGATAAGACTAAAAACACCTGAAGGTGTCTCATCTGAAAAAAGAACCTGGTCTCTCTTGTGGATAAAAACTTGGGGTTCAAAATTTAGAAAGAAGATCGTGAGAATTGTGGCACAAGCACCAATCGCTAGAGATTTAAACTTTTTCTGAGGAATGAGAAAGAGAAGAATAAGCATTGTTATCATGCTTATCGGATAAAAACTCTTCATGCCCAACCAGTCGATGATTCCATAGGAAACTATAAGAGTGCCACTCATGCCACCAATTGTGTTGAGGAGGAGGAGCTTTGCTGTTCCTACACCATTCCACTTCTTAAAGTTGAGAAGTGCTGGGAAGGTAAAACCAAGTGTAAAGAGGGGAAGAAGAAAGCAGAGGATGACATAGCTTGTTTTTATTGTAGAGACGCGAGGGTAGCTGCGTGAGACTAAGAAGGCCTGTGGCGCAAGGAAGTCAGCGATGAGGAAAAAAAGAAAACTTAGGGGAATGAGAAAATAGAGAGGAGTGAGCTTTTTCTTAAAAATCTTAGGAGTGAGCCATGAGGTTAGACCTAGAATACAGAGCACACAAAAAAGAACAAGTGTTGAGATGTAAGCGCGGTCATTAATGATGATTTCAAGAGAGCGAAACCAAACGACTTCTAAGCCCAGAAGGGTAAAGCCAGAGATAAAAGAGATGGCACCGAGAGAAAAAGGCACCTGAGACTCGTTGTGGTCACTTTGTTCACTTTGAGGGCGTGTGAATGTTGCTCTTTTTAAGAAGACCCATAGGAAAAGAGCGATATTGAGAAATGACGTGAGCCAAAAGGTAGAGCGGTAGCCAAACTGACTGATGGAGAGGAAACCGAGAAGAAAAATGCCAATTCCTCCTCCAATAGTATTAATTCCATACAGTTTTTCAATGACGTAATTTTCTTTGAATATTTCGGTAAGAACAGGAAAGCTCAGTCCCATTAAAGTGGTAATGGGAAAAATGAAAGTAAAGGCGATCATCCCATCTTTTAGGAGATGGTGGGGATTGAGAAAGTTTAAAATAAATTGAGGCGTCGCCATGAGAAGAGTAAAGGACCCAAGGCTTAGTAAAGCGATAGCAAGTTCTAAAAACGCATAGGACTTAAGAAGATCTCGCTTCTTATCTTTTAGAAAGTAAGTGCTGAGGTAGGTGCCAAAACTAATCCCAAAAAGAAAGACCCCACTTGTCCATGAAAAGGAATAAATCGTATTTCCAAGAAGAAGGCGAAAGTAGTGAATCCAGAGGACTTCATAGGAGAGTGCGATTACTCCAGAGAGAAATAACCATAGGTAGGGGAGGGTGCTTTTCTTTTCCATGGAGAAATTCTAACTAATGCAGCGATCTTAGACAAAATTATCTTTCTCATTCATGATATTTATATGTTTGATTTCTTTTTCATGAGCTATGACGAGCCTCAGGCTGACGCAAATTTTGAACTCCTTAAAAAGAGAATTCCTCACGCTAAGAGGGTTCACGGAGTTGAGGGCATCGCGAGAGCTTGGGTGACTGCTGCCCAACGGGCTGAGACAACCCACTTTTATACAATGGACGGAGACAGCCAGCTCATGGATGACTTTGATCTTACCCTACAAGGTCATAGCGGTGCTGATGAAAAA
>CATLOT010000053.1 GCA_950054155.1 uncultured Bacteriovoracaceae bacterium
GCACCCGATTACGTTTCAAAAAGCTCTGCCTTTTTTTAAGACTCGGGAAGAATTTACACAAGACTGTTGACTCTACCGAAGATGAAGCCGAGGTTTTTAAAAACCTAATAGAAAGAGCAAAAAAAGAAATTGAAATCCCTAAAGAAATTAGCGTTGAGGGATACCTTGCTGAAAGTGAAAAAGTCGCTCCCTCTCTTGAAGCATTCTCAAGCTATCCTTTCATCACAGTTAAAGGCAGTGATGAGCACCGAGAAATTATCTTAGACTACCTTAAAGAAATTGAGGAAACAGAGCTTGGAAAGAAATTATACGAAGATATGAAGAGCTGTGGTTATACTCTTCTTATTAATGATGATAAGCATTCTGTTGGTGGCGGCGGTTACACAAGCGCGACTCACCCCGGGGAGCGAATCTTTAATGGAACCGGCAGCAATTCAAAAATTCGTTTTCGTTTTGATCAGCCCGAAGAGGGAAGTCACTTAGTTCAGGATGTAAAAGGCGGAACCATTCCTTTTTCCTATATAACAAATCTCTATCATGAACTTGTTCACGCTAAGCATTTAATGTGCGGAACGATGTCGAAATTTTATTCTGAACATCAGGCGATTGAAGAAGAGAATGCCTTTAGAAAGAGCTTGCCCGATTCCTCTCACCTTCCAGCACGTGATCCAAGTCGCTACGAAGAAGGTCGTCAGGTTTGGTTTGGATTAAGCCTATAAAAAAAGCCCCTTTCGGGGCTTTATGATTTCTTTAAAGAGGGGGAAGAGCGATAAGTCCAGAGCGGTACTTTTCTGTTTTCGTCCAACGTGGTCCACCACCAGTTCCAAGTGGATTAAAGTCACTAAACTCTAAGTTATCTTTTGAAGTAATGTGACGTGTACTATGAGCTTCAACCACTTTTTCAAATGTTCCAGGGAAAACATGGTAGCCCGTATTCGCCGTTCCAACCCAAAAGGGGTAGCTGTAAAGAATCGTGGGAACTGATTTAACAAAGCCAACGAGGTCAGTCGCATTATCGACGTTGTTGTACCAGTAAGTACCTCTTCTTAGAACATTATTGTAACGGTAGTTATGCCAACCCTTAGATTGCCAATTCTTTTCTTCTTGATCCCAACGACGAGTTGCCTCTTGAATGTACGCAGGCTCTGCAGGGTTCCAGTAGTAAACACCCCAACCGATGGCCTGAAGGGCGTGCTGTAGTCCAGTTCCGCCAACATTATTAGCGCGAACAAAGCGCATAATCTTATTCCACTGTGTTGTCTGCCCTGTTGCTTGGAAACCTTCTTTTAAGCACTGAAGAGCAAGACCCACACAACTTGTTGCTTCCATTTGATTGGCAAGAGCTGGGTTGAAACCTTCATCTTTAAGTTCCTTAGGAAGATAAGTGAGAAATTTTCCATCAGAGCGACGAGAAAATCTCTTCTTTGAGTATCTTCTTTCACCATAAAATTTTGAAAGACACTTTGTTCCTCTTCTCGTACGGATACAATTGTTCTTATAAAAGTTTTCATGCTCAGCTTTGTAACGCTGAAGACAACGTTGAGATGTTTCCACTAGAGTTTCAATAGAACTTTTGTGGTTGTTAATCTCTTGAGCCGAAAAGTTGATGCTTCCTTTGTAGGCCGCTTGGGTTGTTGCGCTTAAAGCAAATGCTAAAAGTAAAAAACGCATGGGTTATCTCCTAAAGTATGGTTCCATATACTGATTATTAATGCAGTAAGGAACTGATAAGTGTAAATGGATTTGATGATCTTCGTCTTCTTTGCCGATTGAGCCTGTGAGAAAGCGGTCGCCTTCAAAGGCCGGACAGTCATTCTTCTTCATTACAGCTTGGCCCCAGCACTCTCTCAGTGTGGAAAAGAAAGCACCATAACCATCGAGTTCGTGAGAATGACGATACTTTCTACGCCAGCCACTTTTATAGCTGATGCTTCTGACATCAATCGCTCTTCCTTCGGAGTGAAGAGACTCTGGCGAGTGGCGTTTATCTGCAAAGATGCCTTTGTGCTCAATATGAATCTCTCGAATATCGTAGTGGCCAAGAGTGTTGGCTGCATAACGAACACATTGGGGAAGATAGTGGCTGACAAAGCGATTGAGGATTTTTGAGATCACGCGATGGCGAGCACATCTAAAGCCATAGTAATTACCTGTAACGTAGGGGCTAGAGCACTCATTCCATTCGGTGATGGGAAACGCTCTTTGCTTTTTTCCAGAGAAGAGACCTAGGGCTTCAAAGTAAGCCTTCTCTTCTTCGGGGCTAAAGACCTTGGCGTGCTCATGATCGCCGTGGGCCTTCACTGTATTAGGGTAGAGCGCGAGAATAAGGGCTAGCGCCAAAATGATTTGAACTAGTCTATTAGAAACGAAACTCATTTCTTCTCCATGGGGTTTTTGCTGGTTTTCACAAAAACTAGCAACAGTTTTGGCAATTCGTTAATGGAATTAATGCAGATCTGAAAAATATCCACGTGCGCGATGCGTAAATCATGGTTTTAAATGACTAATATCAGGTAGCCGCCTAATGATGCTCAGGGTTATGTGATGAAATATTCGTAAATTAGACTCCATAGAAAGTTAATTTCAATCACAGGAGTTTCAATGAAAACACTACTTCCGCTACTCGTTCTTCTTCTTTCTCAGTCAGTAATGGCATCGCACTGGATGGTTCGGATGAGGGCTATCAACATTATGCCAGATGAGAAGGGGACGCCGACGACAGTAGGTGGAGATATTCAGATCAATAGTGAGTCTGTACCTGAAGTCGACTTAAGTTACTTCTTTACAGAGAACTTTGCTGTAGAAGTTATCGCTGCGACCGCGACTCACAAAGTGAAAACTCATGCTTCAGCAAGTAACACTAATCATGACCTGGGAGATGTGTCACTTCTTCCTCCAACCGTACTTGCTCAGTACCACTTTCAGTTGGGAAAGGTGAAACCCTATGTTGGTGCAGGTCTTAACTATACTTTCTTCTATGGTGATGATTCGGGATCTCATAAAGCTATTGATTACTCAAACTCTTTTGGCTGGGCGGTTCAGCTTGGGGCTGATGTGGAATTAGGTAATGATCTCTTTCTCAACTTTGACCTTAAAAGAATTGCGATTCAAACTGATGTAAAAGTTGATCTCTTTGCCGGAGGATCAGTAACTGCTGATGTTGATATCAATCCCGTTGTTGCCGGTATTGGTATTGGTCATCGCTTCTAGTTAAGTGACTGATAGAGTGAAAGGTATTCTTGAGCGGCCTTCTTCCAACTGAACTGACTTGCAAAATTAACAAGATCATTCTTAAGTTCAATTGTGGTGGGGTATTCAAGGAATTCTTTCACTCTCTCGATGGCCTCTTCTTTTGAGTTAGGGTCAAAGAGGAGTCCATAGTCGCCGCATACTTCAGGAAGGCTGCCTGCGTGAGAAGAAATGACTGGCAGTCCTCTTGAGTAGGCTTCAACAATGGGAAGACCAAAGCCTTCAAGAAAGGAAGGATGAATAAGGGCTTTGGCATTATCATAGAGATAAAGTTTTTCAGCTTCTTCAATCTCGCCAATTAGAAAAACACGACTTCCAAGATTTTCTCTCTTTATCTCTTCACTCATTTCTTTGGCGTAATCGTGAAAGGTTGTTCCCGCGATGACAAACTTCTCTTCAGGTAATGCTTTGGCGATATCGAGTATGAGCTTAAAATTCTTCTTAGGAACGACGGTTCCAATCGAAAAGAAAAACTCCCGTAAATCTTCTGGTATCGCTTTCGGTCTTTCACTTTCAAGATCATGATTTAAGGCGACTCCATTCATAATGACTTTTTGTTGGACCTTACTCAAATCAAGATGTTTTTGAACTTCAGATTGTGTGAACTTGGATATGAAAGTGACAGTATGGGATTGATTAATTTTCTTTTGAAGATTCTTTAAATACTTTGCTTTCTTGTCTTCTCTTTTTTCTTCATGAATCGCATTCAGATCATGGATGGTGAGAATTTTTTTTATTCGTTTGGGGCTAGGGTAAACTTTAATGTCTTGATGGATAGCATGCCAAACCGTGCAGTCGGGGCGAAAGAAGAAGGGATAGCGATGAGACTTTTTATAGAGAAGCTTTTCGCCTTTTAAGTGCTCACTTCCTTTTTCCTCACAATAAGAAATGATTTCGTCATTGTTGTTGGTATGCGAGAGAAGCTCATTTAAATTTTGATGAAGGTGAAGTGCAACTTGTCCGAGTCCGCAATTGAGATCACTAATTTTGCAGAGGTCTATAATAGTTTTCATATATACCGGATTGTGTTAACTTGTTGAAAAACTGACTCTTTCGGAGCACCCCATGGCCGCCAAAATTTCAGTCCTCATTATAGGGCAAAATGCAGCTTTAACATTAGATCGCTGCCTTTCTTCTGTAAAGGCGTTTGACGAGGTCGTCTATGTGGATGGTGGCTCAACTGATGATTCCATTGCCATAGCAAAGAAGTACCCTAATGTTGTCGTTCACGAAAATAAGTGGCCAGGCTTCATCCCACAAAGAAACTTTAGCCTTGAAAAAGCAACCCACGACTGGTGCTTTATGATCGATGCTGATGAAGCCGTTTGTGAAGACACCGTCCAAGAAATTTACCGCGTCGTGAATGCTGGTCCTGATAAGCCCATGTATAAAATCGTGCGCACCGAATTCTACCTCGGAGAAAAACTTGAGTCCGGTTTTGGAAAGAGTGACTATCAAGAGCGCCTCTTTGATAAGAAGAGAGTGAAGTACTTTGGTGGAGTTCACCACGGTCACCTTATTGATGGTACACCTTCAGGTGACGTTCCTGAAAAAGTGGGCGCCTTTGATAAAAAGTTTCGTATTCTTCATGATGAAACTTATGGCCTTAAAGACTGGACCATTAAACTGCCTCGCTTTGCGATGATTGTTGCTGAAGAAAAAATCAACGCCGGTAAAAAGGTCACCGCCTTTGGGGTTTTCTTCTCTTTCTTTTGGGCCTTCTTTCAAACCATGAGAAAGTCCCTCGCTCTTGGCAAGGTCGGCTTTGTGATTGCGGTACAGACAGCACTTTATAAGTGCCTCGTAAAACTGATCACCTATGAAAGAAACACTATCGGTTTTGATAATAAGACTGAAGAAAAAAAGTATTTGGGCTAAGAGATGAAAGTTTCAGGATTTACCTTTGTCAAAAACGGCATCTCTCTTGGTTATCCCATCTTGGAAAGCCTTAAAAGTCTCGAACCTCTTTGTGATGAGATCGTGATCAATGTTTGCTTTGATCAAGAAGACTGTAAAGATGACGATGGCACTTACGAATATCTAAGAGACAACCTCTCTCAAGAGAAGTACGTCTTTATCAAGAATCACTGGGTTCACGACAAGGCCTACGGCACTCATCTTTATAGCTCGCAAACCAATAAGGCCCTTGAAAAATGCACCGGTGACATTTGCCAATATATTCAAGGAGACGAAGCCCTCCACGAAAAAGAATATGGTGAAATTGAAAGAGGATACAAAGAACTCACTGAGCGAAGTGATATCGACGCCCTCCTTTTTCACTACTATCACTTCTACGGCAATGTGGACGCCATTAAGTACACACGCCACATGTATAAGAGAGAAATTCGCGCCTTTAAAAATGGGCTTGGAATTAAGTCATGGCTAGATGCTCAAGGCTTTAGAAGTGCCGATGATCAAAAACTCTTCGCAAAACAAATCGACGCCCACATTTATCACTACGGTTGGGCAAGAAAAGAGTCCATCATGAAAAAGAAAATCGACGTGATGGCCTCCCACTACGAAGGCGGCTCAAAAGGTGAGGGCGAGCAATTTCAGTACCGCCGCATCTGGGGCGTTCGAGAGTTCAAAGGCACCCACCCCGCAATCGTCAAAGACTGGGTCGATAAGAATCGCAACGAAATCGATATGATGAGTCTCCCTCGGGATTATCACCTCGGCGATCTTCGCCATATGATTGGCGACACCATTGAAGATTTAACGGGCTATCGTATTGGAGAGTATAAGAACTTTCGCCTGCGAAAGTGATTAACGAGAAATAAGAAAGGCCAGAATGCTGAAGCCAACGGTCGAGGTCGTTACGATGAGAGCTCCCATTTGAATCATTGATCGATGAATTTCTGACCTTAACTCTGATTTCAAGCTTTGCATCTCAATTCTTAAATCCTGCATCTCAATTCTTAAGTCTTGAATCTCAGTCTTTAACTCAGCCCTGACTTCTTGAATCTCAGTCTTTAACTCAGCCCTGACTTCTTGAATCTCACCTTTTAATTCAAGTCTTAGGTCCTTGAGGTCAGAAGAATTCGCCAATTGGTATTCACGAAAGTCGCCTCTTGTAGCAAAATTTTGATCCATTAAGCTCATCCAAGTATCCACCGATGTTTTGGCCTGTTCAGAAGTGAACCCCGCCTTCTCTAATTCCTCAGTATACCTTAATGCGTTAATCATCTCTAGCTCCTCATGATTAATTCACTAAACCTGATTGCAAGAGGTTAAAAACTAAAAGGTAGGTAAGTGCCTGAATTCTATCGAACTTTGAGGAGCCCTTTGCTAAGATTTGAGGCTAAGAAGGATAAATTTTAATGCTCTTTAATAGTTACGAGTTCTTGCTCTTTTTCTTGCCCATAGTGCTTATTGGCTATTACCTCATGCCAAAGAGGCAGTGGCGTATTCCTTTTTTGCTGCTTGCGAGTTTCTATTTCTATGGGCACTGGAATTACAAGTTTCTTCCTCTTCTGCTTTTTTCAACCTTTATTGATTTTTGGGTAGGGCGAAAGCTTGAAGAGACAGAGAACCCTAAAAAAGAAAAGCGTCTCCTTCTTCTTTCGCTCTTTATAAACTTAGGCGTACTCGGATTTTTTAAATACTCAAATTTCTTCATTGATAATATTAATGTGCTCTTAAGCGCTCTTGGGCAAAGGCCATGGGATAATATTCCTGATGTTGTTCTTCCTGTTGGCATTTCTTTTTATACTTTCCAATCCATGAGCTACACGATCGATCTTTATCGCAGTCACTCAAAGGCCTATAAGAAAATTTTACCTTTTGCGACTTATGTGGCCTTCTTTCCACAACTCATCGCGGGACCCATTATCAGGCATACTGATTTAGTCGATCAGCTTGAAGAGAAAGCGAAACGAGGTTTTAGTGTCGATTTCTTTAAGAGGGGAGTCGTCTTTTTTATCATCGGTCTTTCAAAGAAAATTCTTATCGCCGATAATATCGCAAAAGCGATTGATCCTGTTATCGGAATGATGGATATCGCGACCACAACGGAAGCATGGATGTGCGCCCTTGGATATACCCTTCAGCTCTATTTCGACTTTTCGGGTTACTCAGACATGGCGATAGGCTTGGGGCTGATGTTTGGTCTTCAGTTTCCCCAAAACTTCAATTCGCCCTATAAGTCACAATCCATCACTGAATTTTGGAGGCGCTGGCATATTACTTTAAGCACGTGGCTGCGCGACTATCTCTATATTTCTCTTGGGGGGAATCGCCATGGTCAAAAGCGAACTTATATAAATCTCCTCTTGACGATGCTACTTGGTGGTCTATGGCATGGGGCTGCCTGGACCTATGTGATTTGGGGAGGCATTCACGGGGGCTTTTTAGCCCTTGAGCGCTGGCTTAAGCTAGATAAGAAAATGAAGTCTAAACCCGCTCGTTTGCTCAGAGGGTTTTCGACTTTCTTCATTGTTGTCATTGCGTGGGTGGTCTTTCGCTCAGAATCGGTGGAACTTATGACAACTTGGCTCTCAAAAATGTTCATCCCACAGGGTGAAATAGGCTACCCTCACTTTGTGGCCCGCCACCGTGATCGCTTCGCGGCGGCTTGGATTATTGGTATGTATATCGTGCTTTTTAAAAGAAACACGACTGAAATTGATGAGCATTACAAAGAGAAAGCGCAACCTGCGTGGCACGCTGTGGGCTTAGCCCTCATGCTCTTCTTTTGCCTTCTCTATTTAGGAAGTGAGTCACCATTTCTGTATTTTCAATTTTAAGGATCGATGTGAACAAGAGTTTTCTTAAAATTTTTCTTCTGACCTTTACTCTAGTGCTCGCGCTCTATGGTGCACTGTTTGAGATCACAAATCCCCATGTCACGGGCTTTTTTAACTCAAAGGCTTTTAGGCCCTGGCATATCAATTTAGAATACGCAAAGTTTGATAGGCTCAAAGAGGTGAGCGCACCCATTGAAAGTCTCGTGGTGGGATCTTCGACAAGCGAGGCCTTCGTCGCTGCCGACGTAGAGAATCTCTTTGGTGGCAAGGCCTATATCATCTCCCTGGGAGGCGCCGACACCCCAACTCGCTTCAGTGTTATCCAAGAAGCGATGAAGAGATTTAAAAGTCTTAAGCGCATCATTTATGTAGCCGACTTCTTTGAATTTAATCGCGCTCTCGCTAAACCTGAAGTCGCCTTCCAGAGTGAAATGGCGGCTAATATTCCAAGCTTTGCAAAACCAACGCTAGCGGGATTTTTTAAATACTATCTTTCCAATAACTCCTTTGAGGATAGTTTCAATATTCTTAAACGCTATAAGAAAGATAAGCGGCTCCAAATCAATGCTGACGGTACGATGAACCAAAGTATGGTCCTCTCGCCCTTGAAAGCGAAGAGCGATCCCATGGGACTTTTGACTTCTTCGCAAAAAGTGAAACTTACTGAAGAAATTCTTGAAAATACCCAAACTTACAAACGCAGTGTTCTCAATAACATTAAGGAGTTGAATCCTAATGTTGTGAACCTCTACAAACGCTTAGCTCAATCAACAAAAGAGAAGGGGCTTGAGCTTCACTTTATCATGGCGCCCTATCACCACGACTTTAAGAGCGAGCTCTTTAAACTACCCAGAATCGAAAAGCACTATGGGAGTTGGGGGCGATTCATGAGAGAGTTTGATCAGGAAGAACATATCCGTCTCGTTGACGGGACAACTCACTTTGTCGCTTCTGAGCCGATGTCAGCGGTCTGGCGTGATGGGATTCACTTCAATCGTGAAACGGCCTTCGCCTTTTTAAAACAGCTTGTTGATAAGACCCGATAACGTAAGAAGCAGGACCATAGCCCCTACAATTTTGAAGGTGATCCTATTTTCGAGGGAGTCCATTTTAGAATGAACACCTTCGAACCTACGATCAATATCTTCGAACCTGCGATCAACTTCCTCAAACCGACGGTCAACTTCTTCGAATCGACGATCCATATTATCAAGTCGCAGATTTATTTCTTTTAAGTGAGAGCGTACCTCAATAAATTCAGCATCCATGCGAGACTCTAAGACCAAGAGGTCAGCCTTTGTGGTCACGCTTGATGTGATCATGTCGATTTGAGCTCGCACGACTATTTCCGCCTGTTCTGAGTTAAAGCCTGCTTTTTCTAACTCCCTAGTATACTTCAATGTGTCAATCATTGCATCTCCTAATTCATATTGAGGGAGTGCAATGGGGGGACAAATAAAGTGAATTGTAACCCCTTGCTTTTATTAGAGAAATGAGAGGTTTAAGATATTTTTGAGCCACATCAGAGACTAAATCAAACTACCAAACTCAACCTGGCACCTTTTGGTTACATTAAAAGACTAAGGGCTGTGAGGGTGCTTACAATGATAAGAGTTTGCTTATTCATCGCTTTATGAATTTCAACTCTGATTTCAGAACGTAATTCCTTTCTGATACCGTCAAATTCAGTGCGAAGCTTTTCAAGTTCATTTAGAAAGTCATTCTTTGTTACAACATTGTCTGTAATCATTTGAATTTGACTCCTGACAAACATTTCGGCTTGGTCCCGACTAAGACCAGTCTCCTCTAGCTCTCTAGTATATCTCAATGTGTCAATCATATCTACCTCCTAACTATTAACAGGAGATGCAAGGGTTCTATCGTTAGCAGTTTGCTAAGTCACCGCTTTCATTAGGAGTAAGATAAGCTAGAAGTAAAATCGAACCTTTCAAAGGAAACATAACCAAACTCAACCTAATGAGATGAACCCGACTCCTTTTTATCCGGCATCTAAAGTGCCAAAATAGTTTCTCATCA
>CATLOT010000054.1 GCA_950054155.1 uncultured Bacteriovoracaceae bacterium
GTTCTTGAGTCAGAGAAGAGAAGAAGAACTCTAGAAGTTTTGAAGTTAAGAGGTACTGTACATATGAAAGGTGAATATCCATTCACTATGGGAATGGATGGAATAAGTGTGTTTGCCCTAGGAGCAATGAGATTAACGCAGAGATCCTCAAATATTAGGATTAGCTCTGGAGTTAAAGATCTTGATGATATGTGTGGTGGAGGATATTTTCAAGATTCCATCATTCTCGCCACTGGAGCTACTGGTACAGGTAAAACAATGCTTGTATCAAAATTTGTTGAAGATGCTTATAACAATAATGAAAGAGCAATACTTTTTGCATATGAAGAATCTAGGGCTCAATTGCTTAGAAATGCTACTAGCTGGGGTATAGATTTTGAAAAAATGGAAAGTGATGGATTATTAAAAATTATTTGTGCATATCCTGAATCAACTGGTTTAGAAGATCACTTACAGATTATAAAAACGCAAATTAATCAATTTAAACCAAAAAGAATGGCAATTGATTCTCTCTCTGCATTAGCTAGAGGTGTAAGTTTGAATGCATTTAGACAGTTTGTAATTGCTGTTACGGGTTATACAAAACAAGAGGAAATAGCAGGCTTTTTTACTAATACTGCAGAAGAATTTATGGGAAGTCATTCTATAACTGATTCTCATATCTCAACAATTACAGACACCATATTGTTGCTTCAATATGTAGAAATAAAAGGTGAGATGGCACGAGCTTTAAATGTTTTTAAAATGCGGGGATCATGGCATGATAAACGAATAAGAGAATTTATCATTACAAATAGTGGCCCAGAAATAAGGGATTCTTTTTCTAATTTTGAACAAATATTTAGTGGTGCCCCTCACAGAGTTGTGCCTGATCAAAATGTTCAAAATGTTTTTAAAGGAATAGATAATAATTAGATAATTTCTTTAATTTCAGAACCTGAAAAAGAATCGGAATTATTAATAGCTTTTGTCAATAATTCATCTTTATCAGATTGTGCCAAGGATAAATCAAACCAAAACGTTGTTCCTACTCCTAATTCACTAGCCATACGAATCTCCCCACCATGTTTTTCAATTATTCCCCGCACTATAGATAAACCTAAACCGGTTCCTTGCTCAGTATGAACAGAATTCTCTACTCTATAAAAACGATCAAATATCTTTTCTTGATCAGCCTGAGATATTCCTGAGCCAGTATCAGCAATCTCAATTCTTACTTTTGGAAGTGGTGAAACTAATTCACATTGAGGAGCTTGATCATTTTTAATACTTGGAGGGAAAGCAGGACAGGAATCTGGCCAAGTATAAGCTCTTATAATTAGGGCGCTGTTTTTTGGACTAAATTTCAATCCATTTCCTAGCAAATTATCAAAAACCTGCAAAAGTAAATCAAAATTCCCAAGAATTGGAGGAATAGTTTCCTCTATATCATGAGCTAATGAAACATTTTTTTCTGTAGCATTAAGTCTATAATTTCTAAGAGTCTGTTCTATTGCTGGTTTTATGTCCATTTGCTCTAGCTGAACAATTTTCCCAGACTCCAATCTAGATAAATCTAATACATCATTTACAAGTCTTGTTAACCTATCAGTCTCTGAATTTGCAATTCCCAAAAATTCTATTTGTTCTTCATCAGACAGCTGATCTTTTAAATCATGTAAGGTCTCTACATAACTTTTGATATTAAAAAGTGGTGTCCTTAATTCATGCGATACATTGCTTATGAATCTATTTTGTGCCGCGTTAAGTTCAACTTCTCTAGTTAAATCTTGGATTGTCACGGCAATTCCTTTTAATTCAACTTTATTTGTATCTAAGACTGATTGCAAGACAATTCTTAAGGTTCTTGCTGGTTCTCCTAAACTGAATCTTAAATCGTCCTTCTCCTTTTCCCTGTTTAAAATAGATTCTATATTTGTATGTAAGTCGTTAGATAAAATCTCGGGGATTTCATTTAAAAAATGTTTACCTTCTAGAAATCTTCCTTCCCAACGAAATAATCTCTTTGCTGTTGGATTAGTAAGTACAATCTTGCCTTGTGAGTCCAATAATATTGCACCATCAGCCATTGTGGCTATAAGTGTTTGTTGCTTTGTTTGAGCCGCTTTGAGTTCTTCTATATTAGCTTCGTCATAATTTTCTAACTGTGTAGCCATTCGGTTAAATCCATTTAAAAGTTCTCCTAGATCTCCCGTCATAGGGAGAGAAATTCTAGATTTAAAGTTTCAAGAAAAAATTCTTGTTCCTCTTGAGGAATACATTTCCTCGATGATGAGAATATCTGAAGAAGAACGTCAAAGTTGGCAAAGGGAGTTTCCCTTTGATGCTTTAGAAATCTTGTGGGCATTTCGTGAAGCTGTCAATAAAGGTCATAGAGAAGGGGAAGCGTTATTAAACCCTTCAATAAAAGAAAGTTATATGAAGCTATATAAGAATATAAATCAAAATTTAAAGAGGGTTGCATGAAAGTTTTAGTTGTAGATGATTCAAAACCAATTTTTATGATGGTCAGTCAAATGCTTGAAGAACTTGGACATCAAGCTGTATGGGCTGAAAATGGTCAAGATGCTATTGAAAAGATAAATGAAAACGCTGATTTTGAGCTTGTTCTTCTTGATTGGAATATGCCTGTTATGGACGGTCTAGAGTTTCTTGTTAAAAATGGGACTGAATCATTTTGTCCGGCACCAATAGTGATGATGACGACTGAGAATAAGCCAGAAAAAATTCAAGAAGCTCTCAAAAATGGCGCTGTTGATTACATTATGAAACCCTTCACTGCGGATATCTTAGAAAATAAAATTGAAATGGTTTGCGACTAAGGAAGAGATATGGCCCGCCCAGAAATTTATAAATTTTTCAGTGAATATGTCTATAAGCACACTGGTATTCTCTATAAAGAAAACGATTACTATAGGCTTGATAGTCGTTTTAACACACTAGTGAAAGATCTTGAAGTTAAAGACGTCGATGAGCTTTATAATCTCTATATTCAAAAAATAACTCCCGCCATGCATACAGCGCTTATCGATCTTTGCACAAATAATGAAACTTATTTCATGCGCGATCTGAAACCGTTTAAAGCACTTGCCAAAGAAGGGGTGGAGTACCTTAAAGAAACCTTCGGCCAGGTCTTAAAGTATAATTTTTGGTCAGCGGCTTCTTCGACAGGTCAAGAGCCTTACAGTATTTTGATGGCATTAGAAAGTTTTGGAACCAATTTTGATCTCAATAAGATTGATATGAATGCCTCAGACATCTCCACAGAAGCCCTTAAGAAGGCTAAGAGTGGCACTTACACTGGACTTGAAGTCCAACGAGGCCTTCCAGCCAATCTTTTAATTAAGTACTTTGACCAAGTTGAAAATGATTGGAAGTTGAAAAGCGAAATTATGTCACGGGTTCGTTTTTCGGAGTTTAATCTTCTTACAGGTGTTTTTAAATCAAATCATTACCATGTCATTTTTTGTCGAAATGTTCTGATTTATCAAGATGTAGAGAATAAGAAGAAAATCCTTAAAGAAATATGTAACTCCCTTAAACCTGGAGGCCTCCTCTTTATGGGCGCAGGAGAAAGTCTCATTGGCGTCGACATTCCCATGAAGCAGATGGAACTTGGAAAAGCCTATTGCTATGTGAAACAAAGCTCTTAATTTTTAATATTCCTATGCCGAAAAGGATGGGAAGGCGGCTCTATGACAGATAAGAAAAAAGTATTTTTAATTGATGATGATCATATCGTACTCAAAGTAGTTTCTAAGCTCTTTAGAGAGTATGATGTTGAGATTTTTACCTTTACCGATCCTACAGTGGCGCTTGAAGAGATGAAAAGTCTAAAACCAGAGCTTGTTTTCCTCGATTATAATATGCCATTGATGGATGGGATGGAAGTTATCATTAAAGTGAGTGAGATTAAGTTATTTTCGCATAGCTCACTCTACCTTCTTTCAAGCAGCCAGTTTAGCGATTTTGATCAAATGAAGCTTAAGACCTTAGGTTTCTATGGGATATTGTCTAAGCCGCTCAAAGTTAATGATATCGAAAGCATTTTTCTTGAGCATTTTGGTTCGGTCCCTAGGCAAGCCGCTTAGAATTAATAAATCTAAATTATTCAATATCGCTCTTATATTTCGCGTCTTTAAACCGAAAAGAGAGTGTAGAAACGGCCAATAGGTGGATGTATGGATAGTTTATATAAGATCGTCGTCATAGATGATGAATTAGGTATTTTAGAGCTTTATGAAAGCTTTATCCCCAGTGACAAGTATGAGGTTGTTAAGTTTGAGGAGCCCGTAAAGGCGCTTGAGTTTATTCTCAAAGAGCAAAATAATATTGCCTTCATTATTTCTGATTTAAAAATGCCTGAAATGGATGGCTTCACCTTAAGAGAAAAAATGTTGAGTGAAGGAGTTGATATTCCCTTTGCCATGATCACCGGCTTCTACGACAAGGAAATGGCTACAAAGGCCATGAAGCTTAGAATTTGTGAGTTTCTTGAAAAACCAGTTCATGAAGAAAAAGTTCTAGAATTAATTGAGAATGAAGCATCACAGAGAATTGAAAGTCTTGAAGAAGACAGAGAGATGATTAGTGAGTTTCTCAATGAAACAAAACCAATGCTTGAGGAGATTGAGGATTTGATTCTCTCTCTTGAAGATGATCCCCATGATGAAAGAGCTGTTAATACCTACTTTCGTCTTCTTCATACTATTAAAGGCACAAGTTCTTGCCTGGGTCTTACAGAAATTTCAAATTACGCCCATTCCTATGAAGACCTCATTACTTCTGTTAAAGATCATGTGATTGGCGTAAATAAAGATGTCATTAATGCTCTTCTTACTGGTTTAGATCAACTGAAGGAGCTCTATAGCTTAGCTGAGTCGTTTCAACCTTTTCCAACTGATCTTGAAGAAAGGGCTAAGATATTCTCTCAAGACTTTAGTGCTGTAGCCAAAGAAGTGGTTTCCGAGGACACCTCGGGCCAAATTCAAGTCGAGAAAAAAGAGAAAACAAAAGATAAAGATGAGAAAGTTTCAGTAAGTGAAGGTCTTCTTGCCGAATTTTTAGAGATGTCTGGAGAGCTCACGGTTATTAGAAACTCAATCTTTAAGTGTTTAACTAAAATTCAAGAGAAGCTACCAGGTGATCATGATGTTGAGCATCTTGATGAGAGTCTCGTTGAAATGCAAAAAGTAAGTGGTATTCTTCAGAATCAAATAGCGGAGATGAAGAAGGTTTCTATTGAGAGTGTTTACCGTCCGATGAGGCGAGTCGTTCGTGATTCCTGTAGTGTGCTTAGTAAAGATGTTAATTTTGAGATTGAGGGGGAAAACCTCAAAATTGACACGACTGTTGCGAAGTTACTTAACGGTGCACTCGTGCATTTGCTTCGAAATGGTGTCGATCATGGCATTGAGGATAAAGCAACGCGAATAGAAAGTGGAAAGCCTGAGCAAGGGAACCTAACTCTTAGAAGTTATGAGACCGGAGAGGATATTATTGTCGAAATTGTTGATGATGGTAAAGGCCTTGATAAAGAGATGCTCAAAAGAAAAGCCATAGAAAAAGAGCTTTATACGGAAGAAGAATTGGCCCAAATGAGTGATCAGAAAATTTACTCTATTATCTTTGAGAGTGGCTTTAGTACCAATACTGAGGTAACGAGTGTCTCTGGTCGCGGTGTTGGTATGGATATGGTTAAGTCCAGTATCGAAGAGTTTGGAGGAAAAATTCTCATTGATAGTGAGGTGGGAAGAGGATCAAAATTCGTTCTTGTTATTCCTATTCCAAGATCTATTCTCATTATTAAATCACTGATGGTTCTCTCTGGTCATCAAAAATTTAATATACCAGTTGATGATGTTGATGAGGTTGTTCTCTTTGATAAGAATAAATCGGATCAAAGTATTTACCGCAATAATGGTGGTCTTATCCTCAAACACCACGATAAGCTCTGTCCCCTTATTAGCTTAAATAAGACTTTAAACCTCGGGGATGAAGAAGAGGATTTCACCCATCAAAATATTGTCATCGTTAAAGGGGAAGGCTTTCGCTATGGGATTATGGTGGACGCGATTTTAGATATTGAAGAAATTGTAGTTAAGAAATTAAGCCAGCACTTTGAAATTGGGGAATACCTGGGTACGACATTCGCCGATGACGGCGAGCTCAGTATGATTCTTGATTGTAAGGGAATTAGCGCTCGTTACAAAATTGAGAATGAACTTGATGAAGAGGATGGCCACTTTTTAACAAGAAACCAAGAGAGTGTTGATAAGCGTGAGTATATGCGCTTTAGTCTCAAAAATGCTAAGAATTGTGCTCTCCCTCTTGATATGGTTTTTCGATTGGAAGAGGTTGCCACTAAAGAGATACAGTTCACGGGGAGCCGAGGTTTAGTACGCTATCGTGGCTCCAGTCTCCCTCTGATAAGCGTTGAATTTGAACTTGGTCTTAATGATCAGAGTCCCTTTGATATTTCTAAGAGCGAAGAGATGATCTCTGTTTTAGTTGTTCAGATTCAGGGCAAGCTCTATGGTGCTATTATTGATGAACTGCATGATATCGCAACCACACAAGAGCAAGTTCAGGAATGTTTCTCTGATCGCGTGGGTATCGCGGGAACGGTTGTTATAGAGGAAAAAATTGTGTCTGTTGTTGATATTGAGTCTCTTATTCATAATAAGAAAGGGACCCTAAACTTTAATAATATTGAAAAGAATGTTGCTTAAGGAAGTAGAATGATTGATTTAAAAGATCCTGATATGAAAGAAATTGTAGATGAGTTTTGCCAGGAGTCCTTTGACCTGATTGAGGAGCTTAATTCAATTCTAGAAGAGTTTGAAGATAATCCCAGTGATAAGACTCTTCTTGAGAAATATGGCCAAACAGTTGACCGTATCATGGGCGCAGCTAAGACCTTGGGTCTTGATGAAGTGGGCCATCTCGCCCAAATGGGAAAAATTCTTGGGTATAAGTCTAGTCAGGCTGAGAATGAAAACCTTCAAGAAATTGCAGGTGGTGTCCTCTTTGATCTTTGTGATCTCCTCGAAGTGATCATAACCAATGTTAAAGAAGGGAAGGATCAAAACGATCATGAATTTAATATGGAGGCCTTTAAGGGGCGCCTGCAATGGTTAGCGGGGAAACTCCGTCATATTGAAAGAGGCAGTTGTGCTGTGCCTGGTGAGGAGAAGAAACCGGCGAAGAAGAGCACAACGGCTGAACTTGATCGACTTATCAATCAATTTGGTAAGGCCAGCTAGACGACCTTTTCATCCTTTAGAAATTTTTGAAACTTGGTAAGAAGATCTAAATTGTAATTTCCAAGCTCATCGATCATCATCTCTTTGATGGCTTCAGCTGGAGTGACTTTATTGGTGAGGATCTTCTTATCGTAGGCATTGACCATGGAGAGGATCTCTTGTGGTTTAGTTAGTTTTGCCATTTTTAAGGGACCTGACCCTTGAAGATTTTCTTCATGCCCCTCAATTAATTCGATGATTTTATTGTTGATATAAGGTCTTTCAGCGAGAAGTTGAACAACACCCTTGCAGTGTTCGTAATAGGTAGTTTTTTCTTTCGGTCCTAGCTCTTTCTTGGGTTTATTAAAAAGATCCGCACTCTCTTTATCCATTTGCATGACTCCGACATCATGCATGAGCGCTGCCGTAGAGAGATAATCAATATCCTCATCCGATATCTTACAAACGCGAGCAAACTTAATCGTAAGAACTGCGACATTGATACTGTGCTGAATGACTTCTCCGGCCTCACTGTCTTGACCAAAGATTTGATTAAGAGAATCAGGGTTATTAAAGATGAGATTTTGGAGATTCTTTGATGCCTTGCGGGTCATATCAAAGTTACTCTCATTGCCGGGATCATCTTTAAGGCGTTCTACAGCCGTTTCACTTTGGCCACTCACCAGCTCGACCTTCTCTTCAGTGGAAGTGTTAGGGTCATTAATAACTTGATCGAGAACCCCATCAAGAAACTGTTGGTACTTTCCTTCATCAGCATCTTGAATAAAGAATTTAGTGATCTTTTGCTTTCGAAGCTTCTTGTACTTTTCTTTTTCGATGCTTTGACCGGATTGAATATACTCTAAGTACTGTTCTTTAAAATAGATAAAGACAGGAAAAGACACCTGTCGGTCCGCTTTAATTGTGGTTATGCGTACGGGAGTGAATGCCTTATTGTCCATGCAACCTTTCGTAACTGTGTTTTTTATAATGATAATAGAGTTCCAGAAGAAATCCATCGTCAAAAACTTGCCCATCAAGATGGTCTTTATAAAGCTTTAGGCTATAAGAGGGGGCAACACCCATCCACTCCTTAATGAGAGTGTCTTGTACTCTTTTTTGAAGCCATAGAAAGATACATGATTGGCGCAAGGACTTTGCTGTAATCTCTAGCATGAGCCTTTCTCGCCAGTCTTCAAAGATAACTTCAATACCACGAGAGCTCAGTCCCCCGGAGAGAATACGGTAAGGGTTGGCATTAAAGAGAAGTTGTTTGAACTCTATATTTTGTGCTTTTTGCTGTTCTCTTAAGAGATCTAAATATTCTTCGAATACAGGGACAAAAGCCTGACCTAGGGGAACTGTATAAGGGTCTCTTTTAGGGGGATGAATGAGAACTCGAGGTGACTCCTCTTCATTCTTTGGCAGTGTCACTTGATCGACTTTGAGATTACTGAGGTCACTTACTTTGAGACCACCTGTATAAATCAGAAGGACCATGACTTGATTTCTTCGGGCGAGAAGGCGGGTCATCCCGTTACGGCTATGGCCTTCTTCAAGGAGAAATTGCCACAGGGTCTTAAGATCAACCATGGCCGCAGGTCTCGGTTTGTCTAAGAACTTTGGGGAGGTTGGGATCTTTCTAACGGGATTGCTTGAGACGACCTTTTCTTCGACCAGAAAGTCAAAGAAGAGTCTTAGGGCCTGAACCCTACGCCTTCTACTATTGTCTGAGGTGTATTTATTTTGTAGGTAATCGCCGTATTCTAAGACATGAGGAGTTTGCATATCCTCAACACGAACGTGTCCCGATTCTTTCTTTAAGAAGGTGTTAAAGCATTGAAGGTCAGTTCGATAATTCTTGAGGGTATTTACCGAGCGCCCTTTATTTTGAAGGGACTTAAAGAACTCTTGTTGATAAGCGAGGAGCTCTTTGAGTTCCTTTTCGTCATTATTCATAGGGGCCGTCTTAGCTTTAGTCATAAGCCAATATGTTAGGGTAAATTGTACAAATTGGGTAGTATGGGGTTGCCGCCTTGAGTTATCTTAGGTATGTTCCCAGCACATAGACATTTGAATACTGAATTGTAGGGTTTCCTTGGGAGAAGCCTCTAGACGACCTCTGAGTGGATTAGCGAATGACCATGAATCGTGATTACTTTAAATTAAAGAACTACTTAGAGGATAATTCTCCCTATAAAAAGTGGCTTAAAGAGCGCGAAATCCTTCAATTTGACGCCAAGAATCCTGAGCTTTTAATTCAGGCCCTCACTCATTCAAGCTTTGTTCATGAAAACCAAGACTGGACTCTCGGTCATAACGAGCGTCTTGAATTTCTTGGAGACGCGGTCTTGGACTTTGTTCTTTCAGAGCACCTTTTCAATACATTTAAGGATCTGCGCGAAGGAGAGCTCTCTAAACTGCGCTCAAGTCTCGTTAATGAGGATCACCTTAGTCAGTGGGGTGAGCTGCTTGGAATCGATCAGTTCATCTTGCTTGGAAAAGGTGAATTTAATAAAGACAAGGTTGAAAAGGCCATTGTTGCGGATGCCCTTGAAGCCCTCATTGGCGCTCTCTCCCTAATTGATGGGCAAGAGACTCAACGGGTTCTTCACCGCTGGATTGAAACCTTTGATGAATTAAGCGATATGCCCTTTTTGAGCTATCAGGTCAGCCACGAACAAGCGATCACCAATGCCGGGCGCTTCCTCAGCGAAGCCGTCTGCGATGG
>CATLOT010000055.1 GCA_950054155.1 uncultured Bacteriovoracaceae bacterium
TGAACCACCATACCGGCAGCCTTATTAATGATAAGAAGGTGCTCATCTTCAAAGAGAATTTCAAGAGGAATGTCTTCTGCTAGTGCATCACTGGGAACCGGTGGGGGGAGTTCTATGAGGATTTTGGTTCCTGCAGAGGGCAATTTTTTGAGCTCTAATTTCTGAGAGCTATCTTCAGCATTAATGATGAGACCTTTATTGTAGAGGTTCTTTATAAAAGTTCTGCTGAGATTTGGAATGCGTTTACTAAGAAAGAGATCCAGACGTTTGTAGTCTTGACCATCTTGGGCGGTGATCTCTATTTCAATTTCTTCTGGACTCTCTTCGCTTTTATCTGTCACCTTTGGCCTTCTTGAGACGATAAAGGAAGGAGTTGGCGACAAGCTCGGGATTGAGTTTAAGACTTTTGGCGTATTGATAGACAAAGCCACGGACATAGACTGCGGCAGGAAGTTTATCGAAAGCTTCGTCCTCAATATTGCGGATATAAGTTTTTGATACTTTGGTCATATCGGCCATTCTATTGAGTTCAACTTTCTTATATTCACGAATCTTGCGAAGGAATTCTCCAGTGAATTCGGTTGCCTGCTCAATTTCTTTCTCGAAGCTGGCATCAGTTTCAAACTCCAGGGCAAAACGATTTTGCGCCACAATCTTCGTCATGGACTTATTACTTGTCGTGCTTCGTTGTTGACCGAGACTATGCTCTTCGTCTTTTTTAATAAATTGAGTTGCCGGATCGTAGTGGGTGAATGAGCGTTGATGGTCTCCTAAGCCTCGTGCCGTATCATATTGGCGTCTCTTATTAGGCTCAGACAAAATAGTATAGGCTTCTTCAATTAAGTTAAGAACCTCATTACATTCCTCAGGAGACATGAGTGAGTAGAGGGCGAGACTATCTTGTGAGTAGGCATTCTTAGCTCTTTGATAGCCGCGATGAATCTCCTCATCACTTGCATCAACCGGAAGTTCTAAGATCTCGTAATAGTTCTTGTGCTCGTTTTCCACTCTCGTCCTTTAAGCCAAATTGAGTAAACGGTGAATAATGCGATCAAAGTTATTAACTAGGCTTGAATTGGGAAATTCCATGAGAAGCGGGCGGCGCTTTTTCACGGATTGCCACACAGTAGCGTCATACTCAAGGTAGCCAATATAATCGAGGTTAATACCAAAATACTTTTTACAAATAATCTTCATGGAAAAGCCGATATCAATATCAGCTTGCGTTCGCACTTGATTAATAATGAGTTTAGGAACAAGACGATTCACCTCTGCTTGCAGCTTTCGTCCCATTGTCGGATTAATTTCAATCACCCGATTAATGAGATCAGAAGGAGTCGCATTGTGAGAGATTTTAGCATTCATCGCTTGATCAATGAGAGGACCAACTTCAAGAAGGTCTTCGGCCATCTTTAATTTGCGGTGATAGACGGACTTAATAAAGCGATAAGTGTTTTCAATGGAAGTGGGCTCAGGCAGTGCTGTGAGGATGCCTTGATCTGCTGAAATAAAGAAGTCGAGTGTGTTAAACGTTGTCCCCGCACCGAGGTCAAGCATAACGTAATCGGCGTCGAGTTCTCTAATTCGAGAAAGGATCTTAGCCTTATGCATTTGTTTAAGGTTGGCGATGCCAACGTCATCTTGGGCCCCACTGATTATAGAGAGGTTCTCTATAGGAGTAGGGGTGACAAGATCATTGAGGCTTCTTGCTTTCTTAGTGAGGTAATCCGATAGTGTCTTATCTGGAATCGGAACACCGAGACATGTATGAAGATTTGCGCCACCTAAGTCGAGATCGATGGCAACGACTTTGTAACCCATCAATGAGAGGCAGATCGAGAGATTGGCCGTCACAAGACTTTTACCAACTCCACCTTTACCTCCACCGATAGCCCAGATTTTTTGATCCGGGCGAGAGCCAAAGTGCTCATCGAGTGGCTTATTATTACCTGGCCAGGCCATATTATTCCTTAATACGAGTTTCTAGGACCTTATCTTACCCTTGGTCCGCCATAATTCACCTTATTATAGCTATGTTTGAAAGCTATTGTAAGGGGTTTTGAATCCTGATAATCTTTGTCGGCTATTGTTTAATAGGGAGAGTTAAAATGAGTAAAGCAGCTGTCTCATTCAGAATGCGTGATGATCTGCATGTAATCCGTAAAATCTGGCATATGGCCACGGGACTCGTGGGTCTCACTTGTTTTTATACCTTAGAATTACCTCAACAAAAAATGGCGCAGGGCCTTCTTATATTAGCGCTGGCCGCTTTCATTGTGGAAGCCCTCAGGCTCTTTCTTCCCGCTGTGAATGAAATTGTCATGAAGGTCATGGGACCTTTCATGCGTGAATCTGAGCGTAAAGGTCTTAGTGGATTCCCTTTCTATGCACTAGGGACAGGTCTTAGCCTTTGGCTCTTTAGTGAAAAAATTGCAGTTCTTTCGGTACTCTTTCTCATTTTTTCTGATCCTATATCGAGTTTCTTTGGCATTCTTTTGGGACGTGACAAGATTCTTCCCAATAAATCTCTGCAGGGAAGTGTTGCTGGTTTTGTGACCTGTTACTGTCTAAGCCTCTTTTATTTAAGCTTCTATGGAGAAGATAGCATTAACTCACTTATCTTTGCCTTGATTGCTGGATTGATAGGAGCGGCGAGTGAGTTACTCTCGATCTTCGTCGATGATAACTTAACGATTCCTGTGGCTTCAGGTTTTGGTCTTTATTTACTGAACTTCTTTATCCCCCTCCTTTAGTGAACAAAGGAGTGCAGGCGCTCGCCGAATTCAAAGTCTTTAACAGCATCAGCGACGAGGTTGTCTTCACAGTCAGGATAGTCACCTCGCAGAAGTGTGCTTAGCATTTGGATCCGCTCGTGCAGGTTTGTGTTTTCTAAAAGAAGTTGGCGAACTTCAAAGTCACCAACCATAAACATTGAAAGGTAGTCTATGATGGGGTGGATGCCTTTTAAGCTCTCTTGAAAACTCTTTCGCTCTAAACTATCTTCTATTGTATCTTCAACCCACTTATCGAGAATCTCTTTAAGGCGAGATACTTGCGAGGAGTCGAAAGTTAAGGGGACTGTTGATTTTGTATCGGGAAGAGTTATAACCCGATAAACCAGATAGGGGATATTTTGTTCGGCATGCATGAGTTCAATGCGCTGACGACCTTCCACGAGAATCTTAAGGGAGCCATCTTCAAGTTCTTCTAAAAGAATAGGTTTTCCCATAGTTGCTATTCGACTTGGGCTGTAGAGGAGTGATCCTTCAACGTCTTCACGAGGCTCTGCCATAGAGATGCCTAGGAATCCATCGCTTGCGAGGACATCTTTAATCATCCGAATATAAGAGGGCTCACTAATCAGCATTGGGATAACCGTGTGGGGAAAGAACACAATATTGGGCAAAGGGAGAATGGGGATATGATAGATTTCCATCTCGTCATGATACAACGTGAATGAATTTGGGCCTTTTAACTTCTCTTTACTCTTGTTATTTTAGGGGTTTAGGGTGATCTCCTTGCCTAGCTAAGGGGAAGCTGTCACACTAATTGTGACAACAATTTGAGGAATGAATATGGCAATTGAAAAGCAGAGGCCATCTCTTGTTTACAAGATCTGGGGCGGTGAAAAACTCGCTCAAATGAAAGGTGTGCCCGCTCAAAAAGGGAATGAGTATTTAGGTGAAACTTGGGAAGTTTCAGCTCATCCCCAAGGTCCCTCTTTTAGTAATGATGGGACACCATTATCAGAAAAGTATTCAACAAAAGATCTTCCCTATCTCATTAAGTTTATCGATACGTCAGATAATCTTAGTGTTCAAGTGCACCCTGGTGATGAGTACGCCATGAGAGTAGAAAAGGAGAAAGGGAAATCGGAGTGCTGGTTTATTCTGAGTGCCCATGAAGGTGCTGGAATTTATCTTGGTCTTAAAAAGGGAGTAGAGAGAGAGGAGCTTGAAGCGGCAATACGAAAGTCTGCTGATGTTTCAAGTCTGATGCATTTCTATCCTGTAAAAAAAGGGGACTTCTTCTTTGTTCCTGCAGGCACTCTTCATGCTATTGGAAAAGGAGTGCAGTTAGCGGAAGTGCAGCAATGCTCTGGAGTCACCTACAGAGTGTGGGACTGGAACCGATTAGATGATGAGGGGAACTCACGTGAGCTTCATATCGATAAAGCTCTAGATGTGATTTCTTTTAATTCGGCTGAAAATGAATTGGCCCACTTTTCTTTCTCACAGTGCCAACGAGAATTTAAGGAACTCATTTCTCACGAGGACTTTAGTGTTCACTATTATAGTGTCTCTGAAAGACAAACCCTTTCATCTTATAAAAGACCTAGTAGCATCATCTGTCTCGAAGGAGAAGTCGAAGTTAGAAGCGATGATAAGAGCGTAAAGCTGAAAGCCTTTGAAGCGGCCTTGATTGAAGAAAACTCAAGTTATGAAGTTTTACCAGGAGAAGAGTTATCAAATCTTTTATATGTATTTTAGTTCTCTTTCTTTGCTCCTGCTCTAAAAAGGCAGAGTATAAATTTGATAAGAATTTATCTTACGTTGGAATCGTTGACCCCTCTGTCACTGACGTCAGAGATATTTCGTGGAAAGTCGGGAAGTACGGTAAACAAAAGCTTTCTCGTGGTTTTCGCATGACTTTTGATTTGCCGATTCTTAGTGATGATGATTGGAAATCACTTTATCGCAACTCCGGTGTAACGGGGTGGCTGATCCGTCTTCGTAAGAAATCAACTGTGCGCAATAAAGTTCTTGGCTACTTTGCCGTGGAGATGATTTCGCCAAAGCCTGGAAGTGAAACCATTTTTCGAATTCAATCGAGTAAGACCGCGAGCCTTGGTGTTTACTATGCTGCAAGCTCAATCAGCTCTCGACTTGACCACCTTCCTTGTCCCGCGTTTGATCACCGCTTTCTTATTGATGAAATTGAGGTGAGCAAAAGTCCAGTGGGAAAAGTTCTTTGGGCAACAAGCCCTTCAGACCAACAGACAATTAATGCGAAGGTTGATCTGATTAGTTATAGTGCGATCACGATCAATGGGGGAATGAGTTTAATGGGGGATTACTATGTCGACCTTGCTCTATACAATCCTAAAACGAAAAACCGTATGAGCTCTTATATGGAATTAGCTAATTTTGTGAGTGTAAAGAAAGAGGAAACAAAGATAATCAAGGGCTGTGAAAACTATGTGGTCCCCGATCAAGAGGACCAAAATTCTGTTAAGAAATTTAAATTTGGAAGTTAGTCTTCACACTCTAGAGGGTAGGTCATTTCATGGCCTTCAGCTGATCTTACAATCAGATAATCATCGAGGTTAGAAAAATTCTCTTTATCACTTACGTGGATAATATGCTTTTCACCCTTATGAAAGAGAACCTTTGTAAAACCATTTCCAAGAATCTTAGTTCTTACTTTATTAAGAGAGGCTACGGCCCTGGTGCTGTCAATTCTAAAGGGCTGCTTTATGGCCACGGACTGACTTTTGATATCTAAAACCTTGGCTCCTCTTGGTGTCTGGCATGTGATGGCAAAGGCACCCATTTGAAAAAATAAAGATATTAGAATTAGTGTTGCTTTCATCGCTCTTTCCTCTTTTAAAGATAGTCACTGAATTAAGTTGCAGAAACGATGCCAAAAAATTGAGGAATAACCCTTTGGAATGTGATGGAAGAAATTTCAGACGGTGTATAAACTTTAAACAGTGGTAAGGGGATTAGCGGATTTTAGCGCAGATCTGATGCTCTCTAAGGGGCTTTAGTAAACCAAGTGATTGGGCCCTTTTGAGCTTATCGTGAGGAATGAGCAGTTTAACAGCAATGGGCTTCTTGCACGCGGCGAAGGTCGCAATTTCAAGAAATTTCCCGTAAGTATTTGAAAACATGTACTCATAGGTAAATGCATTCGCTTCTTTGTTGTAGCTTGAGGAGAGTGACTGCTCTAGAGTCGCCTTATTTTCTTTCATCCAGCGATTTTTTGACTTTAGAAGGTCACCTTTAAAAACCGATAAGTTTGATGGGGTAGGAAGCACTTCAGGATGGTAAACACGGCCGATAATACGAGGACTTCCAGCTTCGATATCCAAGAACATCAAAGGGTCACGGTCCTTGGTGCGGGGCTTTTTGGAGAGCCATTTTTTGGGAAAGGGAAGATCAATGGTGAGGTCATTCCACTTGTAGACTTCAGCTTGAATTGAATTTGAAAGGAACATGAAAAGAAAACTACAAACGATCCAAATTGTTATTTTTTCTTTAGCCATGATTTTGGTTCCCACTCTTTCGTTAGCTCAGTCAGATGTTATACGCTCCTATGATGGGCGTCACTACAGTTATCTTCCCACAAATCCCCAGGAAGACCTAGGGGATACTTTTTATCGTAACAACGAGTTTTTGCGCTGTGAAGCGACTAAGGTCTGTGAACCTGAAAAGACAAGTATGACGGCACAAAGCTCGAATCCCGCTACGTCTGAACCACCTAAAAAGTTTGCTTACTTTGTAAGAAGAGAAAAAGATGGTTTTATTGTCCCTATATTTATCCAATGCCATTCTAATGGTGCAGCAACGGCAAGTACTGCTGAGGATCTTGTCCCTTATCTCAATGAAACGGTCCTCGATAATGGTGACTGTTTGGATGAAACCGAGATTTCTGAAAATGTAGCACCAAGTTTTGTCGAAAATACTTTAAATGCAGTCCAAAGCTATGAAGCAGGTTGCCCTAAGCAAGACCTCTCCTGCATGGAGCAAGTGGCAGAGAACTTCACGCGTGATCTTAAAAATGCCATGAATATTTTTAAGGTTTCGAATGAGAGTAAGACAGAAATGGGTTGCTTAAGTAACGTTCTTTCAACCGTTATTGACTCTCTCTATCAGACTCTTAAACTCTTCGTTTATGATCTTCCAAAGGGTGTTTTGAATGTTGGAAAGTCAGTCTATAACTATTTTTGGGGTGAAGAAGAGGAGCAAACGACAGCAATGCTTGCTTCAAGTGTGATGTCCGAAGATATGGCAAATGCTTTAGTTGCTTGGGATCTTCCTAAATTCTATTCTCTCTTAAAAAAGAATTTCTTTAAATTTATCGGGCAGATTAAAGAATTCTACGGAGAAATGCTTGGTTGCACGGAATGGAATGGTATTCCTTTTAATTCGCAATGTTTAAAGAAAATGAACTGGTCTTGTCCAACTTGTGATCATGTCATGAATTTCACCTGTGGCCTGGTCGGTCAGCTCGGTGCGGGATTTGCTATGGGTGGAATCCTTGGAACGGGTAATAGTATTGTGCAGATGAACCGCATGAAAAAGGCAATTGGGACCAACCCAAGTAAATATCAGATGGGAAAAGAGGCTATTAGCGAAATGATGGCCAAAACGAGAATCCCTGAGATGGTGACAAAAGCAAAGAGTTCATCGCGAAAAGCAGCTTTTCATACCGCTCGTTACACAAGACCTATGACTCAGTTTTTAACCACGGCAAAAGAGGATATCCGCTTCGTTCTAGGAGTGGGGGATTCCTTTAGAGGATTTATTGCAGCGACTCCCCCAACAATGCCTTATCACTATATGTATCAGCTCGGAAAGAGTAAGGCCTTCCGTAAAATGAATGATTCTCAGGTAAAAAAATCGGGTGTCAATACCATGAAGCTAGGCCGTGCTTATGCTGTTAAACTCGATGAGATCTCGGAGGGCTTTGAAAGTTTACTTCCTGATCTCAATAAGCTTCGAGGAAAGAATTTCGACCCCGATCTCTATGCTGTGGTTAAAGATGAATACCTCGCTTTAGCTCAGAAGAATCTCAAAAGCATTGGAATGAATGTTGAGCGCTTACCCGATAATAAAGGACTAAAAATATCAAAAGGTGAGCAAAGTTTTGATTATATTCCCGAGTTTGATGAAAGGCTCAAGGCCATGCCAGATCGAATTGAAGCCGATGAAATGAAAAAGATCTTCATGGACAGCGATCCTCTGATGACGAAAGACCATCACCTCGCCACTCAAAATCATATGCCCGACTTTTGGAGAAAGGTTCAGGATAAGGCCCACGAGTCTCGTGGTATGTTTGTCGTAAAGCCTGATGCTCTAGATGGCTATGTCTACATGGCCCAGATTAGTTCTCAAGTTGGACAAATCCCAGAGACCAAAGATTGCTCTGGTAAGCTCAATGGCGCTAAAATTATCCGATCTCAAGAGATCCCTCGTGAAATTAATGATAGCTCTCCATCTTCACAAACAAATCCTTAAACTCAATTAACTGTAATTTCTGATATTTCACAGTCTTGTGTGGTGTCCGAGTTAAGAAATACTTTAATCGAAAGTTGACCGGGACCGGCCACAGTGTGAAAGGATTGAATATTCGTTTTAGTAAGGGTCGAGTTTGAAGTAAAGGACTTGTCTTCAGAACTTGCGAGGGTCCAATTGGTACCATTGTGGTAATAGTAATTCACGCCGTCTGGACTTAATTGGTAAGTCGGAGTGCATGAACCATTTTCAGTAAAAGTGATACTTTCAAGTGATTGATAGGTGAAGGTTTGCTTTGTTCTTATAACCGGGCTTCCACCATAATAGCGATTACTAGGGCTTATTGAAATGGATGTAAGTTCGGGAACACAAACTTGGTCATTACAGCCGCTATTTTCTTCAGCCTCAAAAATAGCCCTATATTGGAAATAAGGATTACTTTGAAGTTCAGCCTGGCGGGAAGCTCCTGAAAAATTGAAGTCTGAAAAGTTATAAATAGCGGATGAAGTTGACTGAGTGCCTGTTAAGGAAATTTCATTATTCACACAAAGGAACGAGTCGTTTTCTGAGGTGTTGATATTACAAGTAAAGCTCAGATCAGAAGAGTCTCTATTGTAATTTTCATTATAAGCTGTTCGAGCATCACCTCCAGGACCTTTAAATTTTGCTTTAAAGTTGTCAGACAGGTCTACATTATTAGCAACACCATCACCATCACAGTCCCCGGAGGATCCGATGGGGGAGGTGTTATAAGACTCACATTCGCATTGGGCGTCAATACAGCTCTTTACCTGAAAAGAAAGTCGATTAGCCCTTCTGCGATAGAGTTCCGCGACCTCAGTAGCACTCAGAACTCTTCTCCATATCATTAAATCTCTAAAGGAGCCTCTTGTATGACGGGTATTAAAGCCAGAAGCACAGAGGTTGAAGTCACGAGTACTATCAATATTCCCAACTCCGGATATATCTGCAGGTGTCGCGTCTTCTATTCCGTCAAAATAGAACCTTAACATACCGTCTCTATCAAAGGTCGCAAGGAGGAAGTGCCATTCTCCATCACTTACACCCTTTCGTGAGGATAATTCGATGGAGGTTGTGCCATTGACCTGCCCCCCAATTTTGCTTCCAGTAACATAGGCGATAAAATCGTCAAATATGGAGGTAAGTCATGGGAAACATTCGCTACAGTGAAGAACAAATTATTGCTAAGTTAAGAAAAGCAGAGCTTCTCTTTTCTGAAGGGAAATCTAAAGGAGAGGTCTGTAAGGCCCTTGAAATCTCACCCATAACCTTCGGACGATGGCGTAAGAAGTACGGAAACATGACTAAGTCCGAAGCAAAAAAGCTCAAAGACCTTGAAAAAGAAAACGCTAGATTGAAAAAGATTGTTGCC
>CATLOT010000056.1 GCA_950054155.1 uncultured Bacteriovoracaceae bacterium
ATAATGCCAAGTATGGCGTAATCAACCCAGATCATAAGAACCAACTAGTCGTTAATTTGGGGCGCATTCTATAAGACTACCTATAGAATTGCCAGATCATTTTGTAATTTCAAACTGAGTAACTTTGCCGTTTAACTTGGTTAACTGCTTTAACTCAGGAAGCTTACTTTCTAACTCTTTCTTGCTAAGTGAAGGACCTACAAAGACTTTTGTCAGTGTGCCGTTCGGGGTTTTGATTGGGCGAGTGAAGGTTTTGAAACCATTCGCTTTTAATTTTTCTTGTAGTGATTTCACATTAGGTGCGTGAGAAAAACTGCCCAGTTGAATAACATAAGCCATTTGTGTCAGGTTCTCTTCTGGCTTACGGGTTGGCTCAGGCGCTTTAGCATCTGGCTTGGCAGGCTCTTGCACTGCAACTTTCGGCTCAGCTTTGTTAATTACCGGCTCATCAGTTGAAGCTTCAACCATTTGCGGTGCAGTATCAATTTGCTGGGTTTCATTTGCGACAAGAGCAGCATCGCTTGCTTGCGTATCTTCAACCGGGATTTGCGAAGGTTGCTCGGCAGAGGCGACTTTATTATCAATCACCTCTTGCAAGTCTATCGTAGTGAACTCAGGGCGTTCAGGAATAGCTTTAAAGCCTTCTTTATAATGAACCTTTTCACCATCCAAAATGTTTGGAATGAAGACAATAGCCGCCACAACCACAATCGTGGTGCCTACTAAGCGATTAATAAACCCTGCGTTCACCGATTTCCTCTCTATTTTTTAAAGTAATTGATGGCTGCAGCCACAGTTATAAACGAACCGAACACAATCACTAACGTGTTTTCATCAACATTTGGTAATAACGTATCTAGCGCAGTTTCAACACTCTCATAGTGCGTACTAGGCGCTGTTGATGTGGTTTCGGCTAGTGCTTTAGCAAGATTCTCAACTTTGTCGCCACGAAAACAATCTAAGCTTGCTAACGACCACTGGTCAACAACATTTGCCACGGCCGACATTGCAGCCACTTTATCTTTATCTGCAAGCATAGCGACTAATGCATGAATTTTAAACCCTTGATCTTTATACACGCTTAATTTGCGTGCCAAATATCGAGCTGACTCAGGATTATGTGCAACATCGGTAAAAACAAGCGGCTGCTGACTTAACTGCTGAAAGCGCCCTTCTACAGTTAGATTCGCCAAGCAATCACGCACTTGTTGCTCACTTGGCAATAGCTCAAGTTTTGCAAGTAGAGTCAACGCGGTTGCTGCATTTTGACAAGGGATAGCAGGCTTAGCTAAGCGCCAATCGTTATCTTGGTACTGCCAGTTAAAGCCTTCATTATCTTCTGTGAATATGAAGTCACGGCCTGATAGAACCATATCAGCGTTAATTTCATTACCATAATCAGTCACTGTATGCGGAATCGCTAAATCGCCAACAATAGCTGGTGTATTGGTACGGAAAATACCGGCTTTATCGTAACCAACAAGTTCTCGAGTATCACCCAGGTATTCTTTATGGTCTAAATCTATGGTGGTGATTACACAAGCATGCGGATTCACGATATTAGTCGCATCAAAACGGCCACCCAGCCCCACTTCTAGCAGCACATAATCAACGGCGTGACGTTTGAAAATAGCCAGTGCGCCTAAGGTACCGTACTCAAAATAAGTAAGCTGCGTGTCACCACGGCCTTTTTCAAGCATATCGAAAGCATCAACATGGAATTGATCGTCAAGCTCTTGGCCATTAATACGTACGCGCTCGTTGTAACGAATAAGATGCGGCGAAGCATAAGTACCGACACTGTAACCCTGTGCAAGTAATAAGCTTTCTAGGCAACGGGCTGTAGTCCCTTTACCGTTGGTGCCTGCAATTAGGATTATTTTGCTTGATGTATCGAGTAAGCCGACTTGGTTTGCCACGCGTTCTACGCGCTCTAAACCCATTTCGATATTAGCAGGATGGACACTTTCTAAATAACAAAGCCAATCATCAAGGCTTGATGATTGGCTAGGAAGGATTTCTGTCATAGCGTTTAATCAGTTAAGCTGAAATTTACGCTACTCTATGCTCTTGTTCAGTAGAAGGCAAGTTCATAAATTTCGCTAAGATACGTGCAAGGGTGTCACGCATTTCACGACGGTCTACAATCATGTCGATTGCACCATGCTCTAGCAAGAATTCACTACGTTGGAAACCTTCAGGAAGCGTTTCACGTACTGTTTGCTCGATAACACGAGGACCAGCAAAACCAATTAAGGCCTTTGGCTCAGCAATATTCACATCCCCTAGCATGGCAAAAGAAGCGGCCACACCACCAGTCGTGGGATCAGTGAGCACACTAATAAAAGGAATACCGGCATTCTTTAATCTTTGACGAGATGCCGAGGTTTTGCCCATTTGCATGAGGCTTAAAATCCCCTCTTGCATACGAGCTCCACCTGAACAGCAAACAACAATTGCAGGTATTTTCTTTTCGTAGGCCTGATCCATGACCCAAGCGATTTTCTCACCAGTCACAACTCCCATGGAACCACCCATGAACTGAAAGTTCATAACACCAAGAGAGACTTCATCACCATGAATCTTACCAATACCACAAAGCGTGCCATCGTTAAGTCCCGTCTTACCGAGGGCCTCTTCAAGGCGAACGTCATAAGATTTTTTATCGTTAAACTTTAAAGGATTAGTCGTCGTAAGATTTTGTCCCGTCAGTTTAAAAGAGTCTTTATCCATAAGAAGACTGACACGATCAACTGCACTTAAGCGAAAGTGATGATCACAGTACGGACAAACCTGACGAGTATCTTTGAGCTTCTCTGTTTGAAGTATCTCACCACAACTATTGCACTTCTTCCAAAGGCCATGTGGTGTACTTGATGCTGTTTTTTTTGAACTCTTAAGCTTAGGACTCTTAACGCCTTCAAACCAGCCCATAGGAATCTCCGTATCTACATGAATAAAATTTTATTCATCATGCGAGATTGGGCGGAAACTGACAACCCCTTTTTCAAATGAATTTACGCTAAACCCCTAGAATTAGAATACGAAGCTGACGTCGTCACTAGAGAGTAAACTAATGCGATCATTATTAAGAGCATCAACTTCTTGGCTGAGTTGGCCTTGAAAGTTGGGCTTAATATGACCCAAAAAGATAGGAACTTTTCCTGGCATTTTCTTGATTTCATCCACCATGGTTTGCGGCGTATGATGAAAGCTCGCATCGGCCACAGCTTGAAGGGCATTGGGAAAGGAAACTTCTGTAAAAATAGCCTTCACACAAGGATCTTTCTTGGCCGCATCCCAAATGTCTTGAGTCGGTCCGGTGTCTTGAGTAAAAACCAAAGAGGTCTCCCCTTTCTTAATAATAAAGCCATGACCACCCGCTGGATGATTCACAGGGATCATCGTCACTTCATAGGGCCCAAGCTTAATGGTTTCAAAGGACTTCACTGTGTGAAAGCGAAGAGTGGGATCTTTCTTATTAGGAAGTTTAGTAAAATCAGGCCAGATCTCATCATTTAAGAGATGCTTCATGATATTTTCTTTTACAACATCGCTAGTGTGGATTTCAAAAGGCTTTCCCTTCATTCCAAAACAATTGTCAGCGAGAAAGGCAAGGTCAGAAATATGATCGAGATGGCTATGAGAAATAAGGATGTGATCGATCAGCACTTGCTCATCAATTTGCATTCCTGAGGCGACACTGCCCGCATCGATGAGAAGTTTTCCATCAATCAAATAGGACGTATTTTTAAATCCTGGAGAAACACCACCATGCCCTCCGACTATTCTCACAATCATTGAACCAATCCTTATGGTCACTATTTTACTGGTCTTTACTGACCCTCCCAATATTGGGCACTAAAGTGCGCTAAAGAGAGTTCATTTTGCCTTAATACTATGGCTTAAATCACTCAATATCCTTTGGGATTAGTTAACTTATCGGAATTAGTTTAGATTACTAAAGGTCTCCATAAAAAAAATCGATTATAAAGAAAATTTAATTATTTGCGGCTAATCTTGTCGTAGATAACACTGGTCTTCTCTCCCGTGATGGCACTTAATAACTTCGCCATGCCTTTAGTGGAGGGCTTTTGAAGATATTTTTCAGCAAGGGGAAGAAGATCAGAAACGGGTCCTGCTTTTTCTCCCTCTCGAAAAAGAACCAGAACAAACTCCCCTTTAGATTTAAAATTTTCTTTATATTTAGGCCACTCACTCGCTTTAAAACGAAAATGCTCTTCAAACTTCTTAGTTAGTTCTCGTCCAACAAAGCACTGAAGAAGCGGATCAATCTGTGAAATCAAATCCAAGGTTTGCTCAATTCGATGAGGTGATTCAAAGAAGATCGTCGACTTTCCAACCTCTATGGCCTCAATGACCTTTTTGATGGCCTCATCCTTTCGCGGAAGAAAACCTTGAAACTCAAAGGGCAAGGGCGGCAAACCGCTAAGTTCAAGGGCCATAGTAACGGCCGATGGACCTGGGTAAGAAAGAAGATCATGACCCCTTTCAGTCCACACTTTAATGAGAGGATAACCAGGGTCACTAAGAATAGGACTGCCAGCATCACTCACAAGAACTGGAGAGACGGCCTCTTCACAGGCCTTTAAAATCTCTTGAACACTTTGTTGATTATGCTCATGAAAAGCATAGAAGGTTTTATCTGATCCCTTTATTTCAAGGAGGTCGAGGAGCTTTCTGGTTACTCGAGTGTCCTCAGCAATAATGAGGTCCGCTTTTACTAAGGCCTCGTGAGCACGCTTGCCAATATCCTCTAAATTCCCAATGGGTGTCGTGACTAATCCGATTGCTTTACTCAATTAAACTCCAAGAGAACCAATTTCTTCCCGCTAAACACGCCGCAGCATTTCTGTTAAAATAGTGAAGCAGACGCCAAAGAAAATAACTTATGTAAGGAGTTTACCACATGTCAATGAAAGCGAGAGTGAGAACAGATGCTCACGGAAATATCACCATACATATGGAGGGAGACCTCAACTACGAAAACTCTTCTCCTTTGAAGAATGAACTGATTGGCCTCACAAGAGATAATCCTACAAGTAAGATTACAATCGATATGCATGGCCTCGACTTTGTTGGCTCAAGCGGTATTGGCCTCTTTGTTGATACGATTAAAGCCCTTAATGAAAATAAGGAGCGAATTAAAGTCAGCAATGTAAAAACAGAGTTTCTCAAAGTCTTTAAACTCTATGATCTTGATCTTATGACAATTATTGAAGATGAGTTTGATAGTGATGAGACGGCAAACCTATCTCAGCAGTTTGCCGCACGCAGAAGAACTTTTGAGAATTAATTAGAAAGACATATTTAAAAGAGGAAGGAAGACTCTAATGGGAGTCTTCTTTTCTTTTAAGGCCCATTCTGTATCATTTCCCTGTTCTCTTAGAACCTGCTGATTATATTCTTGAACGGGATTCCATCGGTAACCCCCTTGAGGATCAGCTTCATCACCATAACCACCCTGCTCATAAGGGCTTTGAACACCAGGATAGTAATTATCTTGAGGCTGAGGATTTTGTCTCATGTGTTTCTTATAAGCGTGACTTACAACAACATAAGTTCCAAAGATAAGGCCTCCATAAAGACCTAAACTCGCTCCCTTGGCAATATTGCGACCATTACCACCAAAAGCTAAAGAAGCCGTTCCAAGAAGGGCCCCACCAACAGTTCCATAGAGGGCCATCGCGCCGAGGGCCTTAACTCTTGAGTCCATCTGCGCCGAAGCCGGACGAATCAAGCATAGAGAAATGAGGGTGACGGTAAGAATCTTTTTTAAAATCAAGCTAACTCTCCGATTTTCTTTATATTAAAAGGGTAAGCCGAGTTGTCGGATTTGGCAAACCTCGTAACTAAAAAAAGAGCGGCCTTCACATTTAAAAGCAGTGATATATGGACACAAGCATGCTTGAGACGAAGGAGCTGAAGAGGATCTATTTCCTCACGTCCAGACTTACACTCTGCAACATATGCCTTCCCGTCATAGAGGTGGGCCACATCAATTTGTCCCATATGGTTCTTTCTTAAATAATCACTCGATATAAGAAGGGCACAGTAGTTTTGATGAGCAAAGAGACTATAGTCTTTTTCAAGTTTCTCGCCCTTGACCAACATATTCCTTAACGCCTTTAAAAGTTTTGCGGTGAAAGGGACAAGCCCCATATTCTTTTATCGCTTCTTTATGGTGGGCGGTAGGATAACCGGCGTGTTTTTCAAAACCGTAATGAGGATATTGGAGAGCGAGCTGACTCATGTAAGAATCACGCCACTCTTTAGCAATAATCGAGGCCATGGCAATGAGAGGAGACTTTGAGTCCCCTTTAATAATCGCTTCTCCAAAAGGATACTCTCTTAACTCGTGAGGGATCTTATTTCCATCCACCAAAAAATGATCATCCTTTGTAAGGCCAAGAGACAAAGAGGCACGGGCCATTGAATCAAGGGAAGCATTTAAAATATTGATTTCGTCGATAACGCTATGATCATTATCATAGAGAAAGAAAGAGAGCCTTCCCGAAGGCGTTTCCACCTCGTAACGTTGTCGACAATTGGTTTGTTCAATAGCGATTCCCCAGTGCTCAAGGATGCGAAGTCTCTTTTTAGTAGAGAGCTTCTTGCTATCGGTCACCCCATGATCCCCAAGGGCTGCCACCAAACTTTCAAACTCATCTTTATTCCCGCTAAAGAGAACGCAACAGCTGACAACAGGACCAGCAATGGGTCCTCGCCCAACTTCATCCATCGCGTAAATACTTTTACGTAAGGTCTTTGAGCCCTGAAAGGTTACAATTTCTGGAAAATCCATAGGCAGCATTTTTATTGGACAAAAAAAAGCCCTCCAAAAGGAGGGCCTCTTTTTATTCTTTTCTTAGTCTTTCTTATCGTAATCGATAGCGATACGAGCAGACTTACCAGAGCGCTCTCTAAGGTAGTAAAGTTTCGAACGACGACTTTTACCTCTTTGAACAATTTCAATCTTCTCAACGTTTGGACAATGAAAAGGAAAGACCCTCTCAACACCAATACCTGAAGAAGTTTTTCTTACTCTGAAGTGTCCTTCAAGGTCACCTTTTTTCTTTACAGAAATAACAGTTCCCTTGAATTGCTGAATACGACTTTTGTCACCTTCTTTAATTCTTGAGTGAACATTTACCGTGTCTCCAGATTTAAAGTCAGGGTGCTTTTCAGCGTTTGGATTTTGATGATCAGCTTTTACAACATCTACCAAATTCATTTTATTCTCCTATGCTCATAAATTAGTTAAAGAGCAAAGTGAAGTTAACCAGAGGGTCACTTTTGTGACCTTAAATCAACTTGAGTTTCTAGACTACAGAGGCCAATAAACTAGAGCGCTCTTGTGAAGCGGTCCAAGTAAATTGCCACTGCTGATCTAACAGAAAGATGATTATACCCATCAGGGCTCGCCCCGAAAATAGGTTCAACCAAACAGTCCGCCATTTCAAGCGCATCGGCGTGCAGTCCCCAGCCTGTACCAAATATCAAGAAGATAGGCTTGTTGTCAACCTGGGCCTTCTCTTTTACTTGATTAGGATTAAGCTCATATTCTTTAAAGTTGGCTCCCGTCGCACAAATAAGCGGACGAACGCCCTCAATTTCTTCAATTTCTTTGATACTCTGCTCTAGACTATAGCTTGAACGAGCAATCGCCAGGGCATCCTGACGATCAGGGTTATAGGCCCCATTCTTATCCTGCTCCCAATGCCCCAAAATACGCCCAATAAGAGCATGCTGGGCCTCTAGCGGAGTGATAATATGATACTGCGCCACTCCATAAGTACGGCAACTGCGACTAATATCATGAATGTCCATATTGGTAACAGAAGTTGTCACCAATTCGTCTCTCTTATTCTTAATGGGATGATGAACGAGTCCTAAATAAAGTTTCATTTCTTCCTCTTTTCTTTAGCCTCACAGGACTTCTCTTTCACAAGATCTGGTCGATGAAGCTTTGTCATCTCTAGGCGCTGCTGATGGCGCCACTTCTTTATATTTTCATGATGTCCGCTAAGAAGAACCTTGGGAACTTCCTCGCCACAGGCCAATTGGGGTTTTGTGTACTGAGGAAACTCAAGGCCATTGCCATCAAAGGATTCTTCAACCGGGCTATCGCTATTTCCAAGAACCCCTGGCATCAAGCGAAAAACAGCATCTAAAATAGGAATAAGTCCCAGCTCTCCTCCAGAGAGAACAAAGTCACCTAAGCTAATATGGCGATTTACATAGCGCTGTAAAAAGCGCTCATCTATTCCCTCATAGCGGCCACAAATAAAGACAATATTTCTTTGCTCACAAGCTTTTTGAAGTTCAGAGGCTAAACCTTGATCAAACCTCTTCCCTCTTGGACCAAGATAAATAATATCAAACTCAGAGAGCTGGCCGTCTTTTATGATCCCCTCCAACAGGGCCCTTTCAAGACAATCGGCGCGCATAACCTGACCAGCACCACCGCCATAAGGAGCGGCATCAACGCCTTTAAAACCTTTATCATTATAATCACTAGGATTCACAAAATTTAGTCTGGGAACATCACCACGCTCACCCCGCAGAGCACTTCCCACCACACCGGTCTCAAAGAGAAAGTCAAAAGCTTGAGGAAAGAGGGTCATGATGTGAATCGTTTTCATTAGAAATATTCGGGTACTTTAATAATAATTTCTCTCTTTTCTACATCAATACCCAAAACGAAGCTATCAATAAAGAGGACCTCAATTTTTTCCTCTTTGCCTTGAATCACCAAGATATCTTGAACCCCGTTAAAGCCCAAATCAACCACTTCTCCAACAACTTGACCGTCCTCATCAATGGCCTGGCATCCAACGAGGTCACTCAAGTAGACCTCCCCTTCATCTGTTTCAGGAAAAGAAGAACGATCAGCAAGAATAGAAAAAGGAAGCATCTCTTCAACACGATTACGATTATCAACACCTTTAAGGGTCGCAATCACTTTGTTGCCAAAGCTAATACTAGAAATCTCAAACTCCTCACCCTCTTTAGAAAGAGTGCTATCCGAGGAAAGAGGAAATAACTGGATCTTAAAACCCTTCTTAAGAACCGAGCTTTCACTATTATGAAGATGAAAGGAAAAAGCCCCTTTTACACCATGAGGCTTACGGCAAAATCCAAGTTCAATCAATTTCGTCATAGTCCCACCAAAACCCAAAAGGCACGCAGTGCCCGAGGGGCCCGACACGCCAAAGGCGTGTCACATACAAAGATTGGCCTTGGTAAGCGAAGCTTGCTCAGGCCAGCACCACCCCCGAGGGCAAAAAAAAAGCCTCTACCGAAGTAGAGGCTTTATTATAATTGGAGCATCTTGCTATTCTCACACTCAGTTTCCCGAGCACTACCTTCGCCGATGTTGGGCTTAACTGCCGA
>CATLOT010000057.1 GCA_950054155.1 uncultured Bacteriovoracaceae bacterium
ATAAAAGTAATTTAAAATTCGATGTAGTTGATAAAAAATTTAGAGGCACAAATTTTATCTATACTTTAAAAACTAACAAAAAAGAGGAAATTCCTTTCTTTGAAAATCCAAAAACCATGGTGAACTTCATTGAAGGAGATAAGGCCTATCTTCTTTCTCTCCTAGAGGAAGAAGAGATCGACGTTCTCCTCACTTCTTCTAAGGATGGGGTCTCACAACAACTCGTGGCCCATAGAGTGGGAACGAATCGCAGTTATGCCGTCGCTCATAAGAAGTTTAAAAAGCATCAAAAGGATTTTCCTCATAGTCTAAGTCAAATCCCTTTCTTTGGTCATAGCACTTCGAGTGATCTTCGTTATGATATTGATATGTTCTTTTCTCAATACGGTATTAGCTCCCCGAAGATTGGCGAGGGAAATAGCCTCGAACTCTTTGAGGTAATTTGCCAAAAGGGCTTAGGTTTTACGATTGTCACTGAAGCCGGAAAGAATAGGCTGTGCCAAAATAAAGATATAATTGTTCTTGGTGAGCTTTCCGAGATGGAAACGAATGTCTGGGCCGTAGTGAAAAAAGGCGTGGATAATGAAGCCATGCCTTTTATTCGGCTTCTTAAGGAGCGCAACTAAAAAGAGAGCACCACAGGCGGGTAAAGAGTGGCCTTCTCTTGCCAAGTTTCGCTATTGAAGAGGGTCCTCTTGTCTCTTGATTATCGATTCCTTCCTCTAACTCGCGAATGACCTCAGTGGCTTCCTCAATCATTCTATCTTCCTCTCCATCAAAAGCGATAACTTCACCTTTTTCAGGAAGGGGAAGAGTTGGGTCCACCTCAATTCCGTCATCACCTGGGTCCGCATCATCAACAGCAGTAGGTTGGGCATCAAAATAAAAGTAACCAACTGTCGGGACACCTGCTGCGAGAAGAATTGCCAGTCTTTTAACGAAGCTGGGTTCTTGAGTGGGGGAAAGGTCTCCTCTGGCCGTACCTTGCTCTTGAGCATTTTCCATTCTTTTGAGAAATTCAGGATCTTCTTCTTGAGCTACTTTCTTAATTTCGTCCCACTTATTTTTGGCCAGGGTATCAACACGACGAGAAAAAGTGACAAGAAGCTCATCATCGGCAACAGAAGTATTTAAGTTTCTCAGTTGATCAAGAGCTTTCTCGGGCTCTTGAGGACCAAAGAGAACACGTTGGATTTTTGGGAAGTGATGCTTTCTCGCCTGAGCGTTAAAAATCATTTGAAAGAGTTGGGTGGCCTTTGTCTTTCCCAAGAGTTTTGACTTGTAAATATAGCCAAAGAGTCTATCGAGGATTTCGGTTTGTGAAATAAAACTAAAGAGAAAGCGAAAGAATTCTGCGTTACGCTCTCTCTTCAACTTTGTTAAGACAAAGAGAGGTTCTTGATAGAGAAGCTCTCTCATAATAGCGATGTCAATTGGCTCAGCATCTTGAAAAAACATAGCATGCATGAGCTTTTCTTTCTGTGATGAAGCACCAATTCCTTCTTGTAACCTGGTGATCATTTCCTTACATCTTTCATTACATTCTGGTTTTCCTGACAGCTCTTCAAGGTTTCCACGTACCATTCTATACTCTTGATAATTGTTACCAATTTGCACCAGGGTATTTTTCTTTTCCAGATCAAGTGCAATGCGCAGGTTTTCAAGAGTTTCAACTTCACTCAGGCGACGCTGAATAAATTCGATATAAGCATTGGGATAGTTAAGCTCAGAGAGGCGATAGAAGAATTGTGATGGGGTGTCGTCGGGGTTCTTCCTGATGATATCGACAAGAGCATTACTTCTTTTGAAACTAATAAAATTAGCCTCAAACTCACGAAAGAAAGTTCGCCATCGCCTTTCATTGGGAGCGTGAGTACCGTTCATAATATGCTCATTCATAAGAGCAATTTTCTTAAAGATTTTAATATTAAGGGCAGGCTCAGGGTTTTCTTTTCTTCTTCTCAGAAAGTTTGTTACTCCTTCAAGACTCCCTATTTTTTGGCGGTACTTATATTCATCAGTATACGCAAATGGCCCAGGCTTTTTGAGCAGGCGATTCATTAGGGGAATACAAGCCGCTTGAGTTTGAAGGGACAAGGAGCAAAGTAAAATTGTGATTAGCTTAATCCGCATAGATACCTCATAATAGTCACTCAACTTATCGGTTTTTAAGAAAAAGGGTTTAGGCAGTGAAAGAATTAAAGTGGAGTTTTTTGCTTGGTCTATTTGTTTTCTCCTGTGCCCGGGCTCCCATTGAAGAGCGCCATCAAGCGATGCGCTTTTATGCTAAAACAAGTCTTGAGTCTTTGAGGGCTGATACTCCTCTCGATTCTCTGCTTAAGACGCTTAAGAGGCTTGAAACAAAGCCCTTTGGTGACACGATGGTCTTTGGTCAGTGTACGGTCTCTACAGAGCGCTACAGTGGTTTTTTAAGTGCTCTCGCTGCCAATAGGGATCAGCCCCTAGCCCTCTATGAAGTGTATGGCAAAGAGAGATGGGGAGAGATTCTCTTAACAAGCTATTTTTCCCCTATTTATGAGGCGAGAAAGAGTCCTGAAGGTGAATTTACCCAACCCCTTTATTCTCTTCCCAAAGACTTAATAGAGGTCAACTTTGAAGGCTTTTCCCATGAAGATCTCTTAGACCAAGAGCTCTCAAGAGGAGTTGTTGGAGGGCGAATTATCAATGGGCCTGGTGAACTCAAGAGAGTGATTCCTTATTTCTCTCGCTATGAAATTGATGTGGAAGAGAAATTGAAAAATCGAGGCCTTGAATTGGCCTACTTAAGGCCAGTTGATGCTTTCGTTTTACAAATTCAAGGCTCTGGTAAAATTGTTTTTCCTCGAGGAGAAGAAGTTGATTTAGGTTATGCCGGTCAGAATGGTCATCGTTACTTCAGTATTGGTAAAGCCCTCCTTGATGTCATTCCTAAAGAAGAGATGAGCCTAGCTAAAATTAAAGCTTATCTTAAGACCTTAAACAAAGAAGAACTTTATCAATTTCTGAGCAAGAACCCTAGTTATGTCTTCTTTAAAAAAATGAAAAATAAAAAAGGACTCACGACTTTTGGAATTGAACCCCAGCCGATGAGCACTGTTGCTATTGATTACAGACTTTTTCCTTTAGGAGCGGCTGGACTCCTTGATTACCTGCATCCCATGATTAAAGAGGAAACGACAGAATTTACTCCAAAAAAGCGTATTGTCTTTGCTCATGATACGGGAGGAGCGATCAAGGGGCCTGGACGAGCTGATTTATTTTGGGGCTCAGGGGACGAAGCGGAGTTAGCAGCAGGGGCGATGAGGCATTCAGCGGAGCTTTTCTTCCTCGCTCCTCCTGAATGTGCTTCTACTGAAAGGGAATAATAATCTCTCCCTGATAGGGCGTTTTTACGGCGATATGATCTTCTTTATAATCCCACTTTGGTTGGGTGAGGCCAGGTGTCGCAGAAATATAGCGGTACGGAGCCTTCCCTAAGAATTGTTGGGTCTTTGTATTAAAGACAACAACATGAAATTGTTTTACTGCTTCAGTCGTGCCTGATTCACCTGCGAAGTAATGGATGAAGACAATATGCTTCATTTTCTCGTAGGGAATGACCTTCATGATTTGAGGGCGTGAACCATGAGCTTCTAGGCGAATAAGCTTAAATTGCTTCTTCTTTAAGCCAAGATAGTGACCTTTATCGTCACTATAAACTTGCCACTCACTTTTTAGAGAACCTGATTGAGCATAGGTATTTGTCGCCACAAAGAGGTGGAACAGTAGGAAAAGAATTTTAGGAATCAATAATCTCTTCTTCATTTTAACTTACCTACATGCGCCTAGAGTTCTTCTTGATTTTCTTGTTGTTGCGTAGTTATTGGGTCCATCTACTCCAGCGAAAAAGCGATGATATCCATTTCGAGAATTCGTTGCATTCACAACAGGCTGCCCATTAACTCGAATGCCAGTGATTTCACGAAGTGTTCTATTGGGGTTTTGGCTTGGCCGCGACCACCAAATTCTTCTGCCTGCAGGTTTCATCGCAGGAGGTGAGTAATAGTGAGTAATGTTATCAATCTCTCCTGGAGGATGCCAGCTGGCATTTTGATACTCCACCACCGATTCGACGATATTGTCCATATTAGATGAACTGCTTAAGAAGCCAGTGGAAGCAAAGCGACCATTATGGTTATTAAACATTGAGTAGTGCATGGGGACTAAGGCGAGGTCTAGGCTATTGAGTGGCTCTCTCCATCCGGCGCGCTTAACAGCTCTTTCCCTATTTTTTAGAGACTTCATGATCATTAAGTGATCAGCCGAACCTGCAGGTAGTCTTCCTGGAGCTTCACCAATGGTTGTAAAAACCAGTGCCGCAAAATCTTGTTCTTTCTCATTAAGTGAGAAGAGTTTCTGGATGACACGACAACGGTTTGTACCGTTACTCTTAATAAAACTTTGTATGCTACGGATACATTGCTTGAGCTTTGATTTATCTTGGGTTTGGATACCATCGCTCAAGACTTCACAGCCTGGACGGTAGTTCGTCCCTGGTCGATCTCTTTCAACACCAAGGTTTTCTGGTCTCATGCGTGGTCTTGCAGAAGATTCAAGAAAGACATCATCGGGCTCTTGACCTTCTTTACAGACGGCCTCTTCATGGTGGCTCGCTCTAATTAGCTCTAGTGCTCTTAGTGAGCGCAAGGCTTTGTCATAGGAACTGCCTTCCGTCACATTTTTCTGAAGGGTTATAAAATCACCTTCAACGAGGTTATCATCTTTATCGTAAACCTTGACGCGAATACTATTTCGAGGGCCAAAGCCTACTGCTTGAAAAGAGTAACCGTCGCCTTGGCGTAGCCAGCGCTCACGTCCTGTCTCAGTGTTGTAAACACGAATCGATTTAAGGACTGGCAATTTTGTATCAAGGCGGTCTTTGAAACGATCTCTTAATTCCTGAACTCTCTTTTGAGCGTATTGTTCTGGCGATACTGTCTCCACTAACTCACGATCAGTTTGGGGGACAGGAGCAGGGGGGCGCATGACAGGTTTGATATCCTCATCATTAATATCTTCTCCACTTTCTTCACGAAAGTCTTTTTCGACAACGAGGAAAAGCTCTTCTGGGCTTGCCTTCATTGCTTCTTCGCTACCATAAGGATCAGCCGATCTTAAGCGCTCCATGGTTTCAACGGGAGTTTCTTGTTGGCGGCGCTTGAACTCTTCTTCAAGGTCTATGACTCGTATGGGTTCTGAATCGATAGGCTGTGTTTCTGTTACTGTGATATTGAGCTTCGATTCCCCTTGAGCTGGAGGAAGAACAGTCGTTTCAATAGGGACGGGGGTAAGAGCTACTTCGGGTGTCACTGGTACAGGGGTGAGGACGACATCAGGCTTAACGGCTTCTAACGTTTCCTTTACTTCAACTGGCTTAAGGACCTCTTGAACTTCATCTGGCTTAAGAACGACTTCTTCATTAGTGACCTGTACGACCTTAGGAGCAGGAGGGTTTTTTATCACCACAGCTGTGTCAGGGGCCGGCGTCACAATGACAGGAGCAGGAACAGGAGTTGGAGCTTTCACAGTAGGGGCAACAGTCATCGCGACTGGAGCTTCTTTGGTTAAAAGGATTTCGAGTTGCTCCCTTTGAGATTGGGTATTGGTTATTTCAGACTCTGTTTTGCCAATAAGAAGGTCTATTTTTTGGAGGCGCTCAGGAGTCGGGTTATTCTCGATGGCACTTGAAAGAGTAGAGCTAATTTTTTCGAGATTTTCCGCTCTTCTTACAAGTTGGAGTGCTTCTCCAATATGCTTGGTGAAGGCCGCTGGGTCGTCATCTTTTAGCTCTTTTGCATGAAGAGTGAGGCGCTCGGCAAGATCCTTAAGTTCAGAGGCCTCTTCATTAATTTTCTGAAGTCTCTCATTAAGAAGAGAGATGCTCGCTTCATCAGCAGATACTGCTAATGAGAAGCAAAGAAATAATGAAAAAATGAAGGCAACACACCTTTGCATAATTTTCCTAAGTAAGGTTCTTATCTCTTTCCATTATCGAGAGATTAAGAGAAATACTTTAACTTTTCTGTCTGTTTTGTTTTATTCCAGTACCTTAGAGTTTTGAGGAAAGGATATTTTCAAAAAATGCTGCCTCAGAAAGTGGGCAAAATCCCAACTCAGCGAAATTTTCACTCTGAAGCAATTGGCAAGGCCAATTGGTTCTAAGTTTGCTAAAACAGGGGAAATACCCTTTTTTTTTGACGAAGGACTTTCCTTGAAGAAGCACGAACTTGGGATTTTGGGGGGCGGTCAACTCGCCCGAATGATGCTGCCACATTGTATGCGTTGGAATACAGGAGTGACCATTCTCGATGGGGAAAGTTCTGTTTGCAGACCTTTTTGCCAAGAGTTCACTCCTGGAAACTTTAAGGATAGTAATGACGTTCTTAAGCTCAGTGACTGTAAATATGTCACCTTAGATTTAGAGGCTGTTAGTCTTGAGGGATTACGGGCCCTCGAAGAAAAGGGTGTTTTAGTTTCTCCTTCTAGCCATGTCATTGAGATTATCCAAAATAAGGTTCGTCAAAAGAAGTTCTTTACCGATAATGATTTGGCAACGGCTCCTTATAAAGTAGTGGATCAGGTCACATCAGGTCTTGAGCAAGGTTTTTTAAAAGTTCCTGAAGGGGGCTATGACGGTAAGGGGGTGTGTTTCTTCGATGGAGATCCCTCAACTCTTGATGAGTCCTTTAAAAGAAATGTTCTTTGGGAAGAGAGAGCTGATATTGAAAAGGAATTAAGTGTCATCGTTGCTCGAAGTGTTAGTGGTGAAACCAAGGTTTATGAACCCACTGAGATGGCCTTTGATGAGAAGCTCAACCTCATCTCTTACACTCTCTATCCGGCAAGAATTGATGATCAGATTGCCCGTGAGGCAAAAGCCCTCGGCCTTAAAGTTGCTGAGGCCATTGGAATGGTGGGTGTGCTTGCAATTGAAATGTTCCTTACGAAAAGGGGAGAACTATGGGTTAATGAATTAGCCCCTCGTCCTCATAATAGTGGGCACCATACAATTGAATCTTCCCTTACAAGCCAATTTGAAAACCATTTAAGAGCTGTTCTTGGAAAACCCCTCGGAGAAACTGATCAAATCCAAAAGGCGTTGACCTTTAATATTATCGGAAGTGGTCAAGGAAGAGCGAAGTGGCAAGGCGTTCAAGAGCTGCTTGCTCAAAGAGGCGTTTTTATTCACAATTATGGAAAAGAAGAATGTAAGGAAGGGCGTAAGATGGGTCATGTTACTATCTTAGCAGATACTTATGAGGAACTAATCGACATATACCATCGCCATCATGATTTGATTAAAGTGCATGGTTCTAAGGGAGAGTAAAATGAGCAAAGATTATAAGGTCGCGATTATCATGGGCTCTTCAAGTGACTTACCAACAATGCAAGGAGCACTCGATGCTCTTGATCACTTCACTATTTCCTATGATGTTAAAATAGTCAGTGCTCACCGAACTCCCCAAGGCATGCTCGACTTTGCGACAAGTGCGAGAGAGAAGGGCTATAATGTTATTATTGCTGGTGCTGGTGGGGCTGCTCATCTTCCTGGAATGGTGGCGTCTGCAACAACTCTTCCTGTTATAGGTATTCCGGTGAACTCTAAGAAGTCTATTGAAGGAATTGATTCTCTCCTGAGTATCGTGCAAATGCCTGCGGGGATCCCCGTTGCGACAATGGCAGTGGACGGTTCTTTTAATGGAGGACTTATGGCAGTCAGAATTCTTGGAGCTTCAGATGACGAACTTGCGAGTAAGCTTAAAAGTTATGAGCAGTCTTTAGTCGAAAAAGTAAACAAGATGAATGAGGAAATCTCCTAGCGGGTAGAAACTGACCCCCTTAAATGGACCTAAACCATATTAAAGATCCGAGGCCTTCGAACCCCCTCAATAATCTGATTATGATAAATCGCATAGATCGCCAAAAAATCTAACA
>CATLOT010000058.1 GCA_950054155.1 uncultured Bacteriovoracaceae bacterium
TATGTCATTATTGTGAATAGTATACCAGTAATGGCCTTAAATCTTCTTTTGTTGGGTAAGAATTGGCAGGATTTCTTTGGAGAAAGTGAAACAGATAGAGGAAGTATATTTTATCAAGAAATAATGGTTTTAGGTCAACGTGTTTCCACGGCCAATGATGAAGAAGAGGCATTTGAGAGAGAATTAAGATTAACCTCACCGATTAGAAATAAGATAAAAATGGCTTTAGTTGCATTAGTCTCTTTTTTATCTGTGATGCTTGTCTCTCAGATGACGAGGAGTCGAATTTCTCTTATTTCATTGGAAATGATTGCTCCACTCGTTATTGGAGGTTTTTTGATCTTTTCTAAGACAAAAGAGAGGTTACTTCTTGCTTGTTTAGTCCAACTGATATTTTCTGTCCTGTTGGTGAGTAGGGAGAGCCTCTACTATAGTCTTGTTCCACTGTTTGTCTTTTTTTGGCAGCTTCGCATTGTTGGAAAAATGAACCTAAGAAAACCTTTGGAGCAAAACAGTCAAAGTCTGAATGCCCTAGGGAAGGCCATCTTGCCCGCAGCTATTCTTTTTTGCACGGGCGATTTTTTAATACCAAACTCCTTTTGGACTAAAACACCACCAAAAGAAAGATTGAGTTCGATTGAAAAAGTTAATAAGAGTCTAGGCAAGAAATTAAAAGGTCCGTCTGTTGTTGATATTGCGAAGAATAAAGAATTGCTAAAAGAGTTTAGGGAGAAGTCACAAGGCTATGTAGATGCGAAAATGGCTACAGATTATTTAAATAAAATGGATAAAGGTCTATCAGAGATATATGAAAAAATGAATATTGAGGACTTTGAGAGTCGTGGAGATTTTAACCTTATGAAGAATGAGCTCAATGAGCTAAAGGGAGAGATGAAAGAATTTGAGGACATTGCGAGTTCTCAAAACTGGAGTGATCTCTCTTCAAAGGAAAAAATGGATTTCCAAAAGAGCTTTAAAAAATTATCAGAGAAAATTGCGAGCTTTGAAGGACGGCATAAAGGAAAAGGGCAGCAATTAGGAGCCAAGAAAGAGTTTGATTCTCTCATTAGTGGGAAGAAGTTTTCTGAGGATTTGGCCACAACAGGAAGTGGTTTAAGTGAAAAGGACTTTGAGAGCATCAAGAAAGCGATAAAAGAAAGTGACGCTCAAAACATTGAAAAAAACCTTAATGAGGCTATCTCCACTTTTGAAAAGGAAAGAGAAGTGAAGGAGACTGATCAAGCACTCATCGAACCAAAGCTACTTAAGAGTATCGTCGGTGCCGTAAAGAGGATTGCCGCTCTCTTAATAATCCTCTTTGCCGGAAATGTAATATTTAAGTTTTTTAAAAAGGATGACATTCAGATCGTTGAAGACGGAGAAGATGTGCTCTTAAAGAAGAAGCTGCTCTCTAGAAAGCGTTATGCTAATCAAAAAGAAGAGATTAATGAGCTTTATCTTAATTACGCTCATGCTGCTAAAAAGATTCATTTTCCTGAAGAGGAGATTCCTCCCCCTCGAATCCTCGGAGATAGTCTTGATTTTCTGAGGGAAAGGCGAAAAGAGATATATTTTCTCTGTGAAGTTTTTAGCCATTCGTATTACAACGACTCCTATTTTTCTAAAGATCAAATGAAAAAGTACCGCCTCGCCTACCGTCGGATTATAAAGTCGCTATAAAAAAAGAGGCCTTTATAAGGCCTCTTTGAACTGGGAATTTAGGGCAGTGTTTTATCGAATAACTTCGACTTCAACCCTGCGGTTTTTCTTACGGCCTTCAAGTGTTTTGTTAGAAGCAACGGGCTTCTTTGGTCCAAAGCCAACAGTCTTAAGACGGTCAGAAGGAATATCATACTTGGTTTTTAAGTATTCTTTGATTGCGATTGCTCTCTTTTTAGAAAGCTCTTCGTTGAAGCTAAGTACCCCTGTTGTATCAGTATGGCCTTGAATCTCAATTGTAGAGTCTGCATTTCTCTTTAGGTATGAGCCAAGCTTGTTAATAGCGTCGGTGTATTTTTCGTTAATTGTTGCTTTTCCAAGGTGAAATCTTACATTTAGGTCAATATTCTCAGAAACTTTATTTTCTTTTGGCTTACAGCCAAATGAGTTAACAACTGTATTGGCCATAGTGTTTGGACATTGATCAAGTGAGTCCTCAATACCATCTCTATCAGTATCAACTACTTTTGGTGCCTCTGCTTTGACTGGCGCAGATACTTCTGCTTTCTTGGGAGTAGCCTTCCAGAAGGGACGACCAAACTCGTGCCAGATTTTTTCGTTTGGATAATTGCTAAAGTCATATTCCTTACGATTGTTAACATTAACAAAACCGTCTTTTGCTTTGGTTGGAACTTCAATTTTAGCGAGAGCAGGAATACTAAGAATTGAGAGTGCAGTAATAAGGCTGATTGTCTTCATTAAATTTCCTTTTGTTAGGTACGCCAATATTTTTATCTTACAAAAAGAAGGCAGGAGCTGTAAATGTGCTATTGCGTGGCGTTGATGGTGTCGAGCAGAAACTCAGCCATTTCTTTATTTCCAGAAGGCTTGAGATGACCATCTGGAAGCCCCTTTAGGCTGGCAAAAGGTTTATCCTCATTTAATATGAAAATTTCTTCACTTTTGAGTGCTTTGATAACTTTGGGGGATGTTGTTTCCATCAAAAAGACATAGAACTTACTATTGGGAAATCGCTTCATAAACTCAGTTTCTATTTGCTTAATGACCTTTGCGGTAAGGTTGATGTCATGTTGATCAAAGAGAGTACCAAGAGGACGATCTATATCGTTGTCAGCGAGAGTAAAGAAGAATTTTGTGAGCTCACTTGTCTTGAGAAAAAGGCTCCAAATATAAAGAGGGTAGTTTTCCTTTGCGAGAACTTCTCCTCCTCTTAAGTTTCCTTCTTTTACTTCAAAATAAATAATATCTCGCGGATCACTCCACCAAAGATGAGATAGATTGAGTGCGCTTCGGTTAACATGGTCATTAAAAAGTGTGTAGATTCCAATATGTTCTTTAATCGAGGGTGGTACTTCATCCTTTCTTTTAAATTGGCGCAGGAAAGCAAGTGATTCATTTGGGCCAAAGCTTGGCAACCCGAAGTTTAAGCTTATCGCCTCTGGATTAATTTCACTAAAATAGGCTGGAAGAGTTTCATTATCATTGACTCCAACTCCGAAAGTAAAACTACAGCCCATGAAAATAAACTCAGTAGTAGGTTGATTATTATATTGAGGAACAACTCTATCGAATGATTTCTTGTAATGATAAACAGAGTCAAAAACGCCTTTGTGCTTCGGGTAGTGTCGAGACCCTTGTGGGCGATAATTAAAATTTGGTTTAGTCGCCAATTCATAAAAACGTGAATAAGACATACTTGGAAGATCAGAGTCTTTTGTAAGGAAGCTGGCCACGCCCTCTGCCAGAAATAGGAGAAGAAGGAAGAGGGCAGTGTTGATGAGGGTGATTTTAAGTAATTTCACCCTTTCATTTTATTGAGGAAGGCTGTCAGTTACAACTCTTTTAAAGGTCTTTTGGTCACCTGACTTCGTTTCAACATTAATGGTGTAGTTTCCAATAGGGAGAATTTTATGAAACTCACCATTCTTAAAGTCATAAGGGCCGTACTTGTCTTCATTATCACTTATTAGAGTCACTAGGCCTGATTCATTTTTATCGGCAAGAAAGAATCCTGCACCCTGGTGAACCTTTAAAAGATAGTCTAGTAACGCTTGAGAATTGTCCTCATAGTATTGGGGAATACGATCATAGGATGGCCATTTGGAATTAGAGAGCTCAACGGTGACTTGAAGGTCATTATGAAAGTAGTAGCTCCAGTCCTGCATTCCACCGTCGATATGATACCAAGAGTAGCCATTTACGATTCCTCCTGGAAAATATTGGTTGTCAAACATTCCGGGAACGGTGGCGGCATAGTGTGAGCTAAGTTCTTTAATGAGGCCAGTTAAAGGAGCCTGCTCTGCTGTTGTATCCCAAGGATAGTTTACGACTTTAGAGCCACCATGGAAGTTTGCACTGAGAGAGAAATTTCTGGTCGCCTGCCAATTCATTACAGCTTGAGTTTCAGGCTCTCGGCCTTGCGGAGTATTGACATTGTCACGAGTCGTGAAATCAGGAAAATTTCTATTGAGGTCGCGGTGGTGTCCATTACCACGTCTATGGTTACCTGACCCATCCGGATTCATGGTAGGCATTATGAATATTTCGGTATGATTAATGGCTGTTAGTACTTTGGGATCTTTCTCTCGATAACGTTTAACGAGATCTTCTAAAAAGAGCACCATTAATTCACGGCCAACGATTTCATCTCCATGCATATTGGCGATGTATTTAAACTCAGGTTCTGCCTCGTCAAAGCTAACGTTGTCGGAAACCTTTACGACATAGAGGTCTTGTCCTTGGTGAGATTTCCCGATGATCTCTAACTCAAGAATATCGGGATTCATTTTAACGAGTGACTCAACTCTTTCTTGGACTTCTTTAGGTGTCGGGTATTCAGCTATAAGAGATTGCCATCTTTTAGTGTGAGGGGTGAGATCCTCGAAATTCGCACCTAGGTCATGAAGGAAGGTGCCTAATCCATGGGGACCATAAATCTCAAATCCTTTCTCATTGATATGATCAATATTGAGGTCTTGCTGATGAAGGAGAGGAAGGAGCTTTTTCTCTGAATCAAAAACAAAATAGCCTTCCTCTGTAGAAGAGAGGTGATCTTCAGACTTTAAGGCAAAAGTATAAAACGGGCTCATAAAAAGAAGCAGAAGCGTGATAATTTTCATGGAGATAATCTATCACTGCAAGAAAGGGAAATTAAAGATAAGTAAGACTTTGAGTGATTTTTACTCACTCAAAGTCGGCTAAGTATTTGATTTATTTGGTTAAATGCTGAATATTTAGAGCTTCTCACTCCACATGGTGTGCAGGAAGTGAAAGTGCTTTTCATATTGCG
>CATLOT010000059.1 GCA_950054155.1 uncultured Bacteriovoracaceae bacterium
ATGTTTCCCATGACTTACCTCCATATTTGACGATTTTATCGCCTATGTTACTGGAAGCAAAATTGGGGGGCAGGTCATGAGCGACCTCGTTGGAAAAGAGGTTGAAGCTTATAGCTGTGATTTCTTTGAAGACTCTAACGCTATTTATGCGCTAAAGAGATTCAATGGCCGTGCTTTTTACTATAGCTGCTATGTTTACGACTTTAATGTCCTAAAAGGAAAGTAATCTGCTATGATTTGGGTATGAAAAAACTCATGCCCAAATTACTTCTGACTTCCCTTCTTTTTGGTTGCTCCTTAAAGGTTACTCACCCACAAAAAGGGGAGAGTGTCTTTAATTCCCATCGTCCAACACCAGAGATGAGTGAGTCTCTTAAGGAAGACCTTATTTTCTGTCAAAATTTCTCAAATGAAATGCTGGTTAAGAGCGGGATGCGTTCGTATCGTGATGGGCATGCGACGATTAAAGATTGTTTACGAAGGAAAGGCTGGCAATTTTATTAATGAAAAGCGCAAAACCCTTTTCTTTTTTGAAGGTATTTGCTTTTAATGCTTAGTTGCAAGATGGGCAATGGCCCGTGATTTCAAGATGATGACCTAAGGTGAGAAAGCCTTTCTTTGCGAGCTCTTTGATTTTGGCATCGATAAAGCAATCACCAATTGGTTGAATGGCATCACATTTTAGGCACTTAAAGTAGTGCTCATGCTTTTCGTGGCAATCGCCACAGTCAGAAGTGTGGTGATGGATTTGGTATTTAGAGGCCTGTCCTTGAAACTGGGTGACGTTAAGGAGATTGATGTCAGCGAGAGTGGCAAGAACTCTATAAACAGAAGCTCTGTCACATGAATAATCAGTTTCGCTATGAATAAGATCAAAAACTTCATCTGGAGAGAGGAATTGATCACTGAACTTATCAAGAATGGTAAAGACAGCAAGTCTGGACTTCGTTACACGAAGTTTATTCTCCTGCAGAACTTCTTTAAATTCATCAACATGTTTGGCCATAAGGTGAGGATACATCAAAGAAGATGGAGTGGAAATATTTTCTTTTGCGACAGTGTTGCAATTGGTGAGAGATAGGTTTATTTTTAAGCTAAGGAAGAAAGTCTGGTAAAGGGGAGCTTAGGCTATGTCAAAGAGTATTATGAAGAAAGTTCCGATTACAGTTTTCACCGGTCATCTTGGAAGCGGAAAAACTACCCTTATTCAAAAGCTATTAGCTCTTTACCCTGATAAAAAGGTCTTGGTGATTGAGAATGAATTTGGTGAGATTGGCATCGATGGAGAAATCCTCTCCCAAAATGATAATGCCCTAGTGGAACTTAATAGCGGATGTGTCTGCTGTAACATTCAATCAGATCTCGAACTTATTTTAGAAAAGTTCATTGCCGATAAAAGTGACTTTGATCACATCATCATTGAAGCTACTGGAGTTGCAAACCCTGCAAAGATAGCTCGTCAATTTCTTAGTCCTCATTATTTGAGCGGCTTCTTTGAACTGAATTCTATTATTTGTCTTCTCGATGCTCTTCATTTTGATAAACATCGTTCGATGCCAGAATTTGAATTACAACTGCTTACCAGTGACACCTACTATATAAGTAAAGCTGAGGATCTCTCAAAAGAAGAGAGGGGAAGCTTTTGTGAAAAGAATGGTGTTAATGAGGAGCGGGTTATTGATGATCAAGATCTCAAGATCTGGTTTGAAAAGAAAAGTTTTGAAAACTTAAGTGATAATATTTCCTTAAAAGGTGGCCATCATCACTATCAAAAGCTCGCTTTTGAATTTGAAGGGGAGTTTGATCCCTTTACTCTTGAAAATTATTTGAATGTCCTCTTTATGCAATATATGGGGAGTATCTTCAGAAGCAAGGGAGTTCTCTATTTTAGAAAGGCTCCTCATCCAGTGGTCTTTCAAGGAGTATTTGATTCTCTTAGTTTTGATGAGAGTCAGAAACTTAAAGAGAAGACTAAGAGAAATCGTATTATCTTTATTGGAAAGGATCTTAACGAAGAAAAAATTGAAGCCAGCTTAAAAAATTGTCTCGCCGAGGAGGAAAAATAGAGAACCAAACTTGTCACAGCTTTCTACCACTAAAGAGCTAGAACTCTTAGCCCTAAGGGTCTATGATGGCGCCATGAAGTGGCTAAGGCGTCTTGACTGGGACCTTATTAAACAAATTTTAAAGCTAAGCTGGCCTATCGTTATGGCCAATGCACTTCAGTCTGCCTATCAACTCACAGATACTTTCTGGGTGGGAAGAATTGGGGCCAATGCTGTTGCGGCCCTCTCTCTTTGCTATCCCATCTTCTTTTTACTTCTCTCCATGGGAATAGGCTTCAGTATTGCGGGTGCTGTTTTGATTTCTCAATATAAGGGAGTGGGGGATCAAAAGAGCATTAACCATATTGCTTCCCAGGCCATCGGTGTGATGGCCATCTTTGGTCTCTTTATCTCTTTTGTGGGTTTTTTGTCCGCCGAGCTTATTATAGACCTCATTGGCGTCGAGGGGGAGGTTCATGAATTAGCGACAAGCTACCTTAAAATTGCCATGTTTGGCATGACCTTCCAGTATGTCTACTTGAGTTTTCAAAATACCTTGAGGGCCGTTGGCAATGTTCAAAAACCTCTTAATGTGGTTCTTCTTACTGTTGTGATTAACTTCATACTTGATCCGATCCTCATCAAGGGATGGGGACCTTTTCCTGCTTTAGGAGTTGATGGAGCGGCCTATTCCACAGTCTTTACCCAAGCACTTGCAGCCCTTATCGGTCTTTCGTATATGGGGTCTGGTCAGGAAAAGGTGCAAATTCACCTAAGGGATATCATTCCTATTTATTCTGACTTTAAGAAAATTTTTAAGCTGGCCGTGCCCACTTCACTAGAGGGTTCTACTCGCGCCCTGAGTATGAATGCGATTACTTTTCTTGTGGCAGGTTTTGGTAGTGAGGTCGTCGCTGTTTTTGGAATAGGGGTAAGGATCCTTTCCTTTGTGGTCATTCCTGCTCTTGGTTTTTCTCAAGCATGCAGTGTTCTTGTGGGAAATCATGTTGGGAAAGGAGATAACGAGAAAGTGACCTTTCCTTGAAATCACGGACACTACTTTAAGCAGCAAGACAGGTTTTTATTCTATACTCCACTGGGCTCA
>CATLOT010000060.1 GCA_950054155.1 uncultured Bacteriovoracaceae bacterium
TTCCCTACACGACGCTCTTCCAATCTGCTTTGGTAATGGAGTCTTTGGCGGTGTTGGAAATGGGGCGATGGACCCCATTGGAGACAGTGCTGGCGAGATAACAGACCTCTCCCCTCTTGATTTAGGTTCGGGGAGAAGTGCCAAAAAACTCTTTCCTACCACGACTTGCGCTGAACTTGATAATCATGAAGTGAAGTGCTGGGGTAAGAATAATAGTGGACAACTGGGAATCGGAACCGCCTTAAATATGGGTGATAATGCAGGAGAAATGGGAGACAATCTTCCTCCTATTGAAATACACTAAGAGCATGAGCTCTTTCCTTCTGTCCTTTTTCTTATTCTTAAGTCCCTCATTTGCAATGAGTCCAAAGGAAATTCTAGATAAGGGTGGCTATATCCTGTGGGATGGTGGGCGCAAGATCTACGAGTACACTAAGGAAAAAGATTTTACCGATGATTCTCTCCTTGGATTTAAACATCGGCCCTTTCAAAAAAATACAATGATTCGAAGGACAGAGTCCTCTATCATTTACCACTTTGATTTTCAGACCAATGAATTCGGTAGGAGAATCGATCCTCGCTATCAATCACGGGATAAGAAGTTTTTCTATATTGCTTATGGATGCAGTTATATTTTTGGTACGGGACTTGAGAATCAAGACACTCTCACAAGTTCATTGAATTCTTCCCTGAAGAAATCCCATGCCTATAATTTCGCAACAGGTGGCATCGGACCAAACTTCATGCTAGCAGATCTCAGAAGAGAAGATTTTAAAAAAGAAGTTACCCAAACTGAGGGAATCTTTCACTACTTCTACCTTGGTGCCCACGTTCTGCGGGCCAATGGATTTATGGAACAGCTCAGCTGGTACAGTGAATCCCCCTATTTTGAAAAGGAAGGAGATATTTTAGTAAGAAGGGGTAATTTTAATACAGGACGTCCTGTGCTAACAAAGATCTATAACTTCCTCAGAACAGTTCTTAACTGGTCGCGATGGGGAAATTTTCCTAAACTTATGGACTCGCACTACCTCTACACCTGTGATCTTATTAGTGAAAGCAAGAAGGCTTTTAAGAAACACTTTCCAAAGGCTAAATTTGTCGTGAGCGAGCACCCTCTTATCACCTATAAAATGCCTCCCCTTCTCACTGAATGCCTTAAAGAGCGTGGCATAACCCTAATTAGAAAAACCCTAGAAAATCCCCCTGACAACTACTTTATTCCCCAGGATGGCCATCCCACAGGGGATTTTAATAAGTGGTATGCCAGTGAAATCATCAAGGATTTAAAACTCAATTAAGAAGGGCCCAGCATGAACTGGGCCCTTAACAACAGCGACAAATATGAAAGGGCAATCTAATTAATTGCTTCGTCTAAACGACTTTCGATTTTATCTGTGTAGTCTTCAATAACATCTTTGGCATCAGCCCATTTCTCAGATGTCATCTCACCTGCACTTGCGAGCTTCTTTTCAATCTTAAACTTCATTTGCTTAAGATCGGCGTACTCTTCTTCCATCTTTTCTTTGGCGTCACCAGAGAGAGTCGAAATTTTTTGACCCATTTTATCGAGTTTCTTTTCAACAACTTTCATCTTCTTCTCAGTGGTTGCTTTGAGTTGCTCAAAGTCCTTTTCAACTGAAGCCGAAGCATTAATTGAAAGAGCAAAAAGTGACATTACAAATAAAGCAGATAATTTTTTAACCATGATTAACTCCTTGTGGTTTCGTTTCCTATCTACGAGATCCAGAATGCCAATCATTGCTCAAAAGGAATTCTCAAAATGGTGCAAAAACTGTGTAATTACCTCCACAATTTTAGCGCACAAAGTCTCCCTTCATGAGAAATTGCTCAAAGAAATCACGCTCCTGAGAAGCGGTTAAATACACCTTCTCTAACTTATAAGGACTTTTAACGATGAACTCCTCTCTTCGATACCCCTCACCAACTTTAATTTTATGAAACTCACCCTGAGGAGAAATACTGATTTGGTAGTCGTAATAGGGATACTCAATCCCCTTAAGTTCAACCGTTTTGTTAAAACGATAAACGATGAGGGACTCACCTTCACTTAAGATCTCTGGTCTTACACTACTGTCACTAATGAAGAGATCAGAAGAGGAGAAATAGTCATGACTGCGTCTTTTAACGGCTGGAGGAGCTGGAATACTCTTATCAAAGAGAACGCAGCGGTAGGTCTGCCTCGGTAGCGCCTTACATTGATACCCTTGCGCTTTAAGTTCAACCAACTCATTTCTTCCTCTTTGGGTAAAGGCATAAACAGGAACTATGCGGCGTGCCTGCATCTTTTCAATACTCTGGTTAAAGGAATAGGTTCCCCCTAATTCAAGAGGAGACTGAGCAAAAATTGCACTAAATAAACACCATAAAATGGCCATAAACACTCCGTTGTTATAATTTAAATCCTTATTAATACCATCATTGTAAGAAAGTATTTCCATGAGTTCAAAAACTATCGAGCCACGCTGCACGTTTGCCATTATCTCTCACCCTGATGCGGGGAAGACCACTATGACTGAGAAGCTTCTGTGGTTTGGTCGTGTTGTCAGAGATGCGGGTATGGTTAAGTCCAAGCAGGGTAATTACGCGAAATCAGACTGGATGGAGATGGAAAAAGAGCGTGGTATCTCTATCACCTCTGCTGTCATGAGTTATTCTTATAATGGTCGCGCGATGCATCTTCTCGACACTCCCGGTCACAAGGACTTCTCTGAAGATACCTACCGTACCCTGACCGCGGTTGAATCGGTGCTCATGATGATTGACTCAGCAAAGGGTGTTGAGGAACAAACCATTAAGCTTATGGAAGTGTGCCGAATGCGCGATACTCCCATTGTCACCTTCATGAATAAATTTGATCGTGATTCTCTTGATCCCTTTGAGCTCATCGATAATGTTGAGAAAATTTGCTCCATTCAATGCGCTCCTATGACGTGGCCCGTGGGTGACGGAGTGAACTTTAAAGGAGTCTACGACCTCAAAAATAAGTGTATCACGCGCTTTAGAGAGGATAGTGACCCAACA
>CATLOT010000061.1 GCA_950054155.1 uncultured Bacteriovoracaceae bacterium
TGTGAGCCCAGTGGAGTATAGAATAAAAACCTGTCTTGCTGCTTAAAGTAGTGTCCGTGATTTCAAGGAAAGGTCAGCTTCTCTACTTGGCGAGAACTTGGTCAGAAGTTATTGAAGAAAATCCTCAAGCTAATGAAAAATTAGGCTTGAAAATGACGATGCTTCAAGACAGTAATGGCACTTACATTTTGGTCAGTAAGAGAAATGCGGACTCTCCTCATCATGGTGAACTTGTCCATCGCTTTAACTGCAACACAAGAAGTTGGTTTGCACAGAGACCTCGCTATATTATGGGTGGCTATATCAAGGTCAAGGCCAATCAAACTAATATCGAAGAGATTCAAATCAATAATAGAAGTGCCCTCTTTTGCACGACCAAAGAAATTTTTAGTGAACCAGGTCAATTCCTCTCTGACGCACTAAATATAAACTTCGCTAGTGCCCAAAGCAATGGCTTCTTTAAGTTTCTCCATGGCCCCAATCGGCGCACCTGTACTCTTCATGGGGATGACAAAGAGAACTTTAAAGTTCCTCGAAACTTTGAAGATATGGAAATAGAATCAAAATGGTCGATGCCCCTCAATTCCCGCAACTTTATGCAAACGATCTACGATGACCTCTCTGACTCAGATAGTGCAAGAGAGATTCTCAATCTCGAAAATATTAGAGGGGAAAGAGAAGCTCAAGACCGTTATAAGAATGAGCGTCCCGCAAAATTCATCGATATTTACTATAAGAATGCCAATGGTACTCCCCTTTACCTACGCCATAGAAGCCACTTTGTTTCTAAAAATGCACCTAAGAGACTTAAGGGTGACCTTGAAGACTTACGCTCAAGTAAATGGAAGAAGGACTGGGAAAAGCTTCAGTATAAGCTTGAGCCCCTTATAGATGATGCCGTTTGGTATCGAAAGGAAGTCGGCGGTTGTTTTCTCAAGCACACCGATAAAAGGTACAAGAACAAATTATGTAGTCCTCGCCAACGCTCCATCGATGTGGAAGATATTCTTGAAGGACTGGTTCCTCATATCGCTATCGAGTCCATTCCACGCGCGCGGCAAACATCAACCTATACTCCTTCTAAAATTATTGAAGACTATCGCCAGCGTATTCTCATTAAGAGTAGAGTTCGCTATGTGACAGATAAATCTGAAGAAAAGGTTCGTGACTTTACCTTTGAGCTCTCCCTCGATCATCTTGTTGAGAAAATTTGTCGAGAAGGGCAAAGTGAAAAAGAGTGTCTACGCAATCAAGGCATGGCGCAATTTGAAGTAGAGCTTGAAATTAAAGATGATATAAAAGATGAGAATCGTCTTTTTGAACTCTATAGACTCTCTAAACTTCTTGAAAAGAAGTACGGCCTCATCCCCTCTCGTGAGCCAAAAGGGAGTTTATAAGGTTATCGTCTGCGCGACCACCAAATATAATGGTGCTTTGAAGACAGTTCTGTGTGCCTTGATGTTTTTTTAGAAGCAATGTTTTGGGGGAAGTTTGGTGGATTATCCGTTAACCGAATAATCCCTATAACTTACAATTTGTTTTAGTCTGTTCAAGCCAACCACAGAGACTTGAGAAGATTTATAGAGACTTTTGATGATTATGCTTGAGCTACAGAAGAGCTCGATTTTCCTTCACTAACAATTGAGCCAATGATTTGCTTTGTTCCAGACATCACATACTCCTGAATGAGATTGCCATCTTCGTCTAATCCAAATGTTCCTACGATATCGCCTTCATCCTCAGAGATACGATCAAAGACAGTTACACTAGTTTTGTCTGGGCTTACTAAGCCTTCAAATCTTTCTCCATTGATATCAACAAAGCATTTATTATTACTCATATACTTATCTCCACTAATATTTACAATATCAGGGTGTGTTACTACATCGGTTGGATCATAACCGATTTCATCCATAATATCCATGACCTTCTTCTGCATATGACCTGCCCCCCAATTTTGCTTCCAGAAACAATGGCGATAAAATCGTCAAATATGGAGGTAAGTCATGGGAAATATTCGCTACAATGAAGAGCAAATCATTGCAAAGTTAAGAAAGGCAGAGCTTCTCTTTTCTGAGGGAAAATCTAAAGGAGAGGTCTGCAAGGCACTTGAAATCTCTCCAATTACATTTGGAAGGTGGCGGAAGAAATACGGAAACATGACTAAATCGGAAGCAAAAAAGCTCAAAGACCTTGAAAAAGAGAATGCTCGATTGAAGAAAATAGTTGCCGAACAAGCACTTGATCTCAGTGTCCTGAAGGATTTTGCTAAGGGAAACTTGTAAGCGCTGAGCGAAAAAGACTGGTCATTAAAAACGCTATGAAAAAATATGAGCTCTCAGAAAGAAGAGCATGCAAGATCTTTGACCAATACAGAACAACTCAGCGCTATAAGAAAAACGAAAGCAAATTCAATGAGACCTTGAGAGCTAGAGTCATTGAGCTGGCCAGTGAGTATGGTCGGTATGGTTACCGTAGAATCACTGCTCTAGTGAATCGAGAGGGCTATAATGTGAATCATAAAAGGATTTACCGAATCTGGCGAGAAGAAGGCCTAAAGGTTCCTCAGAAGCAACCTAAACGAGGTCGTCTTTGGTTGAATGATGGCTCCTGTATCCGGCATAAGCCACTTTATAAAAATCATGTCTGGTCTTATGACTTCGTGATGTGCAGAACAGAAGACGGTAGAGTTTTTAGAATTTTAAATGTCGTTGATGAATTTACGAGAGAATGCATCGGTTGTCTTGTTCAAAGAAAAATTAACTCATTTGATGTCTTGGAGTTCTTAGCTAAAGAGTTTTTAAAACGAGGTCAGCCGGCCTTTATAAGATCAGATAATGGACCTGAGTTTATCGCAGAGAAACTCAGGGATTGGCTTTCAAGTCTTGAAGTAAAAACATTGTATATAGAACCAGGTTCGCCTTGGGAGAATGGTTACTGCGAGTCTTTTAATGGAAGAATGAGGGATGAGTTTTTAAATGGAGAGATTTTTTACAGCTTGAAAGAGGCTCAAGTTTTAATTGAGAACTGGCGAAAGGAATA